>DASVPY010000096.1:0-2142 GCA_036389395.1 Pyrinomonadaceae bacterium
CCGGCGTTGAGCGACGAGTTGTTGCCGCCGCCGTTGGGCTGCGTCGGCGGCTCTTCGAGGGTCAAGCCCTGGATCGTCGTCGTGCCGCCGCCCGACAGCGAGGCCGTGACGGTCGCCGACGAGAGCACGCGCAGGTCGGCCTGATTGCCGAGACCGTAGCCGGGGCTGAACAGCGTCGTCACTTCCACGACGCGGAAGCGCAGGCGCGGGACGGCCTGACCGGTCTGGTTGGTGAACCGCCGCCGGATCGTGAGCGTGCCCAGGCTACCGTTGGTGACGGGCGTGGTGTTGCGCTCGCGGACGCAGGCGGTCGGGCTGGCCGGGTTGACGGCCGTCGTGTTGCAGCCGGGGTCAACCAGCGAAGGCTTGATCGTGGCGTTGCTTTGGATCGGGCTTTCGAGGTTCTCAGGCCCGGGCGCGCCCAGGCTCGGCGCGGTGCCGAGCGACTCGACTGCGGTGTCCACGAGTAGGAAGTCGTTCTCGTTGGCGTCGGTGTCCTGCGGCGAGCCCGTCCCGCGCAGGTCGCGGTAGAGGGCGTATTGCCCCGTAGGCGTCGAGGTCGAGATGGCCGGGATGCCGACGCCTTCCTTGTAGAGCGAGCCGGCGGGCAGGACGTTGAAGCCGGCGGCGTCCATGCGCGTCGCGGCACTGAAGTTGGCCACGTTCGCCGTCCGGAAGATGGCGACGCCGCTGTCGTCCGCGATGTCGAAGCTCCAGTTGATGTCGCCGTCCGCGCCGCGCACGAGCGTGGCCGGGTTGGTCTTGCCGGCGTAGCCCGACAGGCTGTAGGTCGCGGCCAGGCCCACGGCGCTGTTCTCCGCGCTGTCGGTCACGAGCAAGCGGCCGTTCGCGGGGATGACCGTGCCGTTCGGGATGACGATGATGCCCGCGGTGGTCGTCCCGTTGTTGGTCGCCAGCGCCCAGCCCTCGGAGTTGTCCGTCGTGTTCACCACGATGGGCGTCGCGCCGGGGTTAGAGAGTTCGACGTATTCGTCGCGCGCGCCCTGCGGCCCGCGCAGGCGGAACTCGCTGATCTTCAGCGTGCCGGCGTTTGAAGGCGCGGCCGTGGACGGTCTGACCTGCGCCCAGTAGGTCTCCCACGCGCCGGCGACGCCGATGCCGAAGTCGCGGCGCGTGCCGGCGTACTCCTGGATCGTCCAGAAGTCTACGTCGTTTGTGGGGTCGGTCTGGGCCGCGCTGTAGTCGCCCCAGCGGTTCTGCCGCCCCGTGGTGTTGCCCGTGCCCGCGCCGATGTTGTAGTTCGCCTGACCGGGCCGGTAGACCACCGGGTCGCGGAACGTGCCCGCCGCGTCGGTCGAGCGCCGCAGCATGTAGCCGCTCGACGGGTAGGTCAAGGGCGAGAACTGCGAGAAGCCGATGAGCACGTCGTTGTTGACGTTCACCGAGATGTTCGGGTAGGCGTAGAACTGCCCGACCTGGTTGGCGACGCCGAGGCACGTGCCGGTCGTGCGGTGGCCGCCGTTGCCGTTGTGGCAGTTGTCGGCCGACGGGTCTTCGAGCCGGCCGCGGTCGAGCGGCGGGGTGGCGAGACCGGTCTCAATGGTCGGGTCGATCTTCCACCACTGCACGCCGGAGCGGATGTCCGGGTTCGCAGTGCCGCCAACCGCGACGCCGGCCGGCGTCGGGGTGGCGGCGAGCATGACGGTGTGCGTCGTCCAGAGCGCGCCGTTGCGCAAGACCGCGTTCTGGATGCGCGAGTCGTTGGTCATCAGCCGCTGGGTGCTGGGCGTGAACGTGAGTGAGTCCTTCTGCGGCGCGTAGCCGCCGCTCGTCGCGATGCGCGCGGCGTTGAAGCGCCACGAGAATGGCGACTGCGGGAACTGCGTGCCCACGGTCAGCACCGGCGCTGACGGCGTGCCTGTGATCTTCGTCAGGCGGAGCTGCGCATCCTGGCTGTCCCAGTCCTCGGCCATGTACATGACGGGCGTCGTGTTCTCTTCGTTGACGGTCGGGGCCATCGTGAAGCCGCAGCCGAGCTTGCCCTCGAAGGGCGCGGTGCAGCCGGACACGGGCGCGTCGAAGAACGAGACGCTGGAGAGCGTGCCGGCGTAGGCGGCCTGCTTGTCGAAGATGAAGATCTGCGTGCCGTAGTAGTTGGTGAACGCCGTGCCGCTGTAGTTG
>DASVPY010000097.1:0-2130 GCA_036389395.1 Pyrinomonadaceae bacterium
CCGGCGTTGAGCGACGAGTTGTTGCCGCCGCCGTTGGGCTGCGTCGGCGGCTCTTCGAGGGTCAAGCCCTGGATCGTCGTCGTGCCGCCGCCCGACAGCGAGGCCGTGACGGTCGCCGACGAGAGCACGCGCAGGTCGGCCGTGCCCGGCGGCTGGTTGGTCGGCCCCGTCACGTCCACGACGCGGAAGCGCAGGCGCGGGACGGCCTGACCGGTCTGGTTGGTGAACCGGCGGCGGATCGTGAGCGTACCCAGCGCGCCGTTGGTGACGGGCGTGGTGTTGCGCTCGCGGACGCAGGCGGTCGGGCTGGCCGGGTTGACCGCCGTGGCGTTGCAACCCGGATCGATCAAGCTGGGCTTGATCGTCGCGTTGCGCTGGATCGGGCTTTCGAGGTTTTCAGGCCCCGCGCCGCCCAGGTACGGCGTCGTGCCGAGCGTCTCAAGCGCCGAGTCGATGAACTGGAAGTCGTTCTCGTTGGCGTTGGTGTCCTGCGGGACGCCCGTGCTCTGCTGCGTGCGGTGGAAGGCGATCTGGCCGGCGGGCGTCGTGGTGGCGACCGCCGGGATGCCGTTGCCTTCCTTGTAGAGCGAGCCGGCGGGCAAGGAGGCGAAGCCGGCCGAGTCCTGCCGCGTCGAGGCGCTGAAGTTCGCCACGGTCGCGGTGTTGAAGAGCGCGACGCCGACGTTGTCCGCGATGTCGAAGCTCCAGCCGAGGTCGCCGTCCGCGCCGCGCACGAGCGTGGCCGGGTTGGTCTTGCCGGCGTAGCCGGTCAGGCTGTAGGTCGTGGTGACGGGGACGGTGTTGGACTCCGAGTTGTCGGTCACGAGCAGGTGGCCGCCCGCCGGGATGACCGTGCCGTTCGGGATGACGATGATGCCCGCGGTGGTCGTCCCGTTGTTGGTCGCCAGCGCCCAGCCCTCGGAGTTGTCGGTCGTGCTGATGATTAGCGATGTCGCGCCGGGGTTGTAGAGTTCGACGTACTCGTCGCGCGCGCCCTGCGGCCCGCGCAGGCGGAACTCGCTGATCCGCAGCGTGCCGGCGGTCGAGGGCGCGGTCGTCGTCGGCCGCACCTGCGCCCAGTAGGTCTCCCACGCGCCGGCGATGCCGATGCCGAAGTCGCGGCGCGTGCCGCCGTACTCCTGGAGCGTCCAGAAGTCGGTGTCGTTGAGCGGGTCGGTCTGCGCGGCGCTGTAGTCGCCCCAGCGGTTCTGCCGCCCCGTGGTGTTGCCCGTGCCCGCGCCGATGTTGTAGTTGGCCTGACCGGGCCGGTAGACGACCGGGTCGCGGAACGTGCCCGGCGCGTCGGCGCTGGCGCGGAAGGCGTAGCCGCCGCTCGGGTAGGTCAGGGGCGAGAACTGCGAGAAGCCGATGAGCACGTCGTTGTTGACGTTCACCGAGATGTTCGGGAAGGCGTAGAACTGCCCGACCTGATTAGCGACGCCGAGGCACGTGCCGGTCGTGCGATGCCCGGCCGCGCCGTTGTGGCAGTTGTCGGCGGTCGGGTCTTCGATGCGCCCGCGGTCGAGCGGCGGGGTGGCGAGGCCCGTCTCAATCGTCGGGTCGATCTTCCACCACTGCACGCCGGAGCGGATGTCCGGGTTCGTCGTGCCGTAGCCGACGCCCGCGGGCGTCGGGGTGGCGGCGAGCATGACGGTATGCGTCGTCCAGAGCGTGCCGTTGCGGAGCACGGCGTTCTGGATGCGCGAGTCGTTGGTCATCAGCCGCTGCGTCGAAGGCGCGAAGGCGATCTGATCCTTCTGCGGCGCGTAGCCGCCGCTCGTGGCGATGCGCGCGGCGTTGAACTGCCACGAGAAGGGCGACTGCGGGAACTGCGTGCCGACGGTGAGCACGGGGGCCGAGGGCGTGCCCGTGATCTTGGTCAGGCGGAGCTGGCCCGCGATGTTGTCCCAGTCCTCGGCCATGTACATCACGGGCGTCGTGTTCTCTTCGTTGACGGTCGGGGCCATCGTGAAGCCGCAGCCGAGTTGCCCCTCGAAGGGCGCGGTGCAGCCGGACACGGGCGCGTCGAAGAACGAGACGCTGGAGAGCGTGCCGGCGTAGGCGGCCTGCTTGTCGAAGATGAAGATCTGCGTGCCGTAGTAGTTGGTGAACGCCGTGCCGCTGTAGTTG
>DASVPY010000098.1:0-152021 GCA_036389395.1 Pyrinomonadaceae bacterium
CGCTCACGAAGTAACGGCGGCACTCGATGTTGAGTGCCGCCGTTACTTCTTATTCGCGCATTCGCGCTCATGGCGGGCAGGGATGCCCGCGCTCCCGGCGGCGGCGTGCCTGGTCAACTCATGCGCCAACTGCTCTACGGAGTTAAGAATAACGTCAGACCGCGACGGGTTGTTCGGGCACGGGCGCGACGGGCGGGGGCGCGTCCCTGGGCGGGCGCGGCTTGAGGCGGGCGCGGCCGGGCGCGATCTGGCCGGCGTCGCAGGCGGCGATGAGGGCGGCGACCACGTCGGCGTCGTAGCGCGTGCCGACGAAGGAGGAGATGCGGGCGAGGGCGTCGGCGAGCGGCAGAGCCTTCTGGTAGGGGCGGTCGGTCGTCATCGCGTCGAAGGTGTCGGCGACCGAGACGATGCGCGCCTGCACCGGGATGTCTTCGCCCTTCAGGCCCTGCGGGTAGCCCTGCCCGTTGATCATCTCGTGGTGCATGTACATGCCCGGCAGGAAGTCGCGCATGGCGGGAATCTGCGACATGATCTTGAAGCCCTTCTGCGGGTGCTGCTTCATGATCTCGAACTCCTCGTCCGTGAGCGCCGCCGGCTTCTTGAGAATCTTGTCGTCAATCGCGATCTTGCCCACGTCGTGTAAGAGCGCGCTGACGCGCAGCTTCTCGATCTCGTCGTCGGGCAGGTTCATGCGCTCGGCGATGGCGATGGAGAAGCGCGCGACGCGCTCCGAGTGCCCGCGCGTGTACGGGTCTTTGCCGTCGATGGCGGCGGCCAGCGCCTTGACCGTGCCGAGGAAGAGCGCGCGGTTCTCTTCCGCCGCGCGGCGCAGGTCTTCGATGTAGTGCTCAAGCTGATCGGTCATCTGGTTGAACGAGTCGCCGAGCGCGCCCAACTCCGTCCGGCTGCGCACCTCGATGCGCTGCGCGAAGTTGCCGCCCGCGATGCGCTGCGCCGCCTCGGCCAGATCGCGCACCGGCTGCGTCAACTGTTTGGCGAACAGGAAGCCGATGAGCAGGGCGAACGTGGCCGCGAGCAGACTGATGATGAGCGTCTGCCGGCGCATCTCCGTGACCGAGCGCAGCGCCGCGCTCTCGTCCTGGATGGCGATGACGCCGAGCCGCGAGTCTCGATCAAGTTCAGCGGTCGCGTAAGAGCCGAGCATCTCGTTGCGCCGCCCGTCGCGCTCGACCGTGAACGGCTCCAACATGGACTGCACCTGCGAGCCGGTCTCCGTCCAGTCCTGCACGACCTTCAGTTCAAGCATCGAGCGTTCGGCGTAGGCGACGCGCGCCTCCGGGTGCGCCACGGCGCGGCCTTGCGCGTCCACGACGAAGATGACGGGCAAGCCCCGGTCGAGCAGTTCCCTTTCGCTCTGCGACGTGGGCTGCTGCACAGACTTGAAGACCTCCTGGAACGAGATGACGGCCGCGACCGCGGCCACGACCTCTTCGCCCGACGCCCCGCCCATCACGGGTGCGGCGATGGTCAGGGCCATCTCCTGGCTCGAACGGATCAGGTGCGGGCGCAGGATGACGACGCCGCGCCCCGTCATGCGCGCCAGCGCCTCGCCCACGCGCTCGTCCAACTCCTCGCGCCCGATCACGTCCGTCCGGTAGGCGACGTGCGGCACGCCGCCCACGGGTTGAATCGAGAGCGCGATGACGTTCGGGTCGTCGCCCACGGCGCGTTGCAAGCGCGCGTCGCCGCCCGCCTCGCTGACCGTGTGGACGCCGCCCGCCAGCTCGAAGGCGCGCGCGAGGCCCGTCACCACGTCGCGGTAGCGTTGGCCGTATAACTCGATCTGCCGCGCCTTGTCCTGCACGAGCTGCGCCTGGTAGCGCCCCTCGACCGAGCGCAACTCCGCCGCGCTGCGACTCGACAGCAGCCAGCCTTCCAGGCCCAACGGCAGGAGGCCGACCACGAGCAGCGTGCCGAGGACGATGTAGAGCAGGCGGACGCGCTTGATTGTTTCGGGCATGGCCGGGGTTTACAGGAACAGCGCGACGAGACCGAAGAAGGCTAGGATGAAAGCCCAGTACTTGACCGGGATGAAGAAGAAGCTGTGGTCGTCGTCCAGCATAGCGCCGAACAGCCAGATGAACGCCGCCGCGCACCAGAAGCCGAGCAGCTTCGGCAGCCCGTGCGCGTCGAAGCAGCCCGCGCCGAACAGCGCGTCGGTGGCCGCTTTCACGAGGAAGATGACGCCGGCAGTCAGTAAGGGCACGAGGATGCCCAGACCTCTCCAGATGATGAGCATTGGGGAACGAACTCCTTTTGCGGGTTAAGTGCGAGCGCCGGCCGCGTCTGTGTCGGTCAAGGGTCGGACGGGTGAGTTAACGGGCAAGCAGTTGGGACGAACGGGGCGACCGTGCGGCCGGCAGGGTCAATTTCATACTAAGCGGCCGGCAGAAAGCCTGTCAACGATTAAGTGTCGTCGGTATTGGGTCAGGTTCAGGTTGAGTGTGGCGCGTGGCCGTTTTTAACACAGAGGGCACAGTTAAGAACTTTGTGAACTCGATGTTAACGTCGGTTCGACGTAAGCGTGACAGGCGGCGGACGGCGGGAACTGAGCGCCGGACGGCGGGCGGCGAGTTCCCTCCGGCGGGGACTCAGGGCCGGACGGCGGAGAGTGAGTCCCCTCCGGCGGGGACTGAGTGCCCTCCGGCGGGGGGCCAGTCCCGTCCGGCGGGGAGTGAGTTCCCTCCGGCGGTAATTCAGTCCCCGCCGGAGGGGAACGAATCCCCGCCGCTAATTATTTGCAGTCGGGCGTCGGCGGGGGGCGTTTTCGGCGGCAAAAAACGTGTTGCGGCGACGCAGGCGGCGGACTTGTCCTCATTCCGTACAGGCTCGCCCGCCGGTGGCTGCCGGCGGTCGGCTGTAATAATATCGGCCGGGGCGGGGCGCGTGGCGTCTAAATGAACGGGTGCGCGGCGGAAATGGCAGGGGCGGGGCCGCCGCAGCCCTCGCGGGACTTGCATGGAGACGGCCGGAACGACCGACGAGCAGATCGTGGAGCGGGCGCTCGCGGGCGACCCAGACGCCTTCGGCGAACTGGTGCGCCGCTGGGAGCGCCGCATCTTCGCGCTCACTTACGGCATCCTCGGCCGCGAAGAGGACGCGCGCGACGCCACGCAGGAGACCTTCATCGCCGCCTACCGCAACCTGGCGTACTTCCGCGGCGAGGCCAAAGTCTCTTCGTGGCTGCACCGCATCGCCGTCAACCAGTGCATCACGCGCCAGCGCCGCGCGAAGGTGCGCGGCGAGACCTCGCTCGAAGGGCAGGCGGAAGCGAGCGGCGCGCAGTTCGCCGCGCCCGCGCACGAGTCGCCCGCGCGCCTGGCGGAAGGGCGCGAGCGGGCGGCGGCCGTGCGCCGCGCCGTGCAGGCGTTGCCGCCGGAGTTACGCGAGGTGCTCGTCTTGAAGGAGTTCGAGGAGCTGACGTTCCAGCAGATCGCCGACACGCTGAACGTGCCGCTGAGCACGGTCAAGAGCCGGCTCTACACGGCGCTCAGACAGTTGCGCCTGCGGCTGGAAAAGTTCAGCGCGGAGGCCGCGCGCGCCTGACGCGCGTCAGTTAGGTGGTGTGACATGGCAGACATGAACAAGTGCGAACGCGCCGAAGAGTTGGTCGGCTACCTCTACGGCGAGACGACGGCGGCCGAGCGGCGCGGCATCGAGCAACACCTGCGCGCCTGCGCCGCGTGCCGCGACGAGTTGGCGGCCTTCGGCGCGGTGCGCGCGTCGGTCGGCGAATGGCACGCCGAAGTGTCGGCGCGCGCCGCGGCCGTCGCCCTGCCCGCGTTCGCGCCTAACGAACACCCCACCGCAGACGCCGCGTCGGTCAACGTGGCCTTTGACAGACACGACGCCGCGCCGCGCCCTTCTTTGCGCGCCGCGCTGCGTGCGTTCTTCACGCTCGCGCCCGCGTGGGCGCGGGCCGGTTCGGTCGCCGCGGCGCTCGCCCTGTGCGCGCTCGCCGCGCTCGCGGTCGTCAACGCGGAACTGCGTTGGGACGACGGCGGCGTCGCCTTCAAGACGCACCTGCTGCGCGACACGAATCAGCCGCAGCCGGACGCGCCCCAAGTCGCCGTGCAGCCGGCGGCGCACGACGCGCAGGCCGACGTTGCGCGCCTGACGGCCGAGCGCGACGCGGCGTTGCGCGAACTTAATGAAGCCCGCGCGCAGCTTGCGACGACGCAGCAGTCGGTCGCGTCGCTGACGGCGAGTCTGAGCGACGCGCGCGCGGCCCAGCGGCAGCTCGTCGCGTTCAGTCAGCGCGGGCCGCGCGCCGTCCCGGCGAGTCAGTCGCGCCGCGGGCTGACGGCGCGGCCGCAGTTGGCCAGTTCCGAGCCGGACGACGAAGGCTTGCGCCTCTCAGACCTGCTCACGGAAGTGAGCGCAGACAGGAACGCGCCGCCGGGCAAACGCGACTGAGCGCAAGGTCGTCGCACGCGGAGTGCGACGGAGGTTAAAAGGATCGTGAACAGACTGGCCCTCAAACTCTTCGGCGGCGCGCGCTGGCTCGTTCTGCTGTTGCTCTTGTGCGCCGCGCTCGGCCCGCAGGCGCGCGCGCAGAACGAGAACGCGCCCGCCGCGGCCGCGCCGCAACAGACCGAGCCGCGGCCCGACCGGCCCGGCGAGCCGCGCGAGCGCCCCGCCGACCGCGACCGCCGCTTGATGGACGCGCTCAACCTGACGCCCGAACAACGCGCCCAGCTCGCCGCCCTCGCGGAGCAGACCCGCGCCGACGTAAGCGCGGCGCAGGTGCGCGTGCGTCTCGCACGCCGCGCGCTCAACCAGGCCATCTACGCGGAGAATCCCGATCAGGCGCTCATCGAGCAGCGCACGCGCGAGTTGGGCACGGCGCAGGCCGAGATGATCCGCCTCAACGCCCAGACCGAACTGAAGATTCGCCAGATACTCACGCCCGAACAACTGCGCGCCTTCCGCATCCTGCGCCAGCGCCAACGCCAGCGCGACCAGCAACGCCCGCGCCGCCTGCCCGGCGACGACGCGCCCGGCCGCCTCCCCCGCCAGTTCCCCAACGCCAACCGCCGGCCCTAACGGGAAGGCAAGAGGCAAAAGTTAGAGAGACAAATCGGAGGGGCGGGTCGCGCCTTTCCCTCCGGTTTGTCTTTAATTTTTGCCTTTTGCCCCTCGCCTTTTGCCTTTTGCCTTCCTTGTTCTCTTGACGCCCCGGCCGTTTTTTGCGCATGATTACTCGCTCGTTCACGTCGGACGCAGTTTGAGTCTCCGAAGGCGCAGGCCAGCCGACCCGACGCGCGCCGCGCGGGGTCTGGGCGGCCGCGCCCGAAAGCCCGCTGATGAACATCGCCATCCGCTCCCTGCTCGAAGTACAGGAGACGAGTCTGCTGGTGGCGCGCGCCGCGCGCCGCCTGTTCCGCCGGCCCGCCTACCTCGTCGAGATGATCACGCAGGCGGACGTGATCGGCGTCGGCTCGCTGACGATCATCATCCTGACCGGCTTCTTCACCGGCGGCGTGCTCACGCTGCAAACCTACCCAACGCTCAAGTACTACGGCGCGGCCGATCAGACCGGCTACCTCGTCGCGCTCTCGCTCGTGCGCGAGCTTGGGCCAGTGCTCACGGCCTTGATGTGTACGGGGCGCGTCGGCTCGGCCATCGCCGCCGAACTCGGCTCGATGGTCGTCTCGCAGCAGATCGACGCCATGCGCGCGCTCGGCACAGACCCGGTGCGCAAGCTGGTCGCGCCGCGCTTGGTGGCGCTCGTCATCACGCTCCCGCTGCTGACCGTGGTGGCGGACGTGGTCGGCATCGTCGGCGGCGGCGCGGTCTCTTCGGGTCTCTACGGGATGCCGCTGGCGACGTTCTTCGCCTCGGTGCGCCACGGCATCACGACCGACGACATCATCGGCGGCGTCATCAAGCCGGTCGTCTTCGCGGCCATCATCGGCAGCGTCGCGTGCAACAAGGGCTTGAGCACGGAGGGCGGCACGGTCGGCGTCGGGCGCTCGACGACCTCGGCGGTCGTCACCGCCTCGATCCTCGTCATCGTCGCGGACTTCTTCCTCGCGAAGATGCTTCAGGTTATTCTGGACATGCCGGGCAAGTAGCGCCGGCCGCTGACCCTTTATGGCCACGACCACCGACACGGACGCGCCGCAGCACGCGACCGACGCGCCGCACCAGACCGACGCCGACAACCGCGTCAGCGAGGCGGCGGCCGAGTCCACCTTCCAGGAGATCGAGGACGACGCGCGCGCCATCCCCGCCGTCGAGTTCCGCGACGTGACGCTCAGCTTCGGCGACCGCACGATTCTCGACAACCTCTCCTTCAAGGTGATGAAGGGCGAGACCAAGATCATCCTCGGCGGGTCGGGCACGGGCAAGTCCACGACGATCAAGCTGGTGCTCGGCCTCTTGAAGCCGGACGCGGGGCGCGTCATCGTCAACGGCGAGGACGTGACCGACTACGACGAGAACGAGATGATGCGGGTGCGCAAGAACATCGGCATGATCTTCCAGGAGGGCGCGCTCTTCGACTCGCTCTCGGTCTACGACAACGTGGCCTACCGGCTGCACGAGCAGGGCGTGCCCGAGGACGAGGTCGAGCAGGAGGTGCGGCGCATGCTCCGGTTCGTCAACCTCGAAGACGCGATTGACAAGATGCCGGCGGAGCTGTCGGGCGGCATGCGCCGCCGCGTCGGCATCGCCCGCGCGCTCGTCGGCGGCCCGTCCATCGTCATGTTCGACGAGCCGACCGCCGGGCTTGATCCGCCGACGGCGCGCACCATCTGCGAACTGGCCATCAAGCTGCGCGACCTCGAAGACGTGTCCTCGATGTTCGTCACGCACGAGATGAACAACGTCGAGTACCTGACGAGCGAGTACGCGGCCGTCAACGACGAGGGCGAGGTCATCTTCGAGGAGGAGGGGCAGAAGCTCTGCCTGACCAACACCAAGATCATGATGATCCGCAGCGGGCAGATCATCTTCAGCGGCACCGACGAGCAACTGAAGAAACAGGACGACCCCTACATCAAACGCTTCCTCAGGGGGAAGTAGCCAGTAGTCAGTAGCCGGTAGCCGGCAGGGACATGACGGCGATGGCTGCCGAGACGTTCCAGGATGTAGAATTGGGGAAGAAGGCGCACGCCTGGGTGCTTGGGGTTTACCGTTTTACCGATGCGTTCCCGAAGCAGGAGTTGTTTGGTCTGACTTCCCGGTTGCGACGCGCCGCCGCCCCGTAAGGGTCGAGGCTGGCGCAACGCCTACTGGCTACTGACTGCTGACTACTTAACCTATGCCTCCAGCGAAACAGACCATCGGCCTGCGCGAAGTGCGCGTCGGGCTGCTCGTCATCATCTCGGTCGTCGTGCTGATCCTGCTGATCCTGAACGCGTCGGGCGACATCTCGTTCGCGCGCAAGCTGCACGTGCGCGCGCGCTTCGCCAGCGCCGACGGGCTGCGCCCCGGCGCGGAGGTGCGCCTCGCGGGCGTCCGCGTCGGCAAGGTGGACGAGGTGCGGCTGCTGCCCAGTGACAGCGATCCGAACCGGCGCGTCGAGACGACCCTCTCGCTCGACAACAAGGTCAACGGCCGGCCCGTCACCGAACTGATCCGCACCGACTCGAAGGCGCAGCTCACCTCGCCGTCGCTGCTCGGCTCCGACAAGATCATCAACATCCTGCCCGGCTCGAACCTCGGCGAGCCTGTGCGCGAGGGCACGGAGTTGGATTCGACGCAGTCGGCCGGCTTCGACCAGCTCACCGCCAACGGCAACGACCTCGTCCAGCAACTCACCCGGCTCAGCCAGCAGTTCAACGAGATCACCGACAAGATCAACAAGGGCCAAGGCACGCTCGGCCGCTTCGTCAACGACGAGGCCTTCTACGACAACCTGAACCGCACGGTGCGCGAGACGCAAGACCTGATGGGGCAGATCAGGACGGGGCAAGGTACGGCGGGCCGGCTCGTCAACGACCCGGCGCTCTACAACAACCTCAACGACGTGAGCCTCCAGCTCAAGTCCATCTCGGAAGACCTGCGCCGCGGGCGCGGCACGGCCGGGCGGCTGCTGACCGACGAGGCGCTCTACAACGACGCCCGCGCCGCCATCGCGCGCCTGAACCGCGCCGCCGACGACATCACCGCCATCACGACCGACATCCGCGCCGGGCGCGGCACGGCCGGGCGGCTGCTCACGGACGAGGCGCTCTACAACGACGCCCGCGCCGCCATCGCGCGCTTCAACACCACGGCCGAGCGCATCGACACGGTCGTCGCCGGCATCCAGCGCGGCGAAGGCACCGCCGGCAAGCTCGTCACCGACGAACAACTCTACAACAACGTCAACCAACTCTCCGCCGAGTCCGTCAAACTGCTCTACGACTTCCGCCAGAACCCCAAGAAATACCTAACCATCAAGTTCTCCATCTTCTGACCCGGGGATGTTCAACGCGGCCATCGAGATTTATTCCGACCTCGGCCGCGTCAACGACTCGGCCCCGGTGTACGCGTCGCTGGGCAAACTCTATTTCGACAGCGGCGACCTGTCGCTCGCCGAGGAGGCGCTTGAACACGCGCTGGCGATATATTGCCGCAGGGGTCGTGCGAGCGAGTCCATGGACGCAACCAACAGGCTTCTCGACCTAATCGCCGAGCGCCGGGCCGGGGCCGACGGCGCGCACAGGTACGCCAACGCGGAGTACGGTTTCTCTCTGACCGTCCCGGCGGGGTGGGTGGTACAAAGGCTCGTCTCGGAGTTCTCAAGCACCGGCGGGCAGGTAGCTGTTTCTCACAAGACGCACAAGGCGACGCTCAACGTTTCCGTCGGGCCGACGGACTTGCGGACGAGGGAGGCGCGGGCCGACGCGCTCCGGGCTTTCCTCGCCGGAGTGCCGGAACGGGTCGGGGACTATCGCGTGACGAGCGCCGTCGCGGTTGCCGGCGAACCGAATGCCGTCTGCGGGGAATGCTCGACCCGGCGCGTGGTCGGCGGCGCGCCGCAGCTCCACAAAGCGGGGCTGCTGACCATCCTCCATAACGATCTGGAATACGTCGTGCAGTGGACGGCGGCGGCAGGATACGAGGACGAGGTGCAGGCCATCGTGGCCTCGCTTAAGTTCGACGATTGAGCCGCCGAGCGACGCAGGCTGCGCGGCCCACCAATCGCCGAGGCCGGACTTAGTCGCTTCAGTGCTACCGCGGCCGCAATGGCCGGGCGGTCAACCGCGGCATTCGCTCAACCTCAGAACGGCAACAAAGGAGTACGTGATGCCCAAACGTCAATCCATGGCCGCGCTCTCCGTCTTATGCCTTTTATCGGTGTGGGCTTTGGGGATGCCCAAGGGCCTTCTCATACTCGCCGCCGTCGTAACCGGCGTCCTTGTACTCAACGTAATCTTCCGTTGGGTCGAATGACAGAGATCGGGCGGCGTCGGGTTTCAACTTTCCATCCGGCCGCGAGGCCGGGCACGCGCCCGCGCGCGGGGCCTGGCGGCAGCGCGCCCTGCGTCATTCTTCATCCGAGACGTGCATCATGCTTCATCTGTTGCACGTTGTGCATGACCCGCGACCAGAGGTAGAGCATGTTTTGGCTTAACGTGTGCGCCGCAGGTGGTTGTTCGGCGTTGGTGATATTTCAGTGGGTACGCACGCTCAGGGCTTACCGGAACATCCCGCTGCTCCTGGTGGAGCGCACCGTCTTCAACTCGCTGCGGACGGCCAAGCGGAGTCTCTTCGCGGCGAGCATTTTCGGCACCCTGGCGTCGTTCGGGACGGTTCTCCTTCCGGGGTACTTGCCCCGTCTGCCCCTCGGAGCCTGCCTCGCCGTGTCGCTCATGTTTCTTAGTTACGCCTGCCTGCCGCCGAGTATTCTCCTGCTCGGGGCGTCCCGGCCCGAGATCAGCCCCCTGCGGGGAGACCTCAACTGGGCGATTCCCCTGTTGCGTCTCACACACCTGCTGGACGCCAGGAAGGTAGGTGCGGGCCGTTTACTCAACATTGACGTGCGTCAGACCGACGGTCGCGCGCTCGGCGGAACTTCGTGGGAAGCGGTCGTGTTTGAATTGATGGACACGTCCCCGCTCATAGTGGTTGACACGCGCGTCGCGACCCCCGCCGTGCTGGAAGAAACCATCCTCGCGTTCCAGTATCCGCACAAATCACTCTTCGTCGTCGGCGCAGACGGTTCGAGCCAGGTCTTCGCCCTTCTGTCACAGAAACTCGGCTTCATCCCCCCGGCCATTGAGGTCGTTACGGACGCTCAGGCCCGTTCAGTTGCGAAGGAGTTATTACGCGGGGGCAAGCGGCCCGGCGGCGGCGCGGCGGGCAACTACGTGAACATGCTGGAAAGGGTCGGGGCGTCAGCCCCCGCGGTAGCGGCGGCGCTGAAATACCAGAGGGCCGGGCGCGAGGCCGGCGGGCCCGCGCGCGGCAGCGTCCGGCGGCCGGGGGATTTTTCCCGCGACCCTGCCCGATTTGAAAAATACCGGGACGGCTTTACTCCGAAAGCCGGGCCGCTCCTGAGCTACCGCGACGACCTGCTACAGTTTTCATTCATCCTCCCCGAAGGCTGGGCTTTCGGGCGGCGGCTCGCCCCCTTCGGCTGTGTCGTCGTTTCCAAACACGGGCCGCTCGTCGTGCAAGCCGAAGAGGTCGAAGACCGCTTGACGGATCGGGCGGCGCGCAAAACGGACCTGCTCGACCGTCTCCGCGCCCGCGGCTGCGCGGGCGTGACTGCCGTGCAGGAGGGCCGCACGTTTGCGGGCGAGGAGAACGTAATCTTCTACGCCTACGAGGCCCCGAACCGGAGTAGAGGGTTCGGAGTCTCCGTGGTGCGTAACGGAGTGCAGTACAGCATCGAGGCCGAGGGGTTCCCCGACCGCTTCCTGCGAGACACGTTCGCCGCGCTTGAGTCCTCATTCCGCTTCGCCACCGGCGAACGGGTGAACTATCTTAAAACCTCGCAGGCCGACGAGGTCTCGGCCAATCAGGGAGAGGCGGGGTGAGGCCGCGCGGCGCGCAACCGTTCGCCAATCCCGCAGTATCTCATCGCAGTTGCCGCCCCGACTTGCTCGCGCCGCTCTGACCCGCCTCCCTGCAAGAGCCTCTCGGCGGCCGTAGTTTTTCCGGCCCGCCCGCGGCGCACGAGGGCGTGTGTAGGGGAGAACTTGATCGGCCGCGCGCAGGGCGTTTGTCGCGGGCGGTAAAAAACATTGACATCCGCCCGCCGGAAGACTATTTTCTTCGCGGCCAAAGGGTCTCTGCCGGCGGTATCCTCGTCCCGCCGGTGTCACCTCCACCAGAAGCGACGCCTCAGACGAAAGCGCACGCCCATGGCTCCTCCGAACAGCCCGGTTGTGGCACGAGAGCGGCGGCATTTCGAGTCCGCCCGCCGGCGCGCGGTTGACTGGGCGATTATCGCCGCGGGCGTCACGCTCTCTTTCGCACTCTGTTGGCAAACCATTGACGACCCGGACTTGTCCTTACTGTGGGGCGGCGTCCTCTGTTTTTATTTCTTCTTTTACCGCCGGATGGCGCAAGCGCTCTACTGGTCGGCCAGCACCTTCCGCCTCCTGCGGGAGTGTCACCCGAATAAGGCGGCCGTGCGGGAGTCGCTTCCGCCCGGCGAGCTGCCCACGTTCCACATCCTGATCGCCGCTTACGAAGCGGGGGACAGCATCGGGCCTGTGCTCAAGGCGGCGGCGCACCAGGACTACCCCGAAGAGCGCTATTACATCTGGGCCATCACGGAGCACTCCGAACAGCTTAAAAAAGACGCGCGCGTGAAGAAGCTGCTCGGAGGCCCGCAGGGCGTCGCCCGCGCCGGGTCTCCGCCCGACAGTTTGCTGCCCTTCTTCTGGCGCTGCCGCAGTCAGGAGCTGGGCACGCTGGAAGCGTGGAGCGCCGAAGTCGCCGCCGGCAGCTTGCGCGGGTTCTTAACGCAGCCGGGCGTCTGGTCGCTGGTGCTCGAAGACCTCTTGCTCCGACTCCTGCGCGCGGCCGACAGGGAGGCGGTTTACGCGGCGGACGTGTTGGCCCCCTTGCAGCTACGGGGCCGCGAGGCGCGTGTGATCGAGCTTGAACTCCGGCGGCTTGAGGCGCGGGTTGCGCGGACGGCCGACGATTTCGTGCGCCTGCTCGGGCGCGCCGACGTGTGCGAGCGGGGCGATCTCGAAGCCCAGTTGGTCGGCCAGGTCGTCGGCACACGCAGGCTGGCGCGGGTCGGCAAGCGCCTGTGCCGGCGGCTGGCAGGCCCGAGCGTCAAAGCCGAATGGCCGGACGCGGACGCCATGCAACGCACGGCCGCGGCGCTGACCCCCTCGACGCAAGAGGTGATTCGGCAACTCGCCGGCGAGCTGAACCACCCGCACGTCAGGCACCTCGATCCGCGCAACCGCGGGTTCAAGCCCGGCGCGCTGAACGCGGCCTTCCGCCAGATCAGGGCCGAGGGGCTGCTCGCGGAGCCGGAGAACGTCTACTTCGTCATCATCGACGCCGACTCACTGCTGCCCGCCCACGCGCTCGCGGCCGCCGCCCGCGAGATACGGCGCGGCGACCACCCGCCCGCGCTCTTACAGATGACTTCGATCCCCACGGCCAACTTCTACAACGGCGGCTGGTACTCGAAGTTCATCGCCTTCGCCGACGCCATCGGCGCGGTCGGCAAGTGGGCGCGCAGCACGCGGCGGCGGCTCAAGCCCGACCTACAGGCTGGGTCGGGCGTCGTCGTGCCCGCGACGCTCTCGCAGTTCATCGAGGCGCAGACCGGATTCGCCTGGGACGAGACGACGCTGACCGAGGACGCGCGCCTGATCATCGGCCAGTTCGGGATGATGAACGGCGTCCGAAACAAGACCCGGATGGTGCCGGTCTTCCTGCTCGAAGCCGTTCCGGCGGGCGAGAGTTTCCGGCGGACATATCAGTCCTTCTGGAACCAGCGGCGGCGGTGGAGCGTGGGCGGGTTCGACGAACTCTTCTACCTGCTGCGCTGCCCGCGCTGGCTGCGGCACACACGCTTCAACCCGGTCACGCACCGCTGGGAGCAGTACGCCCCGGCGACCGCCGAACGGGTGAAGACACGGCTCCGCCAGTTGCACCGCGCGGGGCTGTGGCTGTGGGATCATTTCATCTGGGGCATCGGCGGCTTCATCGTCCTGACGCACTGGTGGCTCATCTCGGTCGCCGTCCGGGGCCCGGGCGGCACGATCCGCGCGGCGGGCTTGGCCACGCTGCTCCTCTCGCCCCTCTTGTTCGTCGCCGTCTCGGGCCGCCAACTCGCCTGGTTCATCCCCGGCGGTCTGTCGGCCCGCCGCATGTGCCTGCTCTATCTCCAATCCTTTCTGGCCATCTGGCTTTATTGTTTACCGGCCGTGGCGACCCAGCTCGCCTGCATCTTCGGGTTCAGGTCCAGGATCGTTGAGTGGAAGCCGACGCAGAAACCCCGCTACCAGCTCGGCAAGCACATCAACATCGCCAAAAAATAACGAGGGGGAATCCGGCGCTGGCGCGCGCCGAGGGGCGGCACGGCCCCGCGCGGCCATGTTCGCATGTACTCCGGGCCGTCCTTTTAGCGCGCCCGAACCGAAAGCTGTCGCGTCAGCCCGGAACCGACGACGCATGAGTTGACGGGCCGCGCAGCCAAGTCGGGTTGACGACAAGGCGACCCGCATCCCGACCGCCGACGTGCATGTCAGGGGTTCACCATGGCCTCTCGCCGCACACACACGCTACACGTCGCCCGCGTACCGCTCTATCTCTGCGCCACGCTCTCTCTGCTGTTGCCGACGAGCGCCCAGTCGCCCCATACGGGTGACGAGCAGAGGGCGCGCGCCTTAATCACGCGGCTCAAGGCTTCGACCCCGAGCGAGCGCGGCGTGGCCGCTTACGAACCCAGCCAGATCGGGCCGGCGGCGGAGGCCGTACCGGAATTAATCGAGCAGCTCAGGGACGAGGCCCCGTACGTGCGGGGCAACGCCGCCGCCGCCCTCGTAAAGATCGGGCCGGCGGCCGTCCCGGAGTTGGCCGCGGCTTTGCGGAGCACGCACGTGGGCGTGCGCGGCGGGGCCGCCTACGTGCTCGGCCGGATCGAGCCGGCGGCGGTGGAGGCCACCCCAGCGCTGATCGAGCAGCTCAGTGACGAGAACGCGTACGTGCGGGGCAACGTCGCCGACGCTCTGGTGCAGATCGGGCCGCAGCCGCAGACCGTGCAGCTACTGATCGAGGCCCTGAATAGCCAAACCCAACCAAACGTAGACGTGCGCGGCGGGGCCGCCTACGTGCTCGGCCGGATCGGGCCTGAGGCGGAGGGCGCGGTTTCCGCATTGACCAAAGCGCTGGAGGACCGGGAAGTATACGTGCGGGCTAGCGCCGCCGACGCGCTCGGGCGAATTCGTCTGGGGGCGGAGGCCGCCATTCAGAAATTGATCAAAGCCCTGCATGACGAGAGCGGGGAGGTGCGCAGCGGGGCCGCATACGCACTCGGGCAGATCGGGCCGGCGGCGAAGGACGCCATCAAGGACTTGATCGAGTTGTTGAAAGATCAGCATGAGCACGTGCGGGCGAGTGCCGCGCTCGCGCTCGTGGGGATCGGGCGGCCGGCCGTCCGAGCGCTAGCGCTGAAAGTTAAAGAGCAGGATCAGGATGTCGGCGTGAGCGGGGGCGCGGCCTCCGTGCTCGGCCAGATCGGCGCGGAGGACGACGAGGCCGTCCAGGCGCTGAGCGAAGCCTTGGGCCACCGGGAAGATAAACGCAAGCAGGCGGCCTATGTGCGCCGGCAGGCCGCCTCCGCACTTGGGAGGATCGGGCCCGCGGCTAAGGCGGCCGTCCCGGCGCTGGTCGAGGCGCTGCGGCAGGATACGGATAAGGATGTGCGCGTCCGAGCAGCTTCCGCCATTAGCAGTGTCTTCATGGCCCTCAGCCGGGCGCAGACGGCCGAAGAGAGGGACGCGTTGGCGGGCGCGCTTCGCGCCGTCGAACAATCCAGCGACCCGGAGGTGCGTAAGCACGCCGATCTCCTCCGCCAAAAACTCGAAGAGCTAGGGCAGCCGTGGTGGGCCTGGCTGTGGGCACTGGCACTTGAACACCTCGGCTACGCCAGCGTCTTTATCCTCGTCCTCGTGCTCCTTTCAGTTTGGCTTATTCTTCTGGCGGCGCGGCCGGCGGCGCTGTTGCGGGGCGAGTTAAAGTTCGTCAGCTATACGGCCAGGCCGGGCTGGGACAAAGTCAGGGGCCCCCTGCGGTTTATCCAGTCCGTCATCGCCTTCGAGCGCATCCCCAGGGTGCTTGACGCCTGGATTGAGAAATACGTCATCGGCCACGCGCGCGCCGTCTTTAAGGAGAAGGAAACGGTTAGTGAGCGCGAGTTCCACTTCGTACCGGGCGTTAAGGGTAAGGCGAGTATCCGGGACTTCATTCCAGACGACACGCGGCGGAAGTTCTCCGGCGAGCGGGCCCGCCTCGTCATCTGTGGGGAAGGCGGTTCCGGTAAAACCAGCTTGGCCTGCCAACTCGGCACGGCGGCGACAGACGAGAAGGAGCACGACAGACTCTGCCAAGAACATTTGATGCTGCCGGTGCTGATCGAGACGATGAAGGAAGACGACGGCTCATTCCTGAACGAGATCAAGGCCCAGGTGAACGAATTTATCCCGAACGAAACCCTCTCGGATGAAATGATAATAAACCTGCTGAGGCTGCGCCGGATACTGGTCATCATCGACAGCTTTTCCGAGCTGAGTGCGAAGGCGCAGGAGCAGATAAGGGACAGCATCGACGCCCTACCGGTCAACGCCTGCATCATCACCGCACGGACTGAGGAGGCGCTGCGGGAGCGTGATAGGGCCGTGATCAATCAGGGACTGGTTGGCGGTTCGAAGCTCACCGAGTTCATGGAGAAATACCTGGAGCACCGCCGCGAGACAGGCTTGTTTGACGGCGTAGAGCGTCTGGCGGCCTGCCTCCTACTCACCCAGATCGTGGGCGACAAGGATTTTCCCGCCCTGCTGGCGAAATTCTACGCCGAGTTGCTTATCGCCTCGAAGAAAGGCAACTTCAAGTATGATCCGCCGAAGAACATCCCCGACCTAATGCTGAAATACCTCAACTACATCAACCGCAAACGCGGCGATAATGAGCCTGATGACGGCGCGGTGCAACGCGCAACTATGCTGATCGCGTGGGAGTGTTTGCGCGAGCGCTACCGCCCCGCGCCGGCTGAACGCTCTGCCGTCCTGAGCGCGCTCGGCGGGGAGGAAAAGGTGGCCGCCAACACTATCGCTCACCTGAGAAAGTTGCAGATCATTAAACCGCCCGGGCACGACGAAACCTGGATTAGTTTCAAGTTCGACCCCGTCGCCGAGTACTTGGCCGGCATATACCTTGTTCACAAGTACGGGGCGAAAAAAGATGATTGGCGCGCGTTCTTCGACTACGCGGACAGACAGGGGTTCAGGACCGCTGACATAATGGAATTCTTACTCGCGGTGCGGGACTGCTGTCTAACCGTAGGCGCGGACGGCAAGGTGCCGGGATTCGTTGCCGCCGAGCTGACGAGCAGGGTGGTCGAACAACTCGGCAAAAACCTGAGAGGCGAGACGGAGCAGGCCCGCGAGGCGGTGCGAAGATTAGGGGCCTTAGGGCCAGACGCGAAAGGCGCGGCGGCGGCGTTGCTCGCCGCGGCGGCGCGCGCTGGGAGTGAGAAGGACAGAGAGGACGCCGTATCCGCTCTTGTGAAGCTCGGGTTGGAGGTCAACGACCCCGTTCTGGAGCAGGCGCTGACGGACAAGGACACGGCCGTTCGCGAGTGCGCCGAATTTGTCATTGATAAGATCAGGTCACGCCCGAAGGGCGGCTTCGCGCAGCAACCAAAGCCTTGACATCGTGGCGCGAACGTGGGCGCGGAGGCCGGCGGGGCGATGCGACCGTCGCATATGGGGAATCGGGTGAAAGTTCGGTCGGCCAGAGCACCGGGGTTTGACGGGCTTAACGTCCTCGCCGTCTGCCTGTGCCTGATCTACGGCGTGATGGCCGGCGCGTGGTGCAGGCGTTACAACGCCGGGCACTTGCTGTGGTTTTGTGATGTCGCCCTTCTCCTCACCGCCGTCGGCCTCCTGCTCAGGAGCCGGGCGCTGGTCACGGCGCAGCTCGTGGCCGTCTGCATCTTCCACTTGGTGTGGAACGTGGACTTCTGGCTCTGTCTGCTCTTCGGCTATCTGCCGTTTGACGCGACCGGCTACATGTTCTTCCACGACCTGAGCCTGGGCGAGAAGGGCCTCTCGTTCTTCAGTCACGTCTTCCTCGTGCCCGCGGCGCTCTACGGGGTCTTCGCGCTGGGCGCGCCGAAAAGAGCGTGGCTCTTACAGTGGGCGCAGACGCTCGTCGTGTTCACCCTCACCTACCTGCTGACGCGCCCGGAGGAGAACATCAACCGGGTGTTCGGGTTCGAGGTCTTCCACCTCTCGCTGGCGGGCCTGCCGCCCCCCGCCTACTACGCCCTGATGATCACGCTGCCGCCGCTGTTGATCTATCTGCCGACGAATAGACTGCTCACGATGCTCTTTAGGCAGCCAGCGTTGAAGGCCCTGCCGGCCCGAATCTCGGGCGCGTTCATGGCGGCGCTCATCATCGCGGCCCTCGCCGCGTCGGTGGCGGTGGCGTGGGTGGCGGATCGGCAGTGCGTCTTGGACGCGAATCTCTTCGAGGTGTCGAGCGCAGGCGTAGCCCGCCTGGAGTCGCCGCGGCCGGGCGGCGCGCGCACGCCTGTTGATCAAATCTTGTACGAGCTGGGCGGTGGTGTGCGCCAGGTTCCGCTGCTCGTCTGGCCGCACGCGGCGCTGCCCAAACAATGGTCGGGCCTCGACCGGAAGTTGCACGCCCACACGAAAAGCGTGCTGCTGGAGCTGGCGGCCGACGACATACCCGCGGCCCCACAGGAGGTGTTGCTGCGGGGGCCGCGGACAGTCCGCGGCAGCGTCGTCTGGGCCTACGTGGCCTCGGACGACTTCTACGTCCAGCCGCATCCAGACCTGCACGGAGAGCGCGCCGCCTACGAAGTACGCTGCAAGCTCGGCGGCCGCGGTCTGTCCGAGTACGTCGATCCCGCCGACGGCCGACTCTTCGCCCCGAACGCGTACAGCGAAATCTTAGGCAGCGGGACGGGGGCGATCTACGCGCTAGGGATCGTGGAGGTGTTGCGGGGGGAGGTCGTGGCCCAATCGGCTTACTACCTGGTGAAGCGTAAGGGGCTGCGGTCGCCCGAAGACGTGTGGTTCGTCGAGAGCGCCGGCGGCTTAACCCCGCTGCTGTCGAAGCCGACCGACCCGTTGAACGCGCGCGTCGCGTTCCAGTCGCCGCTCACGCCCGCCAACAGCAAGCCGGAGGTCTTCACCTGCGACTTCTTCGGTTACGATCTGCGCAACCTGAGTGCCAGCCCCGACAGGTTTGACGGGTTCACGCGCCCCGAGGGCGCGGCGGTCGAGGCCGTCGGCTGGCTCGACGCTACTACTTTGCGCTATTACGCGGAGGGCGCAGGCGGCGTCGTGCGTTCGGGCGTACAGGGGCGCGACTGACCTCACGGCCGCGCCCACCTGAGACCCAGCGTCGCGGCCTTCTCGACGTACTCCGCGAGCTGCCGGGCGCAATAGTCGTACATGTCCGCGCCGCCCGCGCCCGCCCGGTCGTGGTATTCCTTAAACCACCCGACCGTCGCGGCGACCGCCTCCCGCCAGTCGTATGCGGGCCGCCACGCGAGGCGCTCCGCGGCCTTGACCGAATTCAGACGCAGGGCCGGCGTCTCGTGGCCTTGCGCCGCCTGCTCGGCCGGCGTGTAACTCCCTTGCCCCCAAAGGGCGATGATCTCCCTGACGACCGCCTCACAACTGACCGCCTGCCCTTCCGCCGGCCCGAAGTTCCACGCCTCGCTAAACTCGTCGCCCTCTTGTCGCAGCAGGTTGGCGGCCAGCCAGAGATACCCGCTGAGCAGATCGAGGACGTGCTGCCACGGCCGGATCGCGCGCGGCTGGCGGAGCCTGATCGGCGTGCCGGCCATCAACGCACACACGCAATCGGGTACGAGCCGGTGGGGCGCGAAATCGCCGCCGCCGAGCACGTTCCCCCCGCGCGCGCTGGCTATCGCCGCGGGGCGTTGCGAGAAGTTCGGCCCCGCCCACGAACGGCGGTAGGACTGGATCGCCAACTCGGCCGCCGCCTTGCTCGCGCTGTAAGGCTCGTGGCCGCCGAGCGGGTCGTTCTCGCGGTAGCCCCAGACCCAGCCCTGATCCTCGTAGACCTTGTCGGTCGTGACGCCGACGAACGCCGCGACCGACTTAGTCCGCCGGATCGCTTCCAGCACGGCGACCGTGCCGCCCACGTTAGTGTCGAAAGTCCGTTTCGGCTCCTCGTAAGAGACGCGCACGAGCGACTGTGCGGCCAGGTGCAGGACGACGCGCGGCTCATGCGTCTCAAGCGTCCACTTCAACTTATCAAGGTCGCAGATGTCGCCCGCGACGTGCGTGCCGCGCCGCTGCAACCCGCACAGGTCGAAGTTGCTCGGGGCGGATACGGAGCCGCAGCTATAGCCGATGACTTTCGCCCCAAGCTCGTGCAGCCAGATACTCAACCAGGAGCCTTTGAACCCCGTGTGCCCCGTGACGAGCACCGGCAGCCCGCGGAAGACGCCGTCGAAGAGAGGCCGCATAACCGTTCGTCTCCTCTCCTTCCATAACTTTGTTGTCAGACAAAGGCTGCTTCTGCTATTAGATTATGGCACGACCGGGCGCTCTTGCTAACAACGGAGGTTGCAGCCGAGATGAAGAAGCCGCCGTTTAAGTCGCCTGTGGCGTGGTTGGGCGGGCGCGACTTGCTGGCGAACCTGAAGTACTTCGTGCTGTTCGCCGCGTTCAAGGGCAAGCTCGACCCGCGCGACTGGATGGCGGGGCGCGTCTTCCCCACGCGCGCGGAGTGGGCCGGGCAGCGCGTCGGCTGGGACGCCGACGCCGAGGCGGGCGAGTTCTGGTTCGACTACCTCTCCGACTCCGGCGACGGCCAGGCCGCCACCTACAACCTCGCCTACCTCTGCCTCAGCGACCTGCTCCTCGAAGGGCCGGACGCCGCGGGGCAACTCGCCGTCCGCCTCAAGCACGCGGCCGACTACCGACAGGCCGCGCACGCGGCCGAAGAGGCCGCGCACGCGGCCGGGCAAGGCGCGCACGAAACTGTAGAGACCGCGCGCGCGGCGGCCGCGACGACGCTGCCGCGCGGCTCGTTCCTCTTCTTCGGCGGCGACACGACCTATCACGTCGCCGACTACGCCAGCCTCGCCGAGCGTTTCCAGGCCCCGTTCACCTGGGCCTTCCGCGACCGGCGCAAAGACGTGCGCGCCGCGCCCGCCGCCCTCGCCGACCTAGAAGTGTGCCGCCCCATCTTCGGCATCCCCGGCAACCACGACTACTACGACATGATAGATGGCTTCAACCGCCAGTTCCGCGCGCCGCTCACGCGCGAGGACGAGCCGCTCACGGTCGGCGGCCGCAAGATGACGCCGCAGTTGCGCTTGCCCGGCTTCGAGCGCCGCCAGCAGGCCAGCTACGTCGCCCTGCGCCTGCCCTTCGGCTGGTGGTTCTGGGGCGTGGACTCGGAACTCAACGAGCTTGACCTGCGCCAGCGCGAATACTTCCGCCGCGCCTACCGCGACGCACTGACAGAGGCCGAGCGCGCCGCCACCACGCGCACGCTCCCAGCCAAGCTCGTCGTCGCGACGCCCGAGCCGACCACCGTCAACCGCCGCCGCGCCAAGCCCGAAGACAAGACGCCGCAGGCCTTGCGCGCGCTCGGTCTCGATAACCCGTACCTGCGCGACGGCGAGTTGTGGGACACGGACGCGGCGCAGCGGGAGGGCAACGGGCAGACCTGCCGGCTCGACATCTCCGGCGACACGCACCACTACGCACGCTACTGGGGCCCGACGACGACAACGCAAGCAAGCACGGCCGCCGTTGCGTCGAGTACGCCGCCCGTCGCATCAGGCGCGGCTGCGGCCGCGCGCGGCAACTACGCGTCGCTCGTCTCCGGCTCGGGCGGCGCGGCCGTGTCGCCGACCCACACGGCGGCGGGCGAGAAGGACGAGCGCGTCGAGCCGCGCGTGACCTATCCAGACGAAGCGCAGTCGCGCAAGATGGTGGCTGACCGCATCTTCAACCCTTGGACTGTCTTCCGCGGCGGCAACGTCTACCTCTTCGGCGTCATCATCAGCGCCGTCATCTTCCTCGAAGCGTGGCTCAACCGAATCTGGCTCCGGGGCGCGGGCGCACGGGCCGCGGCCGCAGCCACGCCGCAGGGCGCGGGCGGCGCGGCCGCGAGTTGGCCTTGGGACTGGCCCGGCTTGTGCCTGTTGAGCGATCAGCCCGAAGGGTTGTTGTCCGGCAACTACCTGCGGCTGCTCGTCTTCATGCTGCTGGCCATCGGCCTGATCGGCGCGGCCGGGCGTTACGCGCACTGGCTGTTCCTGCGACTCACGAAGTCTTTCGACCTCGCGGATCGGCGGCTCAGGCGCGCCATCGAGCGCCAGCGCCCCACGGGGCTGAGCGCGGCCGACCGCTGGCAGTGCTGGGCCATACTCGCGCTCGCCGTCATTAACAACCTCGTCTTCCTCTACGGGCTGGGCCACTTCTACGGGCTGCGCCCGCTCCTCGCCGGCAACGGCAACAACTGCCAGCTTCAGACCTTCTCGCTGCCGTTCGTCATCGTCTCGGCCGGGCTGGCCGTGTGGAGTTGCCTCTACGCGAAGCGCGCTTACGCGCCGTTCGAGACGTTGCGCAAGGCCGTCGGCGCGGGCTTCCAACTGCGCTACAAAGACGTGCGGCGCGGCGTCGCGTTCGGCGAGGTGGCGGAGCTGAAGGCGGCCGGGCTGACGGGGCTGCGCGGCAAAGTCTCCGATCTGATCGTCACGCCGAAGACCGACTACCTGCCCTTCTGGGTGCTGTTCGCCTCGGCCGCGATCAGCCTGGCCTACGTCCTGCTTGAGTTCGCGCGCCTGACGGGCGACGAACTGGTCAAGGCCCAAGGCGTCGAGCACATCGTGCCGCGCCTGACCGGGAGCCTGCTCATCCTGTTGACCAACCTGCTGGCGGCGGCCGCGGCGCTCGGCGGCATCTTTTACTCGGCAGGGCTGTTCAAACAAGCGTACCGGATCAAGGTGACGTTCTTCAGCTACTGGCCCGTGCGCGCCTACGCCATCTTCGCGGTGCTGTGCGTGCTGGCGGGCGTGCTGTTCTTCGGCGGCTACGACATGCGCAAGGTGGTGGCGGACATCCTGTTCGCGCTGGTCGTCGCCGGCATCCTCGGCGGGCTGACTTACTTCGGCTGGGGCGTGGGCGGCGCGGACGTGCAGGCGTCCGACCGCGCCGCGCTCACGGCGCTCGGCTTCTGGCACGGCGCGCTGCAACTGCTCGTGCCCTTCCTGCTCGTGTGGTGGGGCAACGTGTGGACGTACGCCGCCGCGCTCGTTCTGGTCGTCGTGTTCTGGCTACTGGGCACGCGACTCGGCAACCCCTGGTTTAAGCGGCGACTCCGGCCGGGCGGGCGCTGGGTGGCGCTGGTGCTGCTGATCGCCGGCGCGCTGGCGCTCGCGCTGCCGTGGCTGACGAGCCGTCTGCCCTTCGTCTCAGACGCGCACGCGCCCGTGCCGACGTTACTGTCGAGTGGTCACGAGTACTTGGCGCTGGCGGTCGGTCTCGCCCTGGCCGGTCTCTTCGGCGCGCTGTTCAGTTGCGCCTGGTTCGGCTGGTATCTGGCGGCGGGCCTCGCCTTCAACGGACACAACAACGAGGTCGGCTCGACCGTGCGCAGCGAGCAGTACAAACAGTTCGTCCGCTTCCGCCTCAAGCGCGAACGCACACGCGACGCGGCCGGCCAGGACGTGACGAAAGAGACGCTCACCGTCTACGTCATCGGCGTGGACGACTACGCGCGCCAGGCACGCGATATGAAACTGCGCCTCGTCGATCACTTCACGCTCCAAGCGCCTTGACGTGTTGGTAATGCTCAGGCCTCCGTGCATCCTCTGTGGCCTCTGTGCCTCTGTGGTGAATCAAGGTTCAGCGGCATCAACCACAGAGACACAGAGGACACAGAGGGGGCACAGAGGCAGACAGAAACACTGACGCGCGCGTGCGCCCGCGCCCGCGCGGTGGCATACTGGACGAAACGTAAAGGAGTGTGAAGCGGGTTTATGCCGACCGAAGAGCGTCAAGAGATCGCCACGCTGGCGGGCGGGTGTTTCTGGTGTCTGGAGGCCGTCTACAAGGAGTTGCGCGGCGTCGGGCGCGTCGTCTCCGGCTACATGGGCGGGACTAAAGCGCAGCCGAGCTATCAAGAAGTCTGCACCGGGCTGACCGGCCACGCGGAGGTCGTGCAGTTGACCTACGACCCGCAGGTCGTCTCATACCAAGACCTGCTCGACGTGTTCTTCACCATCCACGATCCGACGACCCTGAACCGGCAGGGCGCGGACGTGGGCACGCAGTACCGCTCCGCGATCTTCTACCACACGGACGCGCAACGCGCCGCCGCCGAAGAAACAATCGCGCGCCTCAACGCGGACGGCCTCTGGGATGCGTCCGTCGTGACCCAGGTCGTGCCCGCCGAGGAGTTCTACCCGGCGGAGGAGTATCACCAGGACTACTTCGCGCGCAACCCGACCCAAGGCTACTGCCGCGCCATCGTCGCGCCCAAGGTCGCCAAGTTCCGCAGCAAGTTCATCGAGCGGCTGAAGCGTTGAGCACGAACGCAACCCGCGTCACTTCTCCAACACCAACACCTGGAAGCTCTCGCCCATGCCGCCGGGCAGGACGAGGTCGCGGGCCGAGACGCGCAGGGCGACGCGCTCGGCTTCGGACGTGAACTGCGCCGTCAGCCGTTCGAGTTCTTCGAGCAGCCCGGCGCGGAGTAGAAACTCGTCCTGCCGCGCGTAGGCGACCGTGCGCAGCCCTAAGCCTTCGGCCACCTGGCGCATCTGCGTCCAGTTGACGGTCGTCGTCAGGTCTTGCTCGCCGGGCTGCGCGAGCGCGTCGGCGCTGAGTTGGTGGCGGCGGAAGGCGCGCAGAGTGCCTTCGGGGCGCTGCGTCGCGTCGTAGAGTTGCGCGGCTTCCGCGCCGTAGTCAACGAGGACGAGGTAGCCGCGCGTCAGTGCGTTCGCCGCCGTTGCGAGCCAGTCTTCGACGGCGAGGTTAACTTCCGCCGCCTGCCCTTCTTCCAGTTCGACGCCGAGACGCGCGAAGTGCTCGGCGAGGCGCGGCGTCGTCGGCGCGCGCTCGACCCAGGCGAACTGCCCCCCCCCGTCCAGCCCCACGCACAACTCGCGCAGCCGCCCGCCGCGCGCGCGGACGCGGTGCGACGGCAGCGCGTCGAGCAACTCGTTGGCGAAGACGACGCCCGGCGTCGGCAAGATGATGTTTGGAGGTGCGGGTGATGAGTCTGACAGGCGTTGAAAAGTTACGCGTTCGATGAAAGGCGTGAGGCGCGCGCGGGCGCGCGCACGCGCGTCGGCGCTCTGCTCGTCGAGCACGTAACTCGTCGCTTGATAGACGCGCGGGTGTGCGTCGCGCAGGACGTTGAGCACGCCTTGCGCGAAGTGGCCGCCGCCAGCGCCGGTTTCGATGATCGTCCAGCGGGCGGGCGCGCCGAGTTGTGCGTGGAGCTGTGCGAAGTAGCGCGCGAAGGCGGCGGCGAAGAGTGGGCTGCGTTCGGGGCCTGTGCGGTAGTCGCCCGCGCGGCCCCAGCGCGCGAGGTCGGGGCGGTTGTAGTAGCCGGCCTGCTCGTCGTAGAGCGCGGCGGCCATCCAGTCGCGGCAGGTCAGCGGCCCCTCGGCGGCGATGCGTGCGCGCAGGCGCGCGGCGAGCGTGCTCGTCTCGCTCATCTGACCGGCGGCTAACGTTGCTCGTCGCGGTCGCGCTCGGCCTGCTGTTCGAGCAGGCGCGTGGTGTGCTCGGTGACGCTCGGCGGCGGCGGCATCTCGGCGGTGTGCGACTGCGGCCGGTAGCCGTAAGTGGGCGTGCCCGCCGCGGGCGGCAGCGCCTCGTAGCGCGCCGCGTCGAGCCGCTGCGGCGGCGCGTAAGAAGCCGACGCGGGCAGACCCGCGCTCGGCGCGCCCTCCTCGAAGAAGGCCGCGAAGAGCATACGCAGCAAGCCGCCCAGGAAGACGAGCACGCCGAGGAGCGGCAACGCGATGTTGAGTCGCAGCAACTCCATTATGATCGCGAACGCCGGGATCAGGAAGACGCCGATCAACATGACCGCGCCCCCCTGCTTCACCCCTCTACGCTTGGGCGACATGACGCGCGGCCCCTGCGGCCTCGGCGGCGCGACCACGGGCAGTTGCCCGCCGCGCATGAGCAGCTCGCTCACGCCTTCGAGCGGGAAGCCGCAGCGCGAGCAGAACCGCGACCCGTCCGCCTGCTGCTGACTGCACTTCGGACAAAACAACATTCGGGGAGACCTCCAGAGCGGACAGTAGGCAGTAGTCAGAAGTCAGTAGCCAGTAGGTCTTGAACTCGTCACCTTTCGTCCTTCGTCGCCGGCAGTCAACACCAGTCATGTCTTTCTACTGGCTACTGACTACCGGCTACTGCCTACTGCCCTTATATCATACCGGCGGCAGGCGTTCATCAGAGAACAGGCGGAACGTGGCGAACGCGCGCCCCTGGTGGTGCGCGGCGCGCGCGAGCGTGGCGACGAGGAGCGCGCCGAGCGTCTGCATGTCGCCCGACGGGACGGCGATCTCTTTCAGCAGTTCGCCGTCGGCGTGTATGAGCGCGAAGCCGCGCCGCCGCGTCTCTTCGACCTCCGTTAGATACGCGGCGGCCAGCTCAGGGGTTGCGAGTGTTTCGGGCAGCGTCCACTCGAACGGATCGTCCCACAGGTTCGCCGTGATGCCGCCGAAGGTCTGCTCGACGCAGGCGGCGGCGCGCAGCAGGTGCTCGCCGCACGAATAGACCGGCGCGGCGCGGGCCGCGCGCGGCTGCCAGTAGAGCTTGTCCGGCGGCACGCGCCGCAGCAGCGCGTGCGCCCGTTCGTGCAGGCGCAGGAACTCTTCGTCTAGGCTGCGAACGATCCGCATCGTGCGGCGCGGCGGCGCGCGCTCGGGCCGGCTAGTTGTCCTTCGCCTTGCGGCCGGACTCCTGCAACACCGTCCCCAGGTTGCGCCCGTTGAAGGCGAAGCCCGTGATGATGTGCCCCTTGGCTTCGACGCGCGCGCCCTTCGCGGGCACGGTGCGATCCGCCACCACCCACATCCGGCCCGTGCCGTCGTCAATCTCGTAAGCCCCCTGCCCCATGATGCCGTAGCTGTCCGTGACCGTGCCGACGATGGAGACCTTCTTGTTGTGGTAGCGGCTCGGATCGGCGTTGATCTTATTGATGGTCGTCTTCGCCCACGCCGCGAGCGACAGCCCGCAGACGAACACGGCGACGGCGGCCAGACGTGTAACAGTTGAACGCATCGCATCTCCTTTCAAATCTTCCAGACTCGAAGTCTATGCGGGAGAGCGGAGGAAGGGCTGAGGGCTGAGGGATGAAAAACAGGCTGAATAGCCAGTCAGCTTTTATTCATCCCTCAGCCCTCAGCCCTCATCCCTTGCTTTAGTTGCCGAACCAGCCGATGGGTTTGCCCGAAAGATCGAGCCAGACGCTCTTGACCTGGGTGTAGAGGTCGAGCGCGTGCCGGCCCATCTCGCGCCCGTAGCCGGACTGCTTGTAGCCGCCGAAGGGCGAGGCGGCGTTCATGATGTTGTAGGTGTTGATCCAGACGACGCCGGCCTTGACCTCGCGGGCGAAGCGGTGCGCGCGCGTCACGTCGCGCGTCCACAAGCCCGCCGACAGCCCGTAGATCGTCTCGTTCGCCTGCCGCAGCAGATCGGCCTCGTCCGTGAAGGTGATGACCGCCGAGACGGGGCCGAAAATCTCCTCCTGCGCGACGCGCATTTGGTTATGCACGTCGGCGAAGATGGTCGGGCGGAAGAAGTAGCCGCGGCTGAACGGCTCTTCGAGTTCGGGCGACGCGCCGCCCGCAAGCACGGCCGCCCCTTCGGCGCGCGCGATCTCGACGTAAGACTTGATGCGGTCGAGTTGTTCGGCCGAGACCTGCGGCCCCATCTGCGTCGTCTTGTCGGTCGGGTCGCCGACCTTGATGCGCTCGGCCTTCGTCTTGAAGCGTTCGAGGAACTCGTCCTTGATGCGCTCGTCGAGGAAGAGGCGCGAGCCGGCGGTGCAAATCTGCCCCTGGTTGTAGAAGATGCCCATGAGCGCGCCGTTGACGGCCTGCTCGATGTCGGCGTCGGCGAAGACGACGTTGGGCGCTTTGCCGCCGAGTTCGAGCGAGACTTTGGTCAGGTTCTCGGCCGCGGCGCGCGCGATGCGCTTGCCGACTTCGGTCGAGCCGGTGAAGGCGAGCTTGTCCACGCCGGGGTGCGCGGCGAGCGCCGCGCCGGCGGTCGCCCCGTAGCCGGGCACGATGTTGACGACGCCTTCGGGGAAGCCGGCCTCGGCGATGAGCCGGCCGAGTTCGAGCGCCGTGACGGGCGTCTGCTCGGCGGGCTTCAGGACGACCGTGTTGCCGGCGGCGAGCGCGGGCGCGAGCTTCCACGCGGCCATGAGCAGCGGGAAGTTCCACGGGATGATCTGGCCGCAGACGCCGACCGGCTCGCGCAGCGTGTAGTTGAAGAACTGGCCGGGCACGGGGATCGTCTCGCCCTCGATCTTCGTGGCCCAGCCGGCGAAGTACTCGAAGTTCTCGACGACCTGCGGCAAGTCAACGTAAGCCGACTCGCGGATCGTCTTGCCGCTGTCGGCCGTCTCAAGGGCGGCGAGTTCCTTGGCGCGCGCCTCGACCAGTTGCGCGAGCTTGTAGAGCAGACGCCCGCGGTCGCGCGCGCTCGTGCGCGCCCACTTGCCCTCGAACGCCTTGCGCGCGGCGGCGACGGCCTTGTCCACGTCGGCCGCGTCGGCCTCTGCGACCTCGGCGAGCGGCTCGCCGGTCGCGGGGTTCGTGCTGATGAAGGTCTTGCCGGACGCGGCGTCCACCCACTCGCCGCCGATAAAGAGTTGGTAGCGGCGCGCTTCGTTCGTGGCTGTTTGCGGGGCTGACATCAGGGACACACTCCTTCGGGTTGACGGCTTAAAGACGGCGGCGGAGAGTCATGTGATTTGGTGTTGCCGCCTCGTAATTTAGCACCAACCCAAGCGGAATGTCTAAAGCACCGTTTCTCAGGCGCGCGGCTGTTCCTGTTCGACGTTGGCGGCGAAGCCGGGGTCGAGGTCGCCGGTGATCTCCTCCCAGTCGTAGCCGAGGAAGGCGGCGAAGCGGCGCAGTTGCGCCTCCCACTCTTCGCGGCGCAGGCGGTAGTCGGCCCAGCCCGCCTCCGCGTCGCCGCGCGTGTTGATGCCGGCGCGCGCGAGTTGCTTGAGCGTCCGCTCGTACCTGCGCCGCCAGCGGCGCTCGCCGTCGGCGTCGGGCGCGCGGCGCGGTTCGAGTTGCAGCGCCGCGATCATGCCTTCGAGCACGTGGCGCGCGCTCGCTTCGAGCGTGCGCACCTCCGGGTGATCGCGCAGCTCGCGGTATGCGTCTTCGTCTAGGCAGGCGCGGATGACGGCGCAGATTTCGAGCGCGAGGAAGAGCACGCGCGCGAAACACTTGTGTACCTCGACCGGGTGGAAATAGTGTATGACCGGGTGCTCGACGTGCGATTCGAGCATGACCTGCATGTCGCGCCCGGCGATGCGCAGCACGGTCTCCAGCCCGTAGAAGCGCCCCGCCACGAAGTAGTGCGCGATGAAGCCGGCGGCGTCCGCGCCCTCCTCGGCCTGGTGGTAGAACGAGAGCGCGATGGCGCGGCGACGTTCGAGCGCGCCGTAGGCGCTCAAGAGGTAGGTGACGCCGAGCGAGATGAGCGCGTAGCCGCTCGCGCCCTCGACGAAGGCGACGAAGCGCATCAGCGGCGTGTGCGGCGCGATGTCGCCGTAGCCGGTGGTCGAGAGCGTGACGCCGCTGAAGTAGAGCGCGTCGCTCCACGGCGCGGTCAGCGCCTCCGGCCCGGCGTGGAACTGCGCGGGCATCCGCGGCCAGTAGACGAGCGCGAACGCGAAGACCAGCAGCACAACGTAGGCGACGAGCAGCAGCGGCAGCAACGCCGGCCCGACCGCGCTCAGCGTCTCATGCCGCCCGCGCCGCCCGCGCCGCCGCGCCAGCGCCCGCGCCGCGCCCCACACCATCCGGTACAGCGTTTCGCCCAGCGGGCCCGACCGCCCGCGCGCGTGCAGGATCGTCGCGTACACGTCATACGCCACGAACAACAGCAACGCCACGCCCGCCACCGTCAACAAGTACGCCGCCATCACCCGCTAGCATACCTAACGGCGACGGCCGGACGCCACAGCCGGCGGCGCTTAATGTTGGAGGGTTGCAGTGCGCCGGCGCGAAGCGGCGCAGACTGGTTCAGAGCGGGGCGAGGTCTTTATCGTAAAGCTCTATGCCGAGCGCGGCGAAGAGCGCCTCGAATTCGGAGAACACGCGCACGACGTTTCGTTCCAGCGCCGGCAAGTCCTGATACGTGCCTTCAACCACGATGGCGACCAACGCGTCGAAGCCCGCCGGCTTGAGCTTGAACGCTTGCGCCTGCGAGACGAACCGGGCGAACGTCACGTAAGACGTCTGGTTCAGGAACGACAGGACGATCAGCATGTGCCGCAGCATATCGAACACGAGCAGCGGCACGCCTTCACGGTTACACGCCGGGATCGCGTTCAGGACTTTCGCGGTCGCCTCCTGCGCCTCGTGCCAGTGCTTGGCGGCGCGGGCCAGACATTTCTCTCTCAGGTTCTCGACCTTGTAGGCGTTCAGCTCTTCGATGAAAGGCCGGTTGATGAGCGGCAGGAGCGTGTCGGAGCCGGCCAGATACCAGTTCGCCGTCACCTCGCGCGTGTCCGCCAGGTAGATTTCTTTGGTCGTCCAGATCAACTCGACCAGCAAGCCGTCCCTGATCTTGCCCACGCTGCCCCAACGCTGCCCCTCCGGCATCCGCGCCACGAACGCGGTCAACTCCAGATCGGAATAGGCCGCGTCCTCGCCGCGCGCGTAAGAAGCCGTCGCGGCGAGCGCGACGAGGTTCGCGCCGAACTTCGCCCGCACGAGCGGCACAAGCTCCGCCACCACCCGCCGCCGGTCTTCATGAGAGTATCGCTTTAAGCCTTTCATACTGTGAACGCGCCGGACAAGTTTGTCGGCTAACGTGCGCGCGGACGTGAGTTGTCTAACGATAGTGGCTCAGTCTGAGGTTGAGGGTGACGAGCGGCCGGTTCAACACAGAGGGCACAGAGGTCACACAGAGTACACAGAGGTTTTTACTGTGTCCTCTGTGCTAACTCTGTGCCCTCTGTGTTAAGACCGGCCGCACGCCACACGCAACCTGAAAGTGATCCGCTACCTGCTCACGCCTGAGACGAGCGGCCGGAGCGCGTCGGCGAGCAGGAGCGAAGGGTTCTGCGGCGTGACGGTGAAGCCGTCTTCGACGCCCCAGATAGCCGACAAGACGGCCTGCGCGAAGGCCCAGGCGAGCGCGCGCTGCGGGTCTATGCGCAGCGCGGACTCGAAGCACCTGAGGCGGCGCAGGACGATCTCGGGCGTGGCGAAAAGCGCCGGGTTCTCGCAGGGGTTGCGCAGGGCCGCGCCCAGTTCGTACTCCGTCTCGCCGATCACGCCTTTCGGGTCTATGGCGAGCCAGCCGCGCTCGGCGTCGTGGAGCACGTTGTAGTGTTGGAGGTCGCCGTGGAGGAGTCTGCGCGCCCGCTGCGTCGCGCACAGTTGCGAGTAGAGTTGCCGCCCTTGCTCGACGAGCGCGCGCGGAATCTGCTCGTCGCCGCTGGCGAGGTAACGCCCGAACCCGCGCCCCCAGTCTTCGACCGTGACGAACGCGGGCGACGCGTGCGCGGCCGCCGACGCGTGCGGCCGCGCCATCCGCTCTATCACGCGGGCCAGCACTTCCGTCGCCTCTTCGTCGCGCCCGTCCAGGGCCAGCTCGACCAGCGGCGTGCCGGGCCGCAGACGTTCGAGCAGCACCGCGCCCTCGACGTGCTCGTAGACGCGAGCCGTGCCCTGCCCCTCGAAGGCGGCCAAGACCTCGCCGCAGCGCCACTCGTCGCCGGGCCGGCGCACCACCTTCAGCACGACTGCTTGCGCGCCCCGCCGGCCGAACGCCACAAGAGAGCTTTGCGTCTCTAAGGTCTCTTCGACCGCGACGCGCCACGCGCGCGCCAGCTCGTCAACCCGCGCTGCCAGAGAGCTTCGCGTCACAGTATTTCGCCGCCAGCCGCCGGATCGTGTTCGCGCCGCGCATGGTCGAACGCAGACCGAGTGCCCGCTCAAGCACGGCGTTCGAGAAGACGGACTCGCTCTGCCTCGTGCGACACAGCCAGTAGACCTCGCGCCCGCGGACGCGGAAGTCGTCGCGCGCCGTCCGCAAGGCGAGCAGATTCCGCGCCGTAGCGGCGTCGGGCCGCTCGTGCAGGAACGCGACGTTGAGCGCCGCCGCCGCGTCGAGTTCAGCTTGAGGGAAAGGCTTGTAAGCCGCGACGGCGGCCAGTTCCGCCTCGGTTCTGATGAACGTGGCGACCTCGTAACCGAGGCCCGCACGCAAGCTGTCTTCGATGTCGCGTTCGAGTGCCCGAACGTCCGCGGCCGCCGCCTCGAACACGACGTTACCGCTCGCGATAAAAGTCTCGACCCGCGCGAAGCCCTGCGCGGCGAAGAGCCGGCGGAGGCGCTCCATCGTGACGTTGCGACCGCCGACGTTGATGGCGCGGAGAAACGCGAACAGGCGCGGCACGTTGAAGACCTCGCCCCGAAGAGACGCCCGCTCAGGCTAACCGGCCGCGGGCGGCGTCTGGCCGCGCGCGGCGGCCCGGCGGCGCTTCAGGGCCGCGCCCGCGACGCCGGCCAAGCCTGTGCCGAGCAGTAGGAGCGACGCCGGTTCGGGGACGGCGGCCCCTGGGCCGAAGGTGACGGGGCCGATGGCGAAGTCCGGGATCGTGTGGTTGACGACGATGCTCGTGATCACGTCGCCGCCGAGCGCGCGCACGCCGAGGAAGACGCCGCCGGTCGTGCCGAACGTGCTGACGTTGAACGTGCCGATGGGCGTCGTGCCGTTGAAGGCCGTGAAGGTGAAGGCGAAGCCGGGCGGGCCGGCGAAGTTCGGGATGGCCAGGAAGCCGACCTCGGTCACGCCGGTGGCGAACGAGATGGTAATCGGCGCGCCGCCCTGCCCGAACGCGTTGCCCGTGTAGAGCGTGCCCGCGCCGAAGAAGCTGTTGACGACGAACGCGCCGGTCGGCTTGCTGAAGGTCAGGACGTTGCTGCCCGCGATGACGGAGAACGGGTTGTTGACGAGCGAGGCCGAAGTGCCTGGGATCGGAATGCCCGTCGGGTAAGTGGCCGTCAAGTCGGCCGGGTTGAGTTGGCTCGCAGAGGTCAGTTGCACGGCGTCGGCGCGCGCCGAGGGCGCGGCGGCCAAGGCGAAAGCGCAGAAGACCAAGGCGAGGGCGCATTCTTTCGCGCGAAACATGAGTTGCCTCCCTTTTACTGGCTGTGACTCAACACCGCGCCGCACCGCGGTCTGGACGGTGAACGCTATCGGCCGAGAGCGCGGCCCCGACTGAACGCCGCCCCGCGACCAACCTGACAACTACCAAGGGAATGAGACTCTAACCCCGCCGTCCGCAATGAGTCAATAGTTTCTTTTGCGCCGTGGGCTGAGGCACGCCGTCTCACGGCGCGGACTTGGGAGGACTGCCGGCAACAAGGTCATGAGAACAAGCTTCACTTCCCTCTCCTTATGAACTGTGCGACCGCGCGAGGCCGTCTAAAACTTCTCCGCAATCGGCTAAGCGAACCCCAGAAAGCTGAGCGAGACAGTCCCGCCCGCGGTCGAGGCGTCGCGTTGCACGTTGCAGATCGGCGCGGACTGGCAGTCGCCGTAAGGCGGCGGAGTCGGAGGCCCGTCACACTGGGGCGGGTTCGCGCGCTGCGTGCAATTGTCGCAGCCGTAGGGGTAGACCCCGACCTGCCCGCAGTTGTCGTGCAGCCCCTTGTTCTCAAACTCTGTGACGTTCGGCTCAGTTGACCCCGCATTCCACACGCCCCCGCCCGTCATCGAGAACTTCAAGAAAGCGTTCACGCCTGCGACGGCGCTGATGTCAATGGTCTCCTGCGCGCCCGGCCCTTGGAAGCTGTTGTTGAGGATAAACTCGGCCAGGTTCACCCCGTCGGGGAATGCATCCGTCGGACAGTTGATCGGGGGCGTGCCGAAGCTGAAGTTGCCGTTCACGCCGACGCCGGCCGGCGGCGTGTAGGAGACCGACCCGTTGGCGGCGAGTGTGAACGACCCTTGCAGTGTATTCACGACGTTCGTCACGAACGGGATGTCCGCGACGTTCTGCACGCAGCCCGGCGTCGCCCCCAGAGTGAGAAAGACCTGTACTTCCTGACCAGTACCGTTCGTCAACTCCAGTGCAGTCTGGTTGCCCGTGGTCATGTTTGCGGCCTCCTTATTACGAAATCCTTCGGATGGTCGCTCAAGTCCTGCGCGTGGAAGCCAGGCTGTCGAGCGGCCGGGTTGAATGATTGTTCGGCGTGTTATGGTGACAAGAACTTACGATTAACCCAGCCTCTAATGCGTCCATCTGGTGTAGCCGCCTGCGTCCAAAGCTCACCGTCTACATTTCTCGTTTCTCCGTATGAAACGATTCTGGCCTTTTTAGGGAAAGTGGCTACCACAGGATAATTCGCTCCGGGACCGGAGCGCATATTGAGGTTAGTTGTATTAACCTCTCGCATCGTTCCTACCACTCCTGCTTGACTAGAGTTATTAACAGGCGCGGCGGCTGTCCTAGTTCTTCTAACTGAGTTTATTAAGGCACCTCCGCTATATATCGCGGCGGCAACGCCAAGCAGGAGTAATAGTACTTTAACTACAGGACTGATCTGGTTGAGCTTGATTAAGCCGACGAAGAATGTTATCGCAACAATCAATAATGGAATTACAATGGCTTCTGTAGTCCAAGCTTTAAGGGGTGAATATAACCAAGTATCGTGTGCTTGCGTCTGAGTCATCGGGTTGGGCGGTGAACCTTGAACTATAAGTCTGGTGATGCACCCGCCCAACCCGATAACTGGATATAGAAAGACTCCAATGAGTAAGGCCCGTAGTGTATTTTTAAAAACTTCTCCAACATCAGTTTTGGAACTGTTTGAACCAGAGTAGCTTCCAGATGAAGAGCTAGACTTTGAATAACTGCTACTTGGGTATGTAAGCTCATTATTTCTATAAGAACCGGTAGTTGACGTTTGTGACGCGGCGCGAACAGGTGCTGGCTTATGATGCGGTTTTGGCTCAACGGGCTTAGGAATATACGGCGGTGCAGTATAAGTCGTAGTTCGAGTTTGATGATTGGTTAGTTGCTTGATAAGGTCATCACATTTCTTAAGAAAATCACTCTCGGTACCATCAAAGCTGTAACCATCTTCATGCATCAGCTTATTTCTGACGGAAGCAATAAACCTGATCTGCTTGAGCCTATTTGAATCAAGTTTATGTTCAACGCTGGTTGCTTTCTCATGTAAGCCTCTTCCGGTAGCTTGGTACTGTTCCTCAAGCACCCGTTCGAGTTTCTTGGTTCTTTGTAGAACGGATTCGAGAAATGACATTTAGCCTCCAAATATCATTACGCTGCTAATCAGCACGAAACGCCGACTTATACTTACAGCCGTAACTCGCGTCCGGGGCGGCTGCGGTCAAAGCAGTTAAGGCGAGGATTAGTTGCCGCCGCTGTTGGTCTAGCGCGCCTCATGGGTGACTTTACCGCATAGCCGAAAAGGGACGTGAGACTGGCGTAACAAGTCGTTAGCAGGAAAGAGCTACAGTGCCCCAGTACGTTATACCGGCGGGGGTGGAATGTCAATTTTTTGGTCGCGGGTGAGCGAGAGGTAAGGGCGGTGGGGTGTGGGCGTGTGCGGTCGGGGTGCGGGGGATTGCGGGTGAGGGGGGTTGGGGTTGCGAGGTTATAGTACGGGATGGCAGGTAGGCGGCTCGACGTTGCGGGCAGGAGGAGTGTCGTTACGGGCGCGCGGGAGGGGGTTGCGGGGTGCAGGAATGGTTTTGCGGCGTATAAGGACGGCTTTGCAGGTGCGTAGGATCGTTTTGCGGGTGTGCGGGACGGCGTTGCGGGTGTTACGGATGGCGTTGCAGGCGTGCAGGATGACGTTGCGGCTTGTAAGAATCGTTTTGTAGGTGCGCAGGATGGCTTTGCAGGTGTGCAGAATCGTTTTGCGGGTTGTCAGGATGGCTTTGCGGGCTGTAAGAATCGTTTTGCGGGTGTGCAGGATGGGATTACGGTGCGAAAAATTACAGTTTCGGGGTGGCGGATCGGGGTTTAGGGGGCGGTGTGGCGCGGCGGGGTGGATGAAAACGATGCGGCGGGCGGGGTGGGGAAAATGTTGGCCGGGCGGGTGGGTTCGGGTGTATACTCGGCGCGTCTCACGGCTTGATAGGGTTGTTTTACGCCGGGCGGGGTTCCAGTAACGTCTCATAGCTTCGACGGGTGGTCATAATCTTTCTCGGGCCGACGGCTCACGCCGGCCGCCTTCGTCTTCATTTCGCGTCCGTCTTCATAAGGGTCAGCGCAAACGCCTCGCAACCTGCAACGCGAAGGGCCTCACGGTTCTTCCCTAACCGGAGAAAGGAGCAGTCACCATGGAAGACAGCCAGACCCGCACGCAGGAGATGCTGACGCGGGCGGAGAACTTTTGTCTGAAGGAGCACGCGGCGGACTTCGCCGCGGGCACGCTCGCGGGCGAGCTGGCGCAGGAGGTGCGCGCCTGCGTCGCCGGGGTGAACGAGCAGGCGGGCGCGCAGGCCGCGGCGCGCAGGCTGGCGCAGGCGAGTACGGACAGGAAGGACGCGGCGCGCGACGCCCTGCGCGCCTCGCTCGAACGGCTCTACGACACGGCGGGCGGCATGGAGGCGACCAGACCCGGCGTGCGCGCGCAGTTCCGCCTGCCGGCCCGCAAGGACGACGCGCTCGCCGCCGCCGCGCGCGCCGCCCTCGCCAACGCCGCGCCGCTCAAGGACGAGTTCTTCAAGCGCGAACTGCCGCCCGACTTTTTCACGAAGATGGAGGCGCAACTCGAAGAGTTCGAGCGGGCGCGCGCCGAGCAGGACACGCACGCCGACATGCAGGTCGCCGCCACGGCCCGCATACGCGACCTGCTGGCGCGGGGCGTCAACGCCGTGCGCCAGTTGGAGCCAATCGTGCGCAACAAGTACCGCGCAGACCCGGCCGCGCTCGCCGCCTGGCGCAGCGCGAGCCGCGTCGAACGCGCCCCGCAACGTAAAGCAGGCGGCGCGAAGAAGAAGACCGGCGACGACAAACAGACCGGCACGCCGCCAGCGCAGTCGTGAACGGCCGCGCGCTTGATTGCGAGGTGCGTGTAGCGAGAGAAAAGATCAACACAGAGGGCACAGAGTTCTTTACCGTGTCCTCTGTGCTTCCTCTGTGTACTCTGTGTTAACCCGGCCAATCGCAACCTTCAAGCTTGAGCTGTCACAGCGGGCCGCAAAAGACGCCCGGCGGTCACGACTTAACCGCCGGGCGTCTCGTCTGTCTCCACACTCCTTTACTGTCCTTGCGCGAGCAGTTGGCGGAGGACGTAGGGGAGGATGCCGCCGTGGCGGTAGTAGTCGATCTCGATGGGGGTGTCTATGCGGACGGTGACGGGGACTTCTTCGGTCTGGCCGTCCTCGCGGCGGATGACGAGCGTCACGTCCTGGCGCGGCCGGAAGTCGCCGCCTTCGAGGCCGACGAGGTCGAAGGTCTCCGTGCCCGTCAGCCCAAGGTCGCGCGCGCTCGTGCCCTCTTTGAACTGGCACGGCAAGACGCCCATGCCGACGAGGTTCGAGCGGTGGATGCGCTCGAAGCTCTCGGCGACGACGGCGCGCACGCCCAGCAGCCGCGTGCCCTTCGCCGCCCAGTCGCGCGAACTGCCCGTGCCGTACTCCTGCCCCGCCAGCACGACCAGCGGCACGCCCGCCGCCTGGTAATGCACAGACGCGTCGTAGATCGGCATCTGCTCGCCCGTCGGTTCGAGCGCCGTCAGCCCGCCCTCCGTGCCCGGCAGCAGCAGATTCCTGATGCGCACGTTGGCGAACGTGCCGCGCACCATCACCTGATGGTTGCCGCGCCGCGCGCCGTACGAGTTGAAGTCCTCGACCTTGACGTGCTTCAGGAGCAGGTAGCGCCCCGCGGGCGACTTCATCTTGATCGCGCCCGCGGGCGAGATGTGATCGGTCGTCACCGAGTCGCCGAAGATGGCGAGCGGGCGCATCCCGCGGATGTCGCAGAACTGCCCCGGCTCCATGCTGAACTTCTCGAAGTAGGGCGGCTCCTGGATGTAGGTCGAGGTCTCGTCCCACGCGTAGACCTCGCCCGTGACCGAGGGGATTTCGTTCCAGAGCGGGTTCTGCTCGGTGAAGTCGCTGTAGAGCCGGCGGTACGTGTCGGGGTCGGTCGCCGTGCCGAGCAGGGCCGCGATCTCGTCGAGCGTCGGCCAGATGTCTTTGAGGTAAACGTCCGCGCCCGTTTCGTCCTGGCCCAGCGGCTCGCTGGTCAGGTCTATGTTGACGCGGCCGGCGAGGGCGAACGCGACGACGAGCGGCGGGCTGGCGAGGAAGTTCGCCTTCACGCTCTGGTGCACGCGCGCCTCGAAGTTGCGGTTGCCCGACAGCACCGCCGCCGCCACCAGATCGTTGTGCGTGATCACGTCCTCGATGCGCGGGTCGAGCGGGCCCGAGTTGCCGATGCAGTTGTGGACGGCCACCGTGCCCGCGACGAAGGCGTGCAGGTCGTTGACGGCCAGATCGTAGACGGCGCGCCGGCCCGCCGCGCGGCGCGCCAACACCTGTAGCGCGAGCGTCGGCAGCGTCAAGGACTCTTTCTCGGCGCAGTAGTGCCTGGCGCTGTCCGTCTCGCCGCGCGCGGCGAGCGGGGCGAACCAGGCCCGCGCCCCGATCTGCCGGAACAGTTCGACGGGCGAAGGGAAGCCGCAGGCGTCCCGGTGCAGCGGCTGGAACTTCCGCCCCGCCGGCCGCGGCAGCCGCGCGAACCGCTCGTGCCCCTCAAGCAGCGAATAATGCGGGAAGACCGCCGGCTCGCGCTCGACAAGCTCCGCGGCCACCGCGCGGCGCGCCCGCGCGAAAGACAACACGGGTTCCGCCGCGTGCCGCGTCGCCAGCCGCGCGGCCATCCACAGGCGCTGCTCGTTGATCTTGTTCACGGTGCGCCAGTAGACCGCCGCCGCGCTGGCCCGCAACGCCTTGTCCACGCAGTAGCGGAAGCCCACGCGCTCCACGAACGAGAGGCCGTCCGGCAGACTCAGCCGCACTTCCACGCGGGGCGCGCCGTCTTGGGCCGCCGGGTAAGAGGACGCGGCGCGGCGCGTCGGATACTCGTAGACCTTCGCGCCCTCCGTCTTCACCCCGCAGCGGTTGAGGAGGTTGACAAGCTCGTCCAGCAACGCGCGCAGTTGGCCGACGTGCTCCGGCTTGGCGCTCTGGGCAAACGCGGGCGGCTCAAGGACGGCCGCCTCCGCGCGCGCGCCCTGGCGGTGCAGCACCGGGGCCCAACCGTCCGCCCCGAAGAGTCCGCCCAGGAACTCACGCACCAAGGCCACGGGGCAGGCTTCGTCCAGCACGAAGGCCGGCAGCGTCGCGGGCTGATTGATGCGCCGGCCCACGCGCACGCCGGGCAACGCGCTGACCGCGGCGGTCAGTTCCTGCGGCAGCACGATAGTCCACTTGCGTTCGTCATAACGTGTGGCGGCGGGGCGCTTGCCCGTGACCGACTCTATGTCGTTGAGCACGGCCTCACGATCCAACGCCTGCCCGACGTTCATCCGCCCCTGCCCCGCGGCGCTGATCGAGCCGTCGCTGAGTAAGTGGCCGAGCAGGCGCGCGAAGGCCAGCGCGCGCAGGCGCTCGTCAGACTGAGCGAAGGTGAATCGCAGGTCGCCCGCGCGCAGCACGTAACCAAACTCGTCCGCGCCCGGCTCGTCCAACGGCGCGTCGAGGCCGACTACTACGCGATCTTGGCCCGGCACTAACTCGTCGGCGCGCACCCAGCGCCCGTCCGCGCACAGGATTTCGTGCTCCGGCGTGCAGACCAACTCGCGCCCGTCTTGCAGGACGAGGGCGACGCATTCGCGCACGCCCTGCGTCATGGTCTCCGCCTGTAACGCCACGCCCAACTCGCCGGCCGCGGTGGGGCCGAACACGGCCGCGCCGCCGGCACTCGGCATCTGTTCGATGCGGCGCGCGGTGCCGTCGGCCAGCAGCACGGGCGTGCCCTCGGCGATGCAGGTCGTACAGCCGTAGCCGACGAGGTTGAAGCCGAGGCGGTTGAGGTACTGTTGGAGGCCGGCGCGCTCAAGGTATTCGGTGACGACGCGCGAGCCGGGCGCGAGCGACGCCTTGACCGAGGGGCGCACGGAGAGACCGCGCTCGACCGCCTTCTTCGCCAGCAGCCCCGCCGCCAGCATGACCGAAGGGTTCGACGTGTTGGTGCATGAAGTGATCGCGGCGATGACCACGTCGCCGTGGCCGAGATCGACCGTGGCGGCCGGGAACTCCTCTTCGGGAATCTCGGTCACGCGGTCGGGCGTCGGGCGGTTGTTCATCATCTCAAGCTCGGTCAGCGCGCTCGTGTTGCGCTCGCTCGACGAGCCGAGGCTCCCGACCGTCTCCGTCCCGGTCACGGCGGGCATCGTCTCCGGCTCCTGCGCGCCGCCGCCCGCCAAGGGCTGTTGCAGCGAGAGACCGTCCACGCCGATCTTCGCGCGAAAACGTTTCTGCAACTCCGTCGCCGACTTGTTGTAGCCGTTCTCGCCCGCGGGCCGCTGCAACAGGTCTCCAAACTTCTCTTTCAGTCCCGACAGCTCGATCCGATCCTGCGGCCGGCGCGGCCCCGCCACGCTCGGCACGATCTCCGCCAGGTCTAACTCAAGCAGCGTGCTGTATTCACACTGCCCGCCGCGCGGGATGCCGAACAGCCCTTGCGCCTCGTAGTAGCGGCGCACGACTTCGACCTGCGCCTCGTCGCGCCCCGTCGCCAAGAGGTACTCGCACGTCTTCTCGTCCACGGGGAAGAAGCCCATCGTCGCGCCGTACTCCGGGGCCATGTTGGCAATCGTCGCGCGATCCGTCACGGGCAGACTCGCCGCCCCCGCGCCGTGGAACTCGACGAACTTGCCGACGACCTTCGCCTGCCTGAGCAGTTCCGTCACGCGCAGCACGAGGTCGGTCGCCGTCGCGCCCTCACGCAGACTGCCCGACAGGTGGACGCCGACCACGTCCGGCGTCAGGATGTAGACCGGCTGCCCCAGCATCGCCGCCTCGGCCTCGATGCCGCCGACGCCCCAGCCGACCACGCCGAGGCCGTTGATCATCGTCGTGTGCGAGTCCGTGCCCACGAGCGTGTCCGGGTAGTAGACGCCGTCGCGCTCCAACACGCCCTGCGCGATGTATTCGAGGTTGACCTGGTGGACGATGCCGATGCCGGGCGGGATGACGCGGAACGAGTTGAACGCCTGCGTGCCCCACTTCAGGAACTGGTAGCGCGAGCGGTTGCGCCGGAACTCCGTCTCCATGTTGAGCCGCAAGGCGTCGGGACTCGACCAGAAGTCCACTTGCACGGAGTGGTCAATGACGAGATCGACCGGCACGAGCGGCTCGATGATCCTGGGGTCGCGCCCCATGCGCGTGACCGCCGAGCGCATCGCCGCCAGATCGACAAGCAGCGGCACGCCCGTGAAGTCCTGCAACAGCACGCGCGCGACGGTGAACGGAATCTCCTCTGTGCGCTCGGCGCGCGGCTGCCAGTTGACCAGCGCGCGCACGTCCGCCTCCTCGACGGTCTTGCCGTCGCAGTTGCGCAGCACGGATTCGAGCACGATGCGGATGCTCACGGGCAGCCGCGCCACAGCCCCGATGCCCGCTTTCTCTAACTGCGGCAGCGAGTAGAAGCGCCCCTGGCGGCCCGCGCCCGCGTCGAATGTTTGCAGCGTATCGAAGAGGTTCTGGCTCATATGAAATCCCAACTCGCCTTTCGGGCTTCAAGGCAGGCACACGCGGAGACACGTAAGCGCACGCACGCGAACCGCACACCTGAGCTGACTTTGCGTTGACAACTTCGAGTAAGTTCAAGTTTAGGCGCGCGCCCTTGAATCGTCAAGCAAGCCGTCTGTACGCTGACGCACGCCGGGCTTGCGGTTTGCCCCGGTCGCGGGCCGTTTGTTATAGTGGGCGCACTTAAACGACAGCGGACAACTGATGTTTCGCGCGGGCCTGAAGCGGTCTCAAGTTCGGGCCAGACAGCGTGTCGAGACGTGGAGGAGTGGGGATGCCGAAGAAGACGCCGGAAGAGTTCGAGTACCTGAGCAACGATCCGAACTTCGTGCCCGACCCGGAGATCGAGGAGTTCATGGAGGAGGAGATCGCGCGCGCGCCGAAAGACCCTGATCAACTCGCGCAACGCCTGCGCAACAACACCGCCGCCTCGCCCGCGGACGCGGGCGGCGACCTCGACGCCTCCTGGGAGGACGTGAACGACAGCGGCACGGAGTCCGTCGGCGGCGACAACCCCACGCCCGATCAGTCCGACGTGGAAGAGAACGCACACGCCGTCGGCGTCAACTACGAGGACAACGAAGACCTCGAATTCCAGGACAAGATCGACCGCCGCGACCGCCAGCGCTTTGAACTCGACCCCCGCTCCAAAACCGAAGACAATTCGATCTGAGAAAAGCCGTAAACTGTGACAGGTGACAGGTGACAGGAAAGAAAATGTTTTTCCTGTCCCTGTCACCTGTCCCCGTTTACGGTCTTTCCTGTCTCCTGTCACCCGTCACGGTTTACGGTTTTCCAGTTCGACGCTCTTGACGACGATCTTGTCGGCGGGGCGATCCTGTGTGCCTTCGGCGAGGGGGGCGTGGCTGATGATGTCGGCTTCGTTGAGACCTTGGATGACTTTGCCGAAGACGGTGTAGCGCTGGTCGAACATGGGCTGGCGCTTGAGCGTGATGAAGAACTGGCAGTTGGCGGAGTTCACGTCCTGCGCGCGGGCCGCGCCGACCGTGCCGCGCTCGTAAGGGAGATCGCTGAACTCGGCCGGCAGGTTCGGCAGCGGCGAACTGCCCGTGCCGTCGTTGGCCGGGTTGTTGTCCTTCGAGTTGGGATCGCCGCCCTGGATGATGCCGAGGTCGGGGTCTATGCGGTGGAAGGTCGTGCCGTTGTAGAAGCCTTCGCCCGCCAGTTGCTTGAAGCGCGCGACCTGCTGCGGCGCGACGTTCGGGTACAACTCGATGACGATGCGGCCGTAGTCCGTCTCCAGCACGGCGACCTGCGCGTCCGGCTGCGGCGTCACGTTCTTCTTAACGGCCGCCCCGGCCGCGTCGTCGGGGCCATCGTAATCACGCGTCTGCTGCTCCGCGCCCTTGTTGCAGCCCGCACACAGCGCCAGCAACAGCCCACACCCGACGACCAACCAGCGGCGAACGTTTAGACTCATCCCGACCTTCATCCCTTTCTTCGATCTTAGTTTCAAAACAGCTTCCGGCTGTCGAGCAGGATCGTGACGGGGCCGTCGTTGACCAGCTCGACCTCCATCATCTCGCGGAAGACGCCGGTCTCGACCCGCGCGCCGTGCCGCCGCGCCTGCGCGACGAAATACTCGTAGAGCGGCTCGGCCACTTCGGGCGGCGCGGCGTCCACCCACGACGGCCGCCGCCCGCGCCGCACGTCGCCGTAGAGCGTGAACTGTGAGACGACGAGCAGCCCGCCGCCCGTCTCCGCCACCGACAGGTTCATGCGCCCGTCGGCGTCGTCGAAGACGCGCAGCGCAGTGATCTTGTCGAGCACGTAGCGCGCGTCCTGCTCCGTGTCGTCGCGCGCGATGCCCAACAGCACGACGAGACCGCCGCCGATCTCGCCGACCGCCGCGCCCGCGACGCTCACGCGCGCGCGCGTCACGCGCTGCACCACGGCACGCATCCGCTCAACACCCCGGCGCGCACGCCCCGCGCCCCGCCCGCGCCGCCGCGACGCGCCGCATTCAAGCACCCCGCGGGTCGCCGGCCAGGAAGTGGCCCGTCACCCGCTTGAACGCCTCGGACGTTTTGTCGCCCGGCACGCCGTCCTCTTTGACGAAGATGCCGGGGAACTTGTTGAGCGCCTTCTGCAACTCCATGGCGAGATCGGAGCGTTTCGTGTTGGAGAACTGCACGAGCGGCCCCAAGGCGTCCACGCCGCCGGGCGTGTTCGCGGGCAGCGGCTCGTTGTGCTGATCGAAAGTGACGATGTTCAGCTCCGCCATCCGGCGCAAGAGGGCCGCGCCGCCGCACTGCGCCGAGACGGCCGTGCGGCTGAACGTGCCGTCGGAGATGAACTTCCCGCTCGTGTAGTGCTCGGTGAAGCTCCACAGGTAGGGCGAGAGCACGTCGGGGTGGCGCAGCCGGTAGCCGAAGCCGTTGTAGCGCTCCATCTTGAACAGCGTCGCGGGGATGCTCCAGCCCGCGGGGCTGCCCAGGTTCTCAAGGCTCAGGGCGTCGGCGGCGCTGTCCTCCCAGGTGAAGGGCGGGTTGCCCTGTTTGGGCCGCCCGGCGGGCACGTGGACGGTGCGGGCCGTCAGCGGGTCGCCGTTGTGCAGGTGCGTCTTGAAGTTCAGCGAGGCCTCCATGTTGTGGATGATGCCGACGAAATGCCAGGGCACGCCGAGCGGGCCGCCGACAGCCTCGTAACGGCTGCGGTTGCTCACGATCTTGTTGACGAGGCCGAGCACGGCGGCCGCGCGCGTCGGCCGAATCCGGCAGGTGTCGAAAAGGTGCTGGTACTCCTGCTTGAGACTCTCGTTGAAGTTCACCGACATGACACTTCTCCTCTCAGGTTAAGCGGACGTGAGCGCGCCGAGGCAGATCGAGGCCGGCTCACCTCTTCGGCGGCCGGCTGGGCCGGATTTCGACGCGACTCGGCAGGCTGCGCTCGTCGTGGCCGAGGAGGTCGAGCACGACGCGGGCGATGTCGGCGGGTTGCAGTTGCCAGGCCTTCGACTCGTCGGGCGTGTCGCCGCCGAACTGCGTGTTGACCGAGCCGGGCATGACGTAGCTGACCTTGATCCCGTCGTGCCGCACCTCCTGCATGAGCGCCTCGCTGAAGCCGTTGAGCGCGAACTTCGAGGCGTTGTAGGCGGCCATCTGCGGGTGCGGGTTCGCGCCCGCGAGCGACGAGATGTTGATGATGTAGCCGCCGCCGCGCGCCTTCAGCAGCGGGATCGCCTCACGGCAGCAGTAGAAGACGCCGAACAGGTTCGTCTCCAACACGGCGCGGAAATCTTCCGGCGTCAGTTCTTCGACGCGGCCGAACAGCCCGACGCCCGCGTTGTTGACCAGCACGTCCACGCCGCCGAACTCCGCGGCCGCGTGCGCCAGAAGCGCCCGCACCTCCTCGTAGTCGCGCACGTCGCAGACCGCGCCCGTCGCGCGCCCCGCGTCCAGATCGTTCAACGCCGCGACCGTCCGCTCGACCTCCCCGCCGTCGCGCGCGCTCACGCACACGGCCGCGCCCGCGCGCACCAGCGCCTCGGCAATCGCCAGCCCGATGCCCTTCGTGCTGCCGGTTACGACCGCCGCCTTGCCTTTCAACTCCATGCGTCGCCCCTTGTCCTAACCGTTCAACTTCGCGCTCAACACTTCGTTGACGATCTTCGGGTTCGCCTTGCCCTGCGACGCCTTCATCACCTGCCCGACGAAGAAGCCCATCAGACCCGTCTTGCCCGCGCGGTACTGTTCGAGCTGCTTCGGGTTGGCCGCGATGACTTCCGCGACCAGCCGCTCGATCTCCCCTGCGTCGCTCACCTGCGCCAAGCCCTGCTCCTCGACGATGACCGCGGCCGACTTGCCCGAACGGAACATCTCGACCAGCACGTCCTTCCCCTGCTTGCCGCTGATCTTCTCCTCGTCAATCAGACGCACCAGCGCGCCCAACTCCTCCGGCGCGACCGGACTCTCCGCGGCCGTCCGCCCCGCCGCCTCCAACTCGCGCAACAACTCCGACCTGATCCAGTTGGCCGCGCCGCGCGGGTTGCCGGCCGCCGCGGCGGCGCGCTCGTAGTAGTCCGCCAGCGAACGCTCAGAGGTCAGTTGCGCCGCGTTGTCGTAGCTCAACTCGTACTCGTCCATGAAACGCCTGCGCCGTGCTTCTGGCAACTCCGGTAGCTCGGACTCGACTTGTTTGATGAACTCGGCCGACAACACCAACGGCTGCAAGTCCGGTTCGGGGAAGTAGCGGTAGTCGTGCGCCTCTTCCTTCGAGCGCATGACGCGCGTCTCGCCAGCGCGGTCGTCCCAGAGCCGCGTCTCCTGCGTGACCGCGCCGCCCCGTTCGATCAACTCGATCTGCCGCTCGATCTCGTACTCGATGGCCTTCTGCATGAAGCGTACCGAGTTCAAATTCTTCAGCTCGACCTTCGTGCCGAACTTCTCTTCACCGACGCGCCGCACCGAGACGTTCGCCTCGCAACGCAGGTTGCCCTTCTCCATGTCCGCCTCGCTCGCCCCGACCCACTGCAAGGCGCGGCGCACGTGGTTCACGTAGTCGTAAGCCTCCCAGGACGTGCGGAAGTCCGGCTCCGTCACGATCTCCGCGAGCGGCGTGCCCGCGCGGTTCAGGTCTATGTAGGAGAAACGATCCGTGTCGGGCAAACCCTCGTGGACGTTCTTGCCAGCGTCTTCTTCCAGGTGCAGGCGCGTGATGCGCACCGTCATCGGTCGCCACTCGCGCGCGTGCCCGCCCTCGTCGCGCGCCGCCGTCATGATCTCCAGCGTGCCCTGCTCGGAGAACGGCCGGTCATACTGCGAAATCTGGTAGCCCTTCGGCAAGTCCGGGTAGAAATAATTTTTGCGCGCGAAGATCGACTGCGGGTTCAGGCGCAACCCCAGGGCGAGCGCGGCGCGCGCGCCCAACTCGACCGCGCGCCAGTTCAAGACGGGCAGCGCGCCGGGCAGCCCCAGACAGACCGGGCACGTGTTCGCGTTCGGCTCGTCGCCGAACCGCGTCGAGCAGCCACAGAAGATTTTCGTCTCCGTGTTCAACTGCGCGTGAATCTCTAAGCCGATGACGGCTTCCCAACCGGATTTCATAAGGCAGTAGTCAGTAGTCAGAAGTCAGTAAACAGTAGGTTAGTAGTCAGTAGTCGGTAGCCGGTAGACAGTAGGAGCGACGGGCTGACGACGGCGCGCGCGCGCGCGCAACGAATGACGCTCCGACAGAGACCTACTGACTACTGACTACTGACTTCTGACTACTGTTTCATTCTCTCAGCCAGCCGGGGAGCGCGCCGGCCTGGCGCGCTTCGTCTTCGAGTTCGGCCCAGCGCGCGTCGAGTCCGGCGCGGGCCGCTTCGAGTTCGACGAGGCGGAGGCGCAGGGCGGACGTGTCCGCGCTCGCGTAGTCGAACGGGACGGCGAGGGCCGCGACCGTCGGCCCGAACACGAAGGGCGCGCCGAAGCCGCGCCGCCGGAACGCCCCGGAGGTGCGCTGCTCGCCAAGCACGACGCGCCCGCGCAGACCGCCGCCGCCGACCGTGACGCCGACGCCGAGCGTCGTGGCGCGCGTGCCGACGACCGCGCCGCCGGGCGACGCGAAGACGGGGCCGAGCGGCCGCGACCCGAAGAACGGGTGGAACGGCTGCGCCCCGAAGAACGGGTTGAATGTCGAGACTAAGGCGACGGGCGCGAGCAGGCGCGGGGCGGCGTCCGCGCCGAGGCGCGCGCGCAGGTAATCGATCTGCGCGTCGAGGGCCGCGGTCTCTTCGCGCAGGGCGGCGGCGCGCGCGCGCCAGTAGCTTTCGGCCTCGGCGTTGGCGGCCGCGCGCCGCTGTGCCAGCTCGCGCAAACGGCGCGCCTCTTCGGCGTCGTCGCGTTTCTCGGTCTCGGGCGCGGGCAGCCCCAGTTCTTTGCGCCGCTCCTCGGAAGCCCGCTCGCTCGCCAGCCGCGCGCGGCGCAACGGCTCAAGCTCGCGGTTCGTTAGCGTCCGCGCGGCGCGGCGCGGCGCTGGCGTTGATGACATGCTCGCTCCGTCACGCGGCGCGGTCGCGCGCCGGAGCAGGCTACCGGGCGGCTCTCTGTTGGCGCGCTCGGTGGCGGCGATGTCGAGTTGTGTGAGCTGCACGGTGACGTAGAGGCCGGGCGCGGCTTCGTAAGTCAGCGTCGTCGGCGTGACGTTAAAATGGTCAGGCACTTCTATGCGGTGGCCGTCGCGCATGACGAGCGTGTAGGCGGCGACCGCACAGGGCAACAGGCAGACGAGCACGCAGGCGCAGAGCAGGCCCGTCGCGCTCATGAGCGCGCGTCTGCGCACCGAGTCTCTCATGCCTGGCCGCATTTTATCGTTCGTGCCGATCTTCTGGCTTCGAGTATAGCACCGGCGCGGCGGCGCGCCGAAACAGGCGGGCCGGCGAAAAAATTGGGTGCGCCGCGCGGGTTTTGGGTATACAATCCGGCCACCTTTTCGCATTCAGACGCAAGCCGAAGCGGCGGCCGTGCGGGTCGCCTCTCTTGCGGGCGAGCGCGACCGTCTTGCGTTCATCCGTCAACTTTAGATAAGAAGGAGCGACTCGAAGCTATGGCTAAAACGATTGCGAAGATTCTCGGCGTCGTGTTCATCATCGTCGGGCTGGCGGGCTTTATCATGCCGGGCCTGCTGGGCACGCACCTGAGCCTGGCGCACAACCTCGTCCACCTCGTCTCCGGCGCGCTCGCGCTCTACTTCGGCTTCTCCGCCACGCTCTCGGCGGCGCGCCTGTTCGACATCGTCTTCGGCGCGGTCTACGGGCTGCTCGGCGTGTGCGGCTTCCTGCTCGGCAGCGCGCAGGCTTCCACGCTGCACGGCATGGCCGACATGGGCGTGGACTCGCGCCTGTTCAAAGTCATTCCGGGCGTGCTCGAACTCGGCACGATGGATCACGTCGTCCACATCCTGCTCGGCATCGTCTTCCTCGCCGGCGGGCTGCTGACGAAAGTGGGCGCACGCGACTAGCCGCGCCATCCCGGCCGAACCCGCGCGCAAGAGGCGAGCGACCGCCCGTCAGCGGTCGCTCGCCTCAAGCTTTGCCCCAACTTTGCCCAAGTGTTGACCGCGCGTGGTCTCGCCAGACGCGCGCGGCCACCGCGTTTGCCGCCCCGCCGCGCGGCGTGTAAGATGCCGCGGGTCAAATCAAAACGGGAGTTCTGGCCAAAACGGGGGCGTTCCGGTTGCGCCCGCCTTTAATCAGCTTGGAGACGTTTGCGCGATGATCAAGACTGTCGAGTGGACGGCGGAAGGCGTCCGCATGATCGATCAGCGGCTGCTGCCGACCGAGGAGAAGTACCTGATCTACCGCTCGGCCGAAGAGGTGGCGGACGCGATCAAGCAGATGGTCGTGCGCGGCGCGCCGGCCATCGGCGTGGCCGCCGCGATGGGTCTCGCCCTCGGCTTGCAACAGGCCGTCGCTACCACCGTCCCCGATCTCGAACACGACTTCGACTACATGTGCGACGTGATGAGCCGCACGCGCCCCACGGCCGTCAACCTGTTCTGGGCCATCGAGCGGATGCGCGCCGCCTTCCGCCGCGCCGCGGCCGAAACCTCGGACGCCGAAGAGATCAAGCGCCGCCTGGTCATCGAGGCGCAAGCCATCTTCGACGAAGACATCGCGGCCAACCGCGCCCTGGGCCGCTTCGGCGGCGAACTGCTGCCCGACGGTGCGACCGTGCTGACGCACTGCAACGCGGGCGCGCTGGCGACGGCCGGCGACTACGGCACGGCCTTAGGCGTCGTGCGCGGCGCGCGCGACGCCGGCAAGCGCGTCGCCGTCATCGCCGACGAGACGCGCCCCTTCCTGCAAGGCGCGCGCCTGACCGCTTGGGAGTTGGCGAAGGACTCGATCCCCGTCACCATCATCACGGACAACATGGCGGGGCACGTGATGAAGCAGGGCAAGGTGGACGCCGTCGTCGTCGGCGCGGATCGCATCGCGGCGAACGGCGACGCCGCCAACAAGATCGGCACCTACATGGTGGCGGTGCTCGCGCGCCAGCACAACATCCCGTTCTACGTCGCCGCGCCGCTCTCGACCATAGACCTGGCGCTCCCGGACGGCGACCACATCCCCATCGAGGAGCGCGACGCGCGCGAGGTCACGCACATACGCGGCCAGCGGCTCGCGCCCGAAGGCGTCGAAGTCCACAACCCCGCCTTCGACGTGACGCCCCACGAGTTCATCGCCGCCATCATCACGGACAAGGGCGTCGCGCGCGCCCCTTACACGGAGAGCCTGCGCCGGCTGTTCGCGGCGGCAGACGACGCCCGCGGCCAGGGCGGCGCGGGTTGAGCATCAAGGAGTACGAGTGGTGAGACGGGCAGCATATTCCGCGGCGCTGGGCCTGGCGCTGCTGCTGGGCGGCGGGAGCGTTGCGACGCTAAGCGAGGCGCAAAATTCAGATAAGGTCAACGTCTACCGGCAGTACGACAAGAAGAGACGCGAGACGCGCACGCTGACCGAGATCATGCTGATCTACGGGCCTGACCCCGGCCCGTACTCGATTGGCTTCGGGCTGAGCATGACCGCCGGCTACGCTTTCCCCGGTCAGACGCCCGCGCCGCCGGAAACGTTCACGCTCAATTTCCTCTCCTCCGAAAATCATGAGGTGTTCGCCTTCAAGCACGATCTAACGATCAAGGCGGACGACGACACCTTGCAACCGCCCGTGGAGTACAAGCGGCTCGGGAACGGCACGGCCATCGTCACGGAGCAGATGATAGCGACCGTGCCCGCGGCCGCGTTCGCGCGCATCGCCAACGCGGGGAAGGTGCAGGTGCAGTTGGGCGAGAAGAAGTTTACGCTGACCGAGCGGCAGCAGAAGAACCTGCAAGCCCTGCTCGCTTCCGCCCCGCGCTGAACCGCCCGCGCCGTCGCCAAAAACGCGCGCCCGCAACCCCGCCTCGGTGGCCGGCGGCCCCGTCATGTCTACGACGGGAACACGAGCGCCACGACGGTGATCACGGCGGCCGTCAGGAGCGCGCGCAGGTTGATGCGGCGCGCGCGGGCGCGCAACTCCGCGACGACGCGCTCGTCCGTGATCGATACTTCGCCCTGATCGAGATTGCAGACGCCCCGCGCCGCCAGCGCGATTCAGGTCTTCTCGCGTGCCTGCAACAGCCCCAGCCCCGCAATCCAGACGGGGAAGAAGACGACCAGCCGCGCCCAGCGCGGCGCGCCGTAGACGACCAGCACGAACGCCAGCCCCACGCCCACCGTCAGCGCCACGACGCCCAGCAGCCGCCTCTTCCGCCGCTCCCGCGGCCCGATGTTGCCCGTCTCCGCGCTCATCGAAACACGCTAGCCGTGCCGCGCAACGAAACACGCGGAGCCGCGTTCACCTGAACACACAGAGCCGCGTTCACTTGCCCCCAGTCCTGATCGACGCGAGCGGCTGCCCCGCCGTCACGCGCTCGCCCACGCGCGCGTTCAAGACGCTGACCGTGCCGGCGGCCCCGGCGCGCGCCGCCACGATCTGCTCGGCGGGCGCGGCCGGCGCGGGCGCGCCCGCCGAAACTTGCGCCGGCTGCCGCGCCGTGACGAGACCAGACTGCGCCTGTTGCGCAGCCGTCTGCGCGCGCTGAAAGCGTTGCTGCGCGCGGTCGTACTCGGCGCGCGCGCCGTCCAACTCGCCTTGCGTCGCCGCGCCCGACGCGACCAGCGGCGTCAAACGCTGCACCTCGACCTGCCAGCGCACCACCTCCGCGCGCGCCGCCTCGACCTCGCCTTGCGCCGACTCGACCGCGCGCCCCGCCCGCTTCAGAGGGTCTTCGCCCGGCGTCGCCGCGGCCGCGGGCGCGGCACTCGCCACGGCGATCTCCACGAGCGGCGTGTCGGCCGCGACCGTCACGCCCTCACGCACCAGCACGCGCCGCACGACGCCCGTCGCGGGCGCGTTCACCACGACCAGTCCGCGCGCCGCCTCGTCCTCGCCCGTCCGCGAACTGCACGCAGCAGTCACGTAGACGAGACTCAAGGCGCAGAGACCGAGGCGTAGATGAGTGCGTGTCAGCATCAATTTACTTTGCGGCCCTTTGCGGCCCTCTTCGCGTCCTTTGCGGTTAAAGCTTTTAAGACTTAACCGCAAAGAGCGCAAAGAGGGCCGCAAAGGAACGCAAAGGGCGAGATCATTTGTTTCCGGCAAGTCCTTCGTCGGCGGCCGCGCCCGTCTGTTCGAGCAGGCGTGCGGGGCCGTCGGTGCGTATGGCGACGTTGTTGGCGGCGAGCGTGTTGCCGGTAGCGCGCTCGAAGGCGGCGATGGCCTTGTTCAGATCGGTCTGCGCCTGTAGCTCGCGCCCGCGCGCGGCGAGCAGCTCGGTCTGGCGTTGCAGGACGAGGTAGACGGTCGTCGTGCCGGCGCGGAACATGCGCTGCTCGCTCTCGTACTGCTGCTCCGCGGAGGAACGCGACGCGGCGGCCGCGGCCAGACGCGCGTCCGCCGAGCGCAGGGCCTGCACGGCGTTGCGCACGTCGGCCTCGATTAGTTGCTCGGTCTGCGCGCGCTGGTTCTGAAGCTGGCGGCCTTGCGCGAGCACGCGCCCAAGGTTCGCTTCCGCCGTCCGGTTGCGCAACGGGAGCGAGATGCTCACGCCGACGCGGTAGGTCGGGAAGTCCTGTTGCAACAGGTTCGAGAAAGACTTGGGCAGACCGCCGACGAGGTTCGGCGGGACGGTCGTCGTGGTGGTCGTGGTCGAACTGGTGAGCGGCGGCAAGCCCGCGAGCGCGGAGAGCGCGTTGACGCGCGCCGTCAGCTCGGCGCTCGTGCCCGTGCCCGCGCGCTGGGCCGGCGTGACGGCCGTGCCGGCGAGACCCGCGGCGGTGTACGTGCCGACGAGATCGACCTGCGGCTTGGTCTGATCGCGGAAGTAGCGCGTGTCGATCTGGTTGATCTCGGCGCTGGTCTGAAGCTGCTGGATTTCGGGCCGGTTCTTGAGGGCGGCGCTGACCGCCGTCTCCAGAGGCACGCGCGGCGGTTCGAGCGCGACGGGCGTGACGGGCGTGAGCGGCTGTGCCCAGAGCGCGGCGTTGCGGTCGGGCAGCATCAGCGTCTTCAAAGTGTTCTCGGCGCGCGTCACGTCCTCCTGCGCCGTGTAGACGTTCTGCTCGAAGGTCGTGACCTGCGTCGAAGCGGCGACGATGTCTATGGGCGCGAGCACGCCTTGCGCGACGAGCCGCTGGTTGCTCTCGACCTGCGCGCGCGCCTGCTTGACGGCATCGATCTGCACTTGCAGATTGCGCAGAGAGAAGACCAAGTCCCAGTACGCCTGCTGCACCTGCGAGATGACCTCGATGGCGCGCTGGCGGAACTGCGCGTCGGTCAAGGAAAGATTCTTCTTGGCGATCTCGATCTGGCGGCGGTTGTTGTCGAAGCGCAGACCGCGCAGCAGCGGTTGTGTGTAGCTGAACGTGAGCGCCGACGGGAACTGCGGGTTGAGCGTGACGAACTGGTTACTCGTGTTCAAGCGCGTCGCGGATAAGTCCACCTGGTACGAGCCGCCGAAGAACGGCGTGAAGCCGCCGAGGCGCAGCGCGCCGGTCAAGTCCTTCTGCGTGACCGAGCCGTTCGCGCCGCCGCTCAGGGACGAACTGGTCGGCGTCGTGCGGCTCTCGTAGTAGCTCTCGGACGAGACCGTTGGGTCGTAGACGCCGCGCGCGGCCGTCAGGTTCAACTCGGCGATCTGCACGGCGATGCGCGAGGCGTCAATGTCGTTGTTGTTTTGCAGCGCGAGCGCGATGGCGTCGTTCAAGGCGAGCGGCAGTTGGCGCGCCATGTCCACGCCGACGCGCTCGGCCGAAGGCAGCGGGCGCAGGGGCGCGACGAAGTCGGGCGCGACGGGCGGCGGCTCGGTCGGCAACTCCGCGGGCGCGACGCCGGCCGTGCCGACGTTCTGACCGGGCGCGGCGGGCACGCCGCCCGGCGTCTGCGCGCCGCCCTGCTGCGCGCCGGTCGGCGGCGCGCTCGTGCCGGCGGGCGTGACGGTCTGCGGCTGCTGCCCCGTCGTGCCTTGGGCGGGCTGACCGGGCGTCTGCGGCGAAGGCGGGCGCGGCCCTTGCGTGTTGGGCGTCGTCTGCTGGCGCTCCTGCTGCGGGCCGGTCTGCGGCTGCGTGCTCTGCTGCGCCTCGTTCTCGGGGCGCAAGGGCGCGCTCGGCGCGTTGGGCGGCAACTGCTGTTGCGGCGTCGTGCCCGCGGGCGGCGACTGCTGCGGCTGCGTCGAGGGCGGCGGCTGTTGCGTCTGACTCTGCGCCAGCGCCCCCCAAGGCGCGCCGAGCAATGCCGCGACGACGAGCGCGCAGACGTAACCGTGCAGCTTCCGTTGTGCTCTTCGTGTCTTCGTGTCTTCGTGTGAGACCTGTGTCTTACGGAAGAGAGACCTAACACGAAGACACGAAGACACGAAGCCGAGCCGCGAAGACGCGTGCTGTGGTGAACTCTTAAGCATCTCTGACTTTTCCCCCGCGCCTTCAGTCGCTCGAAGCCTGATCCGCGTAATGATCCTTGCGCTCGCGCCGCGCGGGCTTGGGCTTGCGCGTGAAGGCGGCGCGCAGCCCCGCGAAGCGCCGGCCCGTGCCGCCCTTGAAGTTGTTGTAGCCGCGGCCCGCGTAGGCCCAGACGTGCGAGTCCTTCGCGTCCTCGAAGAGCGAGTAGAAGACCGGCACGGCCAGCAGCGTCAGCAGCAGACAAAGCGACTGCCCGCCGACGACGAGCACGCCGATTGATCTGTTGGTCGCCGCGCCCGCGCCCGTGCCGACGATGAGCGGGATCATGCCGGCGACGATCGCGATGGTCGTCATCAGGATCGGGCGCAGCCGATCCCGGTTCGCCTGTATGATCGCGCTGTAGCGTTCCATGCCGTGCGCGCGCAGCTCGTTCGTGTGGTCGATCTGCAAGATCGCGTTCTTCTTCACGATGCCGAACAGCAGGAGGATGCCGAGCGCCGAGAAGATGTTGAGCCGCTGGCCCGCGATCATCGTCGAGAGCAGCGCGAACGGGATCGAGAGCGGCAGCGTCAACAGGATCGTGACCGGGTGGATGAACGACTCGAACTGCGCCGCCAGGATCAGGTACATGAAGATGAACGAGAGCAGGAACGCGAGCATGAACGACTGGTTCGCGCGCTGCAACTCTTTGGACTGGCCCGTCACGCCCGTCCGGTAGCCCGCCTCCATGTTCAGCGCCGCCGCGTACTGTTGCAGCGAACGCAAGGCGTCGGACTCCGACCCGCCCGGCGCGATGCTCCCCGACACAGTCACCTGCCGCTGCCGGTTGATGCGATCAACCGAGGCCGGGCTTTTGCCCTCTTCGAGCGTCACCAGCTTGTCGAGGCTGACCGTGCCCGCGTTGGCCGAAGTCACGGTGAAATCTTTCAGGCTGTCGCGCGTGCGGCGGAAGCGTTCTTCGGCCTGCACGACCACGTCGTACTGCTCGGAGTTCTCGCTGAACGTGGTGACGCGCTGCCCGGCGGCGAGCGTGTTGAGCGCCTGCGCCACGTCGCCCGCTTTGACGCCGAGGTCGGCGGCGCGCTGGCGGTCAATGCGGACGCGCACTTCGGGGCTGCCGAGTTGCAGCGAGCGGTCTGCGTCGCGGATGTTCTTGTCCTGCTTGAGCCGATCCACGAGCTTCTGCGAATACTCGTCGAGCTTACGTATGTCGGGGCCGGCGAGGTAGAGGCCGACCGACGAGCCGCCGCGCCCGACGCCGATGCTCGCGCCGATGGACGACGTGCCCGACACGCCGATCTGATACTCCTTCGGCCACTTGCGCCGCTGGATCATCGCGCGCGTCTGCTGGATCAGATCGGTCTGCGAGAACTCGCGCTCCTTGACCGGCAGCAGGCTCACGTTGATCGAGCCGGTGTTGGGCGCGGACTGCCGGCCGAAGCCGGCCAGCGCGAGCGTGTTCTTGACGCCGGGAATCTGCTCGCGCACGTCGCGCGCGATGCGGTCGAGGATCGACTGCGTGGCGGCGAGGCTCGTGCCTTCGGGCGCGCGGAAGCTGATCTGGAACGCCGACTCGTCCTCGTCCGGCAGGAAGTTGTAGCCGACCACCTTGTAGAGCGGCCAGATCGCGGCGACGACCACGAGGCACAGGAGGACGACCACCCAGCGGTGCGCCATAGACCAGCGCAGCAGCCACGTGTACGTGCGATCAATCGGCTTGTAGAACCGCCCCTCTTTGGACGAGGCGTGCCCCCCCTCTTTTGAAGTGCCGTGCGCGGCCCCGTGCGGGCCGGCGGCGACCGGCGCATCGTCGTCGCCACCGTCGCCGTCGCCGCTCGCGCGCGGCGGCACGCCGTCGGGCGTCACGACTTCCTTCGGCGGCTTGATCCAGCGCGCCGCGAGCATCGGCGTCAGCGTGAACGAGACGACGAGCGAGACGGCGATGGCGGCGGCCGAGGTCAGCCCGAACGACGACATGAAGCGGCCGACGATGCCCGTCATGAAGCCCACGGGGATGAAGACGGCGAGGAGGCTTAGCGTCGTCGCCATGACGGCGAGACCGATCTCGCGCGTGCCCTCAATCGCCGCCTGGAACGGGTGCATCCCCTTCTCTTCGACGAAGCGGTAGATGTTCTCAAGCACCACGATGGCGTCGTCAATCACGATGCCGACCATCAAGGTCAACGAGAGCATCGTCATCTGGTTGAGCGAGTAGCCGAAGGCGGCGATGAGCGCGAACGCGGAGATGATCGAGGTCGGGATGGCGAGCGCCGCGATGAGCGTCGAGCGGAAGTTCCACAGGAACAGGAAGACGATGAGCGCGGCGAGCAAGCCGCCGACGATCAAGTGCTCCTCGATGGCGTGCAAGGAAGTCTCGATGAACTCGGACTGGTCGCGCGTGACCGCGATCTTCAGGTCGCGCGGCAAGAGCGGCGTGATCTCGGCCATGCGCTGCTTGACGGCGTTGATGACGGCGATGGTGTTCGCGCCCGACTGCTTGCGCACCGCCAGCGAGACCGACTGCGTGCCGTCGAGCGACGCGGCCGAGTTGGGATCGACGCCGCTGTCCTCGACCCGCGCCACGTCGCTGATCTTGATCGCGTAGCCGTTCTTCGACGTGATGGCGATGTCGTTGAACTCTTCGACCTTCTCGACGCGTGAGAGCGTGCGCAAGGTGACGGTGCGCGCGCCCTCGTTCAAGCGCCCGCCCGGCAGTTCAAGGTTCTGCGTGCGCAAGGCGTTCACCACGTCCGTCACCGACAGGTTGTAGGCGCGCAGGCGTTCGGGATCGACGTAGACCTTGATCTCGCGCTGCCGCCCGCCGTAGACCACGACCTCGCCCACGCCGTCGGCCGACTCAAGCCGCTCCTGTATCTGGCGCTGGATCAAGTCGGTCAGCTCGATGGTCGAGCGCGGCGCGCTGATGGCGTACTGGATGACGGGCTGCGAGTCGGGGTCGGCCTTGGTGACGACGGGCGGGTCGGCCGTCTCCGGCAGACGGTTGACGACCGTGTTGACCTTGTCGCGCACCTCCTGCGTGGCCACGTCCGGGTCTTTTTCGAGGTTGAAGGTGATGGAGACGGAGGAGCGCCCTTGCGAGGAGGTCGAGCGCATCTCGTCTATGCCCGGCACGGTGTTGACCGCGCCCTCGATCACGTCCGTCACCTCGGTCTCGATCTCTTCGGGCGCAGCGCCCTGGTTGCTCGTCGAGACCGTGACGGTCGGCAGGTCGATCTTCGGGAAGCGATCCACGCCCAGCGTGAAGAACGAGAACCCGCCCACGACCGTCAACAGCAAGATGATCACCGTCGCGAAGACGGGCCGGCGGACACAAATCTCAGCTAGCTTTTGCATAAGCTTGGTTCAAAGTTCAAGGTTCAAAGTTCAAGGTCGCAGGTTCAAGATTAAAGCCGCTTCGGTTTTTAACCTTGAACTTTGAACTCACTTCTGCACCCTCGCGCCCTCGAACAACTGTTGCAGGTTGCTGGTGGCGACGGTCTCGCCGTCGTTGACGCCGGAGATGATCTGGACGGCGTCGCCCTCCTCGTCGCCGATCTGGACGACGCGCAGCTTGGCCGCGTCGTTCTGGATGACGAAGACGCGGTAGGACTGCGTGTTCTGATCGTTGAGCACGGCGGCCCGCGGCACGTAGACCATGTGCCCGCCGCCCTGGCGCACGATGCGGGCGGTGGCGAACATGCCGGCGCGCAGCGCGTTGTCGGAGTTCTCGACCTCGGCCTCGATGGTCGCCGCGCGCGAGACCGGATCAATCGCCGGGTTCACCGCCGTCACGCGCCCGGCGAACTTCCGATCCCGATATGCTTCGACCGTCAGCGAGACGCCCATCCCCTGCGTGATGAAGGGCACGCTGACTTCGGGCACTTGCAGTTGCAGCTTGAGCGGGTTGGTGCGCAGCACCGTCGCGATGGCGGACGCGGGCGTGACGTACTCGCCGACGGCGACGGGGCGGTTGCTGACGTAGCCGGCGTAAGGCGCGTGGACGACGGTGTCGCCGAGCGCCTTCTGCGCGATGGCGAGTTGCGAGCGCGCCGAGGCGACGCCGGCCTCTGCGCTCAGGATGGCCTGGTTGTTCTGCCGGGCCGCGTTCGTCGCGGCTTCGAGTTGCTGGCGCGCGGCGTTGGCGGCGGCGCGCGCCGTGTCGCGCTGCGTGCGGTACTGATCGTAGACGCTCAACGCCACGTCGCCCGTCTCGACCAGTTGCCGGTAGCGCCGCTCGTTCGCCTCGGCCAGACGCAACTGCGCCTGCGCCTGTTCGAGTTGGGCGGCCGCCGTGCGCACTTCCGGGATCGCGCTCGCGTCGAAACGCCCGTTCGGGCCTAAGCCCAAGCGCGCTTCGGCCTGGCGGACGGCGGCCTGCGCCTGCTGCACGCCGGCCTGCGCCTGCTGCACGCGCAAGCGCGCGTCGCGGTCGTTCAAACGCGCGATCACGTCGCCCTGGCGGACGAACGCGCCGACGCTGACCGGCGTCGCAATAACTTGCCCGGAGGTCTGCGGTGCAACGTCCGAAGACTCCTGCGCGCTGAGGCTGCCCGTGGCCTGCACGTAGGACGGCACCTCGCGCACCGTGGCGGTCGCGGTGGTGACGGCGACCGGCGGGGCCTCGGCGCTCGTGGCCGGCGCGTTCGGGCCGCCGCGCCCGCGGCGCGCGTTCTCCTGCGCGCTCGCCTTCGACTCGGAGCGCCCGCAGCCCGCCGCCAGTAGCGCGCCCGCGAGGACTAAGACGGCGAGGGCGGTCAGGCTAAACGGGCGCGCGAGCAAAGAATCAGACATAGCTATCCCTTCATTCGAGAGTTAATTGAAAGATGTTCGGGCGGGGGGTTCGGTTACAACTTTTTCCGGTCGGGGGCGGGGTTTCGTGCGCCGAAGCAATATAATCGTGCCGCCGCCTCGCGGTGGTACGATTTATCTTTCGTTTTGCGTCTATTAACTTGTCGAATGTATGACGCCCCGGAGGCGCGGGAGGATGCATGGACGACTGGCTGGCGAAGCGCACCGGGCGGCTGCGTGAGTTCTTCGGGCTGGGCGCGGGCGCGCGGCTCGCACCCGAAGGCGCGGCCGCCTTCGAGCTGCGGCCCGAGGCGGCCGAAGGCTTGCGCCACTTCCACATCGAGTGGCACGTCGTACCCGCGGCGGACGCCGTGCCGCTCGACGACGCCTACTTCGCGCGCCTCTACCCGACGACGCCGCGCGACTTCGCGCGCGCGACCGCACACGGCCCCGCCCCGCGCGAGCGGCTCGCCGCCGGCCACCGCCTGCACCAAGGGCGCGTCGTCGGCGTGGAGACGACGCCCAAGCCGCGCTACCTGCCCGGCAACCGGCAGTTCTACGGCACGCGCTACGGGCACGATCCCACGGCCGATCCGTTCGCCCCTTACATGGGCCGCGCCGGCATGATGAACGGCACGCGCTACGCGCACAACTACACGACGCTGCGCGAGTTCGTCCGCGTGGTCAACGAGGACTGGCGCGCGCGCGGGCTGCTGCCGCGCGGCTACCGCATGACGATCTGCCCGCCCGTCGTCTTCAACCTCGTCGGCACACTCTTCCACCCGGAATGGAGCGAGACGGCGACGCTCGAACTCGGCTTCTACCGCGACGACCAGGGCAACGCCACCTGCTTCGCCGTCGGCCCGAACGCGCCCGGCGACCTCTCCTTCGTCAACGTCGTCGAAGGCGAAGACTGGTCGCTCACCGGCTTCCGCGTCGCCGTCGTGCCGGAGTAAGAAAGGGATGAGGGATGAGGGATGAGTTAGAAGACAGGAGTCGGGAGCCAGCAGCCAGAATGAACAGGTGGGTTCCGGTTTCTTGTCCTGGCTCCTGCCTCCTGACTCCTGTCTTCTTCATCCCCCATCCTTCATCCCTCATCCCTCCCGTTGAAGCGGCTGGCCTGCCACCAGGCGATGGTGTGGCGGAGGCCGTCTTCGAGGCCGACCCGCGGCTCGTAGCCGAGCAGGTCGCGGGCGCGTGTGATGTCGGCGAGGCTGTGGCGCACGTCGCCGACGCGCGGCGGCTGGTACTGGGCCGCGGCGTCCGTGCGACCCGTGAGGCGCTTCAGGACTTCGAGCAGTTCGTTTAAAGTCACGCGCTCGCCGTTGGCGACGTTGATGACGTGCCCGACGGCGCGCGCGCTCTCGGCGGCGCGCAGGTTCGCGTCCACCGCGTTGGCCACGTAGGTGAAGTCGCGCGACTGCTCGCCGTCGCCGTAGATGACGGGCGTCTCGGCGCGCATGAGCGCGCTGATGAAGCGCGAGATGACGCCGGAGTATTGCGACGACGGGTCTTGCCGCGGGCCGAAGACGTTGAAGTAGCGCAAGGCCACCGTCTCAAGCCCGTAGGCGCGCGTGAAGACCTGGCAGTAGTATTCGCCGACGAGCTTGGCGACGGCGTAGGGGCTGAGCGGTTCGGGCGTCATCGTCTCGACCTTGGGGAGCGTCGGCTGATCGCCGTAGGCCGAGGACGACGCGGCGTAGACGACGCGGCGCACGCCCCGCTCTTTGGCCGCGACGAGCAGCTCGAAGGTCGCGTTGACGCACGCCTCGTGCGTCGCGCGCGGGTCTTCGACCGAGCGCGGCACTGAAGGGAGCGCCGCTTCATGAAAGACCAGCTCCACGCCTTCGAGCGCGCGCCGCAGCGCCGCCTCGTCAGTCAGGCTGCCTTTAACGAACTCCACCGCGCCGCCGATCTCTTCGACGTTCTCGACGTGCCCGGTCGAGAGGTCGTCAATGATCCGCACGCGCGCGCCGCCCGCCGCCAGCGCCGCCGCCAGGTGCGAGCCGATGAAGCCCGCCCCGCCCGTGACCAGTACGATGCCTGAAAGCGCCATTGTTTATAAGTTCAAGGTTCAAGGTTCAAGGTTCAGGCTGCGGCCAACTTTGAACGTTGAACCTTGAACTTTGAACCTGTACTTATCTGCCGACGCCGACGTACTCGAAGCCGAGGGCGCGCATGGCGTCGGGTTCGTAGATGTTGCGCAGGTCGGCGATCTTGGGCTGGCGCAGCAGCCCCTTGATGCGGTTCATGTCGAGCGCGCGGAACTCGTTCCACTCGGTGACGAAGACGAGCGCGTCCGCGCCCGCCACGGCGTCGTACTCGTCGCGCGCGTAACTAATGTCGGGCAGCAGTTGACGCGCGGCCTCCATCGCCACCGGGTCGTAGGCGCGCACGCGCGCGCCGCGTTCCGACAGCGCGCGGATGATGTCCACGGCGGGCGCTTCGCGCATATCGTCGGTCTTGGGCTTGAAGGCGAGACCGAGGACGGCGATCTCCGCGCCCGCGAGGTCGCCCAGCAGCCGCTCGATCTTCTCGACCATGCGGCCGCGCTGGCGCTCGTTCGTCTCGATGACCGACTCGACGATGAGCGGCTCGCAGCCGTGCGCGCGCGCGATGTGGGCGAGCGCGCGCGTGTCCTTGGGGAAGCACGAGCCGCCGAAGCCGGGGCCGGGGTGCAGGAACTTGCGCCCGATGCGGTTGTCCATGCCGATGGCGCGCGCCACGTCGTGTACGTCCGCGCCGACGCGCTCGCACAGGTTGGCGATCTCGTTGATGAAAGAAATCTTGGTGGCCAGGAAGGCGTTGGCGGCGTACTTGATCAGCTCGGCCGCCTCGACCGTGGTGATGACGACGGGCGTCTCGATCAGGTAGAGCGGGCGGTAGAGGTCGCGCATGATGGCGGTCGCCTCTTCGTCGTTGCTGCCGATGACGACGCGGTCGGGGCGCATGAAGTCGTCTATGGCCGCGCCCTCGCGCAAGAACTCCGGGTTCGAGACGACGGCGAAGTTGTAGGGCCTGGTCTGGTGCTCTTTGACGATGCGGCGGACGCGCGCGCCCGTGCCGACCGGCACGGTGGACTTGTTGACGATCACCTTGTAGCCGTTCATCGCCTCGGCGATCTGGCGCGCGGCCGTCTCGATGTAGCTGAGATCGGCCGAGCCGTCCGCGCGCGGCGGCGTGCCGACGGCGAGGAAGATGACGAGCGTCTGCTCGACGGCCGAGCGGAGATCGGTGGTGAAGTGGAGGCGGCCGGCTTGCGCGTTCTTGGCGACGAGTTGTTCGAGACCCGGCTCGTAGATCGGTATCTCGCCGCGGTTGAGCCGCTCGATCTTCTCGGCGTCCACGTCCACGCAGGTCACGTCCACGCCGAACTCGGCGAAGCACGTGCCCGACACCAGCCCGACGTAGCCTGTCCCGACGACCGCGATGTGCATGCGTTAAGACTGTGAACCGGCCGCGCCGGAACGTCTAAGCCGGCGGCCGGCCGCGCGCAGATAAGAACTCGTCGGCGCGCGGGCAAAAATTTGCGGGTCACGCGGGCCGTTAAGCCCGCGTGACCCGCAAGTTACTTTAAGCGGCCGCGCGCCGACCAGCACGAGCGCGCGGGCGTGTAGCCAGACCGGCGCGGCACGCGCGCCTTACCGGCTGGGGCTGAAGATCGGGGCCGTGCCGCCGACGTTGATGTCGTTGTCCTGCGAGGCCGCGATGATGGCCGCGGCCACCGCGCCGCCCGCCGCCAGGAGCAGCGCCGCCAGCGCGCCGCCCGAGAGCGCGCCGAACGTGGGTTCGCGCGTCAGGCGCGTGCAGCGCGAGCCGGGCGCGGCCTGACCGGCCGCGGCGCTCGAACCGGCCGCCACCTGCTGCACCTTGTTGTCGGCGCGCAACTCGACGCGCCCCGTCTGCGTGGCGACCTGCGTGTTGCCGCACTCCACGTCCACCGTGAAGACGTTGGGCGTGCTGCTGTCCGCGACGGCCGTGCCGTCCTTGGTCGTCACCGTGGCGGCGACGCCGTCGGAGGTGGCGAGGCGGACGCGGCCCGAGTCGAGCATGGCGTTGACGTTGCCGTCGCCGAAGCTGAGTTTGACGCTGGAGTTCGGCAGCAGTTCGACGCGGCCGAGTTTGCCGAGGCTGACGACGGCGCTTGAGTTCTGCGCGGTCGCGATGGTGCTGTCGCTATAGACGGTCGCACCCGAAATGGCGTTCGTGCCGTTGACGGTGACAGTGCCATTCACCGACAACTGCCCCGCCGGCCCTTGCTGCCCCGGCGCGGCCAGCGCGACCATTGAGGACACGCACAAGACGGCGACGGTCAGGCCGAGCGTGATGGCCGTCCGGCTCCAAGTTCTGCTGATCATCTTCTCCTCCAGTAGGCTGTACAGTGTCTAGAGAGCGCGCCGCCGGTCTCCTGTTAAGTGATACGGAGACGGATTCAAGTGTTTCCTCGCCAAACCCGCCTCTATCCGCGGCTGCGCTCTGTGCAAGTTGCTAAAAAAGCAGGTCAGCGAGCCTCTGTGGGCTTGCTTTGACCAAGCCTTTTTACACGATGCGGCGACCCGTGTCAATAAACTTTTACGGAAAAGTCGCCCTTATTCGTCGCGGAACTGTGGCGGAAAACGCCCCTTTCCGCACGGGGCGGCCAGACGCCCGCGCCGTCGCCCCGCGCCCCCGCTCAGGCCTTGCGCTCGAAGAAGTAGGCGCTCTCGACGAGCCGGCCCGGCCCTTGCCCGTCGGCGGCGGCGAACTGCCGGCGGCGGCGCTCGCCCCGGCTCGTGACCGTGTGACTCCAGATGGCGGCCCCGGCGTACTCGCCCCGCTTGTTGAGCGCGTAGAAGTTAACGTCTATGTCGCGCAGCTTGTCGAGGTCGTTGCCGTAGCGGGCGGCGATGAGTTTCAGGGCGTCGAGACAGGCCTGTTCGGGCGACGCGCCGCGGCGCATGTATTCGACCACGGAGCGCGCGCCGTTGATGTAGATGACCTCCTCGCCGCGGCCTGTGGAGCCGGCCGCGCCCGTGTCGTTGTCCACGTAGAGACCGCAGCCGATCAGGGGCGAGTCGCCCACGCGCCCCGGTATCTTCCAGGCCAGCCCGCTCGTCGTCGTCACGCCGCTGATGTCGAAGTTCTTGTCGAGGGCGAGGCAGTTGATCGTGCCCGTCGGCGGGCGGCGCGCGACCTCGTCGGCCCAGGCGAGCAACTCTTCGGCGGAGTTGAAGTTGCTGCCCGAATAGCGTTCGGCGAGGCGGACGCTGGCGCGCTCGCGCTCCTCGCTCAAGCGGCGCTGCCCGGCGGGCGAGGCCGGCGCGGGCGTGTAAGGACTCGGCCCCCACTTGTCCTCCTTCGACAGCCCCTCCTTCCAGCGCAGCCAGGCGATGCGCGACTCTTCGGTCAACAGGTTCTCCTGCTCGAAGCCGAAGGCGGTGGCGAACTCGCGCGCGCCCTGCCCGACGATCAGGATGTGGTCGGTCTGCTCCATGACGAGGCGCGCGACCTTCGAGGGCGTCTTGACGCCGCGCAGGGAGGCGACCGCGCCCGCGCGCCGCGTCGGCCCGTGCATGACGCTCGCGTCCAGTTCCACGTCGCCGCGCTCGTTGGGCAGCCCGCCGTAGCCGACCGAGTTGTCCTTCGGATCAAGCTCGACGATGTTGACGCCCGCGATGACGGCGTCGAGCGTGTCGCCGCCGCCGCGCAGGACTTCGACGGCCTTGGAGACGGCGGCGACGCCGTTGGCGCTCGACACGGAGAGCGGCGGCGCGGCGCGCAAGCCTTGGGTCTGGCCCGCGCGGGTCTGCGCGTGCGGCGCGCGGGCGCGGACTTCGGCGGGCAGGTGCGCGGCGAGCGCGGCCGCGCCCACGCCAGCGGCGGCGCTGCCCAGGAATTTGCGTCGGCTTTCGTTCGTGCTCATGTTCGGATCACCTGTTCAGAGCCTAGTGGACTCCGCGGTTGAAAACTTAGCGGGCCGGACAGGATTAACCACCAAGACACGGAGACGCGAAGAACAGCCGGTCTGTCGTCTTCGTGTCTTCGTGGTTTATTAGCCATTCTTAGTTGACGACTGCTCGGCGGCATTCGCGCGCTGCTGTTCGTCGTAAAAGTTGCGCGCCTGCTCGGCCGCGTGCGCCGGTACGGTGACGCGGTACGGGTGTTTGGCGACGAAGGGCGGGACGCGGCGGACGCGTGCGCCGACCGACTCGAACAGCGTCGCCGCATCTTCGTCGCCCAACTCTTCGACGCCGTAGGCTTCGGCCGCGCGCCGCAGCGCGCCGCGCAGACGGTCGAGCGGCAACTCTCTGTCCACGAGCGCGCGCCCGCGCGCCTGAAACTCGCCGAGCGCGTAGAGGACGAGTTGCGCGCCCGTGATCGCGCCGCCCTGCCGCCGCGCAGTGAAGAGGGTCGGTTGCTCCATCGCGTCTCGCACGACTAGGGCGGACTGATCCGGCGCGGGCGCGAAGCGGCCCCGGCGGGCGGCGCGGTCGTCTCGGCGTTGGCCGCGCCGCCGGTCTTGGCCGCGTCGTGCGTCTGCCCGCGCGCGCGCTCTTTCTGTTGGATCAGGTCGGCCTGTTCGTAGGGGTCGAGCCGGGCGAAGAGGTAGAAGGTCTCGCCTTCGCGCACCGCGCCGAGGTAGCGGAAGGTGTCTTCGAGCACATCGCCGGGGCGGAAGGTCTGCGGGCCGGGCGGCGTCTCGAACAGCGTGTTCAGTTCGTCGGCGGCGACGGCTTCGAGTTCCGGCAGGTAGTCGTTGCGCGCGGTGCGGGCGATGCGCAAGGCCATCTGGCGCAGGGCGCGTATGCGGTTCGAGTTGCGGCGGTAATAGCCGTGCGTGATCTCGCGCCGGCTCTCGCGCGCGTCCACCACCTCCTGCTCGGCGCGCAGGTAGCCGAGGTAGGCGCTGACGACCGGGCCGAACTCGCCCTCGGCCGGCGCGGGCGAGTGCGCGCGCTGCGCCGCCGCGCCCGTCGCGCAGACCTCAACCGCCAACAGCAACAGGAGCACCCGAAGCCTCTTCATCTCCCCTTCCCCCGCCGGCCCACACGCGCGCCCTCATGCTGGCGCATCGGGCCGGACTCAACACTGTGGTACTTGGGGGCGTTCCTTTCGCGGCCGCCCAAGTTTAGCACAAAAGCGCCGGGCGGCGGCGAGCACTCTGCGGCCGGCGGCGACTTCACCTCTGCGCGGCGGGCGGCCAAGCGGCCCGCGCGCCCGCGCCCTAACGCCAGACCGAAGCGCGGCGCGTGCCGGGTCGTCATCCGTATTTTATTGACACTAATTTGCTAACTGTTTACCCTGTCTGCGCCTGTCCGCAGAAGGGTTTTATTACACAGGGCTTGCTCTCTTACGTGCCAACCCGCGGGTTCAATCTCGGTTGAGACCCGCGGGGGATGTCCTTACTCGGGTCGAGCAGTCAGCTACACTCAAGTCGCGTCTGCCGGCCCGTGTGCGGGCCGCGCGCGCCTCACCGTCCGGGGCCGCGCGCCAGCGCCACGCTCGCCATCGTTAATCCGTACGGTGTTCGCCGGATGAAGAAACGAAACATAGACCCGGACAAGTTCGAGCGGATGCTCGCCTGGCTGGACGCCGACCGCGAACAAGCCAGCAGAAAGTACCTCAAGATTCGCCGCCGCATGATCGAAATATTAGCGAGCCGCGGTTGCTACCAGGCCGAGTTCTGGGCCCACGAGGCGATTGATCGCATCGTCGAGAAGATTGATAAGATAGTGCCGGATTACCAGGGCGATCCGGCTTACTGTTTCTACGGCTACGCCAAGCAAGTGATCAAGGAGTGCATAAAAGATGAGAACCCGCCGTACGTGCCCCCCGACCCGCCGTCGCCCGAAGACGAGTCGCGCGAGCACGACTGCCTCGACGACTGCTTAAAGAAACTCCCCGCGGAAGATCGGGAGATCATCCTCGGCTATTACAGCAAAGATGGGCGGGAGAAGATCAACCACCGCACCGAGATGGCGCAAAAGCTCGGCATCGGGCTGAACGCCTTGCGGATTCGCGTCTACCGTATCAGGCTGGCCCTGAAAGACTGCATCGAGGAATGTCTCGAACGGGGCGAGACTTGAAGAAATGTATTCCGGTACTTAGAACATTTAAGGTTGAGGGTTCTACGACAAGGGAAGGAGCGTAACGGATGGAGCCAGACTTAAAACACAGGACGATCATAAGGCGCTACTTGCTGGGCGAGCCGATGTCGGAGGAGGAGCGGGAGCGGATCAAGGAAGGATTGCTGTCGGAAGATGATTTTTTCGGCGAGTTCGAGCTGGTCAAGGAGGAGTTGATTGACGATTACCTGGAAAACCGGCTCGCGCCCGCCGAGCGCGACAGATTTCAACGCCACTTCCTCACCACCGCCGACCGCCGCCGGAGTTTAAAACTCGCCGCAGATTTAACGACCTACCCTGAGCCGTACCCCGGAGAGGTAACGGAACCGCACAATGACGCCCGCGTCTTCTTGATCGCCGGCCCTCTTACACCACCCGGCGAAGAAGAGACGAAAAAAAAACCTGAGCCTGGGCCGCCAATACAACCTGCCCCCGCGCCGCCTCCGCAGCCGTCGCCGCCGCGCTTCGCGTGGGCGCGCGCGTTCTTCGCCACGCCGCTGCGCACCGCCGCCTGCGTGCTCGTCGTCGCGGTCATCCCCATAAGCCTCTGGTTCGCGCTCTCACGCCAGTCCTCGCCGTTGGACGAAGGTCTCCTCGCCCTCAACGCCGCTTACCGCCAGCAGCGCCCCGTCGAGGCGCGCGTCTCCGGTCTCGCACACGCGCCGCTGAAGGACACGCGCGGCGGCGACGAGACAAACGTCGATCCCGTCGCCCGCGACCGCGCGCAAGTCATGCTGCACTCGGCCGCGACCAACCAGCCCGGCCCGGCCGCCAACCACGCGCTCGGCAAGCTCTACCTGCTCGAACGCAAGTTCGACGACGCCATCCGCTATCTGGACAAGGCGCTCAAGGCCGACCCGAACAACCCCCGGCTGCACAACGACCTCGGCGCGGCCTGGCTCGAAAAGGGCGAGCAGGAGCTTCAGCGCGGCGCGACGGCCCAGAGCGCCGAGAGCCTGGGCCAGAGCCTCGGCCACCTCGACCGCGCGCTCGAACTCGACCCCGCGCTCCTCGAAGCCCTCTTCAACCGCGCCCTCGTCCACACGCACCTGAAACTTTTCCGCCTGGCCGAAGACGACTGGAAGCTCTATCTCGAAAAGGACGCGACCTCCGCTTGGGCCACCGAGGCCCGGCAACGCCTGAAAGACCTCGAAGCGCAGACCGACAAGACGACGCAGAACCGCGAGCAGGGCTTCCGCAGTTTCCTCGCCGCGCGCCAGGCGGCGGACGAAGACGAGGCGTGGCGTCTGCTCAGCCGCAGCCGCGACTTCACCGGCAACTTCATCGAGGGCCGGCTGCTCGACGAGTACCTCGCCGCGGTCGCCGACGGGCGCGACGCAGAGGCGCGCGAAAGCCTGCGCGCCGCCGCCTACGCCGCCGACCTGGACGAGCGCCGCGGCGGCGATCAGTTCGCCGCCGCCCTAGTCAACTGCTACGCCGCCGCGCCGCCCGACCGCCGGGCCGCGCTCGCCGAAGCCCGCCGGCTGATGAAGTCCGGGCACGAACAACTCCGGCAGGATCGGACGGGCCAAGCCATCGAGGCCTACGCCGCCGCCGCGCGCCTCTTCGAGCAATACGGCGACCCCGGCGAGGCGCTGCTCGTACAATACCTCGCCGCACAGTCGCGGCTCTTGCAGGGCGAGTCGCGGCAGAGCCTCGCCGAGTTCGAGGCGGTGCGCCAGGCCGCCGAGCGCGACCACTACCTCTGGCTCTTCGGGCAGACCCTGAACGCCATCGCCAACGTCCACATCGGTCTCAACAACTACTCGGTTGCGCTCGAACACAGCCAGCACTCGCTGGCCGTCCTTGAGCGGGTGGGCGACGCCGTGGGCGTCGTCAAGGTCAACGACCAACTGGGCATCGAGCACCTGCGCGTCGGCAACCCGCGCGCGGCGCTGGGCTTTCACAGCCGCGCGCTCGCCCTCGGCAACGAGGACGCGCTCGACCCGCTGCCGCTCTGGCGCAGCTACTTCACGGCCGCGCCGCCCTTCCACGCCCTCGGGCTGACCGACGCCGCCATAGACTTCACGAAGGAGGCGCTGCGCTTGGCCGAGGCCACGAAGTCGCCCGTCAACCTCAGCCGCACCTACGCGCACCTGGGGCTGATGTACGGCAGCCGCGGCAGCTACGATCAGGCGGCCGCCTACATCCAGTCCGCGTTCGACAACGGGCGCTACGTCGAGAACGAGAGGGTGCGGACGAACGTCCAGGCCTACGCCGCGCTTCAGTTCGGCCACCTGTACCGGCAGGCCGGCGACTACGCCCGCGCCGTCGAGCACTACGACGAGGCCATACGGCTCTACGAGCAGTTGGACTCAGAGGCCTTCAGCTACGTCGCGCACAAGGGCAAGTTCCTCTCCTGCGTGGCCGCGCGCGACCAGTGCCCGAACGTCGAGCAGGAGCTTGAGACGGCCCTGCGCCTCTTCGAGCAGTACCGCCCGAAGATCATCGAGGCGCGCAACCGCTACAGCTTCTTCGACACCGAGCAGTGCGTCTACGACGTAGCGATTGATCACGCGTTCACGACCAAAGGCGACGTGCGGCGGGCCTTCGACTACTCGGAGAAGTGTCGCGCGCGCGCGCTGCTCGATCTGAGCAAGGCGGACGAGCTGCCCGCGGAGGGCTGGCCCGCCGGCGCGGTGCGCCCGGACGCGCTCGCCGAGCCGGAGGAGTTGGCCGGCATCCAGCAGCATATGCCCGCCGACGCACAGCTCGTCCAGTACGCCGTCATCGAAGACAAGCTCCTGATCTGGTTCGTCTCGCGGACGCGCTTCGAGGCGTTCCAGCAGCCGATCACCGCCGCGGCGTTGGAGGCGAAAGTCCTGGCCTACCTGCGCCTGATCCGCGCCCGCGCCGAGGGCGACGACGGCGAGCGGCGGCGCGCGGCCGCCGAGTTGTACGAGCTGCTCGTCAAGCCCGTCGCGCCCCTGCTCGAACGCGGGAAGCTCGTCTGCGTCGTGCCCGACAAGATACTCAACCGCCTGCCCTACGCCGCGCTCGGCGCGCCGACCGAGGGCCACTACCTGATCGAAGACTACGCGCTGCTCGTCTCGCCCAGCGCGACCATGTTCGTGCGCCGCTCGGAGGCGGCGCTCAAGCGCGCCGGGCCGGGGCCGGAGAGGCTGCTGAGCGTCGGCGACCCGCGCTTCGACGCCGGGGACTTCCCCGACTACAAGTACCTGCCGGCGGCCGCCGCCGAGGCGCGCGAGATAGCCGCGCTCTACGACGCGCCGCCCGCCCTGACCGGCGGCGACGCGACCAAGGAGCGCGTCGTGCGCGCGCTCGCACAGGCGGATGTCGTCCACCTGGCCACACATGCCATCGTGGACGAGAACTCGCCGCTGTACTCGGAGCTGCTGCTGGCGAAGGGGGCGGGCGGCGGGTCTGACCCGGCGGCCGGCGTGCTGCGGACGTACGAGATATACGGGCTGCGCCTGCCGCGGCCGCGGCTGGTGGTGCTGTCGGCGTGCCGCACGGCGGACGGGCCGTACTACGGCGGCGAGGGCATGACGGGCATCTGGTCACCGTTCGTCGCGCACAACGTCCCGCTCGTCGTGGCGAGCCTCTGGGCCGTGGACTCCGGCTCGACCAAAGAGCTGATGGTCAACTTCCACCGGCTCCGCCACCGCGGCGGGCTAGCGACCGCGCTGGCGCTCCAACAGGCGCAAGTGCAAATGCTCCGCGGCCCCAACGCCGCCTACCGCCAGCCCTACCACTGGGCCCCCTTCATCGCCATCGGCGGCTACACCACGTTCTGATCCGAGGCACGGCGAGCCATTATCAAGCCGTCGGCGACGAGATTGATCGCGGGCCGGTTCCGTTGAAACGTTTATCTGATCCCTTCCATTATAGTTTTGGAGTGTGGCCCACTGACGAGCGCGCAATTGTCTGAGACGTAGCACACCCGAGCGGAGAGGAGAGCAACCATGGCCAACGTGGATTTGACAATCGAAGGGATGATCGCGCTGTTTTTCGAGCGGGACGCCGCCGGGCGGATCGTAGGCTGTAAAGCCGGGGTACTTCAGGACGCCCCCGGCCACGATTTTAAAGTCACCGTCGCGCGGTTCAGCCCGCCCCCGGCGGCCAACCTTTCTCCCACCCTCATCGAGCGCGATCTGAGGCTGGTCGTGACGCCCCCCGGCATCACTTTCACGGGCGGGGCCGTCAACCGGAAGACCGGCCAGGGCGCGCCGCAAAGCTTCGAGTGGGTCCTCGATCTCGACACCCTGTACGGCTTTGACATCGGAGCCAGGGAGAGCGGCTTCCGCTCGATTTTGCATCTGAACGGCGGTGAGTTCTTCACGATTGAAAAAAGCGTGAACAAGCTCATCGTCTACGACGAAAGCACCGACTCCTGTAAGAACGTCGGCTTCGTCGCGACCAAGGTCGGGGTGCGGGTCAGCCTACCCAGGGGGGGCACCGCGGAGTTCCGCAACGGCAACGGCCCGATGGCGAGCGTGTTCACGGCCGGGCCGCAGGACAGGTTCGAGATCGAAGTGCTCCGGGTGAATCAAAGTATTCACGGCGGGGCCCACGGCACGCAGCACCACGGCGACGCGAACTTCTTCTATGCCGCCCTCGGGCACAAGATTCCGCCGGGTAAGAAGAAAGTCTTCAGTTCGACGCCGTTCCCCCACCCGCCTGTGCCCGTGTCGCCCGAGGCCTCGTGCCTCGTGCCCAGCGCGTCCCAGACTATTATTCTGCCTTGAACGGCGGTGCCGCCCGGCGTCTGCGGGCTGACCTCGCCCCGGAGCGAACTACGCGATGCGCTTACCCATCCCATCCCCGCGGGAACTCGTCGTCGTGGCCCGCCCCGAGGCCGCGTGGCGGCTCACCCACGAAGGCGTCACGTCGCTCACGGGCTTCGACCTGGCCCCTTTGAACGAACTGCTCCGCGCGCCCGAAGTCAGCCTTCTCCCGCTCTACGGCCTGAGCGAAGAGCGGCTGCGATGGCGGGCCGAGACCTACACGGCCGCGACGGGCGTGGTGCTGCCCGACCTGTCTCCTTACTACCGGCTCTACGCGCCCGACGCCCTGCTCGACCTGCTGGCCCAAATGCTGCGCCGTCTGCCGTCGGTCGAGTCGGCGTACGTCAAACCCGGCGCGGAGCTGCCCATCTGGTTTAGCGACATAAAACCGCCGGCAGCGCCGTCGCCGCCCGGCAGGCCCGACCACACCGCGCTCCAAGAGTATCTGGACGACGCCCCGCAGGGCATCGGCGCGCGTTCCGCTTGGAAGCTCCCCGGCGGCCAGGGCGACGGCGTCAGGATCGTGGACGTGGAGTACGACTGGCGGTTCTCGCACGAAGATTTAAAGCAGGACCCCGGCGGCGTGGTGGGCGGCACCCCGGCCAACGACATCTTTTTGCGGAACCACGGCACGGCCGTGCTGGGCATGCTCGGCGGTGACCTGAACACGTTCGGCGTGACGGGCATCTGCCCGCGCGCCGACGTGCTCACCGTCTCCGCGTTTGAAGGGCCGCCGGGGTGGGGTTCGGGCGCGGCGCTTCGCCGCGCCGCCGAAGTGCTCCAGCCCGGTGACATCATCCTCGTCGAACTCGAATACCCCGGCCCGAGGTCAAACTTTCAGACCCAGCTAGATCAATTCGGCTACATCCCGGCGGAGTGGTGGCCCGACAACTTGAACGCGATCCTATCCGCCACGCGCCGCGGCATCATCGTCGTCGAGGCCGGTGGTAACGGCGGCGTCGATCTCGGCGAATCGCAAGGCTACGACACGCCGTCCTCCCCGCCCGGCCCGTTCCCGTCCGGTTGGCACAACCCGTTCCGGCGCGATCCTATAGACAGCGGGGCCATCATCGTGGGCGCGGGGGCAGCGTCGCCGTTCACGCCGCCAGACCTCAGCCGGTTGGACTTCTCCAACTTCGACGCCTCCAACAAGGTCTCCATCTTCGACGCGCAAGGGTGGGGCAACCGCGTCGTGACTTGCGGGTTCGGCGACTTGTCCGGCGGGGACACCACCGACGAAGACATCTGGTACACGGGGCGTTTCAGCGGGACTTCGAGCGCCGCGCCGATGGTCGCGGGCGCGCTCGCCTGCCTGCAAGGCATCCTCAAAGCCAGGGGGCAAGCACCGCTCAGCCCGTTGGAAGCGCGGCGGCTGCTGCGCACGACCGGCTCGCCCCAACTGGACGATCCCGGCTCGCCCGCCAGCAACCGCATCGGCAACAGACCCGATCTCAGACAGTTGATCGCCGCCCTGCCGCCGCCGCCCTGAGCGCGGAAGTTTGCGGCGGCGCGCGTCAATCCGATCATTGCGCCGGCGCGCGGCCGCCTGTGCCTTTGCGTGGGTCGCGGCGGGGGTGCTAGAGTTTTGCCGCGTTCGTGGGCGGCAAAACTCATGGCTGAGACGGAAGGCGAGAAGGCGGCGCTGCCTTACGCGGGCCGGCGCGTGGCGCTGGGCGTGACGGGCGGCATCGCGGCCTACAAGGCGGCGGAAATTTTGCGCGGGCTGCAACGCGCCGGCTGCGTCGTGCGCGTGGCGATGACCGAGCACGCCACACGGCTCGTCGCCCCGCTCACCTTCCGCGCGCTCTCCGGCGCGCACGTCGTCGTGGACGACTACGCGCCCGACAACCCAGACCCCATCGCGCACATCACCTTCTCGCAGACCGTCGAGCTGCTCCTCGTCGCGCCCGCCACCGCCAACTGCCTCGCCAAGTTCGCCAACGGCGTCGCCGACGATTTCCTGACGACCACTTACCTCGCGTCGAACGCGCCCGTCCTCGTCGCGCCCGCGATGAACACGACCATGTGGCTGCACCCGGCCACGCAGCGCAACCTCGCGCGGCTGCGCGCCGACGGCGTCCACGTCGTCGAGCCGGACGCGGGCGAGATGGCCTGCGGCACAATCGGGCCGGGCCGCCTGAGCGCGCCCGAAAAGATCGTCGCCGCCGCGCTCGCGCTGCTCGACAAATCGGCGGCGCAAGCCGGCGCGAACGCCCAAGCGTCAACGCAAGACGCGCCGGCAACGCAAGACGCGAACGCGCGGCCGCAAGACCTGGCGGGCGAGCGCGTGCTGCTCACCGTGGGCGCGACGCGCGAGGAGCTTGACCCCGTGCGCTTCCTGTCGAACCGCTCGTCGGGGCGCATGGGCTTCGCCTTGGCCGAGGCGGCGCGCGCGCGCGGCGCGGAGGTGACGTGCGTGGTCGGCGTGACCAGCGCGCAGCCGCCCGCGGGTGTGCGCGTCGTCAACGCACTCTCGGCCGCAGAGATGCACGCCGCGGTCATGCGCGAGCTGCCCGCCGCGACCGTCTTCATCGGCGCGGCGGCCGTCGCAGACTACCGCCCCGCCAGCCGCGCGCCGCAGAAGTTGAAGAAGACCGGCGCGGCGCTCACGATCACTTTAGAGCCGACGCCGGACATACTGGCCGCCGTGGCCGCGGCGCGCACCGACGGGCTGCTCGTCATCGGCTTCGCCGCCGAGAGCGAGGACGTGCTCGCGCACGCGCGCGCCAAACTCGAACGCAAGCGACTCGACGCCATCGTCGCCAACGACATCACGCGCGCGGGCGCGGGCTTCGACACGGAGACCAACGTCGTCACGCTCCTGGCGCGCGACCGCGCGACGCCCCTCGAACTGCCGCTCATGTCCAAGCGCGCCGCCGCCGAACACATCCTCGACGAGATCGCGCGCCTGCGCCGGGCGCACGTAACAGCGCTGTCATAGCGCGCGTTGCTTCGCGCGCGCGACCTTAGTTTTCGCGTTTGAAGTTTTCTTGTTTGAAGTTTCTTATCCGAAGTTTCAATGTCCGACGAGCCGTCATTTCATCAAGAACTGCTGCGGCTGACCGAAGCGGTCGGGGCGCAGCTTGAATACCTGCGCGACCTCGGCGTCGCGCACGTCGCCGCGCCCGCGGGCGCGACCGCCCCGGCCGACGAACAGACAGGCGCGACCCCGCGCTCCTCTGCCACGCCGCCGCACGCCCGCGCCGACGCCGCACGCCCCGCCGAAGCCCCGCGCACGCAGGCGTTACGACGCAACGCCGAAGCGGAAGCGCGCCGCGCCGCCGAAGCCGCGCGCACGCCCGCGCGCACCGAGCCGCCGCGCACGCCCGCGCACAGTTTCGCCGCCCCGCCGCCCCCGCCGTCACGTTTCAGCGCGCCGCCGCCACCCGCCGGCCGCGCCGCAACCAACAGCGAGCAGACCGAGATGGCCACACGCAAGACCGCACCCAAGCCGCACGCCCCCGACGCCGCGCCCGCGCCGCAAGACACGCTCTTCGGCGAGATCGCGCCCGCCGATGAACTGAGCCTGCCGCGCCCCGGCGAGACGTTGGAAGACATATGGCGCGACATCGGGCCGGAGTGTATGCGCTGCCCGCTCTGCTGCGAGGGGCGCGCGCGGGTCGTCAACAGCGAGGGCAACCCGCGCGCGCGCCTGATGTTCGTCGGCGAAGCGCCGGGCGCGGACGAGGACGCGCAAGGCCGGCCCTTCGTCGGCCGCGCCGGGCAACTGCTCAACAAGATCATCGAAGCCATCGGCCTCAAACGCGAGGACGTGTTCATCGGCAACGTCAACCGCTGCCGGCCGCAGAACAATCGCACGCCGACCGCGGCCGAGGCGGCGGTCTGCAAGCCGTTCCTGCTCCGCGAAATCGCCATCGTGCGCCCCGCCGTCATCGTCGTCCTCGGCAACACGGCCATGCACAACCTGCTCGACACCAAGGTCGGCATCACGAAAGTCCGCGGCCAGTTCCAGGACTACAAAGGCATCAAGGTCATGCCCACCTTCCACCCCGCCTATCTTCTGCGCGACCCCTCCAAGAAGCGCGAGGCGTGGGACGACATGAAGAAGGTGCGCGACTACCTGAATCAGATTAAGGACGAGGCGTGAACGAGTCAGCGTTCAAAGTTCAAAGTTCAAGGTTCAAGGTTAGCTACACGTTGAACCTTGAACTTTGAACCACGAACATTGAACTTTTACCCATGGCAGAGCAGGACTCGTTACTTTTCGGCGAGCCGGCGGGGCCGGCGGAGACGCTGGACGCGGTCAACGCGGAACTGTTGCGGCGCGCGCAGAGCACGCCGCAGTTTAAGGAGCGCGTCTTTATTCTCGGCGAGGGGCCTGTGGGCGCGCGCGTGGCGGTCGTCGGCGAGTCGCCGGGGCCGCCCGACATCGCCACGGGCCGGCCCTTCATGGGGCCGGCGGGCGACATGCTCAACCGCATCCTCGCCGCCACGGGTCTGCGGCGCGAAGACTGCTACCTGACCAACGTCGTCAAGATGATCTCGACCGGCGAGGAGTTGACGCCGGACGTGCTCGCGTTCTTCACGCCCTACCTGCACCGCGAGTTGGCGGTCGTCCGCCCGCGCGTCGTCATCGCCTTCGGCAACACGCCCACGCGCGCCCTGCTCCGCACCAAGAAACCCATCTCGCAGATGCGCGGCCACTTCCACGACTACCACGGCGCGCAACTCATGCCCACCTTCAACCCCGCCTACCTCCTGCGCGACCCCTCCAAGAAGCGCGAAGTCTGGGAAGACATGAAACAGGTGCGCGCCCTGCTGGCGACGATTTGAATGAGCGGGCCGCCTCGCTTCATTTTTCGGCCGCTTCAAGTTAAGTTAACGCGCCGTGCCGAGTCTGACCGCCCACGCCAAGTTTCAGACCGAGACCGCCGCCGCGCCGCGCTACGCGGAGGTGGCCGTGCCGCTGCGCGTGGCGCAGACTTTCACTTATCGGCTGCCTGGGGAGTTGGGCGCGGCGGCGCGGGTGGGCGCGCGCGTGCTCGTGCCGCTGGGGCGCAAGCTCGTTACCGCTTACGTCGTCGCGCTGCACGAAGAGTTAGACCCGGCGCTTGAGTTGGCGGAGGCGGACGTTAAGGAAGTCGAAGAGTTGCTCGACGCCGAGCCGCTGTTGACGCCGGAGGTGTTGGAGCTGACGCGCTGGCTGGCGGACTACTACGCCGCGCCTTGGGGCGAGGTGTTGAAGGCGGCGCTGCCCGCCGGTCTGAACGCGGCGGTCGAGCTGGTGTTGACCTGCACGCCGGCCGGGCACGACGAGTTGGCGCGTCTGCCCGCGCGGCAACTCAAGACGGCGAAGGCGCGGCTGTTGCAGTTCGTCGCGGCGGAAGGCGAGACGACGTTGCGGCAGGCGGCGGAGTTGGCGGGGCGCGCGCGGGCGCTCACGGTCGCGCGCCAGCTTGAGCGCGCCGGCTGGCTCGCCGTCACGCAGCGCGCGCGCACGACGGCGGCGCGCGCCAAGCGGCGCAAGGCCGTCGCGCTCTGTCCGCCCGACGAGCACGCGAACGGCGGCGCGCGCGCGCTCACGCCGGCGCAGGAGCGCGTCGTCGCCGCGTTGCTGGCGCACGACGGCGAGATGCTCTTCGCAGACCTGCTCGCGGCGGCGGCCGCTTCGCCAGCGACCGTGCAGACGTTGGAGCGGCGGGGCCTGCTGCGGACGCTCGTGCGCGAGGTGCGCCGCGACCCGCTGGCGCACGCCGTGCTGCCCGACGCGACCGAGTTGCGACTGACTGCGGAGCAGCAGGGCGCGCTCGCGGAGATCGAGGCGGCGCTGGCGAAGAAGAGCTACGCCGCGTTCCTCTTGCACGGCGTCACGGGCAGCGGCAAGACCGAAGTTTACATACGCGCGATGCGCGCGGCGCTGGCCGCCGGGCGCGGCGCGTTGATGCTCGTGCCTGAGATCGCTCTGACGCCCGTCTTCTCGCGCCGCCTGCGCGCGCACTTCGGCGACGCGGTCGCCATCCTCCATTCGTCGCTCACGACGGGCGAGCGTTACGACGAGTGGAGTCGCCTGCGGCGCGGCGCGGCGCGCGTCTGCATCGGCACGCGCTCGGCCGTCTTCGCGCCGGTCGAGAATCTCGGCGTCGTCGTCGTGGATGAGGAGCACGAAGGCTCTTACAGGCAGCAGGAGTCGCCCTACTACCACGGGCGCGACGCGGCCGTCTTGCGCGCGCACAAGGCGCGCGCCGTCGTCGTGCTCGGCTCGGCGACGCCCTCGCTCGAATCCTTTCACAACGCGCGCGCAGGCAAGTACCGCTATCTCGAACTGCACAAGCGCGTCGCCGACCGCGCGCTGGCGCGGGTCGAGATCGTGGACATGCGTCAGGTCTTCGCGCGCGCGGGCAAGTACCAGGTCTTGTCCGAAGAGTTGCTCGACGCCATCGCGGAGACGCACGCGCGGGGCGAGCAGGCCATCGTGCTCTTGAACCGGCGCGGCTATTCGAGCTTCGTGCTGTGCCGCTCGTGCGGCGAGCGGCTGCAGTGCCCGCAGTGCGACGTGACCTTGACTTACCACCGGCGCGAGCGCGCGCTCATCTGCCACTACTGCAACTTCCGCCGCCGCCCGCCCGACAAGTGCCCGACGTGCCAGGGGCCTTACATCCACTACGTCGGCGAAGGCACGGAGCAGATCGAAGAGATCATCGCCGAGAAGTTTCCCACGCTGCGGCTCGCGCGGCTCGACCGCGACACGACCGCGCGCCGCCACACCTACGAGCAGGCGATCCTGCGCTTCGGCGCGGGCGAGTTGGACATGCTCGTCGGCACGCAGATGATCGCCAAGGGGCACGACTTCCCGAACGTCACGCTGGTCGGCGTCGTCTCGGTGGACGCGGGGCTGGGGATGCCGGACTTCCGCGCGGCCGAGCGGACGTTCCAACTGCTGACGCAGGTGGCGGGGCGCGCGGGGCGCGGCGACCGCGCGGGGCGCGTGCTGATCCAGACGTTCCACCCGCAGCACTACGCTTTGCGCCACGCCTGCGCGCAGGACTACGCCGGCTTCTTTCAGGAAGAGATCGGCTACCGCAAGAACCTGAGCTACCCGCCGTTCGTCGCGCTCAGCAGCCTCTTGATCCATTGCGCGGATTGGGAGCGCGCGCAGGTGACGGCCGCCGAGTTGCGCCGCGCGCTGGACGAGGCGAACGCGGAGCGCGCGTGTCGCGTGCTGGGGCCAGCGCCCGCGCCGCTCGCGCGCCTGCGCGGCGAGCACCGCATCCAACTCTTGTTGAAGGCGCGCAACCGGCAGAAGATGCGCGCCGTGCTCGACGTGGCGCTCGCCGACGCCGCGCAGGCGCAAGGTTGCGACCTGCAAGCGGTCAATGTTGAAATAGACCCGGTGAACCTGATGTGAGTCCAAGCAAACTTGGTTTGAGGCCGGCAACCCTGGTGTGAGTGCCGCCGACCCTTCTTCGCGCATGAGCCGCACGAGTTTTACCGCGCTGCTGATTCTGTCGTTCGTCCTGCCGGCCGCCGTCGCCCTCTTAGCCATCGGGGCGTGCGGCGTCGGGCACGGCGACTGCCGCCTGATGGCGGTCTACCCGGCGCTGTTCCCTTACTCCTTCCTCGGCGGCAACCTGTTCAAGAGTAGCGCCGGCCTGTTCGTCGGCGCGGCCCTCGTGCAGTACCCCGCTTACGTCCTGCTGCTCCGGCGGGCCGGCTCGCGGCCACGTCTAATCGTGCTGCTCGCGGCCCACGTCGTCGCGGCGCTCGCCGGTTACTTGCTCATGTTTTGAAAGAGCGGCGGCGCTAATGAAGTTTAATGAAAACCATGAAACTATCAGAACTTGCCGACGCGACGGGCGCGCGCCTGGAAGGTGATCCGGCGCTAGAGATTACGGGCGCGGCCGGCCTCGACGAAGCCGGGCCGGGGCACGTCACCTTTCTCGCCAACCCGCGCTACACGGCGCGCGTGCAGACGACGCGCGCGGGGGCCGTCTACCTCGCGGCGGGCGTCGAGCCGGGGCGCGAGATCGCGGTGCTGCGCGCGCGCGATCCGTACCTCGCCTACACGCGCGCCCTGCGCCTGTTCCACCCCGAACCCGTCTTCGAGCAGTTCGTCCACCCGGCGGCCGTCATCGAGCCGTCGGCGCAAGTAGACGAGCGCGTCTGGATCGGCGCGTGCGTCGTCGTCGGGCGGAACGCACGCGTCGGTGCGGGCACACGCATCTACCCGAACGCGACGATTTACGACGACGTGATCATCGGGCCGGACTGCGTCATCCATTCGGGCGTGGCCTTGCGCGCAGGGGCGCAACTGGGCGCGCGCGTCATCATCCATAACAACGCCGTCGTCGGCTCGGACGGCTTCGGCTACGCGAAGGACGAAGAGGGGCGCTGGCTCAAGATTCCGCAGACCGGCCGGGTCGTCGTCGAAGACGACGTTGAGATCGGCGCGGGCACGACGATTGACTGCGCGTCGGTCGGCGAGACGCGCATCCGCCGCGGCGCGAAGCTCGACAACCTCGTGCAGATCGGCCACTCCTGCACGGTCGGCGAAGACGCGCTGCTCTGCGCGCAGGTGGGCCTCGCCGGCAGCTCGCACGTCGGCCGCCGCGTCATCCTCGCGGGCCAGGCGGGCGTCGCCGGCCACCTCTCCATCGGCGACGACGCCGTGCTGACGGCCAAGAGCGCCACGAGCCACAACGTCGCGCCGGGCAAAGTGCTCTCCGGCATCCCCGCCTTCGACAACCGCGAATGGCTGCGCGCGACCGCCGCCTTCCGCCGCCTCGGTGACATGCAGCGCGCCCTGCGCCAACTCGAAACCCGCGTCGCCGCCCTGCTCGCCGGAGACAAGGCGGACTGAAGAAGTCTTGCGCGAGTTTTGGGTAGTGGGTGAGTTGCAGGTGGCGCGCGGCCGGTCTCACACAGAGGACACAGAGTAGGCACAGAGAGCACAGTTAAAGACTCTGTGAACTCTGTATCTCCTCTGTGCCCTCTGTGTTGAACTAACCGCGCGCCACACTCAACCTCAACCTAACCCACTGCCAAGTATCCCAGCCGGCCGTGAGAAATGGGCTTGACAGGCGGCGCGGCGGCTGGCAAGATGGTCTTGAAATTGGTTTTCAATTTCGCCGAAACCGCGACTTCATAATTAAGCGATCATTCGGAGTTCCCTCGATGCAGAGCAACAACGCGACAGTCGAACGCCGCGCGCTGGCGCGGCCCGAGCAGCAGATCGAAGTGGCGCTTGAGCAGCGCGACGGCGTGCCCGAGGTCGTGCTCCGCGCCTCGACCTGGACGGACGGCCTCGGTTGGTGCTGCCAGAAGACGCTGCGGCTCGACGCCGCGCAGGCCGACGAACTGCACCGCGCCCTCACCGTCGCCCGCCACCGCCTCGCGCGCCACCGCGCCGACGCGGGCGAGCACAACGAGCCAGCGCAGATCATCCAACTCCCCACGCTCGCGTGAGCAGTGAGTAGTAGGCAGTAGGAGCCGGGAGCCAGAAGAAGAAGGGCCGGCCTTTCATCAAGGCCGGCCCTTCTTCTTCTGGCTCCCGGCTCCTGGCTTCTGCCTTCTGCCTACTCTTCCCTACCCGACCTGGCGCAGCGTGATCTTCTCTTTCGTGATGCTGGACTGGCGTACGTTGGTGAGCTTCTCTAGTTCTTCGACGTGGAGTTGCTCCTTGTAGATGCGCTCTTCGAGCATGAAGCGGGTCGGGCGGTCTGCGTCGCCGCAGGCTTCCCAGGCGGCGAGGTAGGCGGCTAAGCCCTCGCGTTCCATCTCCAAGTCCTGGCGGAGCATGTCGGTCAGTTCGGTGGCCTGGCGGATCATGCCCGGCTCGACCGTGGGCACGCCGCCCAAGGCGACGATCTTGTCGCCGAGCGTCTTCGCGTGGTCGTGCGCCTCCTCGCTCTGATCGCGGAAGTACGAGCGGTAGACTTCGCGCTCGACGCCCGTCACCAGAAAGCTGTGCTGCATGTACTGAATCACCGCCGCCAGCTCCAGACTCAGCGCCTTGTTCAGCCCCTCGATCAGCCTGTCGTTCGCCATCGCTCGTCCTCCACCAACGCCGCAGAAGTTTTCGCGTTCATTATTACGCTGCCCGCGATGTTATTCAGCCGCCCGCCGCCCGTCAAGTTAAAGGCTGTCCGTTGTCCGTTGTTCTTTCGGCGTGAGTCGCACGCCGAAGATGAACGAGCAGCCGGCATAACAAGCACAACGGACAACGGACGACGGACGACGGACCGCTTTTAAGTTACCGCCCCGCCGTCCACGATGACGATCTCGCCGTTCATGAAGGTGTTGCGGTCGCTGACCATGAAGGCGGCCATTTCGGCCAGTTCCTCGGGCCGGCCCATGCGCCCCTTCGAGACCCAGAACTCGTGCATCTGGATGAGGCGTTCGGGCAGTGTGTGGGCGAGGTCTGTGTCGAAGATGCCGGCGGCGATGGCGTTGACGGAGACGCCGAAGTTGGCCGCCTCGCGCGACAGGCATTTGGTGAAGCCGATCATCGCCGCCTTCGACGTGGCGTAGTGGACGGCGGTCGGCAGCGCGCGGATCGCGCCCACGGACGTGATGTTGAGGATCGCGCCCTTGCGCTGCCTCAACATCTGCTTGTAGATCGGCTTGGTGACGGCGAAGAGGCTGTTGACGTTCGTGTCTATGACCTCGTCCCAGGCGCGGTCGGTCGTGGTGGCGAAGTTGTCGCCGCGGTTGATGGCGGCGTTGTTGACCAGCACGTCCACGCCGCCCCACTCTTCGATGAGTTGCCGCACGACGCGCTTCATGCCGACGCGATCCGTGACCGAGATTTTGAAGCCGTGTGCGCGCCGCCCGTGCGCTCTGATCTGCTCGGCGACCTGCGCGGCCAGATCGTCGCGCGCGTGGTAGCTGAAGGCCACGTCCGCGCCCTCGCGGGCGAAGACGGCGCACATGGCCGCGCCGAGGCCGCGCGTGCCGCCGGAGATGAACGCGCGTTTCCCTTCGAGCAGGAGACTCATCAGTCGGTTTCGCCAGAGTGCCGTGTGATTTTTGAAGCTGGGGCAGCTTAAAGCCTGCGCCGCGGGCGCGTCAACCGGCGTCTGCGGCGGCGCGCGTCGGCGCGCGCGTCAGGCGGTGGGGACGGCGTCGGCCGGCTCGTCTTCGGCGGGGGCGGGGATGAGCGCCTTGATCTCTTCGACGATGCGGCGGGTCGAGTGCGGGATGGCGACCGCCGCGGCCGAGGCGCGCAGGGCGGCGTAGTAGCGCGCGTCCTCGCACATGCGCCGGACGACGGGCACGATGTCGCGCGCGCGCTCAAGCAGGATGCCCGCGCCGCGCCGGGCGATGAACGTCGCCGTGCCCGACTCCTGCGGCATGGGCGGGGTCGTCGCGTCGGCGATGATCGGCAGGCGGCAGGCCAAGGCCTCGAAGGTCGTCAGGCCGCCGAGCTTCGAGATCATGACGTTGGCGGCCTGCATCAACTGCTCGATCTGCTCCGAGTAGCCGATGACCTTGACGGGGAAGCGCGCGTGCGCCGCGAGCTGTTCGGCCTCTGCGCGCAGCGCGTCGTTCTTGCCGGCGAGGAAGATGGCCTGCACGTCGAGGTCGCCGCGCACAAGCTCGCGGAAGATTTCGGGGATGTTGCCGCCGCCGACCCAGCCGGCGTTGACGAAGACGGTGAACTTGTCCGGGTCGAGACCCAAGGCGTGCCGCGCCGCCTGCGCCGTGCGCTCGTCCGGCTGCTCGAACTTCGGGTGGACGGGCATCCCCGACACCTTGATCCGTTCGGGCGCGACGCCGTAGTCGATCAACTGCTGGCGGGCCTCCTCGCTCGCCACCAGGTAGAGCCGCACGTCGTCGCACGCCCAGCCCTTCCAGAAGCCGTAACACGGGTCGGTGACGACGGTGACGAGCGGGATCGTCTCCGCCAGCCCCAACTCTTTCAGGACGCGCGCGAAGATGTGCTGCGTGAGCGGGTGGACGGAGACGACGACGTGCGGGCACCACTTCTCGAAAATCTCTTTGCAGAAGCCGATGCAGCGGCGTTGGAAGAACTCGCGCGTCTCGGGGCGCACGCGGTTGACGATCCAGTAGAGGTACTTCATCCAGTGCTGCCGGTGGCGCAGCACCCAGTTGTAGCAACGCACCAACTTGTCCGTGACCGCGTGCGACTCCTCGACGGCGCGCACCACGCGCACCGCGTAAGAGTCGCCCTCCCAGAACCGCTGCACGCCCGCGACAATCGCCGCCGCCGCAGACCTGTGCCCGCCGCCGGTGTCCGACGAGATGATCAGGATTTTGGGTGTGCGCGGGCGAAACATTTGGTCAGTAGTCAGAAGCCAGGAGTCAGAAGCCGGAGGTCAGGAGCCGAAGAAAGGAGGCCAGCTTTTCCTTCCGGCTTCTGACTCCTGGCTTCCGGTTTCTTCAATTAAAGCAGCCGGCGGAACTCGTCAACATTAATGCCGGCGTCCCGGAGAATGCCCTGTAGCGTGCCGGGCGGCAACGTCCGCCCCGAATGCACCGGCGCAGTCACGCGCCTCCGATCCCCGGCCCGCCGCAGGTGGACGTGACTGCCTCTCTGCCTTTTAATTTCAAAGCCTGCGCGTTCCAGCGCCCGAACCACCGCCCGACCATCCACGCGCGGGAGTTTATCGCTCATGCCGCGGGCGGGACGGACAGTTGTGTGACGAAGAAAGGCTCAGGCTCGATCGGCACCGGCTCGCCGTCTTCGCGCAGGCTCTCGACGTGAAGTCCCACGGCCTCGGCAATGTTGGCACGGGCTTCCTCAATCGTCGCGCCGAAGGAGTGACAGCCGGGCAGGGCCGGCACGAAGGCATGGAACCCGCCCTCGTCCGGCGCAATCACGACAGTGAACCTGTAGCTCATGATTCGCCTCAAGCTTTGACGGTCAGACCGTCGCCTTGCGCCTCTTCGCGCTCGTGCTGGCGGCGCGCCTTCTTCATCTCGCGCTCGAGGCGCTTGATCTGGATCAGGTGCGTCGGGTTGAAGGGCAGGCTGGGGTAGTAGCTGTTCGACTCGTGCGTGCAGAAGCAGCCGGCCTTGGCTTTCTTGCGCCGCTCCTGCATGGCGGGCGAGAGCCAGAGCCGCTGGAAGTTCCAGTCGTAGTCGCGCAGGTTGCCGACGGGCGCGAGGTTCTCGCAACTTGAGACCGTGCCCTCGTCGTAGATGACGCCGCCGGCCGTGCCGGCGTAGCAGGTCATCTGCGCGCGCTGCTCCTCCTGCGTGCGCGCGATCAGCCCGTGCATGTAGATGTCAATCGCGGCCTTGAAGAAGCCGGCGTCGCCGCCGTAGTTGTTCTTGATGGCGGCGTGGCGCGAGTCGTCGTCGATCATCCGCGCGAGCCGGGCGTAGCGCGCGTGGTCTATGTCCAACTCCTGCGGGTCGGCCGACGGCGGGCGGATGTAGTTGAAGTTGACCTTGTCGGGCTTCAACTCGTACTTCAGATAATCGTACCACTCGAAGATCGTGTCCTGGTTCGAGTGCATGAAGCAGGTGCAGGTCTGTATGTCGAGCCGGCCGTACTCGCGCTTGATCTGCTGCAACTGGCGCGCGGTGTCCACGGTGATGTCCCACGAGCCGGGCTTCTGCCTGATCTTCTCGTGCTGCGCCTTGAGGCCGTCAATGCCGAGCGCGACCGCGACGTTGAGGTTCGGGCACTCTTCGAGTATCCGCGTCACGTCGGGCATGATGCGCTTCTGAATCTGCCCGTTCGACATCAGGTAGACCGATTCGAGCCGGTTGTTCTCGTAGAACGCGCGCACGATCTCCGGCAAATCCTTCCGCGTGAACGGCTCGCCCCCGGCGATGATCAGCACGCCAAGATTCCCGCCCAACGTCTCGGAGACGCGCTGCAACTCGTGCGTCTTCATCTGCAACTTCTTGCGCGGCCGGTCGTCCAACTCGTCCGTGAAGAAGCAGTGCGTGCAGCGCATGTCGCACACGCTCGTCACCAGAATGTTGAGCAGCACCGGCGCGAACGGCTGCCCCAACGCCAGCTTCGCGTACCGCTTCAGCAACTCTTTCGTCGTGTAATCCATTATGGCCTTTCAGCAAAACGGCGCGCTCCCGACCGGCCGGCGCGCAAGCGGCGTCGCCCTTCGCACAACGGGCGAAGGGTAACTGTAACGTGGCGGGCCGGCAAAAGCAAACAGGTCGCCGCCCGCCAAAACTCGCCCGTTCTTTGATGCTGATCGAGCGGCGCGCGTACGACGGCCGAAGCTATGAACTGAGGTCAGCGGCCGTTTTCAGGTACTGGACGATGGTCTCGACCATCGCGCGGAAGTAGCGGTGCGTGTACTCGACGCGCTGGTGGCGCTCAAGCGGGCGCAGCTCTTCGGGCAGCGTGTCGGCCGGCGGGAAGCTGAAGCCCGGCAGCTCGACGGGGATGATGCCGCGCGCGCTCGCCAGACTCAACTGCCGCCGCACGCGTTGCGACGCGCTGCTGCTCGCCGAGAAGACGAGCACCATCAGGCGCGCCGCCTTGAGGGCACTCACAACCGCGGCGTCGTGTTGTTCCCCCGGCGGTACGTCGCGCGGCGCGATCCAGCAGCGCACGCCGCCCGCCTCAAGCGCCGCGCAGACGGCGTCGGCGACGATCCTGTCCTTAATCGAATAGCTGATGAATGCGTCCGCTGGCATGGCCGACTTACGCGCCGGAGCTTAAACCTCACGCGCCGTTCTCGCGCTCGCCGCGGCCTTTGATGCCGAGGGCGCGCATGCGGCGGTAGAGGTGGCTGCGATCCATGCCGAGGAGTTCGGCGGCGCGGGTGACGTTGCCCTCGGCCTCGCTCAGTTTGCGGCGGATGAACTCGCGCTGGTGCGCCTCGCTGGCCTCTTTGAAGGAGGAGAACTTCGGGCTGGCGGGCGCGGGCGCTTCGCCGCCCAGCGCCGGCAGGTCGTGCGCGTGGACGCGCGGGCGCGGGTGCATGATGACGACGCGCTCGACCGTGTTGCGCAACTCGCGCACGTTGCCCGGCCACTGGTAGTCCTGCAAGGCCGCGAGCGCCTCCGGCTCGAAGCGTTTGGGCGTTTTGCCGTAAGCCTGCGAGAAGCGTTCGTTGAAGTGCTCGACCAAGAGCGGCACGTCTTCGAGCCGGTCGCGCAGCGGCGGGATTTCAAACGGGATGACGTTCAGGCGGTAGAACAGGTCGGCGCGAAACTGCCCGCGCTCGATCTCCAAGTCCAACTGCTTGTTGGTCGCGGCGATGACGCGCACGTCCACGCTCACCGTCTCGCCGCTGCCCACGGGCGCGAACCGCTGCTCTTCGAGCACGCGCAAGACCTTCGCCTGCACGCGCTGGCTCATGTCGCCGACCTCGTCCAAGAAGAGCGTCGCGCCGTCCGCCAGCTCGAACTTGCCGCGCTTGGCGGCGGTCGCGCCGGTGAACGCGCCGCGCACGTGCCCGAACAGCTCCGACTCGATCAACTCTTCGGGGATGGCCGCGCAGTTCAACTCGACGAAGGGCGCGCCGGCCCGCCGCGACTGCGCGTGGATGGCGCGCGCCACCAACTCCTTGCCCGTGCCCGACTCGCCGTAGATCAGCACGCGCCCGTCGGTCGGCGCGACCGAAGCGATCTGTTTGCGCAGGGCGCGCATGGCGACCGACGCGCCGACCATCTCGCACTCGCCGCTCGTCTGCGCCACGAGCGCCGCGTTCACGTGTTCGAGCTGTCGCTGGCGCAGCGCGTTGCGCACCGCGAGCGTAATCTTCTCGATGGAGAGCGGTTTCTCGACGAAGTCGAACGCGCCGAGCTTCGTCGCGCGCACCGCGGTCTCGATGTTGCCGTGACCGGAGATCATCACGACGGCCGCGTCCGCGCCCGCCGCGCGCAAGCGCGCCAGCGTCTCCAACCCGTCCAGGCCCGGCAGCCACACGTCCAAGAGCACGCAACTGAAGTTGCGCCGCTCAAGCAGCTTCAGACAGTCCTCGCCCGACGCCACCGCCTCGACCGCGTAGCCCTCGTCTTCCAACACGCCCCGCAGCGTCTCGCGTATGCCGCGCTCGTCGTCAACGATCAGGAGGGAATCCATAAAGCAGAAGCCAGTAGTCAGTAGTCAGTGGTCAGTGGTCAGTAGTCAGTGGTCAGTGGTCAGTGGTCAGTGGTCAGTGATTAGTTGTTAATGGTTAGTTGTTAGCGGCTGTTCTTCTGCGGGCTTGTCTTCTTCCGGCTTCTGGCTTCTGGCTTCCGGCTTCTGCACTTCGTCCGTCACCGGCAGCTCGATGATGAAGCGCGCGCCGCGGGGGCGGTTGGCTTCGGCGCGGATGCGGCCGCCGTGGTCGGCGACGATGCGTTGGACGATGGCGAGACCGAGACCCGTGCCGCGGCCGCGCGTCGAGAAGTAGGGCTGGAAGAGGCGCGGGAAGTCGGCGCTGGCGATGCCGTGCCCCGTGTCCGCAACTTCGACGAGGAGGAGACCGCGCGCCGGGTCGTGTCCGGTGGCGACGGTGACGCGGTGCGGGCCTGCGCCGCCGTTGTGCCCGGTCACACCGCCGTTGTGCTCGGCCGCGCCGCCGTTGGCCGCCGCGCCGTTCGGGTCGGACGTGGCTTCGAGGGCGTTGTCAATGAGGTTGACGAGGACGCGGCGCATCTGTTCGGCGTCGAGCATGGCGAGCGGCAGGGCGTGCGCGAGCCGCACGTCGAGGCGCACGCCGTCGAGCCGATCCTCGTAGAGCGCGACGGCCTGGCGCGCGATCTCGTTGAGGTCGGCCGGCGCGGGGCGCGCGTGCGGCAGCCGGGCGAAGCGCGAGAACTCGTCCACCATCGCCTTGAGGCCCGCCACCTCGCGCGTGATCGTCGCCGTGCATTCGGCGACCACGCGCGCGACGCGCTCGCGCTCGGCGCGCTCGTCCGTCGGCGTCTGCCCGTTGCCGTTCGCGCGCGCGGCGACGTGGCGGGCGATGCGCTCGGCGGAGAGTTGGATCGGCGTGAGCGGGTTCTTGATCTCGTGCGCCATGCGGCGCGCGACCTCGCTCCACGCGGCGGCGCGCTGCGCGGCCAGCAGTTCCGACAAGTCTTCGATCACGATGACGACGCCGCGCGGCGCGGACGCGGGTTGGCCCAGCGCGGTCGCCGTCAGCGCGACGGGCAGACCCGCGCCTTCGGGGCTGACGGCGCGCGCCAACTCCATCTGCCAGGCGGCGCGGCCCGTGCGGCGCGCGCGCAGCAGCACGCGCTCAAGGATGATGCGATCTTCGGGCGTCGTGATCTCGCCGAGCGGCGTGCCCGGCGTCGGCGCGGCCGCGAGTCGCAGCATGAGGAGCGCGGCCGCGTTGATCGTCGTCACGCGGTTCTGCTCGTCGAGCGAGACGACGCCGGTCGAGAGCGACTCAAGGACGGTCTCGATGTAGTTGCGCCGCTCGGCGAGCGCGAGGTTCTTGTCGCGCAACTCGGTCGCGCCCGCCTCGATGCGCGCGCGGTTCTCGGCGAGCTGCGCGGTCATCTGGTTGAAGGAGGCGGCGAGCAGCGCCAGTTCGTCCTCGGCCGGCGCGGTGACGCGGTGCGCGAGGTTGCCGCGCGCCACCTCGTCCGACGCCTCGGCGAGCGCGCGGATGGGCGTGGCGAAGCCGCGCGCCAGGTGAATCGCCGCCCACGTGACGGCGAACAGGAGCAGCAGCGTCAACAGCCCCAAGGTCGTCAGCCCCAACATGCGTATGCGGCGCTGACCGCGGCGCAACTCCTCGAAACGTTCCGCGCCGGAGACGATGTTGTCGAGCCGCGGGTTGGTCTGGCTCGCGCGCACGGCGACCAGCATGCGGCCGTCGGCGAGCGGCGCGGCGTCGGCGATGAGGCCGGCGGCGGTGAGCAGCGGCAGGCGCGTCTGCGCGTCGCTCTGCGCGCGCCAGTTGGCGGTCTTGAGCGCGGCGACCAGTTCCTTGCTCTCGTAAAATGTCGTGCCCTCGCGCCAGTGAAAATCCACGTCGCCGAGACCGTCCGCGCCGCCCGTGCCGAGCGCGGCGAAGTTGCCTTCGGCGAGCAGGCGGGGCCAGTCGGGCGTCTCGCCGCGCGCGAGTTGGAGGTCGAGCGCGCGGGCGGTCAACTGCGTCGCCTCGCGCAAGCCTTGCGTCCGCTGTTGCAGGTCTTCGGCGCGGGCGAGCTTGGCCTCGCGCACCACGTCTTCGGGCAGTCGCCCGAACATCTTTTCGAGCGTGCGGTTGAAGAAGAAGTAGGAGAAGACCGCCATCGCCGTGATGGGCAGCAGGCTGACGGTGATGAAGTAGACGACGAGCCGCGTCTTGATCTTCGAGCCGAGCACGCGCGCGCGCCGCTCGCGGCGCAGCTTCAGCAGGTTGCGGACGAAGATGAAGGCGAAGACGACGAAGGCGACGAAGTTGAGCGACGAGAGTGCGTAGAGGATGAGCGTGTCGCTCGCCGTGTCGGGCGTGACGAACTCCCACAGCCCGAAGACCTGCTGGGCCAGCAGCACGCACAGGAGCGCCAGCACCAGCCCGCCGAGCAGCCACGGCGCGCCGCGCCGCCGCGCCTGCGGCTCAAGCTTGCTCTCGTCGTGTGGCGTCGTGTCGTCGCTCATAACGTGGGCGAGAGAGTTTACCACGCACGCGCGCCGCCGCACACGCACGAGGATTTATCTCTGTGCCCCCTCTGTGTCCTCTGTGTCTCTGTGGTGAATTAAGAGTCGGCGGCATTAACCACAGAGACACAGAGGACACAGAGGGGGCACGGAGGGTCAGTCACACTCACGCCGCCCCGCGGGACGCGGCCGGTGCGTTTCGGCTACAATCACCGCCGGCCCGCGACGTTGACGCTATGACGCTACTCGACATCTTTCTCAACCGGCGCGACCGGCTGCGCGCCGGCTGGCGCTTCCTGATTTTCGCCGCGCTCTACGCCGCGGCCGCTTCCGCCATCGCCGTCGCCGTCGTCGCGCTCGTCGCGTTGGCGACGCACGAGACGACCGCAGGGGCCTTGCGCCGCCTGTCGGGCTGGCCGGGCCTCGTCTTGCAGTTCGTGCTGCTGTTCGGCCCGGCCGTGCTGCTCGGCTGGGGCTGCGGGCGCGTGCTCGACGGCGTGCCGTGGCGCGCGCAAGGCTGGGCGGTGCATCGCGGCTGGGTGCGCGACTTGCTCCTCGGCACGCTCCTCGGCGCGGCCGCGCTCACGCTCGCGGCGCTCGTCGCAACGGCCGCGGGCGGCTTCCACTTCGGCGTGGGCGCGCCGGGCCTGACGCGCGACTTCGCCAAGACGTTCGTCGGCGCGGCGGGCGTCTACGTCCTGCTCGCGGCGGGCGAAGAGGCCCTGTTCCGCGGCTACCCTTTGCAGACGCTCCTGCGCTCGTGGCCCGTCCTGCTGGCGGTCGTGCCCTCGTCGGTGCTGTTCGCCTACGCGCACCTGACGAACCCGAACCTGCCGGGCGGCTACCTGCGCGCCGTCATGTTCACGAACACGGCGCTCGCGGGCGTCTGGCTCGCGGTCGGGTTCTGGCGCACGCGCAGCATGTGGCTGCCGCTGGGCTTGCACTGGGGTTGGAACTGGACGATGGGATCGCTCCTGGGTCTGCCCGTGAGCGGCATCACGAGTCTGACGCGCGCGCCGCTGCTGCGCGCGACCGACAGAGGCCCGGCGTGGCTGACGGGCGGCGCGTACGGTCTCGAAGGCGGGCTGGCTTGCACCGCCGCGCTCGTCGCCGCCATCATCTTCGTCTGGCGCACGCGCCTGTTCCGGCCCGCCGCAGAGCTGCGCCGCTACACCGACGGCGAGCAGCCCGCGGCGACCCCGGTTGCGAGTTTCGCTGATTGAAAACCTTTGCGGGCCGCGAAGGGCCGCAAAGAAAGCGACAACTATCGTGCAGGCAATAATCCCAATTCTGTTCGCCACCTACGGCGCGGTCTTTTTGGCCGAAGTGGCCGGCGACAAGCTGCTGTACACGACCGGCGTGCTGGCGACGCGCTACCGCACCGCGCCCGTCATGCTCGGCATGGCCTTGGCCTTCATGCTGAAGATGGGCGTGGCGGTGCTGGTCGGCCAGGCCATCGGCACGCTGCCGCCGCTGCTGGTCGCGGGTCTCGCCGCGGCGAGTTTCCTCGGCGTGGCCTACGCGGTCTGGCGCAAGCCCGCCGAGACCGGCGCGACGAAAGCGCCGCACGGCACGTCGCGGGCGGCGCTCGTCTCCTTCGCCACGATCTTTTTCTCGGAGTGGGGCGACGTGGGTCAGATCACGGCGGCGACGCTGGCGGCGCGCTACGGGCTGCCGCTCGTGGTCTGGGCGGGCGCGGTCGGCGCGATGATCACGAAGGGCGTGCTGGCGGCGTCGGTCGGCGCGGGGCTGCGGCGCTGGATTCAGCGGCGCGTCTCGCCGCGCGTCGTCCGCTACTGCGGCGTCGGGCTGCTGCTCCTGCTCGGCGTGCTCTCCGTCGTCGAGATACTGACGGAACGCCACTGACGCGCGCGAGACATGGGATGTCAACGACGAGTTTGAAGGTCTCCAAGCAGGCGCATTCGGCCGCCATCAAGTTCATCGTCTGCTTCGGCTTCGTCAGCCTGTGCGCGGACATGACCTACGAGGGCGCGCACAGCATCATCGGCCCGTTCCTCAAAGACCTCGGCGCGAGCGCCGCGCAGGTCGGCCTCATCGCCGGCCTCGGCGAGATGCTGGCGGCGAGCCTGCGCCTGTTCTCGGGCCGACTCGCCGACCGCACGCGCGCCTACTGGACGATCACCACGCTGGGCTACGTCCTGAACCTGCTCGTCGTGCCGACGCTCGCGCTCGTGGGCAGTTGGCAGGCGGCGGCGCTGCTCGTCATAGTCGAGCGCACGGGCAAGAGCCTGCGCGGGCCTGCGCGCGACGTGCTGCTGACGGAGGCGACCGACGTGGTCGGGCACGGCTGGGGCTTCGGCGTCCACGCGGCGTTCGACCAGGTGGGCGCGGTCGCGGGGCCTTTGCTGATGGCGGCGTCGGTGGCGCGCACGCAGCATTTCGGGCCGGCCTTCTGGTGGCTCGCGCCGCCCGCCGCGGGTGCGTTCGTCGCGCTGATCGTGGCGCGCGCCTTCCGCCCGCAGCGCCCGCCAGAGCCGCCGCCGCAAGTCGCGCAGGTCATCCCGCGCGTCTTCTGGTTCTACGTCATGGCGGCGGGTCTGCTCGCGCTCGGCTTCGTGGACTTCCCTCTGCTCGCGTACCACCTGGAGAAGCAACGCCTGGCCGCGCCCGCCGCCATCCCGCTGCTCTACGCGGGCGCGATGGGCGTGACGGGGCTGACGGCTTTGATCTTCGGCCGGTTGTTCGACCGCTACGGGATACAGGTGTTGACGTTCGGCGTGCTGGTGTCGCTGCTGGCGCTGCCGCTGGGCTTCTTAGGCGGGGCGCGGGGCGTGGTGGCGGGCGTGGCGTGCTGGGCGACGGGCTTGGGCGCGCAGGACGCGACGCTGCGCTCAGGCATCGCGCAGGTCGTCTCGATGAAGAAGCGGGGCAGCGCGTTCGGCTCGTTCAACGCGGTCTACGGCGTCATGTGGTTCTTGGGCAGCGTCGCCATGGGGCTGCTGTACGATCACTCGTTGGTGTTGCTGGTCGCCTTCGGCGTCGCCGCGCAACTCGCCGCCGCCTTCATGTTCCTCTGGCTGCGCGGCCCGCTCCGGGCCGCCATCGCGCGTTGAGGGCGCAGCGAGTGCGGCGGTGACTGACTGTGGCGGGCGATACAGATCAACACAGAGGGCACAGAGTAGGCACGGAGGACACAGTTCTTACTGTGTCCTCCGTGGCCCTCGGCACCTCCGTGTTTACACCGGCCGCGCGCCTGAGCCGGCGCAGTCGTGGCCGGGCATAATTTCATTGACACGCCTCGGTAACAGGAATATGCTTGCGGCGTTCCATGTCCAGTGAGAGTCCCGGCAGGCTCCCTTCTCGGTCACGAGAACCTTACGCTCATTTCTCAATTTAATTCTCGCAACTCGACGGCCGGTAAGCGTCCTTACCGGCCGGCAGGCGTTGTTCATAGCAGGCGTTGCCGCCAGGCGGCCGCGCGCAGGAATGGCAAACCTTTAGTAACTGAACAATCGAAGACTCAGCGCGACCGTCCACCTGAGAACAGTGTCGGAATAGTTTTAGGGACATCTGAGCAAAGGAGGTGCGGGCAGCATTGTTTCAGGATTCGCCCCCGCGTTCGACCCCCGTCGGCAGGTGCGCCTCATCCGAAAACTGATGTTGTCGTAACACGGAGTCATGGGCGATCATCACTTCCTGATCCGGTATTCGTTCACCGGCGTCGTCCTGTTGTTGTTCGCGTTGGCCGGTTTATGGATCGTGAACGGGAACGCGGCGGTGCAGGTGCTGGCGTTCCTCTTCACCGGCAGCGTGGCCATGGGGCCGGCGCTCATCTCCGCGCTCGCGACCATCCCGATCATCGGCGTCACGGTGCACGGCCTCTGCCTCCTGTACGCCTACGACATGCGCGGACACTCCTTCCCGGACACGGCCCGCAAGGTGGTGGCCGAGTACGTGCGCCGGCAGGCCATGGCCGAGTGCTTAACAACCGAACATCTCAGGTACGTTACGAATGTCATGGGGCAGAAAAACTTTTATTCGTCGCTGGCGGAATTCTCCACGATCATAACGAGTGAGATAAGAGATTTCTGGCAGACGAATCTGCGCGGCCCCTTCCGTCGCCTGAGCGGCCCCTTCCGTCGCCGCGGGTCGCGCCCGGCAGGAGCCGAAGCAGAAGCTTCCGGCCGGGCGGACGCGAAAGAGCCGAGGCCCGTGCCCGACGATTCGCTCTTCGTGCTGCTCTACCACTGCACCGCGCCCCCGCACCTCATCGAGTGGGCGAGGCGTAGGCGCGACTACCACTACCTGGGACTGAACTGGACGATAGCGTCGCTGCTCGGGATGTTCGTGGGCCTGAACTGCGCGTGGCTGTGGGCGGGCGAGCTACGTTACGCCGGCCACTGGAAGGCGTTCGGCGTCGCGCTCCTGCTCACCTTCTGGCTCGTCTGGATGGCGGGTGCGTTTTGGCTCTCACTACAGATGAAGCAGGACGTTGATTCGATGGAACTGGTCTGGGCCTGCATTACGTGTTCCGCGTCCGAGCCTAAGTTCAAGAGCAACTTCCTCTCGACGCTGGCGCTGGATCAGCAGCATGACTTTCAAGACCTGGTCGTGCCGCTGCGGAACTTACTGAACAGCTTAGACCGGCAGGGCGGGGCTTCTTAGAAGTTAAGGCACGGCCGGCTCCCTACGCGGGCGGGCGTCGAGGCGGCGCGGCGTCGTAAGGGGCCGAGCCTGATGCCCGCCCCTTTTCTCGCCGTCAAGTCCTCTGATCAATCGGCACGTACTTGAGGCCGCGCGGGCCTGTGTATTCGGCGCGCGGGCGGATGAGTTTGTTGTTGGCGTACTGTTCGAGGATGTGCCCCGTCCAGCCGGAGATGCGGCTGACGGCGAAGATGGGCGTGTAGAGGTCGAGCGCGATGCCCATCATGTAGTAGGTCGAGGCCGAGTAGAAGTCCACGTTCGCGTACATGCCCTTCGCCTGGTGCATCAACTCCTCGACGCGGCGCGAGATGTCGTGCCACTTCGGCTCGCCCTTGCGCTCGCCCATCTCCTGCGAGAACTGGCGCAGGTGCGTCGCGCGCGGGTCGGCCGTCTTGTAGACCGCGTGCCCGATGCCCATGATCTTGCGCCTCTCGGCGAGCGCCCGCCGGACGTACTCTTCGGCCCCTTCGACCGAGCCGATCTCCAAGAGCATCCGCATCACGTTCGTGTTCGCGCCGCCGTGCAGCGGCCCGGCGAGCGCGCCGAGCGCGGCCGTCACGGCGTTGTACATGTCTGCGAGCGTGCCGGCGACGACGCGCGCCGTGAACGTCGAGGCGTTCAACTCGTGATCGGCGTGCAGGATCAGGCACACGTCGAAGATGCGCGCCTCGCGCTCGGCGGGCAACTCGCTCTTGAGCATGTAGAGGAAGTTCGCGGCGATGTTCAGGTCGGGGCGCGGCGTGATCAACTCCTGCCCGTTGCGCAGGCGATCAATGGCGGCGACGATGACGGGGAACTGCGCGGTCAGCCGCGTGGCCGTGCGCAGCGCGCCCGCGCGCGAGGTGTCGCGCGCCTGCGGGTCGAAGGCGGCGAGCGCCGAGACGGTCGTGCGCAGCACGTCCATCGGCTCCGTGCCTTCGGGGAAGCCGCGCATCAGGTCGAAGATTTTGGCCGGGACTTCGTAGCTCGCGGCGAGCGCGGCGCGCAACTCGTCCAACTCCGCCTGGCGCGGCAGACGCCCGTGCCAGAGCAGGAAGACGACCTCCTCGAAGGTCGAGTGCGCGGCCAGGTCGTGGATGTCGTAGCCCTGGTAGATCAGCTCGCCGCGCTCGCCGTTCACGTCGCCGATGGAACTGCTGGCGGCCACGACGCCGCGCAGACCGGCCCCGCCCGCGGCGGCCGGGGCGCTCGCGCCCTTCGCAGCCCCCCCGCCTTCTTTCCCGTCGTCCATGCTTTTGTCCTTAAACTGGTGTGCTGCAACGAAGATAGCAAAGCAGTCAGGGCGTGACAAGTGAGTAGTCGCACGGGGCGGGCGTTAACGGCCTGAGCGGCAACTTCGACGCCGCGCCCGGCGCAACCGGACTGCAACCAAAAAGTAATTTGACACCCTCCGGGCGCGGGTGTACTGTGCGCTCGTCACCCCCCGATAACAAGAGCTTAACACTCTCTTGCCTCCTCGCTCCGGTGTCGAAGCACGAGTCCCCACTCTGCCATCGAAAGACCGGTTTAGGCCGCGACTCGTCTCCCGTCCCGACGCCACGAAAGGCCCCGATTCTGACATCGGCAGATCAAGTCTATGCCGCCCGGCACAGCCACCGACGAAGCGCGTGGTGCTGTCTGCACGCGCTCACGCGGGGCGGCGGGCGGTATCACAACGGTTCTCTGCGACGCAGGCCCAACGAGTGAGTCCCGAAGTTACCGGCAAGTAACTTCGGGACTCGCGTGACAACACATTCTCCACCGCGTCTTAACGCGGCGTAGATGCATCGCCTCAACAGCACGCATCATAGCGCGTGAGCAAGCGGTGGCTCAACTTCGGAAAGGAGCTACTTCCATGCGACCTCGCTGCCTGCTCAGCGCGACTCTACAGTACAAACTTCGCCGCCGCTTCCTGCTCGCCGGGTGCGTCCTGCTCCTGGCCTTCGGCGCGCTCCGCCACGACCAAGCGGCGCGCGCGCAGACGCCCGCGGCCGCTCAAGCGCAGACGCCCGCGGCCACGCAGGCGCGCGTCACCGGCGCGCGCCCCGTGCCCAAGTGTCTCGAACCTACGCCGCAGACGATCTACGCGCCGACCGTCGGGCTGGCGGAGGCGGCCGGCGCGCGCATCGTCTTCAACAGCCGCGCCGACGTGGCGACGGAAGTGCGGCCGACCTTCTACACGGCCGCGGGCGAGGCCGTCGCGGGGTCGGTCGTGACCTTGCAGCCGGCCGAAATACGCACCGTCGATCTCAACTCCCTGCTGCCGGCCAAGCACCGCCGCCGCGCCGGCTGGGGCGGCATCTCGCTCTCTTACGTCGGCAAGGTGTTCGACATCTGGGCCCAGATCATGCTGCTCGGCCCCGACCACGGCGGCAGCACCGACGTGACCTTCTCCGTGCTGAACGGGCTGGGGTCGCCCGTGTTGGAGGCGGTCTGGTGGATGCCGGCGCGCGGGCGGGCCGTGCTCGCGCTCGGCAACAGCTCGGACGCGCGCGTCAAGACGACCCTGCACTTCGCCGACGGCGACGCCCGGACGCTCGACATCGCGCCGCACGCCACCGAGTACGTGCGCGTGCAGGCGCGCGGCGGCGGCCGGCAGCGCGAGTTGGTCGAAGGGTACGGCGAGTCGGTGCGGCTCGACACGGACGGCCCCGCCGGCAGCCTCAAGGCGGCCGGCCTCGTCGCCGCCGCCGACGGCCGGCTGGTGAGCAGCGTTCGCTTCGCCGACACGCGCGGCGTCGTGCAGCCGCACCTGTTCGCCACCAACATGAAGCTGCGCGGGTACGCGCCGCGCATCGTGCTCAAGAACACCTCCGCGACGAGCGTCACCGCGCAGCCGCGCTTCCGGCCGGTGAACGGCGAAGACGGTCTGCCGGTGGAACTTGCGCCGGTGACGCTCGCGCCCGGCGAGATCGTCGAGCTGAATTTAGACCCGCTCATGGCGGCCGCGGCCGGGCGCGACGACCTCGCCGCCGTCAGCGTCGCGATTCTCAACTCCGGCGCGCCCGGCAGCCTGATCGGCGCGCTCAACGGGGCCGCCGCCGACGGCGACGCGACTTACGACGCGCCGCTGCGCGACTCCGGCCCGAACCGCAACAACAGCGGCGCGTACCCGTGGCGCATTGACGGCGACTTCGCCTCGGTCGTCTCGATCACCAACGTCGGCAGCGCCCCGTCGCACTTCATCGCCGCCCTGTTCTACGACGGCGGCAAGTACCTGTTCGGCCCGCGCGCGGTGGCGGTCGGCGAGACCGCCCTCTTCGATCTTAAGAAGATTCGGGACGAGCGTGTGCCCGACGCCAACGGCGACCTGCTGCCCGCCAAGGTCGCGAGCGGCCAGTTCCGCTGGCACTGGTATCCGGGGCCCGACACGCCGCACCTGATCGGGCGCTCGTCAGTCGTCAGCGCGGCCCAGGGCGTGAGCGCCAGCTACAGTTGCGTCGGCAACTGCGAGTCGCGCGGGCCCGAATACTGGTTCGGCGGCGACCAGACCGTCCTGGTGGACGGCTTCGCCGTCAGGCAGACGAAGGAGCGCTGGTACTATTCGGGCAACGGCTACTACGAGTACGCCTGCAACATGTACGACGCGACGGTGGACGACCCGAACATGGCCAGCCTTGGCTACTACAGCAACGGCTGGTTGCAGGTGAACGGTCTCGAAGAGGGCGACACTTACTTCTGGTGGACGTACTTCTTCCAGCACGACGAGGACAACGGCTTCGACTGCCAGCACTTCAACGACGAGGTGACGGGCATCGAGCCGGTGACCGTGCTGCCGACGATCACTGTCGGCACCGTCAGCGTCAGCCGCTCGTCAATCAGCCCGAATCAGAACGCGACCTTGTCAATCAGGCTCACGGCCTCGTCGGGCCTGACGGTGGACGCTAGTAAGGGCGTGACGCTTGAGGTCGGCATAGCCAATGCGTCTAGCAGTTTCCAGTTGGGCTTTAGCCCGAACGTGCAGACGGTGACGCTCTCACCCGGAGAGAGCAAGACGTTCACCGTCCTCGTGTCCGTGGCGCAGGCCCCGGCGCAGTCGGCGACTTGTAACCTGACCGCGGTCGTGTCGGCCCCTACCTCCATCGCGGTGGTTAACAACAACGCCGCGAGCGGGCAACTGATCGTCAACCCGTGACGGGCTACCGGCTCGAACCGGGGTTTGCACTGTAACGAGGCGGCCCCGCTCTGGTGTGACTCACTTCGGCCGGCTCTGAGTGCTCAGAGTCCGGCCGAGGCGAGCCACGCCGGGGCGTGGGCCGCCGAGCCGTCGGCAAAGTCGCGGCAGGAAAGAGGAGACGTAGTTATGCGGTCACGAAGCAGGCTGCTGCTGAGCGTGTTCATGATAGCAATTGTGTGCGTGGTCGGTTGGACTGTGTACGCGCAGAAGCGAAACCCCACGCCCAAGGTGGTGTGGGAATACAAAGTCGTCAACAGCTTGACCGAGGAGCAGCTTAACCAGCTAGGGGCGGAAGGGTGGGAACTGGTGGCCGTGGCCATCGCCGACGACCATAACCCGCGCCAGTATTTGAAACGTGCTAAATGACGGCCGGTCGGGTCAGACGTGGTGCGGCCGGAAAGGCCGCGCAGCGGTCGGGCCACCAAAGCCCGCGCAGTAGTTCGCGCCGCGGAGGCTCACCTGACTTGCACCTGTGCGCCGCGCGCGATGCCGAGCAGGCCGGCGGCCGAAGCCTGCGCGGCGGCGATCTCAAGGAAGCCGGCGCTGCCCCAGAGGGCGAAGACTTCGCCCTCGTGGCCTTCGGCGAAGAAGCGGCGGAAGCTGTTGACGCGGTGCGCGCCGACTTGCAGCCACGCGCCGCGCGCGATGGCCGCTTCGTCCAAGTCCGCTCGCGTGATGTTGGTGACGCAGTTGCCGAAGCGGTCTATGTGGATGACTGTGGCGAGGAGCGTCCCGTCGGCGGCGCGCGCGGGGGCGAGCGGGGCGAGGCGCACGTAGTCCGCGATCACGGGGCCGAGTTCTTCGGGCGCGACGCCCTGCGAGAGTGCGCCCGCGACCGGCGCGAAGATGTCGCGCCCGTGGAAGGTGCGGCTCACCGCCGGGCGGAAGAAACTTTCATTCGTCAGTTGGAAGGCGCGCACGTCGCGCTCGCGCTCGCAGACGTAGCTGAACAAACCGTTGTCCGGCCCGACGAACAGGTGCGCGCCCGCCGCGACCGCCAGCGCGCGCCGCGCCGAGCCGACGCCCGGATCGACCACCGCCACATGCACCGTCCCCGCCGGGAACGCACTGTAAGCAGCCAGCAGCGTGAACGCGCCTTCGTGTACGTCGTGCGCCGCGATCTCGTGCGTCAGGTCAACGACGACGGCGCGCGGGTTCACCGCCAGCAGCGCCCCCTTCATCGCGCCCACGAAATAATCGCGCGTGCCGAAGTCGGTGAGTAACGTGACGAGCATGGGTCGAAGCTCAAGGTTTAAGTTCAAGGTTCAAAGTTCAAGGTTCAGGGTCGGAGTCAGCCGCGCTCACCCCGACCCTGAACCTTGAACTTTGAACCTTGAACGTTGAACGACTACTGAATCCTCGTCTCGGTCGAGGTGCGGACGAGGAGTTCGGTGCCGGGTTCGAGGCGTATGTCTTCGCCGCGCGAGGTGATGACGCCGGCCGTGCCGACGCCCGCGCCGATGACCGCGCCGATGGCCGCGCCCTTGCCGCCGCCGGCAATCGCGCCGATGATCGCGCCGATGCCCGCGCCCGCGCCGACCTTCGTCACGTCGTCCTTCGTCCGATCCTGCCCGCGCACGCCGCCCTCCGGGTCAACGTCGTCCACGCCCGTGCCCGTCCGGCGCACGACCTCGATGACCTGTCCGTTGAGGTTGGCGAAGCGGCCGTCGGGCAGGCGTATCTGCTCGATGTCGAGTTGCAGCTCGGCCGAGCCTTTGACCTTGCCGGGCCGCTTCACGCGCCCGACGCGCCCGCTTATGACCGCGCCCGCGAACTGCGCCGGCAGGAGGACGCGCGCGTCGAAGCGGTCGCCGCGCTGCGACGCGTCGCTCGTGAGCCGCGTCTGCAACTCGACGCGCAGGTCTGTGTCTTGCGGGATGAAGATCGTGCCGCGCAGGTCGGCCGTCGGCGCGTTGTCGTCGTCGTGACTGCGGCGGGCGGTCGAGTCGCTGCTGTTCGGATCGTATGTCGGCGGGTTGGTGCGGCGCGCGCCGCCCGACGTGCTGCTCCCGCCCACGCCGGAGTTGTTGCCGCTCGCGCTGCCGGCGCTCTGCACGCCGCGGCGCGCGAGACCGGCGGGGACGCTCGAATCGAAGCCGCGCGCCTCGAAGCCGGTGTTGTAGCCCGCCTCGAAGCCCTGCTGGTAGCCGTCGCGGTAGTCTTCGAGCGCGCCGAAGGTCGAGTTGTAGGCGCGGTCGGCGTGCTGGTAGTCGTCCTTGCCGCTGTAGTCGCGGGCGGCGCGCTCCTGCTGGTCGCGGTAGCCGGCCTGGTAGCCGTCCGAGTAGCCGGTGCGGTAGCCGCGTTCGAGCGCGCTGTTCTGGGGCGCGGCCGCGGCGCGCGTGCTCGCGGCGGGGAACGAAGCCAGGGCCAGCGCCAGCGCGAAGGCGGCGGCGAGCAAGCGTTTCGGGGTCTGCATCTTTCGTCTCTCCTTGAGGGTGTCGGGCCGGGCACGGGTCTTCGGTTAAGCCCGGCCCCTTTGACTGTCGGGTCGTCGCGGCGCGTGCGCGCCAATGCTAACAAATTCGCGCCCGCGGCGTCACAATTTTTATCTGCCTTGACGCGCCCCGGCCGCCGGCCTAGACTCGCAGGCGAGCAGCCAGCGCGGGGCCGGCGGCAGTCGGGAGAGCCGGCGCGCGCAAAGACCGTGGCGTTTGCCCACGCATGTGATGGCACAGGGTTCGCCGGCCGTTGTCCGTAGGAATCGGTTGACTGTTAGTTGTTAATTGTTAACTGTTAGTTGTTAATCGTTAACTGTCGGTCGGCGGCTAACCTTTACAGACAGGCCGCGGCGAAGCGACTGCTCCGGCCAACGACCGACAACTAACAATTAACCACTAACAACTAACAGCTTTTCGCTTATGCGCAGAGTTTATTTAGACAACAGCGCGACGACGCCGGTCGATCCGCGGGTGGTCGAGACGATGCTGCCGTACCTGACGGCGCAGTTCGGCAACGCGTCGAGCGTACACTTCTACGGGCAGGAGGCGCGCGCGGCACTTGATCGCGCGCGGCGCGAGGTGGCGGCGCTCGTCGGCGCGCGCCCGAACGAGATCGTCTTTCTGTCAGGCGGCACGGAGGCGAACAACCTCGCCCTCCGCGGTCTCTGCGAAGCCAATGAACAGCACGGGCGGCACGTCATCACGTCGGCCATCGAGCACTCGTCCGTGCGCGGCGTCTGCGACGCGTTGGAGGGGCGCGGCTGGGCGGTGACGCGCCTGCCGGTCTACGACGACGGACTCGTGCGTGTGGAAGACGTGCGCGCGGCGCTCAGACCCGACACGGTGCTCGTCTCCGTCATGCTGGCGAACAACGAGATCGGCACGGTGCAACCCGTCGCGGAGATCGGCGCGCTCGTGCGCGAGGCGCGCGCGCGCGGGCGCAAGCACCTGTGGCTGCACACAGACGCCGTGCAGGCGGCCGGGCGCATGACGATTGACGTGGACGCGCTCGGTTGCGATCTGCTCTCGCTGTCCGGGCACAAGCTGAACGCGCCGAAGGGCGTGGGCGCGCTCTACGTGCGCCGCAGCGTCCGGCTCGTCGGGCAGAACGTCGGCGGGCATCAGGAGCGCGAGCGGCGCGCTGGCACGGAGGCCGTCCCGTTAATCGTCGCCTTCGGGCGCGCGGCGCAACTGGCGCGCGAAGAGTTGCCCGCGCGCGTCGAACACCTGCGGCGCTTGCGCGACTGCTTCGAGGCGGGCGTCGAACGCGCAGTCAGCGACATCGTCTTCAACGGCGCGCGCGAACGTCGGCTGCCGCACCTGTCGAACATCTCCTTCCGCTACGTCGAAGGCGAGGGCTTGCTGATCAACCTGGACATGCAGGGCGTCGCCGTCTCGACCGGCTCGGCGTGCTCTTCGGGGTCGCTCGAACCGTCGCCCGTCATCCGCGCGCTCGGCCGCACGGACGAACTGGCGCGCGGCTCGATCCGCTTCAGCCTCGGCAAAGACACGACCGACGCCGACATCGCCTACACGCTCTCCGTGCTCCCCCGCGCCGTCGAGACCCTGCGCCGCCTCTCGCCGCTCTACCAGGAGGTTCAAAGTTCAAAGTTCCAGGTTCAAGGTTTGCGCGCCGAATAACTTTGAACCTGTAACCTTGAACCTTGAACTTTGAACCTTGAACGTTGAACTTGCCTTACTCCGCCACGCTACAGGATCACGTCGCGCGCCCGCGCAACGCGGGCGAGTTGGCGGACGCGAACGCCGTCGCCGAGTTGGCGAACCCGGTCTGCGGCGACCGCCTGCGCCTCTCGCTCCGCGTCGAGCATGAGCGCATCGAGGCCGCGCGCTTCCTCGCCTACGGCTGCCCGCCCACCATCGCCTGCGGCTCGGCCTTAACAGAACTCGTCTCCGGCATGACCACCGCCGCCGCCCTCGCCCTCACCCGCCAAGACCTCGCCCGCGCCCTCGACGGCCTACCCCACCGCAAGACCCACGCCGCCGCCCTCGCCCTCGAAACGCTCCACGCCGCGCTGGCTCAGGGCGGATACTGATCCGGCTTGACCCGCCTACCTGACTCCGTTCAGATCGGATGGAGCGGGCGGCGCGAAAACGTGTTCGGCTTCGCCGCGCCGAGTGCTATATTGTGCCCCGTCCGGCCTCGTGGAGAACGTCTTATGGCCAGCCAACTCACAACCTACGTCACGCCTCAAGAGTACCTTGAGCTTGAGCGCAAAGCGGCCGCAAAGCACGAATACCTGAAAGGTGAGGTCTTCGCTATGACGGGCGCTAGTCTTAAGCACAATCGCATCACCGTCAACATCGCCGCCGAACTCAAGCGACAGCTAAAGCAGACCGACTGTGACGTGCTCGTCAGCGACATGCACGTCGCCGCGCCGGGCGCGACGCTCTACACCTACCCCGACGTGGTGGTCGTCTGCGACGAGCCGCAGCTACAAGACTCACACTTCGACACGCTATTAAACCCTTGCCTGATCATAGAGGTGCTCTCCAAATCAACCGCCCCTTATGATCTTGAGATAAAGTTCGGCTACTACCGCACCATCGAGTCGCTAACCGAATATCTCGTCGTCGCGCAGGCCGAACACTACGTCGCCCAGCACGTCCGCCAGCCCGACGGCCGCTGGCTCATCACAGACATACGCGGGCTTGAGACTCGAATCGAGTTGGCCTCCGTGCCCTGCACGCTCGCCCTCGCCGAAGTCTACGAGCGCGCGAGCCTCGACTGATCCCCGTGCTGCCGCGCGCGCGTGTACTATGAGTGCGCTGTTTCAGTCGGCCCCTTATGCAGCGCCGCCCGCGCTTTAGCGCGCAGCTCGAAAGCGAAGGAGTCCCCCCACATGACGCGCGTGTTGCAGCACTCAACTCTGTTCCTGTTGCTAAGCTGGTTGCTTATCCCGGCGCAGAAGACAGCGGCACAGATTCCTGACCCACCGCACGAGCCGATCCTGCGCCTGGAGACGGGGATGCACACCGCCATTATCCCGCACATGGCGGCGGACGCGAGCGGGCATTTCCTAGTGACCGCCTCGCATGACAAGACGGCGCGCGTGTGGGAACTCCCGTCGGGCCGGCTGCTCCGCGTCCTGCGCCCGCCCGTAGGTGACGGTAACGAGGGCAAGCTTTACTCAGTCGCCATCTCGCCCGACGGCTCAACGGTCGCGGTCGGGGGCTGGACGCTACCCGAATCGTTAGGCAGCGTCATTTACCTATTCGACCGTGAAAGCGGCAAGGTGCTGCGCCGTCTGACGGGGCTGCCGGAAGTGACCTACCAGCTCGTCTACTCGCGCGACGGGCGGTACTTGGCGGCGGGCCTCGACAGCACCGGCATACGCGTCTATCAAACCGCGAGTTACACGCTGGCCGGCGAAGACCGGGATTACGGGGGCGCGTGCTACGGCGCGGACTTCGACGGAGCGAACAGATTGGCGACGACCTCGCTGGACGGCTTCATCCGCCTCTACGAACTCAAAAGCGCCGCCGCGGGCGGCGCGGAGTTCCGGCTCATCACCAAGCGGCAGGCGGTAGGCGGCAGGCAGCCCTTCGACATCAAGTTCTCGCCTGAAGGCGCGCGCCTCGCGCTCGGATTCAACGACTCCATCAGGCCGAGCGTCCTCAGCGCGCACGACCTCTCCGTGCTCTACACGCCCGACACGTCCGGCATCCCCGACACGCCTTTCACCAACCTGGCGATCCTCGCGTGGTCGGCGGCCGGGAATATGCTGTTCGCCACGGGGCGGACCTTGGCGGCAAACGACCTGAACTTTATTCGCGTGTGGCGCGACGGGGGGCGCGGCGGCTACCGCGATTTGTCGCTCGATTCGACCAGTACAATCTTCTGCCTCGTCGCCTTGCCCGGCGGCGGGCTGGTTTACACCACGGGCGACCCGGCGCTCAGCCTGTTGGACGCTAACGGTAAGTCGCCGTTTCTCATCAGGACGAGCACCGCCGACTTTCGCGGCGGGCTTAGAAACTTCCGGCTCTCCCCAGATGGCTCCGAAGTGCAGTTCAGCTATGCGCTGCTCGGACAAGCGCCAGCGCGCTTCTCCACCGCGACACACGGGCTAGAGGTTTCGGCGCAGTCGGCGGCTGGCGCGCGGCCGCTACAGCCGGCCATTACCGAAGCCAGCGGCCTGACTGTCACCGATTGGTTCAACACCTTAACGCCCAAGCTGAACGGGCAGCCGCTGCCGCTGCGCGCCAATGAGATGGCGCGCAGCCTCGCCATCGCCCCGGACGCGAGCGCGTTCCTGCTGGGCACAGAGCAATCGCTCCGCCTCTTCAACCGCAGCGGCACGTTGCGCTGGCAGGCCGCCGCTCCCGACCCGGCGTGGGCGGTGAACATCTCAGCCGACGGCAAGCTCGCGGTCGCTGCTTACGGGGACGGTACGATCCGCTGGTATCGCATGTCCGACGGCAAGGAATTGCTTGTCTTCTTCCCGCACGCGGATCAGAAGCGTTGGGTGCTTTGGACGCCGTCGGGCTACTACGACGCCGCACCCGGCGCGGAGGGGCTGATCGGCTGGCACATCAACAACGGGCGTGACGCGGCCGCCGACTTTTTCCCCGTCGGCCAGTTCCGCAGCGTCTATTACCGGCCCGACGTGGTCTCGAAGGTCTTGCAGACAGGCGACGAGCAGTTAGCGTTGAAAGAGGCGAACGAGGAGGCAGGGCGCAAACAGCAGCAGGCGAGCGTGGCGCAGTTGCTGCCGCCGGTGGTCGAGATTGTGTCGCCGCAGGATGGCGCGGAACTGCCGGGCACGGAGGTCGTGGTGCGCTTCAACGTGCGCACGCCGTCGGGCGAACCCGTTACGGAGGTGCGCGCGCTCGTGGACGGGCGACCGGCGACGGCCGAGCGCGGGGTGTCGGTGCAAGCGGCGGGCGCGCGCGAGTTGCGCGTCAGCGTGCCCGCGGGCGAGAGCCAAATCTCGATCATCGCCGCGAACCGCTACACGACGAGCGTGCCCGCGACGGTGCGCGTGCGCGCGCCACAGCCGGTCATTGCCAACGCACCGACAGGAAGTGCGGCACGACCGACGACCGGAACGACTGCGGGCGGCGCGGGCGTGAGTCCGACACAACCGCGGCCTGCGGCGGCCGCGGGCGAACAGTTCGAGATCAGGCCGAAGCTCTACGTGCTCGCCATCGGCGTGAGCGCTTACGCGAACCCGGATTTCAAACTCGGCTTCGCGGCCAAGGACGCGCAGGACTTCGCCGCCGCGTGGACGCGGCAGAAGGACGCGCTTTATCGCGACGTGGTCGTCAAAGTCCTGACCGACGACAAGGCGACCAAGGACGAGGTGCTCGACGGACTGGACTGGATTCGGAAGGAGACGACGGCGAAGGACGTGGCCGTCGTCCTCTTCGCCGGGCACGGCGTCAACGATCAGAACGGGCAGTATTACTTCCTGCCCTTCAACGCCGATCCCGACAGGCTGCTCCGCACCGGCGTCTCCTTCGCCGACATCAGGAATACGGTCGCGGCCGTCGCCGGCAAGACACTGTTCTTCATAGACACCTGCCATTCCGGCAACGTGCTCGGCACGCGGCGCGGTCTCCTGAACGATCTGAACGGCGTCGTCAACGAACTGACCAGCGCCGAGAACGGGGCCGTCGTCTTCGCCGCCTCGACCGGCAACCAGTACTCGCTCGAAAAGATCGAGTGGCAGAACGGCGCGTTCACCAAGGCGGTGGTCGAAGGCTTGCTGGGCGGCGCGGACTACACGGGCAAGAGCCGCATCACCGTCAACATGCTCGACCTCTACATCTCGGAGCGCGTCAAGCAACTGACCGCCGGCCGCCAGACGCCGACCACCGCCAAGCCGCAGACCGTGCCCGACTTCCCCATCGCGTTAAAGCGTTAGCGCGCGCCCGGCGCGCACCAACCTCGCTTTGAGCTTTGTCGCATTAACTGCCCGCGCCGCGCCGCCGCTTAACCCGCGCGGACGCCTTCGACAGTCGGAGAGACAATCATGACGAACGGTGAAACTTCTGCCCCGCTCACGCCGAGACAGGCCATCGCGCGCTGGCAGCGGAAAGAGATCGACGGGCCGGCGCTGACGCGCTGTCTGGTGTCGTACGATAAATGGCAAGTGCCTGTGGCCGAGGCTTCGGTCGCGGAGACGCTGCAAGGCCGCGCGCAGCCGCGCGTGCTGTTCAGCCGCGATCAGGAGGGCGTGACGCGCCTGTTTATTTTCTCCGACGGCGCGGCCTGCGACGCGTATCGCGGCGCGACGGGGACAACCTCGGAGCAGTATTTTATAGAGACCACGGGGACGTGGGTCTTCCGCCTGCCGCTCGAACAGTTCGACAGCATCGTCATTGATCGGCGCTCGCCGCACGAGATCACCTGCTGGCCCAAACAATACGACACCCTGCGCCTGGTGGCGGGGGCGGTGGAGGTGGAAGAGGCGCTCGCCGCCCTGCGCGCGGGCACGGGCGATGGCGAACGTTTGCTGGCGCTCGTGGCCAACTACCCGGAGTACAGTATGCCTGTGAGCAAGTCGGAGACGGGCTACAGGGCCGCGCTGGCCCCCGATCCGACGGGGCGCGCCCTCGCCGCGGTCTTCACGGCCGAAGACGCGTTCGACGCCTACCTCGAAGCGAGCAAGGGGCAGGCGGGCGCGGGCGAGCGACTGCAAATGCGCCTGACCGGGCCGGAGTTGTTCGCGCGCCTTCAGCAGATGCGCCTCAACGGCGTGGTCTTCAACTGCTACGGGCCGCCGAAGCCCGTCGCCTTCGCGGCCCGCTTCGCCGAGATCGCGCTTCAGCACGCGCGCGGTTGAGTTGACCCGACGCATAGTTAACACGGAGGGCACAGAGGTAGCACAGAGGGCACAGTAAAGAACTCTGTGCCTCTGTGGAAACTCTGTGCCCTCCGTGTGATACCGGCCGTGCGCGAAACTCAACCGCCGACCGCTCTCGTCATCCCGCGGCGCGCGTTACGGCTCGCGGCGCAGGCGGAACTCGCGGCGGCCCTGCTCCGGCTCTTTGACGGTGTAGTCCGCGGGGACTTCAAAGAGCGTGCGGGCCGGCTCGGCGCGGTTGATGTCTGTGAGCCGGTAGGTGGTCTCGCCGAAGCGCGGGTCGCTGTGGCGCGACATGACGACCACTTGCAACTCCGGCGCGTACCAGCGTTCGGTCACGATGTTGATGGCCCGCTCGTTGCCGATCTCGCCCGCCGGGATCGTCAACGTCTCGCGCGTCCCTTCGGCCTCGACGCCCTCGACCGTCTGCCGCCCCAGAGACTCTTTCACCGGCTCATGCTTGGGGAAGCGCGGCTCCAGCGGCGGCGGCGGGCCGCCCGCTTCTTCCTTGTTGTCGAGTACGAAGCTGAACGTGATGACGCCGCTCACCTTCGCCGGCTTGCCGCCGACGACCGTCGGCTTGAAGACCCACTGGCGCGCGGCGTCAACCGAAGCGTCGCGCAGCAACGGGTGACCCGAAACGGCGCGCGCCGACGCGACGTTGCCCTGCTCGTCAACCACGATCTGCACGGCGACCACGCCTTCCGCGCCCGCCGCCTTCGCTATCGGCGGGTAGCTCGGCTGCACGCGCTTGACGGCGTTGGCCGGGCCGCCCACGGGCGGCGGCGGGGCGGTCGGTCGCACGCCGCCGGGGCCGAGGCGCGTCTCGCCGTCGGGCGGCGGCGGCGGGGGCGCGCCGGGTTCGGGCGGGCCGGGGTGTTTGAGTGGCAGCGGGCCGCCGGGGCCTTCGCCCGGCGGGCCGAAGCCGAAGGCGAAGCCGGTCGTCTTGCGCGCCATGTGCGTGCGCGCGTCGAGCGTGTAGCCGACGCCGGCCACGGGGTCGTTGATGAAGACGACGGCCGGCGCGTCGCCGGCCGTCGCGAACGGGCCGACGTTGGCGGCCGTCTGCTCGCGGCGCGTGCGCCCCTCGCCGTCGCGGTAGACGCGCGCGCTCGACTTGCGCACGATGCGGTTGCCGTCGGCGAGCGTCTGCACCGTCTCGGTCACGGCCTCGCCCGAGTAGGGCGCGCCTTTGACGACCTGCCCGTCGAAGTTCAACTCGGGCCCGCCGACGACGAAGCTGTAGCCGTCGCCGCTCCGACTGAAGACGACGTTGCCGTCGGTCGGCCCCGTCGTGACCATGACGCGCGTGCCGCGGCCGTCCGGCGGCGGCGGCACACGCTCCTGCGCCTGCTTCTGCGCGAGCGCGCCCGCGCCGCTCGCCAGCAGCGCGAGCAGACAAACACCGGCGATCAAAGTCCGTCTCGTTCTCCTCATCATGACCTCCGTCTAGTCAATATTCACTTTCCTTCGCGTTCCTTTGCGGTTGAGTCTGGAGCTTTAACCGCAAAGGAACGCGAAGCGGGCCGCGAAGGGCCGCAAAGGGAATTTCAAAAGGGGCGTTAGCGCACGAAGCGGATCGCGCGGGCCAGACCGTCGTCGCCGACGAGCACGTCGGCCTTGATCGTGTCGCCGGCCCGCGCCGGGTCGAGCGGCAAGCCGAGGGGCGCGAGCGCCGAGCGCGGCAGCTCGACGCGCACCAGTTGCCCGCTCACGAGCGGCGCGGCGCTGCCCGCCACGAGCGGCACGAAATCCGTCACGCGCTCAGGCTCGACCGCGCTCGCGCGCACGACCATCGCGCCGAGTTCGACCGGCGCGGGCGCGCGCGTTGACGACGCGACGAGGCGGCGTGCGCGCGCCGCGGCCCCGCGGCCTTGCACCTGCGCCAACGTCGCCGCTTGCGCCCTGTCACTCGCCGCGCGCACAGGTCGCGCCGCATCATTGCCCACAGCGGCCGGCGCAGACGTTGGCGCGGTCACGTTGGCGTTAGCCTGTTGTGGCGCAGGCGTGCCGGGGTTGACTTGCTGCGGCGTGGCTACGTTGGCGTTGGCTTGTTGCGGCGCGGCCGGCGCGCCGTGCGGCGCTGTTTGCAGACGCAGCGCGGCGACGAGGAGCAGCACGAGCGCCGCGGCGACGGCCAACGCGGCGAGCGCGCGGCGCGCCGTGAATGCGGCAAGCGTACGGCGTTGCGTGAACGCAATTGGTGAAGCCGCGGCCGGCGCAGACGAGACGACGGGCGCGGGCGCTGCCTGAGCCGCTTGTGCGCGGAAGGCCGCGACGAGTGCGGCCTCGACGCGGGCGGGTGCGATTGCTTCGGCGTCGTGCGCGGCGACCGCGCGCAACGCGCCGGTCAACTGTCGCTCCGCGCGCAGCCGCGCGGCGCAGGCCGGGCAATCGGCCAGGTGCGCGCGCGCTTCGGCGGCCACGTCAGCGCCGTCGCGGGCTTCGTCTAACAGCCACGTCTCCACGTCCTGACAGTTCATGCGAAACACCTCTTCGCTTCAGGCTCGGCGGGCGCGGCGCGCAGGGCGCGCAGGCGCAGGCACAGGAGCGCCCGCGCGCGCGCCAGGCGCGATCGCACCGTCCCGACGGCGCACGCTAAGGTCTCCGCGGCCTCGGCGTAACTCAACTCGTGCAGCTCGCACAGCACGACCACTTCGCGGTAATGCACCGGCAGGGTCAGCACCGCCTGCCTGACCGCCTCGACCGTCTCGCGCCGCGTCAGATCGAGCAGCGGATCGTCGGGCGCGGCCAGCGTTACATCTTCGCCCGCGCCGGCCTCGTCCGCGCCGGGCAGCGCGACGAACGCGCGCTCCTTCTCCAAACGCCGCAGCACGCAGTTGCGCGCCACGCCGTAGAGGTAAGAGGCGAGCGGGCCGCGCGCCGGGTCGAAGCGCTCCGCGGCGCTCAGGAGCGCGAGGAAGACTTCCTGCGTCACGTCCTCTGCGACCGCCGCCGAGCCGGACATCTGCCACGCGAAGCGGAAGACCGGCCCTTGCCGCCGCCCGTAGAGCACAGTGAAGGCGTGCTCGTCCCCGCCGCGCGCGCGCCGCCAAAGCTCTTCATCGCTCACCTGGGGAGACGCCCTCATGGTCGCTGACAGCCGTCAAGGATAATTGCGGCGCGGCGCGATTAAAGTTCCAGAAAAAAAGTGGTCAGTGGTCAGTGGTCAGTGGGGAGGCGGTTCAAAGTTGAAGGTTCAACGTTGAAGGTTAGCCGCGCCTTGAACATTGAACTTTCAACTTTGAACTCTGCCCCCAACTGACCACCGACCACTGACCACTGACTACTGCTCTTCACGGCGAGACGACGCGCGGGCGCGTGCCGGCGGGGAGGCTGGCGTTCTTGCCGCTGTGGTATTCGGGGCCGCAGTAGCGGCGCGGCTCTTGGCCGATGACGAAAGTTTTGGTGCGGATGACGGGGCAGGTGGGCGCGGCGAGGAGACCTGTGGTCGGGTCTATGTCGAGCGTGATCGTGCCCATCAGGCGCGACGTGCCGTCGGGCTGCGTGACGCCGCGCCCTTCGAGGCGGGGCGTGCTCGTGCGGCCGTGCGGCGGCGTGGGCGCGGGCGCGGCGGCGTCGCCCAAGGGCGCGGGCGCAGGCTCGAACGTGTAGCCGTCTTCTTCGCCCGGCTCGTCGGCGGGCGCGTCTTCGTCCAGAGGCTCTGTGCTCTGCTCGGTCGGGGCCGTGCCGTTGATGAATAGCTCCGTGCGCTTGGTCGGCTCGTCGGGCGCGGCGAGCAAGCCGGTGCGCGGATCGATCTCGGCCTGCTCAAGCCCGGCGGGCATCTGCCAGTCGCCCTGCCATTCGGGGTGCGTGCTCAGGGCGGCCTGCATGAAGTCGGCCCAGATGGGCAGCGCGGAGTCCGCGCCGGTCAGACCGAGTTGCGCGCCGTCGTCGAAGCCGACCCAGACGGCGCAGACGAGGTGCGGCGTGAAGCCGGCGAACCAGCCGTCGCGCGAGGTGCCGGTCTTGCCGGCGACGTTGTAGCGGAAGCCGCGCGCGCGCAGCCGCGCGGCCGTGCCGCGGTTGACCACGTCCTTCATGAACGAGTCCATGAGGTAGGCCACTTCGGGGCGCATGACCTCGTTCTTCTGCGCGACGGGCGCGGCGATGGTCGCGCCCGTGCCGGTCGTGACGCGCGTGACGCCGACGGGCGTGACGCGCGAGCCGAGGCGCGCGAAGGTCGTGTAGGCGGAGGCGATCTGCAAGGGCGTCGCCTCGTGCGTGCCGAGCGCCATCGCGGGGTAGGCGCGCGGCGGCTTGGGCAGACCCGCTTTGGCCGCGAGGTTCATCACGCGCCCGATGGTCACGTCGTTGGCCACGTCCACCGTGATGACGTTCTTGCTGTGGACGAGCGCGTCGCGCAGGGTCATCGGCCGGTTCGTGTACTGGTCGCCGAAGTTGCCGGGCGAGTATTCCTGCTCGCCGAAGGTGAAGGTCTTCGGCGCGTCCATGTAGGTCGTCGCGGCGGTGATGACGCGCGGGACGGGATCGAAGGCCGTGTTGAGTGCGGTCGCGTAGACCCACGGCTTGAAGACCGAGCCGGGCTGGCGCAGGGCGTCGGTCGCGCGGTTCAGTTGACTCTTCTCGTAGTCGCGCCCGCCGACCATGGCGACGATCTCGCCCGTGTCCGCGTTCATGGCGACGAGCGCGGCCTGCAAAGTGCCGGGCGGGTAACGCTTGGCGTAGAGCTTGTCGAGCGCGGTGAGTTGCTTCGTCACCGCGGCGTAGGCGGCGCGCTGCAAGTCCATGTCCACGGAGGTGTAGATGCGCAGGTGCTCGGCGCTGCGCGTGTCGGCGAGGATGTCGGCCAACTGCGTCTGGACGAAGTCCACGAAGTAGGGCGCGTCGGACGTGTCCACGCGCCCGCGGGCCGGGGCGAGCTTGAGGTCGGACTGCTTGGCGGCGGCCGCCTCGGTCGCCGTGATCACGCCGGCCTCGGCCATCGAGTCGAGCACCTGGTTGCGGCGCGCGCGCGCGGTGTCGGGGTTGCGGTACGGGTTGTAGCGGTTCGGGCTGCGGATGAGACCGGCGAGCGCGGCCGCCTCGGGCAGAGAGAGCGCCGACACGTCCTTGCCGAAGTAGACCTGCGCGGCCTCGCCGACGCCGTTGATGGAGAAGCCCGCCTGCTGGCCCAGATAAATCTGGTTGCAGTAGAGCGTGAAGATCTGTTCCTTGCTGAGCCGCGTCTCAAGGATGAGCGACATGTAGGCGTCGGCGAACTTGCGCCGCCAGGAGTATTCGGGCGTGAGCAGGAGGTTTTTGACTAACTGCTGCGTGATGCTCGAACCGCCCTGGCGCGCGAGCGGCGAGTTGGGGTCGAGTTCGTAGCGGCGTATGAAGGCGCGTATGATGCCGCGCCAGTTGATGCCCCAGTGCTCGAAGAAGTCGCGATCCTCCGTCACCGTGATCGCTTTGACGAGGTGCGGCGGCAAGTCCTGGAAGCTGACGACGCGCCGCTTGCCGCGCTCCGCGCCGGAGACGAGGCTGACGGCCTCCGGCTCGATGAGCGCGCCCGGCAGCCGCGCGCCCGTGTCCAGATCGTTGATCGCGGCGATGCCCTTGCCGCCGCGGGCGAAGGTGAAGCGCACGCGCGGGAAGGCGCGCTGCCCGTCAATGAAGGCGTCGCGGCCCGGCTCCACGTCCACGCTCGCGCCGTTGACCGAGTAGCGCCCGCGGGCCGCGTCGGCCTGCTGCCCGCGCTCGACGTAGTTGGCGCGCTTGAGGCGCGCGACCAGCTCGTCCTCAGTCAGCCCCGCGCCCACGCGCAGCTCGCGCGGCGCGGTGTAGATGCCGGCCGAGCGCGTGTAGATTTCGCCGGCCACGAGCTTGTCTATGCGCGCCGAGAAGACCCAGTAGTAGTAGCCGAAGACGCTGACGGTGAAGGTGGTGACGAGCGCCAGCGCGATCAAGACGGGCGGGCGCAACACGCGCCGCGCCCAGCGCCGCCAGCGCGGTTCGTCCGGCGCGGCGTAACGCACCACGCGCGGCTTGCCCCGCCGCCTGACGGGCGGGACGCGATTCTCAGGCGGATGACGGAAGGGCATAAAGCAGCAGTCAGGAGTCAGAAGCCAGAAGCCAGAAGATAGAAAACGAAAACCGGAAGTCAGGAATCAGCAGACGCAATAAAAGCGGGGGTCTGAATTTTCTTCTGGCTTCTGGCTTCTGACTCCTGACTTCTCGCCCCCTTCCCCCCTCGCCACTGTAGTATCTCCCGCGCCCGGCTGTCCACAGTAGTTTGACACGGTGCGGGGGTTTCGCTACCGTGACGCGCGGTCGGTCGGGTCGTGGGGTTTGATGCCGAAGGGCGAGGGCGGCGTTTGTCTTGTCTGTCGTAGTCAGCTTATCGCGGCGCGTGCGGGCGCGGCTGCTCAACGCGCTCGGCGCGTTGGCCGCGGTCGTCTTGCTCGGCACTGTCAGCTTCCACCTGATCGAAGGCTGGACGCTCTTAGACAGCCTCTACTTCACGATCACGACGCTCGCCACGGTCGGCTACGGCGACCTGCACCCGACGAGCGCGGGCGGGCGCGTCTTCGCCACGTTCTTCATCATCGTCGGCGTGGGCACGGTCGGCTTCGTGGTGTCGCGCGCGATTGTCGAGATCGTGCAGTCCGAGATCGTCGCCGGCTTCGGGCAGCGGCGGCGCTTGCGCGAGGTGAGCAGGCTGCGCAACCACTTCATCATCTGCGGCGCGGGGCGCGTCGGCTCGCGCGTCATCCGCGAACTGCAACGCAAGGGCGAGCCGTTCGTCGTCGTCGAGCGCGACCCCGACCGCGTCGGCGATTGGGTCGAGGCGCGCGTGCCGCTGCTCGTCCGCGACGCCACCAACGAAGAGACCTTGCACGAGGCCGGCGTCGAGCACGCGCGCGCGCTCGCCGCCTGCTTGCCCTCGGACGCCGACAACGTCTACGTCGCGCTGACGGCGCGGGGCTTGAACCCGAACCTGCACATCGTGGCGCGCGCCAACGAGGAGCAGGCCGAGCCGAAGCTGATCCGCGCGGGCGCGAACCGCGTCATCGCGCCGCAGATCATCGGCAGCCAGCGCATGTACCAGGCGCTCACCAAGCCGGCGGTCGAAGACTTCATCACCTCGATCACGGCCGAGAAGCTCGATCTGAACTTCGAGGAGGTCGAGGTCGCGCCCGCCAGCCCTTACGTCGGCCGCCGTTTGCGCTTCACCAACATCCGGGCGGAGCTGGACGTGGTCATCGTGGCCGTGCGCCGCCGCGGCGGCGAGATGATCTTCAACCCGTCGGGCGACGCCTTCATCGAAGCCGGCGACATGCTCATCGCCATCGGGCGCACGGACGCGCTCGTCCAACTCAAGGCGCAGGCCGAGGGCCACAAGTGACGCGCGATAGTTCGGCTTCAACCCGGAGCGCCGATAAACGTTGGCTCGGAATTTCAAACTGAACCACTGGCCGCGACTGAACACGCGCACGCTGCTCGCCGGGCCGCTGCTCTGCGCCGTGCTCGCCGTGAGCGCCGCCGCGCAAGCCGGCAACGCGCGCCGCGCCCGCCGCCCCCTCCGCACGCCCGCGCCGACGCCGGCACGGCTGATCGGCCCGGTCACGAATCAAGAACTCGCGCGCGAGTCCGGCTGCCGTTACGCGCCCCGCGGCGAACAGAGCGCCGCGCCCGTGCCTTACATCTTCATCTCCGACACGGTCGGCACGGTGCTCATGAACATCAAGGGGCGCGACGTGCGCCTGCGCCTCGTCAGCGAACGGACGGCCCGCCAGCGGCGGCGGAACAGGACTTCACGGGGCGACCGTTTCATCCACTTGTACCGCGCCGACGGCGCGACCGTGCGCCTCGTCGAGACCGTCACCGACGCGTGCCGTTACGGCGACTCGCTGTGCGAGTTCAACTTCCTGCGCGCGGTCTTCACCGTGACCGCAGGGCGGCGGCGCGAAGTCGTGCGGGCGGAAGGGGCCTGCGGGATGGGCGAGCCGTGAAGATCATCGTCACGGGCGGCAGCGGTTATCTCGGCGTCCACGTGCGCCGCTTCCTCGGCGCGGACGACTTCTCGCGCCGCGCTGGCTTCAACGTCCTCAGCGCCGCGGACGCCGAGCGGCTCGCCGACTACGACGCGGTCGTACACTTCGCCGCGCACATGGACAAGCGCCCCGAAGCCGCCGACGTGTGCTTCCAGGTGAACGCCGAAGGCACGGCCAACCTCCTGCGCCACCTGCGCCCCGGCGCGGCCTTCATCTACGCCTCGACCAAGGACGTGTACGGCGTCCACGCCAACGAGTACGCGGAAGTCCCTGAGACCTGCGCGACGGACTACGCCGGTCAGTCGCCGCTCGAATGGTCGAAACTCGTCGGCGAGCGTTACGTTGACTACTACGCGGCGGCGCGCGGCCTGCGCGCCTGCATCTTCCGTCTGTCGGCCGTCTACGCACGCCCGTCCGAAGGCAACGAGCCGGGCTTCGTCACGCATTACGTCGAGGCGATCAAGCGCGGGCGGCCCATTCGCCTGCCCGCCGACGGCGCGCCCGTGCGCGACCTCCTGCACGTGGACGACTTCGCCCGCGCCTGCCGCGCCTTCATAGACGCCGACCGCCCGCGCGGTCTCTACAACCTCGGCGGCGGCCGCGACAACGCCGTTTCATTACGCGAGCTGTGCGAACGAGTCGGGCGCATGATCGAGCTTGAGCCGCACATCGTCGCCGCGGACGCGCCCGCGCCCGTCCCCTTCAACTACGTCTCCGACCTCACGCGCGCCCGCGCCGAACTCGGCTGGCAGCCGCGGATTGGTGTGGAGGAAGGCCTGCGTTATCTGCTCTAGGTTCATTTTTAGTTGCCCGCTACGGCAGGCCGTTCACCACAGAGGCACAGAGCACACAGAGGCGGCACGGAGGCTTGAGCGGCATTCAGGCCTCCGTGCCACCTCCGTGTCCTCTGTGCCGCTGTGGTGAATCCCCGCCCCGCCGCCACTCAAGCTGCAAACTGACCCGCCCCCCCTCGTGCCTGCTTTTGCGTCTTTGCGTCTTTGCGTGAGATTATTCCCCTTTCTTGCTGACGATGGCCCGCGACCTCAAACCAGAACAGATCGAGCGCGTCGTCGTGCGCGGCGCGAACTGGGTCGGCGACGCGGTGATGACCGTGCCCGCGCTGCGCGCCCTGCGCCGCCTGCTCCCGCACGCGCGCCTCACGCTCGCCACGCGCCCCTGGGCCGAAGGCATCTTCGCCGACGCAGACTTCCTCGACGAACTGCTGCTCGTCGAAGACAAGACGCGCGGTCTGCGCCCGTTTCTCAAACAGGTCGGCGCGTGGCGCGCGCGCCGCTTCGACCTCGCGCTGCTCTTCCCCAACGCCTTCGCGCCCGCGCTCGTCGCCGCCGCCGCCCGCGTGCCCCTGCGCTTCGGCTACGCCACGGACGCCCGCGCGCGCCTGCTCACGCACCCGCTCGCCGTGCCCGACTGGCGCAGCACGCGCCACGAGGTCTTCTATTACCTCTACCTCGTCGCCGCGCTGGAGCACGCGCTGACCGGCGCGCAGACCGTGACCACGCGCGAGCCGGAGTATGAACTGACGGTCGCACCCGCGCGCCAGGCGGCGGCGCGTGAACTGCTCGCCGCACACGGCGTCGCGTTCGACCGCCCCGTCGTGGCGCTCTGTCCCGGTTCAATTAACAGCCGCGCGAAACGCTGGCCCGCCGCTTCTTACGCCGCGCTCGCAGATCAACTGACGGGCAAGGCGGGCGCGACCGTCCTGCTCATCGGCTCCGGCGCGGAACTGGACGTGACGAACGAGGTGCGCGCGCAGATGCGCCGCCCGCCCGTCGTCCTGACGGGCCGAACGACGCTCGCCGAGACGGTCGCCGTCCTCAGTCTCGTCGATCTCTTAGTGACGAACGACACGGGCCCCGCGCACGTCGCCGCCGCCTTGCAGCGCCCGACGCTCGTCATCTTCGGCCCGACCAACGCGCTCACCACGCGCCCCTTCGCGCCCGCCGCCGAGATCGTCCGCCGCCCGCCCGACTGCGCCCCTTGTATGCTCCGCGACTGCCCGATTGATCATCGCTGCATGACGGCCATCACGCCCGCGGAAGTCTTCGAGCGCGCCGTCGCGTTGCTCAGTTGCACCGTCTGCCCGGCGCACGCGGAGGTCGCGCGTTGACGCGCCGCGCCGTCTTCATGGATCGCGACGGCACGATCTCGGAAGAGGTCGGCTACGTCAACCACCCGTCGCGCTACCGCGTCTTCCCTTACGCGGCCGAGGCCGTCAAGCTGCTCAACGACGCGGGCTGGCTCGCCGTCCTCGTCACCAACCAGGCGGGCGTCGCGCGCGGCTACTTCACGGAAGACGTGATCGAGATGGTGCACGACCTCTTGCGCCGCGAGCTTGCGTGCGCGGGCGCGCGCCTGAATGCCATCTACTACTGCCCGCACCACCCGACGGTCGGCCCGCCGCCTTACCGTTTCGACTGCGACTGCCGCAAGCCGCGCCCCGGTCTGATCCAGCGCGCGGCGCGCGACTTCCGTATAGACCTCGCGCAGAGCTGGATGGTCGGCGACCGCTACTCCGACGTGGAGTTGGCGCGCAACGCGGGCGTGCGCGCGGCGCTCGTCTTAAGCGGCTACGGCCGCGGCGAGTGGGAATACCAACGCGCACACTGGCAACACGAGCCGGACATCGTCGCCGACGATCTGCTCGCGGCCGTTCGGGAGATCACCAAGTGACAGAGTCGGCCCAACAGGCGCGGTTGGCGCGGTTCGTCCGCGAGTTCGCGGGGTGTCGCGTCGTGGTCGTGGGCGACGCCATCGCCGATCAGTTTCTGTACGGCGAGATCAGCCGCGTCTCGCGCGAAGCGCCCGTGCTCATCCTGCGCCACGAGCGCACGGAGACCGTGCCGGGCGGCGCGGCCAACTGCGCCGCCAACCTGGCCGCGCTCGGCGCGCGCGCCGCGCTCGTCGGCGTGGTCGGCGCGGACGAGCCGGGCCGCGCCCTGCGCGCGCGCCTCACCGCGCTCGGCGTGGACTGCGCCGGGCTGCTCGACGCGCCCGCCGGCACGAGCGTCACCAAGGTGCGCGTCCTCGCCGGCCAGGCCCACGCGCCGCGCCAGCAGGTCATCCGCGTGGACTACGAAGACCGGCCGCGCGCCGCCGAGACGTTGCAGACGGAACTGGCCGAGCGCGTGCGCGCGGCGGCGACGGAGGCCGACGCGTTCATCATCTCGGACTACAACTACGGCGTGGCGGGCGCTACGGTGGTCGCGGCGGTGCGCGAGGCGGCCGCGGCGCGCGGCGTGCCCGTGCTCGTTGACTCGCGCTTCCGCATCACGGAGTTCGCCGGCTTCACCTCGGCCACGCCGAACGAGGACGAGTTTGAACAACTGCTCGGCCGCAAACTGGACGACGCGACGCTCGAACAGGCCGCCGCCGAACTGTGCGCGCGGCTCGCCTACCGCGCGCTGCTCGTCACGCGCGGCCCCGAAGGGATGCTGCTCGTCGAGCCGGGGCGCGCAGCCCTGCCGATTGCGGCGGTCGGCGCGCGCGAGGCCGTGGACGTGACGGGCGCGGGCGACACGGTCATCGCCGCCTACACGCTCGCCCTCGCCCGCGGCGCGGACTTCGCCTCGGCCGCCCACCTCGCCAACCACGCCGGTGGTCTCGTCGTCATGAAACGCGGCACGGCCACCGTCAGCGCGAGCGAGTTGGAAAAAGCTGTTAGCGATTAGCTGTTAGCCGTTAGCTAAAACCATTAAGCGCAGATCAGCCCCGACAGGACGGGCGGGCGGCGCGACAGAAAAGCTAACAGCTAATAGCTAATCGCTAACAGCTTCTTTATAATTTCGCCGGGCATGTATTCGACGGAGGAACAGCAGCGGGCGGAGGCGTGGGCGCGGATTCTGGATCGGAACCGCGTCATCGCGCGGGTGGCGATTGCGCGCAAGCACGGCGCGCGCGTCGTCTTCGCCAACGGCTGCTTCGACATCCTGCACGTCGGGCACGTCCGCTACCTCGAAGCGGCGCGCGCCCTCGGCGACCTGCTCGTCGTCGGCATCAACGCCGACGAGCAGGTGCGGCGCTTGAAGGGGCCGGGCCGCCCCTTCGTGCCCGAGCGCGAGCGCGCCGAAGTTATCGCGGGCTTGCGCGCCGTCGATCTCGTCACGATCTTTTCGGAGCCGACCGTCGAGGCGCTGCTGCTGGCCCTGCGCCCCGACATCCACGCCAAGGGCACGGACTACACGGCCGAGACCGTGCCGGAGCGCGAGGTCGTCCGCGCCTACGGCGGGCGCGTCGCCATCGTCGGCGACCCCAAGGATCACTCGTCCTCGCACATGGTCATGCAACTGAATCGGAGAGTGACGAGTGACGAGTGAGAAGTCAGGAGTCAGAAGTCAGAAGCCAGAAGTCAGAAGTCAGAATGAAAAGCGGCCCTCGTCACCACTTACGTTCTGACTTCCGACTCCCGTCTTCCGGCTGCTGAGTTCTTTCTTCTGGCTTCTGACTCCTGGCTTCTGGCTTCTGTTTTCCATGCACCTGCTGTTCGTCAAACTCGGAAGCATCGGCGACATCGTGCACACGCTGCCGGCGCTGGCGGCGGTGCGGCGGGCGCTGCCGCGCGCCGAGATCGCGTGGGTGGTGGAGCGCCGCGCGGCCGAAATCCTGAAGGACAACCCGGCCGTAAATCGTCTCATCGAAGTGGACACGAAGGCGTTGAGGCGCTGGCCGGTGTCTGGGGAGACGCTGCTGGCACCGCGTCAGCAGTTGCGTCGGTTACGCGCCTCAGCCTTCGACCTAGCCTTAGACTTTCAGGGACTCTTAAAGTCAGCCATGATCGCGCGCCTCTCCGGCGCGCCGCGGCGCTACGGCTTCGCGCGCGCGCACCTGCGCGAGCCGGCCAGCCGCTTCCTCCTGACCGACACGGTTAACATTCCGCCCCGCACACACGTCATACGCAAGAACCTCTTGCTCGCGGCCGCCGCGCTGAAGCTGCGCCTGCCGACGGAGGCGGACGAGTTCGAGTTCCCCATCGCCATCACGCGCGCGCACGAGCAGGAAGCCGAGGCGGCGGCGTGCGAGACGGGCGGGCGCTACGCGATCTTGAACCCCGGCGGCGGCTGGCCGACGAAGCTGTGGAGTCTGGAACGTTACGGCGCGCTCGCCGACGCGTTGCTCGAACGCCAGGGCTTGCGCGCGCTCGTCACCTACGGCCCCGGCGAGCGGGCGCAGGCCGAGGCGGTCGTCGCGGCGAGCCGCGCGGGCGCGGCCCGCGCCGTCAGCCTGTCGCTCAAAGGCTTCTACGCGCTCGCGCGCGGCGCGGCCCTGTACGTCGGCGGCGACACGGGGCCGACGCACCTGGCCGTAGCAGCGGGCGCGCCCGTCGTCGGTCTGTTCGGCCCGACCGAGTGGTGGCGCAACGGCAGCCCGCGCGCGGCCGACATCTGCGTCGAACGCACGGACATAGGTTGTCGCACTGACTGTCACCGGCGCAGTTGCTCGCAGTGGGTCTGCATGGAGATCGAGACGGCGCGCGTCCTGGCCGCGTGCGACGAACGCCTGCGCCGGGCGGCGACTGAGCGCGCCGGCCGCGCGGCCCACGCCGACACGTCGTCGGCTCTTTCGGCCGGGGGGCGGACGCTTGGCTAGGGGCGGGACTTGGGTGCAGCGCCGGCGCGTGCCGCTCGGCTTCCTGTGCGCGGCCGTCTTCCTGTTGCTCGCGCGCCCGCGCCCCGTCACGCTCGCCGTGGGCGGCGCAATCGCGCTCGCCGGGTTGCTCCTGCGCGCGTGGGCCGCGGGGCACATACGCAAGAACGACCGGCTGGCGAGTTCCGGCCCCTACGCGCACACGCGCAACCCGCTCTACCTCGGCAGCTTCCTGATGGCGCTCGGCTCGTCGGTCGCCGCGGGGCCTTGGTGGCCGGTGCTGGGGGGCTTGGCGGCGGCGCTGTTTTTGGGCATCTATTTGCCGGTGATGCGCGTCGAAGCGCAGACTCTGGCGCAGTTGTTCGGCGCGGACTACGACGATTACGCGCGCCACGTCCCGCTCTTTCTGCCGCGCCTGACGCCGTACCGCGCGGGCGCGCACGCCGCCGCGAAGTTCGACGCGCATCTCTACCTGCGTTACCGCGAGTACCGCGCCGCGCTGGGGCTGCTCGTCGCCTGGGGCGTGCTGGCTTGCAAGGCCTGGCTCTTACGTTAAGAGACCCGGCGCTTACGTTGACGAAGTTGCGAGCGTATCTTTTCATCTTGCTGCTCGGCGCGCTCGCGGCCGCTTCGGCCGCGACGGGCGCGAACGCGCGCGCAGACGTTGAAGCGCGGGCCGACGGGGCCGCCGCGCGCGCGACGCCGCTGCCGTTCGAGCCGGCGGAAGAGTTGCTCTACGAGGGCGAGTTCTCGAAACTCCTCCTGCGCGGCATACAGATCGCCGAGTTCCGCTTCACGGCCGCGCGCACGCCCGCGCCGCGCACGCCCACAGGCGATCACGACGACGCGCCCGTCACGAATCTTGTCTTCAAGGGCGACGCCAACGCCAAGGGCTGGTTCCGCAAACTCTTCGGCATAGACTTTCACTTCCAGATGGAGTCGGTCGTCGAGCCGCAGACGTTCCGCGTGCTGCGCACGACGAAGGTGGACGAGCAGGGCAAGCGCGTGCGCCAGAGCGAGGCCGTCTTCGACCGCGCGCAGAACCTGCTGACGTGGACGGAGCGCAACCCGAACGATCCGGCCGCCGAGCCGCGCGTCGTCAAGCGCCCGCTCGAAGGCGCGGCGCACGACTTCCTCTCCGCCATCTATTTCCTGCGCACGCGGCCGCTCGCGGCCGGGCAGACGTTCGACATCGTCCTGAGCGATTCGGGCGAGGTCTTCCACATCCCCGTGCGCGTCGGCGAGCGCAGGCGCATGAAGACGGTGCTCGGCAAGGTGCAGACCTTGCGCGTGGACGTGGAACTGTTCGGCAACGGCCGGCTCGTGCCGGGGCGCGACGGCAACATGACGCTCTGGCTCACGGACGACGCCCGCCGCATCCCCGTCAAGGCGCACCTCGACGCCGACGTGGGCACGCTCGACATCAAGCTCAAGAAAATCGTCGCCGCCAAGTAAGTAAGGTCGGTAGTGATGCAGTTCGAGTTGAAGGGCGTGGAGTGGCCGTTCACCACAGAGGCACAGAGTTCACAGAGGATGCACTGAGGCTTGAATGCCGCTGGCGTTGCCCGCAATGTCTCCGAGAAGTTTTCGTACCCGAAAAGTCTATCACTTATCCGAAAAGTGCCTACGCAAAGATCAACAGGCCACATAAAAATTAGACGGCTCTGGTTCTATCATCAGAAAAGGCTTGCTTGAACGTAAGCAGGAGAGCACGCCTGCTTCAACTCTTTATCTTTTGCTTTCTGGTTCTGAATATACTCCTTAACGAGTTCTGTTGTGACCCCGTCACCGACACTGCCGATATAGTAACCGATTGCCCATAGAGTGCCTTCTTTCCAGATGTACTTCTTTATCTCATCAAGGAACTCTAGTCTCAATCGTCTCGACGATATGCCCTTGAAAAGTTGAACGATTTTAGCGGGTGCGTATTTGGGTGGTGCCTCGACCAGCATGTGAACATGATCAGGCATGACTTCCATAGCGATAATATGAATCCGGTAATCGTGGGCAATCTCTCGGAGTATTTGCAGTAACCTTTCCGCTATTTCACCGACCAAGAAACTGCGGCGGTATTTGGGAATCCATACGAGGTGATATTGCAAGCTATAGCGGCAGTGTGAGCCAGATTTCGTATTGTCTCGGTAGAAATAATGTAAGACGGCTTTGAGAGTTTCTTGGCGGTCTTTCTGTTCCATTTTGTCTTCTCCACATCCGGTCAACTTGACTAAATGAGTTACTATGCACGGGGGTATAATTTTGCAAATCTTCTCCCTCGACCGAAGGCAGTAATGAGGAGAGTCGCAAGTTATGAGCAATGAGAAAACGACTCAAGACATGCCTGATGCGCGCTCTTTCGAGGAGCGCGTGTTCGCTAGGTTCGACTCTCTTGATGCACGCATTAGCACGCTAGAGAGAAAAGTTGAAGAACGCGCAGTTGAAACCAAGCCTATCTGGGAGCGGGCGCTGACAGAGATTGCGGAGACGCGGACCGAGATGCGGCAGGAGTTTGAGCAACTTCACAACGAGACGAATACAGGCTTGCAGAAAGTAGAGGATAAGATCGACGTTCTCAATGAGAATATCCTGGATGTACGCGCTGATCACCGTGACTTAAAAAGGCGCGTGGAAAATATGGAAAAGACTCCCGCCTGACCTTCCTCAAGCTCCTATCTTAGCGCCGCTGTTGCCAAACCTTGCCGCGCTTCATAATCCACGTAGTTGTATCTGTTGGTAGATGCTCCGGCAACTCATATTCATCGTCTATCAACACCTCCACCGGCACACCAGCCGCACGCGCATATTGCAGCAAGACAGTCAGAGGTGGTTCGCGTTTCCCGCTCTCGTACTCGGAGAGATGTGCGGCGTGAATCTTCGTCTTCGTATCTCCCAGACTCCTTAACATCTGACTCTGACTCAGACCGAGACGCTGCCGGACTTGCAGTAGTTTCTCCGCGAGGTGGGCCGGCACTGGGCGGCGGGCGCTTCCCATCAGTGTCTTCCTCCTGATGGGACTGCTTGCTGATACGCGCCGTTTCTACCGTCCGACCTCTTGACTCTCTTCCCATTTCGGAAGAGAATCTGCCCGGCCATTTTGACCGCCCAAGGCCCGCTTCTCAACGAACCGGGCGGGCGACTCATCACTCCCGATGTTCACCCGCCTTCCGCATCGTCGCGGTGGATTATGCGTTCGGAATGGCCAAACTTCAACAAAGAAGACAGCATGTTTCGCGTGAGGCACGGGTGTAAGAATGGCGAAGTGTTTGCTATGTGATAACGACGCCGGCCATTTAGGGAAGTATTGCTTTGCTTGTATGGAATCTGGCAGAGCCAGTGACGATGAACAACAACGTCGGGAGCGATCAAAGGTCGAGCGGCAAAGGAGCGAGGTGGAAATTCCTACGCCTCCTGAGCCTGCCCAGCCCCGAAAGTTACGCAAGCGAACCCTATCCCTCCTATGCCTGATCTGTGCGGGCCTTTTCACCCTGTTCGGCCTAGTTGAGATGTACGAGTATGGCCCTGCCGACAAAGTAGTTGGCGGCGACGCTTACAATTTCATCATTATGGCCAGCAGGGGGACGGGTCTCATTTGCGCGGGCATCGTCTCCGCGCTGGTCGGCGTGGCGGTCGCCATCTTCGATCTGACGGATAAGCAAAGTTAGGCCAGCGCCCTTACGCCCCAAAGGAGTGTCTCTATGTCCACCCAGCCAGCCGCACCTGACTCAGCTAACGGCAGAAGAATCTATTACCTGATTGCATTAGCGGGGGCGATTCTGCTCTTGCTGGGCATTTTCATGCCGACAGTCCGGTCGCCGTTGCGTCCAGACAAGTTGTACATTGAGTATTTCTTGCCGGAGGGGATAGTCCTGCTCTTACTCGGCGCTACCGCTTTCATTTTAATGAAGCGACGCGAGTTGAGGCGGCTGGTCTTTATTGGTGCGCTCGCCCTTAGCGTGCTTGCCTTCAGCTACCTCAGAAATGAGTATCAGAAAAGCGCGAGAATTAGTGCCGCCTATGGTCGAATTTATACTGGGGACATTGAGGATAAGGAGACTGACCCAAAGTTACGCCAACTGAACAAGGAAGCCCGCGAAAGTATGGCCGAGCTAATCAGGAGCTTTGAAGAAGGAGAAAGGTATGAAGCAGGTTGGTGGGTTATGATCGTCGGTAGCGTCATGCTTTTGGGTGCTGGGCTTTTGACTTATAGTTCTGTCGAGCTATGGGTCTTAAATACCTTCTCCCTATTTGAGCAGCCCAAGAAGAATTAACAAATCCGCCTGCGGGTCTGCCGTCGCTACAAAATGTCGTCAAGAGGCAAGATGACCGACTAGGCTACGAGAATCTCAGGTACAGTTAAATCACAATTCGGACTCGCCGCTTGCATTGCAGGGCGAGTCTTTTGTTTCGGAGATGGTGATGTTACGTGAGCGGGACAGAAAGTTTGAGCGCAGCATATATCACAGCCGATGTGTCCGCTATTAACCTGCCCCTAGTGGCGGGAGGACGGAAGCGTGCCCGCCGTTTTGCTAAAGTTACAAACCAGCCCTCTTTACCTTTCCATACGCCTTCTTTACCTAACCCGCAAGCCGAAGAAAAGCCTTGTATTTGCAACGGTTTAGAGGTAAAATGCGGGTCTAAATTAAACGGCTCAGTCGGGTGCGCTAACACCCAACTGAGCCTATTCAACCCAAACGTGGTCGAGCACGTTCAGGCCGACGCTTCCGTATTGTGCCCTACTGCGCTTGGAGAGAGCAAGAGGCGCATGATGCAGGCACGCGAAGCCAAAGGGCTACAGATTGCCCACAACTCGGAAATCACCCGCTTGGAGAATCTGTGGATCGTCCCGTCGCAGAGCAGCCAGAAGAAGTACGCCGTTGACTTAGACGCTGATCCACCGACCTGTACTTGTCCAGACTATAAGAAGAACGACCGCGTGTGTAAGCACATCTATGCGGCGCGGTACGCCAGAGAGCGCGAGGGTGGCGCAGAACTCCCCGAAGCGCCCAAGATAGCGAAGCGGAAGTACACGCAGAACTGGCGCACCTATCACCCCGCGCAGGTGCACGAAAAGGCGAGGTTTCAAGTCCTGCTCCATGAACTGTGCAAGGGCATCGAAGACCCCGTCTGCGAATACGGGCGACCGCGCACGCCGCTCGCGGACATCATTTTTGCGGCCGCCCTCAAGGTCTATTCGACGGTCAGCACGCGCCGCTTCTGTACCGACCTACAGGAAGCGCACGCCAGAGGCTACCTGTCGAAAGCGCCCTCTTACAATAGTGTGCTCGACTACTTCGGCTACAAGGCGCTGACACCCTACCTGCGACAGCTCGTGGAGGTGTCAAGCCTGCCCTTGAAGGGCATGGAGCAGGACTTCGCCGTTGACAGCAGCGGTTTCACCACCTGCCGCTATACTCGTTGGTTTAATGCGAAGTACACGAAGGACGGCGACGCCGACATGCACGACTGGCTGAAGCTCCATCTGATGTGCGGCGTGAGAACCCATATCGTGACGAGCGTTGAAATCTCCGACCGGCACGATAACGATTACAACTTCTTCGAGCCGTTAGTTAAGACAACTGCCCGCGGGTTTAAGCTGAGAGAGGTAAGCGCAGATAAGGCATACAGCGGACTGTCTGCCCTTCGGCTGGTGGTGGACAACGGGGCCACGCCTTACATCCCGTTCAAGAAGCACGCGACCGGCACGCACTGGCGGGCCTACAAGGACAAGACTGGCGTGTGGGCGCGGCTGTTCCACTTCTTCAAGTGCCACGAAGAGGAGTTCTACGCGCACTACCACAAGCGAAGTAACAGCGAGACGGTCTTCTCCATGATCAAGGCGCGGTTCGGGGAACGGCTGCGGAGTAAGACCAAAGAGGCACAGACGAACGAGGCGATCCTAAAAGTGGTGTGTCATAATCTGTGCGTGCTCGTGCAGTCCATCTATGAGTTGAATCTTGAGCCGGTATTCTGGCAAGAGGGAGAGAAGACTTTTCGGGTAGATTGAGGTTCTACCCGAAAAGTACCCGATAAGTGACTTCTCGGGGACATTGCGGGCAAGGCCAATGCCGCTCAAGCCTCCGTGCCGCCTCCGTGCCCTCCGTGCCTCTGTGGTGAATTCCCGCCCCGCCGCCCGTCAAACTTAGCCGGAATCAGTACCGCAAGGTTATCAGGCCACGAAGTTCCGGCCCGCCCGTGTACGCCACCGTATTGACACCACCCACATACATCACTTACAAGTAAGTCCGCTCGCACAATCCAGACATGAACGGCTCCACGCCGCCGGCCCCGTAGCGACGGCGCGCGTCTTGTCATGACCTTGCTTCCTCCGGGCAGTTCCGAACTGTCACAGCCTGCCGCCGCGAAAGATCGCGCGGCGCAGACGGCCGCGGCCGCCGCCCCCGCGCTCGCCGTCGCCCCGCCCGTGCCCGACGACGGGCCGCTGCCCGACCCCGCCGCCGCGGACGAACTGCAACTGCTCGTGCAGTCGCCCTACCGTCTCTACACCTACTGGAACTACGCGCACGATCCGCGCGAGACGTTGCGCCGCGCCATCGGCCCCAGCGCCGACGCCTACCGGCTCGTCATCCGCCTCGTGGACACGGAGACCGGCTACGCCGTGACCGGCGAGGCGTCGCCCGCGCACAACTACTGGTTCGACGCGCTGCCCGGCCGCGAGTACCGCGCCGAGCTGGGCTTCGAGGCCGCCGACGGCCAGCCGTTCGTCCACCTGCTCTCCTCCGCGGTCGAGCAGACGCCGCCCGTGGGCGTCGCGCCCGAAGCCGAAGAAGCGCCGCCCTTCGCCGCGCCCGCCGGGGAGTTCGCGCAGGTCTTGAACGAGGCCGGCTACGCGGCGGACGCACTCGCCGTCGCGCTCGAAGCGGCGGACACGGCGGCGGCCGACGCGGGCGACGCGCCGACGCGCGCCAACACGCTCGCCCTCGCGCACACGCTCGCGCGCGCGCCGCTCCCGCTCGAACTCGACCTGAACGAACTGCGCGCGCTCATCGTCGCGCTCGCCTTCGACGAGCCGCTCGCGCACGTCCGCGCAGCGTTGTCGCCCGCGCTCGCCCGCTGGCTCGACGCACTCGTCGCCGACAGCGGCGGGCACGCCGACCCGGCGCGCCTGCTCGAACTACTGCGCGAGATGTTCGGCTTCGAGCTTGAGTTCGACGAAGAGGCGGGCGGCGCGGCCGCCGTGCCGCACCCGTCCAGCCCCGCGTGGAGCGCGTCCGACGTGCGCCAGCCCGAACGGCGCGTGCGCGTCTGGCTGCCGAGCATGGCGGCCGGCGCGGCCCCGCCCATGCACCTCCGCCCCCTACGGCCGTCCTCCCTCGGCGGCTCCGACTCTTGGCTGCCCAGCATGAGCGCGCGCCAACACGCCCCGCTCCTGCGCTGGAAAAAACTTATCGGATTGCGGATTGCGGAATGAAGAAATAAGCACTCGAACCCTCTTCTTCTTTCCCTAATCCGCAATCCGCAATCGATCATGCAGACCGGGTTCTTCAGCCTCATCCTACACGCGCACCTGCCGTTCGTGCGCCACCCGGAGCACGCCGAGTTCTTTGAAGAGGACTGGCTCTACGAGGCGATCACGGAAGTCTACCTGCCGCTCGCGGCGACGCTCGCGCGCCTGGCGGACGAGGGCGCGCGCCCGCGCCTGACCGTCAACCTCTCGCCCACGCTCTGCGAGATGTTGACCGACCAACTACTGCGCACGCGCTACACGCGCCACCTCGACAACCTGCTCGCGCTCGCCGAGAAGGAACTGGTGCGCACCACGCGCGAACAGCCGCAATTTCATCACGCCGCCCGCATGTACGACGAGGCCCTGCGCAACACCGCGCGGCTCTGGCACGACGTGATCCGCCACGATCTCGTCGGCGCGTTCGGCGCGCTGCAACGGGCCGGCGTCGTCGAGTTGATCACCTGCGGCGCGACGCACGGCTTCCTGCCGCTCATCTCGACCGAGCAGGCCCGCCGCGCGCAGATTCAGATCGCCGTCGCCAACTACGAGAAGCATTTCCGCACCCGCCCGCGCGGCATCTGGCTGCCCGAATGCGCCTACGCCGCGGGCGTGGACTCGCTGCTCGCCGAAGCCGGGCTGGAATATTTCTTCGCCGACGCGCACGCCGTCCTCTACGGCACGCCGCGCCCGCGCTACGGCGTCTTCGCGCCCGTGCGCTGCCCCGCCGGCCCGGCCGTCTTCGCGCGCGACATGGAGACGAGTCAACAGGTCTGGAGTTCGATCATCGGCTACCCCGGCGACCCCGAATACCGCGAGTTCTACCGCGACGTGGGCTGGGACGCGCCTTACGAATACCTGCGCCCGCACCTGCACGCCGACGGCGCGCGCCGCCCGCTCGGACTGAAGTATTACCGCGTCACCTCGCGCGAAGTGCCGCTCGAACACAAGCAGCCCTACGTGCCGGAGCGCGCCCGCGGGCGCGCGCGCGTCCACGCCGAGCACTTCGTCTCGGAGCGGATCAAACAGGCCGCGCGCCTGCGCGAGACCCTCGGCGGGCACGCGCCGCTCATCGTCTCGCCTTACGACGCAGAACTGTTCGGCCACTGGTGGTACGAAGGCCCGCAGTTCCTCGACTTCGTCTTTCAAGAACTGCACGCGCGGCGCGACGCGCTCGCCGTCGTCACGCCCGGCGACTACCTAGACCTGCGCCCGCACTTGCAGGCGCAACGCCTCTCGCCCTCTTCGTGGGGCGCGGACGGCTACTACCGCGTCTGGCTCAACGAGGGCAACGCGTGGATGTACCCGCACCAGCGCGCGGCCGAGACGCGCATGACCGCGCTCGCCACGCGCTTCCCCGCCCCGCCCGACGAGTTGACGCGCCGCGCGCTCAACCAGGCCGCGCGCGAACTGTTGCTCGCCGAAGCGAGCGACTGGGCCTTTCAGATTTATCAGGGCACGACCGTCGAATACGCCACGCGCCGCTTCCGCGCCCACATCCGCCGCTTCAACGCGCTCGCCGATCAACTCGAACGCGGCCAACTGGACGCCGAACAACTCGGCGAAGTCGAACACCGCGACAACCTCTTCCCCGAACTCGACTACCGCGTCTACGCCGACCGATAATCTCAAGCCTCCGTGCGTCCTCTGTGGCCTCTGTGCCTCTGTGGTGAATGCCGCTCAGAGTAGATTCACCGCAGAGACACAGAGGCCACAGAGGACGCACGGAGGCTAGCCAACTATAGACGCCGCCGAGCTAAGCGATGAACAGCCCCGACGCTCATCAGATGACCAGCGACACCTTGCCGCTCATCATCGGCCACCGCGGCGCGGCGGCAGTCGCGCCCGAAAACACGCTCGCCAGTTTCGCCCGCGCCTACGCCGACGGCGCGCAGGGCATAGAGTTCGACGTGCGCCTCGCGCGCGACGGCGTGCCCGTCGTCATCCACGACGCGACGCTGCGGCGCACCGCCGCGCGCCCCGAAGCCGTCGCCGCGCTCACCGCGGCCGAACTGGCCCGCGCGGACGTCGGCTCTTGGTTCAACCGCCGCCGCCCCGCCCACGCCCGCGCCGAGTACGCGCGCGCCCACGTGCCGACGCTCGCGGAAGTGCTCGCGCTGACCGCGCCGCTCGGCGGCACGCTCTACGTCGAGTTGAAGTGCGACCGCGCAGAGGAAGCGGCCCCGCTCGCCGCCCGCGCCGTCGAAGTATTGCTGACCGACGGCGCGACGCACGATCTCGTCGTCGAGAGCTTCACGCACGCCGCCGTCGTCGAAGTCAAACGGCTTGCGCCCGACTTGCGCACCGCCGCCCTCTTCGACCGCCGGCTGACGCGCCCGCACCTCTCGTCGCGCACCATCATCACTCAGGCACGCGCCTGCGGCGCTGACGAGGTGGCACTCCACCACACGCTCGCCAACGCCCGCACCGTCGCCGCCGCGCACGCCGCCGGTCTGCCCGTCGTCGTCTGGACGGTTGACAACCCCGTCCGTCTTTTACGGCTCGCCACGCTCGGCGTCCGCGCCGTCATCACCAACGACCCCGCGCGCATGGTGGCCGCACTCAAAGAAATATTAAGACGGACTCAAGGGTAAGGAAGCATTCACCACAGCGACACGGAGAACACAGAGGTAGCACGGAGGCTTGATAGCCATTCGAGGCTCCGTGCTTCCTCCGTGCCCTCTGTGCCTCTGTGGTGAACTTGCCTTGCCCTGATTCAACCTGATGTCGATCTGCTAATTCTATAAACGCCCGCGTCGCATTGCGTGCCCGTCTGCTATGCTCTAAGCGCGCATGAGTAAACCGCCCCCGGCCCAAGACCGCGTTCTCGTCCAGGAGCGTTTCGCCCTGCACCTGCGCCCGCGCGGGCGCGCGCGCTGGGCGACCGAGGCGCGGCAGACCTACGCCGCCCTCTGCCTGCTCGACGGCGCGTTGCGCTGGTCGGGCGGCGACGTAGCGACGCAAGACTTGGCCGCGCCCGCCGCGCTGCTCGCCGCGCCCGGCGAAGACCTGATGGCGACGGGCGCGCGCGCCTCCGTCCTGCTCGTCACACTCTCGCCCGCCTACGTGCTCGACTGCGCCGTGCGCGCGCGCCTCACGCGCGCCGACGCCCGCATCAGTTTCCGCACCCGCGCCGTCAACGCCGACACGCGGCTCGCGCGCCTGGCCGCCGAATTGGCCGACGAGTTGCGCGGGGCGGAAGCCGGGCAGGAGTTGGTCGCGGCGGCGCTCGTCGAGCAGTTGACCGTCCACCTCTTGCGCCGCTACGCGCACGTACGCCGCGCGGACGAGTTGGAACTGTGGCGCGGCGGGCTGGTTGATCGGCGCGTCCGCCGCGCCGTCGAACTGATGCACGCGCAACTGGCCGAAGACATCCCGCTCGAAGAGATGGCGGCCGCCGCGTATCTATCGCCGTTCCACTTCGCGCGCCTCTTCAAGAAAGTCACCGGCACGTCGCCGCACGCCTACCTCGCCGCGCTGCGCCTTGAGCGCGCGCAGGCGCTTTTGGCGACCACCGACCTCTCCGTCACACAGGTCGCCACGCGCGTCGGCTACACCAGCCCCAGCCACTTCGCCAAAGCCTTCCGCCACGCCACCGGCCTCACGCCCCGCGCCTTCCGCGCAGCAGTAGTGAAAGGCTAGTGGTCAGTGGTCAGTGGTCGGTGGTCAGTTAAGAGTTCAAAGTTCAATGTTCAAGGTTCAAGGTTCAACGTCCGACCAACCTTGAACTTTGAACCTTGAACTTTGAACTGTCTTCCCACTGCCCACTGCCCACTGCTTTTCAGCAATCCGCCGCGCATGTTGGGCAAGATTTGGCGAGACGCGTGTGCCGCGGCGCGTTAAGCTGGTGGCAGTTTAATAATGGAGGACTGGGACTGATGGCGATTGAGAAGGGCGCGGAGATCGCGCCGGCAAAGGGCAAGCTGGGCGTGTTGCTCGTGGGCCTGGGCGCGGTCAGCACGACGTTCATCGCGGGCGTCGAGGCGGTCAGGCAGGGGTTGGCCGAACCCATCGGCAGTTTGACGCAGATGGGCACGCTCCGGCTCGGCAAGCGGACGGAGAACCGCGTGCCGACGATCAAAGAGTTCGTGCCGCTCGCCGACCTCGACGATCTGGTCTTCGGCGCGTGGGACATCTTCCCCGACTCGGCCTACGAGGCGGCGCTGACGGCGGGCGTGCTCGAAAAGGAGCTGCTCGCGCAACTCAAGACGCCGCTCTCGAAGATCAAGCCGATGCCGGCCGTCTTCGATCAGCAGTACGTCAAGCGCCTGAACGGCACGAACGTCAAGACGGGCGCGAACAAGTTGGAGTTGGCCGAGCAGTTGATGGCCGACATCGCCGGGTTCAAGCGCAAGCACAAGTGCGCGCGCCTCGTCATCGTCTGGGCGGCCTCGACCGAAGTCTTCATGAAGCAGCACGCCGTCCACAAGACGCTCAAGTCGTTCGAGCAGGCCATGCGCGACAACCACAAGGCGATTGCGCCCTCGATGGTCTACGCCTACGCCGCGCTCAAGTCGGGCGTGCCCTTCGCCAACGGCGCGCCGAATCTGACTGTGGACATCCCGGCGCTGCTCGGTCTGGCGGACGAGAGCGGCGTGCCCATCTGCGGCAAGGACTTCAAGACCGGGCAGACGTTGATGAAGACGATCATCGCGCCGGGGCTGAAGTCGCGCATGTTGGGCCTGCACGGCTGGTACTCGACCAACATCCTCGGCAACCGCGACGGCGAGGTCTTAGACGACCCCGACTCGTTCAAGACCAAGGAAGAGTCGAAGCTCTCGGTCTTGGAGTACATCCTCCAGCCCGATGTCTACCCGCAGCTCTATAAGGACTTCTCGCACGTCGTCCGCATCAACTACTACCCGCCGCGCGGCGACAACAAAGAGGGCTGGGACAATATAGACATCTTCGGCTGGCTCGGCTACCCGATGCAGATCAAGATCGACTTCCTCTGCCGCGACTCGATCTTGGCCGCGCCCATCGTCCTAGACCTCGCGCTCTTCCTCGACCTGGCGCAGCGCACCGGCATGAAGGGCGTGCAGGAGTGGCTCTCCTTCTACTTCAAGTCGCCGCAGACCGCGCCCGGTCTCTACCCCGAACACGACATCTTCATCCAACTGATGAAGCTCAAGAACACCCTGCGCCACCTGCGCGGCGAAGACCTGATCACGCACCTCGGGCTAGAGTATTACGACTAGACTGGGCGTGCCGCCCGGCAACCTGTGAGGGCTTGAGCGCGCGTCGGCGGCCGACGCGCGCTCAAAAATTTTTCGGCCAAAAGACGGCCGCGGGCAACCCGTCAAGGCGCGTTCAGCGGGGCAGACGTTTTCGTTGGCGGCCGCTTCTTTTGCTGCGTGCGGCGGCGGCCGCAAGATTCATTTTTTCGGACGACCGACACCGATTGTCAGTCGGCGGCTGCCATAATTTGCCACAGCGCGCCAGCGGCCCCCGCCGCCGCGCGCGCACAATATTTCTCGCTAGAGCATATTTTGTGGTGACAAATCGGCCGTTGTCGTTTATATAGTGTTCCCCATTGCACGCACCCGCGCCGGGGACGCGCCGCGCAAGCCAACCGGCGCTACCCGCCCAGCATCAATGTCAGTTGCGGATCGTTCTTTGCATGGAGTGAAGTGCGGCGACCATGCCCGGTCGTCGCCGTCGCACGCGGCGCGCCGCAGAGGTCAAGTCTGAATCCTGCGCCGCCGCCGGCTCGTACATATTTACGACCCGCCCCGCGGCGCTCCGGCAAGGAGGACGGTCATGATTGCAGCGATGGAGAAGCAAAGAAAAACCCAGACCGAGACGGTCTTTCTTGACCCCGATCAGAAAAGCCCGCGCGCGCAGGAGTTCGAGGAGAAGCTGGGCGCGCGCATCGTCGGGCAGGAGCGCGCCGTGCGGCGCATATCCGGGCTGTATCAGATTTTCCTCGCCGGCATGAATCCGCCGAACCGGCCCGTCGGCACGATGTTGTTCCTCGGCCCGACCGGCTCCGGCAAGACGCGCGTCGTCGAGGCCGCGGCCGAAGTGCTCTTCAACGACCCGAACGCGGTCATCAAGATTGACTGCGCCGAGTTCCAGCACTCGCACGAGATCGCCAAGCTCATCGGCAGCCCGCCCGGCTACCTGGGCCACCGCGAGACCTCGCCCATGCTGACGCAGGAGAACCTCGACCGCTTCCACAACGAGGAGACGAAGCTCTCGCTCGTCCTCTTCGACGAGATCGAGAAGGCGTCCGACTCGCTGTGGCAACTGCTGCTCGGCATCCTCGACAAAGCGACGCTCACGCTGGGCGACAACCGGCGCGTGGACTTCTCGAAGACGATGGTCGTGATGACCTCGAACCTCGGCGCGCGCGAGATGTCGGAGTTGATCTCCGGCGGCATCGGCTTCGCCCCGGCGCACGGCGCGAAGAACCCGAACGACTCCGAGGTCGATCAGAAGATTTACCGCACGGCGGTCGAGGCGGCGCGGCGCAAGTTCTCGCCGGAGTTTATGAACCGCATTGACAAGGTGGTCGTCTTCCGCTCGTTGAAGGAGCACCACCTGCGGCAGATTCTCGACCTGGAGTTGGCCGCCGTGCAGGAGCGCATCATGCGCTCGGCGGGCACGAAGTTCGTCTTCCACTGCTCGGACGCGGCCAAGACGATGCTCTTGGAAGAGGGCATAGACTTCAAGTACGGCGCGCGCCACCTGAAGCGTTCCATCGAGCGGTTCCTCGTCTACCCGCTCTCGAACCTCGTGGCGACCGACCAGGTGGGCCTGGGCGACTTGGTCTACATAGACCTTAACGAGTCGAACGGCAAGCTCGTCTTCTCGAAGCACTCGGGCGGCGCGCTCATCTCGGAAGTGCCGGAGCACGATTTGGCGACGGAGGACACCGAAGCCAAGTCGGGCGGCGTCGGGCTGCCGCTGCCGGCGCAGACCAAGGTCGCGCGCAAAGGCCACGGGCGCGGCGACAAGACCGAACTCTAAACGCGCGCCGTCAGGCGACAGACAAAAAAGGCCGGGGCTGAGGAACGACTCAGCCCCGGCCTTTTGTTTTCAACTCAGCCGAGGCTTTCAGGGTTTGGTGTCGAAGCGTCGGCGCTTGCGTTTTAAGACGGTGGCGCGGCGTGCGCGGGGTCGAGTTTGCGCAGGGCGTCGAAGGCGATGCGGGCGAGGTAAGGGTCGCGTGCGGTGAGCGCGGCACGTAGAGCGGGCAGGGCCGCCGGGTCGCCGATGGCGGCGAGCGCGCGGGCGGACTCGCGGCGCACGTCGTCGGGCGCGCGCTCGTCGGCGAGCGTGGCGACGAGGGCGGGCACGCCCGCGCGGCTGCCGATGCGCCCCAGGGCTTCGGCGGCGGCGCGGCGGACGAACTCGTTCTCTTCGGTCTTACTGCGCGTGATGCGACTGAAGAAGCCCGTGCCGGCGACGCGCCGGCCTAGCGCCTCCGCGAGCGCGGCGACGGCCCGCTCGTCGCCGATGCGGCCGAGCGCGACGGCCGCGGCCCCGCGCACGCCCGCCTCTTTGTCGCGCGCGAGCGCCGCGAGCAACGCCTCGACGCCCGCTCGGCTGCCCGCCTCACCCAAGGCGTAAGCGGTCTCGCGGCGGACGAACTCTTTCTTATCGGCGAGCAGCGGGACGAGCAGCGCGGCGGCTTCGTCGGCGGGCATGGCGAGGATGGCGTGCGCGGCGGTCGCGCGGATGACCTCGGACGGATCGCGCAGCGCGCTGGCGGCCGCGCGCGCGGCGTCGGGCCGGCGCATCGCGCCGAGTCGCTGCACGGCGTCGCGCCGCTCCTCGGCGTCGGCTGCGCCCAGGCGCGCGCGCTCCCGCTCGATCTCGCGCTGAAGGGGCGTGAGCGCGCCCCGCGCGGTTTGGCCGGCCAGGCAGTTCGACGGCAGAGAAAAGAGCGACAGGCTCGCGGCGAGCGCGAGCAACAGGCACGCGGCGCGGCGGCCCGCGCTGGATTGCGCGGCCAGCGCAGGTCTACTCTGCGGGGGCGCGGGCGTGTGGATCATACGCGCGGCGGGAGCGTGGCGGCGGCGCGGCGTTCGGCCCGGCGGCGCACGGACTCCCACTCGAAGGCCTGGCGCGCGCGCTGGTTCTCCTGCGCGTCGGCGAGCAGCGCGACCAGTTCGTCTTCCCAGAGACCCGCGCCCGTGCTGGCGCGCCGCATCGTCTCCATGATCGAGATGTAGTCGAGCACCTCTTTCACTTCGGCGTCGGTCAGTGATTCGAGTTTGAACGCGAGGCGCTGGCGTTCGGTGATTCGCTTGGCCATCTTCTGTGACCTCCGTGGCGTCGAAGGCAGACGGCCTGAAGCGCGGCTGGCGTTCACCCAGGCGGGCGGACGTGGCGGCGGGCGCGGGGCCGTCGGCGGCTGCTGGTTTGCGGCGCGCGCGGGCGCGGCAGAAGTTTGGGGATCGTCACCTTCGGGTTACAGGGGAAAGCACCGCGAGCCGAAACTCCGGCGCGACACATCGGCCACACATGAACGGGCCGCCGGGCCGGGCCTAACGCGCGGCGACGCCCAGGCGCGTGCGCCCGACGCCCGCCGTGTGCTCGATTGTCCTGTGGTTGTAAACGTGCGCCCTTCGCAGGTCGCCTAGCGGCGCACTATACACGAGAGCCGGAGGGCAGGCAAGGTTCTCGCGCGCGGGCGCGTCGGAGGCTCAACGTTCAAGGTTCAAGGTTTAGCCGGAGTAACCTTGAACTTTGAACTCGCGGCGTTACTAGTCGATCTTGATGGCGATGGTGTGGAGCGTGTCCACGATGAGGACGGCGATGGGCGGGTAGAGCAGGAGTTCGGGGCGCACCTGCGGCGCGAAGAAGCCGGGCACTTCGCTCAGGATCAGGGTGTACATCTGGCTGCCGACAAGCAGCCCGGCGGCGAGGCTGATCATGTAGCCGAGCACGAGGAAGGTCGAGGCGGCGAAGCGCGTGAACGGCTTGTCGGGCCGCTCCTCGTCGCGCATGATCGAGTCGTGGATCGTGCTCGGCTGGTAGGTGTAGTGCTCGAAGCCGGCGCGCAGCCGCGTGAAGAGTTGCCACAAGCCCAGCAGGAACAGCGACACCAGCACGGCGCGCGAGACGACGTGCATGCCGTCCCACAGCCGCGGCTTGAACATGGCGACGAAGAAGGTCGAGAGGAAGAGCGAGACGATGGTGAAGACCGCCTGCTGGAGCGCGAAGGTCTCGCGCCGCTCGGCGTCGATCATCTCGTCCACGATCTTGTCGAGCCGCGCCTGCGCCGTCACCTGCCGCATCCGGCGCGCGTGCGGGTTGTTCGATTGCAGCACCGAGCCGCCGCGCGTGAACCCGCTGGCGAGCCGCGTGAGTTGGCCGTCGTAGTAGGCGCGCTCCTGCGGGTCGCTGAGCGTGCGGTAGGCGAGCGAGAGGAGCGCGAACTCGCGGGCCGCCTGCTCCGAGCCGCCGTTCACGTCCGGGTGGCGCTGGCGCGCTAGCCGGCGGTAGGCGGTCTTGACCTCCGCGGCGGAGGCGTTCCGCTTGACGCCCAGAATCTTGTAGTAGTCGAGCACTGCGATAAATCCCCGGATGCGCTACGGGCTGGCGTTGAGCCGCAGCGTATTAGACGCGCCCCCGGCGGGAAGGGTTCAACCCGTGGCGACAATATAACACTTTTCCGCGGATTCGTCTCGCCGCTTGTTCGGCAGGTCGGGGACTGGAATTGAACTGACCCGGCGGGCGCTCGTGAGGGGAGCCAAAGGGCGGGCGCTTTAGTCTCGGGACCCTGCCGAGACGGGGGCAAGGACATTTTTTATTTGGTGCCCCGCGCCCTTTGGCTCGACCGACCTAGTGCAACGCTTATGCCAACGCGACGCTCGCCCGCCCCGACAGAAATCCGCAACGAATTGCGCATTTATCGCTACAATTTTCCGGCCGGGCGTGGGTCGTGCGTCCACATATGTGCACAGTGTTGTCTACACTTGTAGACACTGCCCGACCGGCGAGGTGCGGGGCACGGGGACAAAACAGCGAAAGGCGCTGGCCTGAGCCAGACGCCTCTCTGAGCCTGCACCGGCTGTGCCGCCGCAAGTTTAGCTCTGCGCGCCCGCGGCCGCGCGTTCGATCAGGCGCAGCAGCGTGCGCACGGCGACGCCGGTCGGCCCCTTGGCGCGGTAGGGCTTGGCCTCGTCGCCCCAGGCCGTGCCGGCGATGTCCAGGTGCGCCCAGGACAAGCCCTCGGCGAACTCCTTGAGGAAGGCGGCGGCCGTGATCGTGCCGGCCTTGCGCCCGCCGACGTTCTTGATGTCGGCGATGTCCGACTTGATCTGCTTCGAGTACTCCTTGTCGAGCGGCAACTGCCAGAACTTTTCGCCGACCTCGCGCCCCGCCGCGATCAACTCGTCAATGAGCGCCTGATCCGTGCCGAGGACGCCGGTGTTCACGTCGCCCAGGGCGATGGAGACCGCGCCGGTCAGCGTCGCCATGTCCACGACGCGGGTCGCGCCGAGTTTTTTGGCGTAGAGGATGGCGTCGGCGAGGATGAGGCGGCCTTCGGCGTCTGTGTTGATGACCTCGATGCTCTTGCCGTTCATGGCGCGCACCACGTCGCCGGGCTTGGTCGCCTTACCGGACGGCATGTTCTCGGTCGCCGGCACGACGCCGAGCAGCGGCATCGGCGGCTTGAGTTGCGCGACGGCGCGCATGACGCCGACGACGGTCGCGCCGCCCGTCATGTCGTACTTCATCAACTCCATGTTCTCGCCCGGCTTGAGCGAGATGCCGCCCGTGTCGAACGTGACGCCCTTGCCCACGAGCGCCAGCAACTCGCCCTTGCCGTCACCGCCCGACTGTCCCGCGGGCGTGTACTTCAAGATGATCAGCTTCGGCGGCTCCTCCGACCCGCGGGCGACGCTCAGGAGCGACCCCATCCCTAGCTGCTCCATCTGCTCGCGGTCGAGCACGTCGTACTCCAAGCCGAACTCTTCGGCGACGGCGCGCGCGCGCTCGGCCAAGATCGTGGGCGTCATGTACGCGCCCGGCTCGTTCGCCAGGTCGCGCGTGAAGTTGACCGACTCGCCGACGACGCGCCCGCGCTCCGCGCCGCGCTTGACGGCGGCCTCGTCCGCGCCCGGCGCGACGACCACGAAACGCTCGACCCGCCGTTCCTCCTTCTCGACCGTGCGGTACTTGTCCGGCTCGAACAGCCCCATCGTCGCGCCCTCGACGGCCGCGGCCGCGGCGCGCTCCGGCTCGCCGCCCTCGGCGCGCAGGACGAAGCCGACCGACTTCACGTTGCGCGCGCGCAGGGCGCGCACGGCCGCGCCGGCCGTCTGCGCCACCTGCGCCGCGGTGTAAGCGTCGCGCTCGCCCGCGCCGACCAGGAGCAGCCGCGTCGCCTTCAGGCTGCCGCGCCCCGCGCCCAAATGCACGAAGGCCGTCTCGCCCTCTTTGCCCTTCAGCTCTTCGGCCTCGATGATGGACTTGAGCAGCCCGCCGGTGGCGGCGTCCAACTCCTGCAAGACGCCCTCGTCGGCGCGCTCGTCCTTAAACACGGCGACGGCGAGCGCCTGCACGTCCGCGTCGGTGAAACTTCCGCCACTCGTCTGAATCTCCATCTGTCTCTCCTGACGATCTCAATCGCTCATCTGTTACGCTCTTTCAACTGCGCGCGCGTCTCGCGCTCGACCGTGCGGCGCATCTCCGTCTCGCGCTTGTCGTACAACTTCTTGCCGCGCGCGACGCCCACTTCGAGCTTGACGTGCCCGCGCTTGAGGTAGACGCGCGTGACGACGAGCGTCATGCCCTTGACGGTCGCGGCCTCTTCGAGCCGGTCGATCTCGCGCCGGTGGAGCAGCAGCTTGCGCGTACGCACGGGGTCGTGGTTCTCGCGGTTGCCGTAAGCATACGGCGAGATGTGCGCGTTGAACAACCACGCCTCGCCGCCGCGCACCGCGACGTAGGAGTCCTTCAACTGGACGTGCCCGGCGCGCACGCTCTTGACCTCCGTGCCCGTCAGCGCCACGCCCGCCTCGTACTTGTCCTCAATGTGGTACTCGTGAAACGCCGCGCGGTTCGTGAGCAGCACCTTAGCTTCAGCCGACATGATTTAAAGACTATCCGTTGTCCGTAGTTAGTTGTCCGTTGTTCTTCGTCACGTCAGTTGCGGCTCGAAGTTGAACGAGCAAGTCACGTCACAAGAACAACGGACAACCAACAACTTTTCATTCTTCGCCCCGCGGCGGCCGCGCCATCAGTTCTGCGACCGCCTCGGCCGCGCCCCGCCCTTCGTACAGCACCGCGTAGACCTGCTCGGTGATCGGCATCTCGACGCCGACCCGGCCCGCCAGGAGCTTGACGGCGCGCGTGGTGCGCACGCCCTCGGCGACCTCGCGCATCCCGGCGAGAATCTCTTCGAGCTTGCGCCCGCGCCCCAACTCCTGCCCGACGTAGCGGTTGCGCGACAGCCCGCCCGTGCAGGTCAGCACGAGGTCGCCGAGGCCCGCGAGGCCCGCCAGCGTCGCGGGCTGCGCGCCCTGCGTGCGGGCCAGCCTGACGATCTCGGCCAGCCCGCGTGTGATCAGTGCGGCGAGGGGGTTCGCCCCCAATCCTAACCCAGAGACCATGCCCGCCGCCACCGCGATCACGTTCTTGACCGCGCCGCCCAGCTCCGCCCCGGCCACGTCCGCGCTCGTGTAGACGCGCAGGTTCGCGTGACCGAGCGCCGCCTGCACGGCGCGCGCCGCCTCGTCCGACTCGCTCGCCGCGACGACCGCCGTCGGCTGCCCCGCCGCGACCTCCTGCGCGAACGAAGGGCCGGTCAGGCAGACGAAGCGCGCCGCCGCCGCCGCGCCGAGCACGTCCGCGACGATCTCGGAGACGCGCCGCCCCGTCTCGATCTCTATGCCCTTCGTCGCGCTGACGAGCAGCGCACGGGCCGGCACGTCCGCCGCCACGCCGCGCAGCAACTCCCGCGTCGCGTGCGACGGCGCGGCCAAGATCACAAGGTCGGCCCCGCGCAACGCCGCGCCCGCGTCCGCCGTCGCGCGCACGTCCCCCTCAAGCCTGTGCCCCGCGAGGTAGACACTGTTCACGCGCTCGCGGTTAATCGCCTCGACCACTTCCGCGTTGCGCGACCATAGACGCACCACGTGCCCCGCGCGCCCCGCCGACGCCCCCAGCGCCGTGCCCCACCCGCCCGCGCCCATGACAGCGACGCGGGAAGGGCTGAGGGCTGAGGGCTGAGGGCTGAAAGGCGAAGAGGGAGAGGTTGCAAGCTGTCCGCTGGCTTTTTCTTCTTCATCCCTCATCCCTCACCCCTCAGCCCTTCAGCTTGTTCTCCGTCCCGGCGCGCAGGCGGCCGATGTTGGCGCGGTGCATGTAGACGATGAGCGCGGCGCACGCGGCGGCGGCGACGAGCAGCGGCGCGAGGCGCGCGCCCGATCCGCGCCCGACGAGCCAGACCGCGAGCGGCATCAGCGCGGCGGCCGTGATCGAGCCGAGCGAGACGTAGCGCGTGCGCCAGACGAGCAGCAGGAAGACGCCCGCGACGAGCGCGACGGCCGCGGGCGCGAGCGCGAGAAAGACGCCCAAGCCCGTCGCCACGCCCTTCCCGCCGCGGAGGCCGAGCCACACGGGGAAACAGTGCCCGACGACGACGGCGACGGCGGCCGCGGCCATCCACCAGTCGATCTCGGCCACCGGCCAACAGTTCATCCCGGCGGCCGGCCACCAGTTGCTACCGAAGCCGGGCGCGAGCAGCCAGCGCGCGAGGCAGACCGCGAGCACGCCCTTGGCGGCGTCGAGCAGGAGCGTCAGCAGACCGGCCCGACGGCCGGCGCGGCGCGTGACGTTGGTCGCGCCCGTGCCGCCCGATCCGGTCGCGCGCACGTCGCCGCCGCCCGACAGGCGCACGATCAGATAGCCGTACGGGATCGAGCCTAACAGGTAGGCGAGGAGGACGACGACGAGCGCGCGTGTCATGGACGGAGTCGGCGGCGCGAGGGTCTTGAAAGCCTGCGCGGCCGCGCGACTATAACAACCGGCCCGACCGCGCGGCAAGTCGCGCCGTATCTACCCGAACGCGGCGCGCGGCCGTCAGCGCGCGGCCATTGGTTGGCCGGCGCGGGCGCGTCTGGTATAACCTGTGCGCCACCGACCGCCGTCAGCCGTCTCCGCACCGGAGTTTCTTGACATGAGTTTTCTGCCCGACTACAGCAACGACATCTTCATCAGCTACGCCCACAACGACAACCTGCCGCTGCCCGGCACGCAGCAGGGCTGGATCGACACCTTCCACCAGTGGCTCGAACAGCGCCTCACCGTCTACCTCGGCGCGCGCCCCGCCATCTGGCGCGACCCCAAGCTGCAAGGCAACGACTTCTTCGCCGACGAACTGAAGGAGCGCGTGCCGCGCGTCGCCGTGCTCATCTCGGTCTTCTCCAAGAGCTACGTCAACTCCGAGTGGTGCAAGCGCGAGGTACAATGGTTCTTCGAGGTCGCGCAGCAGCAGGGCGGCATCCGGCAGAACAACAAGGCGCGCATCTTCAAGATCATCAAGAACCCCGTCCCGCTCGACACGCACCCGCCGGAGATTCGGGACATGACCGGCTATCAGTTCTACTACAACGAGGAGCAGTCGGGCCGCCCGCGCGAGCTGAGCGACTTGGGGCCGCAGGCCATCAGGTTCTACCAACGCGTCGAGGACGTGGCGCAGGACATCTCGCAACTGCTCGAAGAGTTGCGCGACGGCGCGGCGCAGCAGACCGGCACGACCGTCTATCTGGCGCGCACGACCCACGATCTTAGCGAGCAGTACGACAGCGTCCGGCGCGAGCTTCAGGCGCGCGGCCACCTCGTCCTGCCCGACCGCGAACTGCCCGACTACGGGCCTGAGTTCGTCCGCGCCGTGCGCGAAGACTTGCAGCGCGCGAAGTTGTCCGTCCACCTCGTCGGCGCGCACTACGGCCTCGTGCCCGAAGCCGCCGACCGCTCAGTCGTGCAGTTGCAGAACGAGCTGGCGGCCGAGCGCAGCGCCGAGGACGACTCGTTCCAGCGCCTCATCTGGATACCCGAACGCGTCGAGATCAAGGAAGACCGCCAGGCCGCTTACGTCGAGTTGTTGGAGAACGACCCCGACGCGCAGCGCGGCGCTGACGTAATGCGCTCGACGCTCGAAGACTTCAAGACCTACGTGCAGGACAAGCTCGAAGTGATCCTGCGCCCGCCCGCGCAGCCCGCCGCGCATGCCGCGCCACAAGCCGCGGCCGTCGCCGCCGACACAGGCCCGCCCCGCGTCTATCTCATCTGCGACCGCGCGGACTACGACGCCGTCGCGCCGCTCGAAGACTTCCTCTTCGAGCAGGGCTGCGAGGTCGTGCTGCCGCTGATGGAGGGCGACGAGGCGGACGTGCGCCGCGACCACGAGCAGAACCTCGTCGCGTGCGACGCGGCGGTCATCTACTACGGCACGCCGGGCGAGCCGTGGCTGCGCACCAAGCAGGCCGATCTGCAAAAGGCCGCGGGTCTCGGGCGCACGCGCCCGATGCGCGCCAAGGCCGTCTACGTCGCCGGCCCCGAGACGCCGCAGAAGCAACGCTTCCGCACACACGAGGCGCTCGTCGTCCGCAACTTCGGCGACTTCGCGCCCGAAGGCTTGCAGCCTTTCGTCAACACGGTGAAGGAAGCGAGGGGCAAATAGCAGAGGTCAGGAGTCAGAAGCCAGAAGCCAGAAGGAAATGCAGACCGCCCGAATAATGACTTTCGCAGCGCGCCGCGCGACTTCCTGCTTCCGGCTTCTGACCCCTGGCCCTTGTCTTCTAACTCCCGGCTTCCGGTTGCCTTCTTCCGGCTTCTGGCTTCTGGCTTCTGACTCCTGTCTTCTTTCAAGGAACCGCACCAATGTCGCACCCGCAGCCCCCCGCCGCTAATCAGCTCAACCCGTTTCCCGGCCTGCGCCCGTTCGAGTTCGACGAGAGCAACTTGTTCTTCGGACGCGACGGGCAGAGCGACGAGTTGAGTCGCCGCCTGCGCCGCAACCGCTTCCTCGCGGTCGTCGGCACGTCGGGCAGCGGCAAGTCTTCGCTCGTGCGCGCGGGGCTGCTGCCCGCGCTCTACGGCGGCTTCATGACGCAGGCGGGGCCGGGTTGGCGCGTCGCCCTCTTCCGCCCCGGCAACGACCCCATCGGCAACCTCGCGCGCGCCCTCGCCGACCCCGCCGTCTGCGGCCAGACCGGCGACGGCACGCCGCCTGACGCCCACGCGCTTTTGACCGAAGCCACTCTCCGGCGCGGCGCGCTCGGCCTCGTCACCGCCGTCAAGCAGGCGCGTCTGCCGCGGACGGAGAACTTGCTGATCGTCGTCGATCAGTTCGAGGAGATTTTCCGCTTCAAGCGCGCGGGCCGGGCCGAGAACGCGGAGGACGACGCCGCGGCCTTCGTCAAACTCCTGCTCGAAGCCGCGAAGCAGACCGAGTTGCCCGTCTACGTCCTCATCACGATGCGCTCGGATTTTCTCGGCGACTGCGCGCAGTTCCGCGACCTGCCCGAAGCGATCAACGACGGGCAGTATCTCATCCCGCGCATGACGCGCGACCAGCGGCGCGAGGCCGTCACAGGCCCCGTCGCCGTCGGCGGCGCGCGCATGACGCCGCGCCTCGTCAACCGCCTCTTGAACGACGTGGGCGACAACCCCGACCAACTCCCCATCCTGCAACACGCGCTCATGCGCACCTGGGATCATTGGAGCCGCGCGCAAGCCACGAACGGCGAGCGCGCGCCCATTGACACGCCCGACTACGAAGCGGTCGGCGGCATGGCCGGCGCGCTCTCGCGCCACGCCGACGAAGCCTACGCCGAACTGGCCGACGAACGCACGCGCGCCGTCGCCGAACGCGTCTTCAAGGCGTTGACCGAGAAGGGGCCGGACAACCGCGAGATACGCCGCCCGACGCAGTTGCGCGAATTGGCCGAGACGGCCGGCGCGAGCGAAGCGGAAGTGGCGCGCGTGGTCGAGACCTTCCGCCGGCCCGGTCGCTCGTTCCTGATGCCGCCCGCAGAGGTCGCGCTCCGCCCCGACTCGCTCATAGACATCTCGCACGAGAGTCTGATCCGCGGCTGGCAACGCCTGCGCGCTTGGACGGACGAGGAGGCGCAGTCGGCGCAAATCTACCACCGCCTGGCCGAGACGGCCGAACTGCACAAGGCGGGCAAGGCCGGTTTGTGGCGCGACCCCGACTTGGCCGTCGCGCTCGCGTGGCGCGACGAGCAGCGGCCGAACGAGGCCTGGGCCGCGCGCTACGCGCCGAACTTCGCCGACGCCCTGCGCTTCCTCGACGACAGTCAGGCGGCGCGCGACGCCGAGCGCGCCGAACGCGAAGAACACCAGCGGCGCGAAGTCCGCCGCACGCGCCTCTTCACGCTCTTCCTCGGCGTCGCCTTCCTCGCGGCGCTCGGCTTCGGCGTCGCCGCCTACGGCGCGCGCGGTCGCGCCGTCGAGAGCGCGCGCCAGGCCGAAGCCTCGCGCCTCATGGCCGAAGATCAGGCCCGCATCGCGCGCCAGCGCGAGGGGGAAGCCCTCGCCGCGCAGAAACAGGCGACTGACAACCTCGCCATGGCCAAAGAGCAGGCCGAATTGGCCGGCCGGAAGGCCGAAGAAGCGCGCCAGCAGTTCGAGCGCGCGCAGGCGGCTATCGCCGCGCAGCAGCGCGCCGCCGCCGAGGCCCGCGCGGCCAAAGACTTGGCCGAGAAGAATCTGAGGGTGGCGCAGGCGGCGCAGCAGCGCGCCGCCGAGTCCGAAAAGAAGTGGCAGGCGGAAGCCCTCGCCGCGCAGAGGCAGAGCTACGATAACAACGACCTCATCCGCGCGATGGCCGACCGCCTCGTGCAAGTGACGCCGCGGCAGGAGGCTGTCGTCTGGCGCACGGTCAAGGCCAACGCGCTGACCAACGTCGGCAACCACAAAGAGGCCGAGGCCGAACTCACCGCCACGCTCGACGCCGACCCGGAGAACTTCCGCGCCCGCCAACTGCGCGGCTACATGTACATGCTCACGCGCCAGCCCGACAAGTCGGTCGCAGACCTGCGCGCCGTCCTGCAAGAGCAGCCCGACTCGGCACTCAACCACCTCAACCTCGCCGTCGGTCTGAGTCTCAACGGCCGCTACGACGAGGCGCGCGTCGAAGTCGCCGACGCCACGCGCCTGTTCGTCCCCGGCGAGTACGACTCGCTGATCGAGAACGAGGTCGCGCCCGCGATCAAACAGGTGACGGGGCGCGATCTGCTCACGACCAGCGACGAGGATTTCCGCTCCGCGCTCGAATACCAGCGCGCCAACATAGAGGCGTACATGGGCGGCGACTTCGTCGGTGCCCTCACGCGCGCGCGCCAGCGCCCCGCCACCAGCGCCGCCTACCTGACCGCGCTCAACTGGGCCTGGCTCAACGAGCGGCAGCGCCCCGAAGACTACGGCACGCTCGCCGCGCAGGGCGCGCTCTGGGAACAGGCCGGCTACCGCGAGAACGCCCTGCGCGCCTACGCAGACTTCCTCGCGCGTCACCGTGCCGCGCAGCAGACGGCCGCCCCTCCTGCCACGGCGCAACGTTACGACGCGCTCGCCCGCTGGGTCGGCGAACGCCAGCGCGCGCTCGATCCCGCGGGCGCGTTCGGGCACACGCGCGCGCCGGCCGAACTCGCGTACACGACGGACGCGCGCAGCGCGCCGGCCCTCGCGCTCGAAGCGCGCCGGCTGCTCGCGCGCGCCGACACGGGCCGCGCCGAGGAAGAGTTGCGCACGGCGGCCGACGAACTCAAGCAGGCGCAGACCAAGCTCGCGCAGGCGACCGGCGACGCGCCGCTCTTCGAGGCCGCGCGCCAGCGCGCGCAGGCCCGCTACGACCGCGCCGTCGAAGAACTGCACGCCACGCGCGCCGAAGCCGAGCGCGCGCGTCAACTGCTCGACCGCGCCGTCGAGCTTGAGCCTAACAACCTCACCATCCTGCAACAGCGCCTGCGGCTGCAATACGACAACGCCGAGAACGCGTCCGCCGCACAGCCCGCGGCCGGCGACGACAAGCCGGCGACCGATGTCAACAATAAACCTGCCGCCGAGGACAACAACAAAACGGCCGCCGCCGATCTCGCGGGCGGCCACCCGTTCATCCGGCGCGCGCCGCTCACGCGCGTCCAGGCGTACCGCGCGGCGCTCGCCGACGCAGAGGCCATCCTCCGCCAGTCGCCGCGCAACTCCGTCGCCTACTACTACCGCGCGCTCGTCAAGAGTCGCCTGCTCGCCGCGGGCGCGAAGGACGATAACTTAACCGCCGCCGCGGTCGAGGCCGACGCGCGCAAGGCCGTCGAGTACGATCCGCTCAACGCCGACGCCGCCGTCTTCCTCGCCCTCTACGTCGCCGAGGACAAGCCGGACGAGGCGCTGCGCCTCTTCAAGCGCACGCTGAAGATTTATCCCGGCACGCCTTGGATCTTTTACCAGATCGCCCGGCTCGAAAACCGCGCCGGCGCATACGCCGACGCCCGCGCCGCCATCGAGCAGGCCATCGCCCTGCACCTCGACTCGCCCGACAAGCGCGACGACGCCGCCACGCTCAAGACCTATTACGACGAACTAGAGGAGGCCGAGATCGGCGTGCGCGTGCCGGCGGCCGTCCGGCAGCGGCGCAAGGCCGAGCGCCTCGTCACGCTCGGCGACGCCGAGTTGCGCCTGGGGCAGCCGCACGAGGCTTACGACGCCTACGCCCGCGCGCGCGAACAGTACCAACAACTGGCCGGCGGGCAGACGGAGGCGGCGGCCGCGACGCCTAAGCAGACGACGACCGCCGCGCTCGAATGCGATCTGGCGCGCGTGAACGCCAAGCTGCGCGAGGTCTTCAAGGTCGGGCGCGAGAAGAAGGTCTACGACTCGGTCGTCAGCTCGGTCGTCGCGGTCGCGCCCGGCGCGGGGCCCGTGCGCGAAGTGACCATCGAGCGCGGCGCGCGCGACGGGATGCCCGAAGCCGGCGCGAAGGTCGCGGTCGCCTCGGTCTACGACGCCCAGGCGAAGCGCGACGTGAAGCAGATCGGCACGGGCGAGATCGTGCGCGTCGAGCCGGACACGACGCTGGTGCGCGTCACCTTAAACGATCCGACCGGCGACGGCGTGGTGCGCGCGGGCGACACGGTCGAGCACAAGGCGCTCGTGCCCGACCTGCCCGTCCGCTCCGTCCTCTGGCGCATGGCCGCCGAGTTCAACATCACCTTCCTCGACGGGGACGGCAAGGCGTCCTTCTACGACTACCGCAAGCTCTACGCCAACGAGACGCCGGAACTGGTGGACTCGATCCTCGACGCGATGATCGCCGACATACACGCCACGGCCGCGCGCGACGATCTGAGGGACGCGCTCGCCGTCAAACTCGAAGGAGGGCGCTTCAAGGGGCAGACCTTGGGCGAGGCCATGCGCAACACGAAGCGCGCCGACCTGCTCGGCTTCCTCAACTTCGTCGAGGCCTACCCCGGCAAGTACTACGGCCACCGCTTCAAGCTCAACGAGACCTACGCCACCTGGCTCATCAACAACACGCCCGAAGGCGACGCCGCCAACAAAGACGGCAGCCCAAAATAACAAGACCGGCCGCAGCCGGGAGCGCGGGCATCCCTGCCCGCCATGAGCGCGTGAGCGCGAAGAAAGGAAACGGCGGCACTCGACGAATGAGTTGTTCGGCGCGCCTTCACGATCATAATTCGGGACAGCCAACGTATATTTTATTCCAATCTTTTCACCTGTGTGATATAAGACGCGCGTTACACGCCACTTCACTCCCTAGAGGAGAATTCACATGGCTACCAGAGCCGCACGCAACTTCGGTCGCCCGAGGTTATCTCAGGACAGACTCAGGTTCACACTTTCCTCGCCTGCATTTCGCGGCAGCGCATTTCAGGAACCTCCTCCTCCTACAGGCCCGCCGCCCTTCCATCTCGATCTAGCAGAAGTGATTGACCCGAAACTGCACAAGGCCGTCGTGGCTAAAGGGCGAATGGTGTTTCAAATCTCGGGAGACATAGGCGGCGTCAAGCGCCCCGAAGTTCAACAACTGGTAGTCAATGGGATGGAAAATGACTTCACGCACGACCCGCGTGATCCAGTATCCGATCCGCTCTTTTTTTATACCCTGGGAGATTGCGTTTATTTCAACGGGCAGGCTGCTGACTACTACGACCAGTTCTATAAACCTTACGAGCATTATGTGGCTCCAATCTTCGCCGTTCCCGGCAACCACGATGGCGATCCGATAGCGCCGGAAACCTCGCTGGAAGCCTTCGTGCGCAACTTCTGCTCGCCGACGCCGGTCGTCACGCCCGACGCCAGGGAAATCCAACGTGATGCCATGACACAACCCAACGTCTTCTGGACGCTGGTGACACCACTGGCTACCATCGTCGGCCTTTACAGCAACGTGCCTGAAGGGGGGCGAATCCGTAAAGATCAGCTAGCGTGGTTGACTTCGGAATTGAAAAAGGCACCCAAGAGTAAGGCCCTTTTTGTGACGATGCACCACCCGGTTTATTCGGCTGACGACCATCACTCCGGCAGTGCGGCTATGAGGACGGCCCTGAATTCTGCCATTGAGGCTTCAGGTAGACATCCCGACATAGTTTTCGCCGGGCATGTCCATAACTATCAGCGCTTCACACGGGGTATAGGCAACGAGCAGTTCCCATACATTGTCGCCGGCGCTGGCGGATACTGGCATTTACATCAGGTTGCAAGAGTTAATGGGGAGAAAGTAATCACCCCCGTAACTATGAACCAAACGGGCGATGAGGTAACGTTAGAACGGTATGTAGATGACCGCCACGGTTTCCTTCGGGTCGAGATTGACGGGGCGATCATTACGGGTAAATACTACACGGTGCCGCGCCCGCAAGAATCCTGGCATGCGCCCTCGCGTTTGGCGGACACCTTTAAATTCAATTGGCGTAAACACGAATTGCTCTGATGGCACGGTGAGAGCAGCCTTACAGTGAAGCGCCGAACGCCCGGCATCAGCGGCGCGCACGAATGATTGATAATAAGAGGCGGGCTAATCGCGCGGCCGCCGCCTGCCGTCGTCGGGCGGCGCAGACAAGGACTTCAGGCGCTCTTGTTCTTCTCAGCCCAGAGCATCGGCTCCCACAGCTCCACCTTGTTCCCCTCCGGGTCCATGATCCACGCGAACTTCCCGTTCTCGTGCGATTCTGGGCCGCCGACGATTTCGACCCCGCCCGCGCGCAGTTGCGCGATCAACTCGTCAAGGTTGTCAACCCGGTAGTTGATCATGAAAGGGGCGTCGCTGGGGCTGAACCACTGGCTCTCTTTCTCCGCGACGCACCAGACGGTGAGGCCCTTGTCCTCGGCCTTGTCATCCGGCCATCGCAGGATAGCGCCGCCGAAGCTCTCCTCCAGCGGCAGGCCCAAGTGCTTCTGATACCAAGCCGCCAGCGCGGCACTGTCGTTTCTGCTCTTGAAGAAGACGCCGCCGATCCCGGTAACTTTCGCCATCGTCACCCCCACCCACGCGAATTGCCGCTGCTTAGCCGCCCAACGCCCGCATTAACCGGGCGCGCATTCAACGCCAAAATCATCCAAGTTCTCGATGAAAGACAAGCTAACTCGCGCTCCGGTTGAATGAGTCGTTAGGCTGACATGTGACCTCGCTACTGCGGCAACCAAATCTTCGCCGCCACTATTGTTTCAACGCCTGGCGGCAGTAACATTGGTTCAGAAGATTTGGTGAAAAACGCAAACCCTTTGTAGCTGACTAAGTATAGGTGTTTGGTTGAGAAGAAACCACCTTCGGCATATATGACCAATGGATTCTCAACTTTTCGTAGAATAGTTTGGAAGGCATTAGGGGCGACTCGGACCACCACACCACTAGCTTTGATAGCGTTCGCGATTGCGGCTGCCGCCGCCGCTGCTCCTGCTGCTGCCATAAATGCATCCTCCTTCAATTCTTCTATTCAACTTAAGTCAGCCTAACGCCCGGCATTGTATGTTGACTGAAGCGGCCGGAAGCGACAAGCTCTCAGCCGCAACCGAGGCATCGGTGAGGCTGTGCCCGGCATCCGGCCACCAGAGCCTGTGGGTGAGATGATGCCCCTGATGCCTCTATCTTGCG
>DASVPY010000099.1:0-63565 GCA_036389395.1 Pyrinomonadaceae bacterium
AGTTAAATCAAGCGCAAAGAGCTTGAGGAGCTGGCGAAATTTAGCACGAGAAATTCGTGCGCGAACAAATTGCTTAGAACTGACTGCCATGACTCAGTTTAACGCCTACTCGCAGGTCGTTATCTAGTCATGACCCAAAAACTGTGATCTCTGTGTGACCTCTGTGTCCTCTGTGTTGATCTTTTCTCCGGGATAAAATCAACGCGAGCCTGATCCTGGCACTCAGCCGCCCGCGACGCGCCGCCAGACGTTGGCTTCGCCTTCGCGTTGGACGAGCGCGGCCACCATCCTGTAGGCCGCCGCGTAGAGCGCGCGCATCTCTTCGGCGGACGCGCCCGCGGCGAGTTTCTGTTCGAGTTCGTCGGTCGTCAGGCGTTTCGGCGCGGCGGCGCGTGTGAGCAGAGGGCCTTCGCCCGCCGCGTAAGCGGCCAGTCCTTCGGCGAGCCAGCGCGGCGTGCGCCCGCGCCCCAGGGCTTCGATGACGGCGTGCGCGTACTCGTGGCGCAGGGTCGTCTGGAGCACGCCGCGGCGGCGCAGCGTGGCGACGGGTTGCAGGTGTATCCGCCGCCCGCTGGTGGCCGCCGCGGCCCAAGGGGCTTGCCCCGTCGCGCCGACGAAATCGCCCGTCGTCTCGTGCGCCCACACTTCGAGCACGGGCAGCGCGGGCAGCGCGAGCGACGCGGCGGCGAGGCGCTGGCTCATGTCGGCGCGCGCGGCTTCGAGCGTGCGCAGAACCTCCTCTGCGTCGCGGCGCGCGACCCGCGGCGGGTAACGCACGCGGAAGCGCTCGCTGGCGAGCACGAGCGGCGCGGGCGACGGCGCGGCGGCCGGCGGCGTTGCGCGGGCCGGGGCGGTTCGCGTCGTTTCGCGTGGCTCCGTGGTTTCGTTCTCCGGCGCGCGGCCGAGCAGCACGTCGTCGTGCCACTGGGCGACGCCGGCAAAGGGCACGAGGCGCGTGCCGGGGAAGTAGTAGGCGAGAATCTGTCGGTAGGACGCGCCGCGCTCGGCTTGCGCGTGCGCGCCCATCTGGCAGAGACCGAGACCGTGCCCGAAGCCGCTGCCGCGGAAGACGAACTGCGCGCCCGCGCGCTCGACCGTGAAGCGCGAACTCTTGAGCACGTTCCAGCCGAGCGTGCGCCCGATGATCGTCTTGAACTCCCAGCCGCGCAGCACGCGCCGCCGCTCGCCGCTGACTTCGACCAACTCCGCGCGCCCGCTCGCGTCGCGCCTGACGACGCGCACGTCCGCGAGGCGCGCGCCCACGTCGCCGCGCTCGTCTTCGTGCAGGGCGCGCGCGAGTTGTTCGGCCGGGATCGTGTCCGTCCAACGGCTGTTGGGCAAGCCCTGGCAGAACTGGTCGCGCACGCCGCGCTCGTAACGCTCGCGCGCGGGCACGCCCCAGAGCGCACCAACGTCCGCCGTCATGCCTCCGCACGACGCGCTGAAGTAGGCGTTGACGAGCTGCGCGTGGCCGTCGCGCAGGACTTCGCCCGCGGTCTCGCGCACGGCGCGGCGCAGGAGCGCGTGGAACTCGGGCCGCGCGTTCGTGTCGTTGACGGCGAGGTAGCGCTGGCAGTGCGTGAGGTTGCAGAAGTCGTAACCGGCGCGCGCGTGGCGGCGCAGGTTCTTCAAAGCGAACGTGCGGCTTGCGACGGCGAGTGCCTTGATGGCCTCGTATTCGTCTTCGGTGCTCGCCTCGGCCGCCAGCACGCCGAAGATGTAGTCTTCGAGCGCGAGCGCGCGCGTCTCGTCTTCGCGCACGAGATGCACGCGCACGACCGGCTCGGCCGCGCGCGCAGCGTCCGCGTCCGTCGTGTCGTTTTGCGGCGCGGCGGCGACCGATTGCGGCGCGGCGGCCGGCTGGTGCAACGCCTGTGCGTAGGCGGCGAAGATCGGCTTGGCGACGGCGGCGCTCTGCGCGCCGGTCGCGCGGCGGAGGAAGACGACGACGGCCAACTTGAACTGTTCGGGCGCGGGCGGGACGGACGTGTTGAGTTGTGCGCTTGACGTGTTGAGTTGCGCGGTCGCGGGTTGCGGCGTCTGACTCGCGTCGGCGGCGAAGCCGACGAACCAGCCGTGCGTGTGGAAGCCGCCGACCTCCGTGGCCGTGCCGGTCTTGCCGTAGACGGCGACGGGCAGCGCGTCCATGTGCGCGCGCTCGGCCGTGCCGTAGGCGACCGCGCCGCGCAGGCCTTCGACGAGCAGGGCGCGCTCGGCCGCCGTGATGTCGAGTTGCCCGCGGGCTTGTGGATGAAAGTCTTCGGGCGGGGCCGTCCGCGGTGCGTAGAGGCGGCCGCCGTTGAGGAGTGCGGCGTAAGCCGCGACGAGTTGCAGGGGCGTGACGCGCAACTGTTCGTCTTCGCCGAGGGCGGTGCTGACGCGCCAGCGCGCGCGCGTGGGCAGCGCGCCGGCCTGCTCGGACTCGTCGGCTTGCGCGGTCGGCTTGCCGAAGCCGTAGGCCGCGAGCGTCGCGTTGAAGTCGTCTGCGCGCAGACGTTCGCCGAGGCGCGCGAAGAAGTAGTTGCAGGAGTAGGCGAGCGCCTGCGCGGGGGTGAAGGGGGGCAGGGCGGCCGGGTGCGAGCAGGTGAAGTCGGCGTCGGCGCGGCGGTAGTGTTTGCGGCAGAGGAGGCGGGCGTCGCGGTCGAGCGCGCCGGTGCGCAGGGCGGTGAGCAGCGTGAAGGGCTTGATGGCGGAGCCGGGCGGGAACGCCTCGGCGGCGGCGAGGCGCGGGTTGACGGCGGCGCGCACGCGCCCGGTCTGCGGGTCGAGCACGACGATTGCGCCGGGCCGCGCGCCCAACGCTCCGGCCGCGGCCTGCTGCAACGCGGCGTCGAGCGCCGCCTCGTCGGGCGCTGCGGGCGCGGGCGGCGCGGCGGGCGCGGGTTGCGCAAGCTCGGCCTTGCTCGTCGGCGCGCAGCCGGCGGACAGGAGCGCGGCGCAGGCCCACAAGAGGAGCAGCGCGGGTCGTAGAAACCCGCGGCGGTGCGCCGGTCGCGCGCAGGGCCTCTGAGAGAAAAGTGCCCTCAAACGTGAAATCTCAAATCGTTGCGTGACTGGGCGATCATCCAGGTGACAGGAAGAGAATAACGACTATAAGCGCCACGCCTGAAAGTGAAATGGCAATATGTATTGCAAGCCAAAGACGATGCACTCTCAACTTAACTAACCTTGGAAAACGACTCTTATGCTCGCGGTAGGCGACATCTCTAATATGGAGGAACTTGGCGTTCGGGTGCAACTCGTCAATATGCCGATAACAATGCTCCAGGCGGGCCTGAAAGAAGTTGTAGCGTTCGTATAATTTCAACGTTATCCCTGCCCCATAGATGCCGAGCAAGATTAGTAGAATGGCCAGCATCAGAAACCCGCGAGTCAGTCCTTTCTGCACTATTAAGCCAACGATGGCCGAGCCGATAAGAATAATTATATTCGTAAGTGCCGCGCGTTGGTTTTCAATATGCCTTATTTCATCTAAATACTGATTACAGAAGTTCAATAAGACTTCCGTATCGTCAGCCATAACGGTCTCTCCTATCCATTGAATTTGAGATTAGTACCCCTCCGCGGCCCCGCGCCGTGCGTTGTTGCGCCACAGACATAAGATAAAACTCACGCGCCGGTGGGCGCGGGCTGCGGGGCGTTCGCTTCGCTGGGCGCAAGGGCGGCGTCCGTGCCCGCCGGGTGGGCGAGCGCGCGCATGGTCAGCACCCAGCCGGCGAGCGAGCAGAGGAACGCGAGCAGCAGGCGCAGGCCGAAGAGCGTCAGCTCAGACCACGCGCTGCCCGTGCCCGTGCGCGTGAAGAGCAGGAAGTAGGGGATGACGCCGAACAAGACCGCGCCGACCGCGTAGGTCAGCACAGACTCCGGCGCGAGCACGCGCCCGAAGCCCTTGAAGAGCGTGCGGAAGCCGCCGCGCGCCAGCCCCAGCCACAGGCGCAGCGCCACGAGCGGCAGCACCAGCCCGAACAGCAGCAGCCGCACCGCCACGAGCAGCACGAACGACCAGCGCACCTTCGGCTTCCGCGCCGGCTCGTCTTCATGGACTTGCTCGTTCGCCGGCACGGAGAGCACCTCGCCCTCGTCCTCCGTCACGTCGCCGTGCGAGCCGCCCGCCATCGTCTCGGCCGCCGGCTTCGCCTTCAAACGCGCCTCGACCTTGTTCAGCGCCCAGACGCCGCACACGACCAGGAGCACGAGCGGCAGGCTCACGAGCAGGACTTTCCAGAAGCCGCGCGCCGCGCCCTTGAGCGTCGCGCCGGGCGCGTCCGCGCCGACGGCGAAGGCGGCGCAGCCCGCTTGCAGCGCGCAGAACAGGAGCGGCACGGCGACGGCGAAGACGAACGTGAAGCCGACCTGCCAGAGCGTCGCCTCGCGCGTCGTCACGAGGAAGTAGCACGCGCCGATAAAGAGCGCGTAGAGCAGAGCCAACACGGCCAGCGCCGGGATGTGCCGCACCAGCGCGCGGAAGGCCGCGCCCAACGCGGCGAGAACGTTCTTAGTCATAAAAGGCGTCCGTGGTTAGTTGTTAATGGTTAGTTGTTAGTGGTTAGTCGTTTTCGTTGCGCCGGTCGTCTTGTTCATCTTCAGGCTTCAGCTTACGCCGGCAGAACGAAGAACAACTAACCACTAACAGTTTTCACTGTCGATCAAGAATCTTGAGCGCGCCGCTGGCGGTGTTGGCCTGCACGGTCGGCGCGTACATCAGCTCGACGCGCGCGGGCGCGACGCGGAACTCGCCCGGCTCCTGCACGCGCAGGGCGTAGCGCAAGGTCACGTCGCCGTCGAAGTAGTTCAGGAAGAAGGCGGTGCGCTGGTCGCGGAACTCGCGCGCGCTGTACCAGTCGCTCCAGTCCTTCGTCGAGTAGTCGAACTGGATGCCGCTGACCTGCTCGATCTGCTCGCAGCCCGCGGGGATCGGGTCTTCGAGCAGGACGTAGGAGGCGTGCGGCCCCGTGGCGTGCAGCTTGGCGATGATCATGTCGCCGGAGCGCAGATCGCCCTTGAGCGGCTCGGAGCGCCAGACCGGGTTGCCGTCGTTGTCGTCCACGAACAGGCGGAAGTACTCGCGCTCGATCTTCAGGCCGCCCTCGCCCTGCGCGGGCGCTTGCTCGTCGGTCGTGGCGAAGGCGAGCGTAGACGACAGGTAGAGCACGCCGGGGCCGTGCTTGACGACGCGAATCTGCGTGTTGTTCGGCACCTGCTCGTCCTTGCGCCGGATGACGAGTTGCTGGTTGCCCACGTCGGCCGAGGTGATCTGCTTGGTCAACACCTGCTCGCCGTTGACGTAGACCTCAAGCGCGTAGTCGGGCGACAACTCTTGACTGACTTTCAGGTAGTCGATCAGGCCGTAGACGGCGAACGCGGTCTGCTTGGTCGAGAGCCAGTAGGAGCCGTACTTGCGGTTGGCGACGAGCCAGCGCGCGGCCTTGGGCAGCAGGTCGCTGCGCGGGTTCACCTGCGCGAGCGCCTTGATGGAGACGGCGGTCGCTTCCAAGCTATCGTCCTCGCTGAAGTCGAGCGCGGGCTGGCGCTTCGACTCCCAGTGGGCGTCGAAGTCTGTGGCGCGCGCCGAGCCGGCGATCTCGCCCGCGACCTGTTGCGCGCGGCGTTCGTCGCCGCGCTGTTTCAGGGTGAGCGCGAGCAGCGCGCGCCCGTAGGGTTGGAGGCGGCCGCGGTTGGTGAACAGGTCGTCCACGTGGCGCGGGTCTACGCCGCCGCTCAGGCTCAGGGCGTAGATCATGTAGGCGCGCGTCTCGGTGTCAATCGCCTTGCCGTCGTCGTTCTTGCCGGCGGCGACGAGCGCGCCGAGTTTCGCGCGCCCGCGCTCGACGCGCTGGTCTTCGATCTCGTAGCCGGCGCGGCTGGCGAGCGTCAAACCGTCCACGACGTAGGCGGTCATCCAAGGGTCGGTCGGGTCGTCCTTCCACCAGCCCCAGCCGCCGTCGTCGTGCTGGTAGTTGTAGAGCCGTTCGAGACCGCGGCGTACCTTCTTGCCGAGGTTATTCTTGTCGCTGAGACTCGTCGTCTCGACTTCGCGCAGGGCGTTCGCCACGATCACGTTCGGCAGGAACGAAGACATCGTCTGCTCGACGCAGCCGTAGGGGTAGCCCGTCAGATAATCGAGCGCGCCGAAGAGCGTGGCGGCGACCGAGGGCGCGGCTTCGATGCGGAGCGTGCGCGCGCGCGGGTCGGCGTTGGCGGGCAGGTTGATGGTGACGGTGCGATCCTCTTCGTCGCCGCCGAGCGTGGTGGCTTCGCCGCGCGTCTGGCGCACGCCGCGGGGCACGATGTCTATGGACAACTCAAGCGCGTCCGAGTCGGTGTCGGTCAGGGCCTTGCCGAGCAGCGTTAGCTGGCCCGTCTGCGACGCTTGCACGCGCCAGTTGGCGCGGTACTCGCCGCTCTTCGGGATGACGACCGACTGGTTCGGCGCGTCGAGCAGGCGCGCGCCGCCGACTTCGAGCGAGATTTGCGTCTGCTTGTCGGCGGGCAGGTAGTTGTGGACGATGCCGGAGATGGTCACGGTGTCGCCCGCCGTCAGGAAGCGCGGCATGGCGAGGCGCATGATCACGTCTTTGCGTTCGAGGACTTTCTGCGTGGTCGCGCCGACGCGCGTGTCCGGCGTGACGGCGCGGGCGGTCGCGCGCCACGTCGTCAGGTTGTCGGGCAGTTGGAACTTGGCCTGCGCCTTGCCGTCCGCGCCCGTGACGAGCGCGGCCTGCCAGTAGGCCGTGTCCTTGAAAGTCTTCCTGATCTTCGGCTGGACGAGGTTGTCGTCGTTCTTGAAGTCGGCCAACTGGTACGCGCGCTTGTTCTGCGCGAGCTGGACGGGCTTCTGGCCGGCGTAGCCGGTGAAGTTGAAGTTGGTCGAGAAGCTGGTGCTGACTTGATTGTAGCGCCGGCCGTAGAACGTCTCGCGGATGTCGCCGGCCGACTCGCCGCGGATCGAGTAGATGGCCTCGTCCACGACGCCCAAGCTGACCTCCGCGCCGGAGACCGGCTGGTTGTCCGCGCCGCGCACGAGCACCGTGTACGAAGCGGTCTCGCCCGGCTTGTACTCGCGCTTGTCGGTCATGATTTCGAGTTTCAACAGCCGGTCGCGCGGCGGCACGACGAGCGACTGATCCATCGTGTACATGTCGCCGTTCTTGACGTAGGTCACGTTCAGAAACACGTTCGGCGCGTAGCGCGCCTCGATGGGCACGTCAATGGTCGCCGCGCGCCCCTGCACGTCCAACTGCCGCACGCTCATCACGCTCGACAGTTCGGTCGTCACCAACAGGTGCGCCTTGTCGGTCGGCAGCAGCGCGAGGACGTGCGCCGTCTCGCCCGCCTTGTAGGCCTTCTTGTCGGGCACGAGCTTGATCTGCTCGTCGCCCGCGTAGGACACGTCCGACCAGGCGTTGTTGCGATCCGCGACCCAGAACGAGCCGCTCTCGAAGACCACGTCGCGCCTCTGCTGGTTGATGATCGCTTTGATCTCGAAGTCGCCCGTCTGTTGCGCTTGGTAGTCGTAATTGGCCTCGCCCTGCGCGTTCGTGTCCACGGCGGCGGTCGCCACCTCGCGCTCCTTCGTGCGGTAGGTCGTGTAGCTCTCGCCGTCCTCGACCTTCTCGACCTTCTCCCAAGTCTGCTCGACGAACTTCAAGGTGACGTGCGCGGCCTGCGGGTGGCCCTCGTAGTCGGCCGTCTTGACCTTGACGTGGACGGTCTCGCCGGTGCGGTAGACGTAGCTGTCCGGGTAGGCCTCGGCGGCGACCGAGGCGCGCGTGCCGACGAAGCTGGCGCTGCCTTGCATCTCGCGGCGCGCGGCGTCCGTGACCTGCGCTTCGAGCCGGTAGGTGTAGTCCCAGTTCTCCTTGGCTTCGGGCTGCGGCACGGGGAAGTCCACGACGAGGTTGCCGTTCGCGTCGAGCTTGCCGTCGCCCTCCTTGATCATCGAGTCGCCGTAAGGCGAGTACTCGTCGTAGCTCGTGTCTTCTTCTTCGCCGGTGGACTCTTCGACGCCGAAGTCGTCAATCGGATCGGCCTCGCTGTCGAAGAAGCTGGGGTAGTAGCGCTCGCGGTAGACGTAATACTTCACGTCGGCGCGGGTGACGGGCGCGCCGAAGAAGTAGCGCGCGCTGACGGTGAAGCGGGCGGTCTGGCCCGTGGCGACGAACTTCTGCGCGGTCGAGACCGTGACCTTGTATTCGGGCTTCTTGTATTCGAGCACCTCGAAGTAGCCGGAGGCGGTGGCTTCGCCCGAATGCGCCGTGATGTTGTAGGAGCCGAGCGGCGCGTCTTCGCCGAGGTCTAGCTCGCCGCTGAACGTGCCGCGCGAAGAGAGCGGCAGTTCTTTCTCGTAAATCTGGTTGCCGTTGCCGTCCTCGACCGTGACGGAGACCGTGCCGCCGGGCAGCTTGTAGCCCTGCTCGGTCTGCTGGCGCAGGATGCCTTTGAAGTAAGCCTTTTGCAGCGGCCGGTAGACGGGCCGATCCGTGTAGACGTAGCTCGTCAGCCCGTCGCCTTCGCCGCCGCCGCCGCCGAAGTAGAACGAGTCGAGATCGGAGATGGCGAAGTTGTCCTGCTCGCGCGCCATGATGAGGTAGGACGGCTGCGCGCCGCCCCCTTCGCCTTCGCCGCCTTCTTCGTCGCCTTCTTCGCTCGCCGCCGGCTTCTTGTCCACGAGCTTCGCGTTGAGCAAACCTTGGTTGTCGGTCGTGCCCGTCGTGAGCGTGTCTTTGCCTTTGACGACTTCGACGCGGACGCCCGCGCGCGGCGCGCCGGACTGGCGCTGCGCGGCGTAGACGGTCAACTGCCCGTCGCGCCCGGTCTTCTGCACCATAACGAGATCGCTGACGACCACGACGCCGTAGGCGCGCAGGTCGCCGTTGACGACTTCGACGAGGTAGACGCCGGGCGGCTTCTTGCCGAGCGAGATGGCCCGGCGCTCGTACTGCTCTTCGGGCGCGAGCGGCGGCAGTTTTTCGCGGAACGTCGTGTCGAGCTGATCCTGATTGAGCAGCGGCACGCGCGCGTAGTCGGCGACGTTCAAGGGCTGGGTGCGCGTCGTCGGGTCTTCGCCCGCGTCCTCGCGGAAGCGCCGGTTGAAGGGCGCGCGCGCGCTGCGCTTGACCTGCGTGCGCACGTAGTCGCGGAACCAGTTGTAGAAGCCGAGCTTGAAGCGGCGGACGCGCTCCAGAAAAGTCGGCTTGCGCTTCTGGTAGTAGTTCTGAAAGTCGTAGTCCTCGTCCTCGCCGACCTGGTGCGGGTTCTCGAGCTGGCGGAAGAACTTGACGGGATCGTTGACCTTGTAGACGCGGAAGTCGAGCGTGTCGAGGTCGTGGTAGTTGACGAAGACGCGGGCGCGCTCGTTCGTCCCGTAGGTGCGGTTGGTCTGGACGGAGAAGAAGGGCTTGGCCGGCGCGGCGTCGGCCTTGCGCTCGTAGTAGTCCTGTTCGGGGAAGAACTCGGACGCCGTGCCCTCGGCGAGCGCGCGCACGCGCCAGTACGAGAAGCCGAGCGCGGCGACGAAGACGGCCGCGTAGATCAGGACGGACGAGATGAGTCTGCGACTGTTCATAAGCTCCAGCCTTGTCGGTGTGGGCTGACCTCGCAAGCAGGCTCAATCCAAAATCTTGAGCCGGTAGAAACCCAGAAAGTTCGGGTTGGTCGGCACGGGCCGCCAGCGCCTGTCCGGGTGCTGGTCGAGCACGCTGAGCCGCACCTTCTTCACGACGCCCTTGTCCGTGGGCGACGCGCCCGTGTGGTAGACGACCCAATCCTGCGCGCCCTCGCCCTGCGCGCGCGCCGGGCCGAGGAAGATCATGACGTGATACGGATACCGCTGCGCGAACGGTTGGAAGAAGAAGAGCAGATCGCCCGCCTGCGCCCGCGCGCGGTCGCGTGCGACGAACTCGCAGTTGAACTCCTTGAGCGCGTGCGCGTCGGCGAACTCCGAGAAGCGTTCCTTGTCCAAGTCGTCGGCGCGGAACGCGCCCGGCGTCGTGCGGAACAGCTTCTCGCCGAGCGGGCTGGTGTCGAGCGTGTAGGCGCGCACGTCGGGCGCGGGCGCGTCGGCCGGGCCGCCCACGCGCTTGCCCCACGCGCGGTCGTGCGGGCGCAAGGCCTCGCGCCAGGCGAAGCGCACCAGCCCCGCGCAGTCGCGCTGCGACTCGTTCCACGCGTCGCTCGACTGGTAGAACTGCGCCTCGGCTATCGCGGTGAACCAGCGGCGGAAGTTCTCGCGGTCGTTGTAGGAGCGCAACTCGGCACGGTCGGGCAGACCGTCGTTGTCGGCGTCCGCGTCGGCGGGCACGGGCGGGGCGTCGGCGCGCGCGGCCGCTGCCGGCGCGGTCGCAGTTTCTTTCGCCGCCGGGGCGTGCGCCTGCGACGCGCCGCCGCACGCCGCCGCCAGCAGGCAGACCGACGCGAGCAACGCGGCCGTTACGTTTTGGACGACTCTCACAAACATAACTTTGCGTCCTTCGCGGCCCGCTTCGCGGCCTTTGCGGTTAAAGGTTTTAAGACTTAACCGCAAAGGCCGCAAAGTAGAACCGCAAAGGGCCGCAGAGGAGTTTACCAACTGGTCAGAGGCATCAGAATGTCCAGCTTGTAATCGAGCACAAGGTAGCGTGCGCTGCGCCGCATCATACTCCTTCGGGCGGTATTCGGCTACCCTCTCGCCCGGCGCGCGGCGCGGCCTCGGCCCGCGTCGCCGCCCGCGCCAGAAGGTTTGCCGGTAACTCATCGTCTTAGTCGTCGGTTCGTCGTGGCCGGCGATTATGATGCGCCGGGCGGGGCGCGCGCGGCGCGGGCGCGAACAGCGCGCCGCGCGACTCGCACCCGTGCCGCATTGTCCGCGCCCGCGTCGCCCGACTGTGGTTAGCCACGTTGCCGGCCGCGCGCGCATGGCGGAGGCTTAAGCGCGGAGGGTGCAAGAGTGCGCGTGTTCGTGCTGCTAATGTTGCTGACGGTGCTGCTGTCGTTCGCGCCGCTGCCGGGCGCGGCCGTGCCGGCGCAGTCGCCGCCCGTTGAGCTGCCGCCCGAAGCGCAGGCGCTTTTGAACAAGCGGCTGCCGGGCTGGCGTTACGTCGTCGTATCAGACGAGGAGCGCGCCTGGGTGCGCCAGTATTACGGCGCGACGGCGCGGCCCGATCTGATCGGCGGCGACTTCGACGACGACGGGCAGGCCGACTACGCCGCCTTCGTCGAGCACGGCGAGATCAAGGCCGAGGCGGGCGCGCTGGTCGGCGCTGAACGGCGCGTCGCCGTCCTCCTGCGGCGCGGGGCGGGCTACGCGCTGCACTTCATCGCAGACCCGCAGGGCGGCTACATCGCGCCCGTGCGCAAGGGCGCGCGCATTTACGACTACGAGGCCAAGCGCGAGTTCACCTTCCCGCGCGACGCCGTCGAAGCCGTCATCTTCGAGAAGGCGGCCACCGCGTACCTGTACGAAAACGGCCGCTTTCGCGCTATCATTACGGGCGACTGAAGGGCGTCCCGTCTGCCTGTCCGCAACGGCCCGCTGTGGCCCGTCTACCTTATGTCCATCCTGATCGCCGAAGATAACGTGGCGCAGCGGCGCTACCTGCGCGAGCTGTTGGAGCGTGAGTTCGCGGCGCACGCGCCGGTGCTCGAAGCCGCGGACGGCGCGGCGGCCGTCGCCGCCGCCTTGAAGCACCGGCCCGAGCTGTGCGTGCTCGACATACAGATGCCGAGCCTGTCGGGTGTGAAGGCGGCGCGCGCCATCTGGCGCGAGTTCCCCGGCGCGCGCGTCATCTTCTGGACGCAGTTCCCGCACGAGGTCTACATCAACGAAATCCGCAAGCTCATCCGCGCCGTCGAGCCGCCGCCCGCCTACGGCTTCATCCACAAGAACAACCCGGAGTCGCGCTTCCTGCGCTTCGTCGCCGCCGTGCTCGAAGACGGCGCGGACATGATCGACCCGGCGTTCAAAGACTCGTTCAAGCGGCCGCTCCTGACCGAGTTCGAGGCCGAGGCGCTCTATTACCTCGCGCTCGGTCTGTCGAACTGGGCCATCGCGCGCAAGTGCAGCCTCTCTCTGCGCGGCGTCGAGAGCCGGCTGGCGACGCTCTACGAAAAACTCTTCATCGCCACGCCCGAAGGCACGCCGCACGAGGCCTACGACAAGCTCGCCTACAACATCCGCACGCGCGCCTTCTGCGAAGCCCTGCGCCGCGGTCTCATCAACGCCGACGAGCTTGAGAAGGCGGCGCACGATCTCGAACACTGGATCGAGCGCGACCGCCTGCGCTTCGTCGAAGAGCAGAAGGCCGAGGAACAAAAACGGCGCGGGGTGAAGCATTGAGCGGGCGGCGCTTAGTGTCGTCCTGCGGTGCGTGCGCGTTGCTGCTCGCGCTCACGCTCTCGGCCTGCGCGCAACACACGCACGCGCCGGCCGCCGCGCCGCAGGCAGATGCGGCACAGGCGGGCGCGTCACAGTCGGCCGCGCCCCGCGTGCTGGCGGACGTGCCCGCGCAGGTTGATAAGAGCGCGCGCTATCTCATCTACCTGCACGGGCGCATCATCGAGGAGCAGGGCGCGCACGCCGTCAGCCCCGAACACGGCCCTTACGAGTACGAGCAGATTCTCGCGGCGCTCGCGGCCGGCGGCTACACGGTCATCAGCGCGACGCGCCCGCGCGGCACGGAGCCAACGGAGTACGCGGCGAAGGTCGTCGGCCAGATCAAGGCACTGCTGGCGGGCGGCGTCGCGCCCGGTCACGTCACGGTCGTGGGCGCGTCGAAGGGCGGCGGCATCGCCGTCCTGACCGCCGCGCTGCTGCGCAACCGCGACGTGAACTTCGTCATCCTCGCCGGCTGCGGCGCGGGGAACGCCGGGCAGCCCAAGCCGCCCGACGTGTGGGGGCACGTCCTCTCGATCTACGATTACAAAGACACCGGCGTCACCAGTTGCCAGCGGCTCTTCGAGCACTCGACCGGGCTGGGCCGACGCCAGGAGATCGTGACGCGGGTCGGCCTCGGCCACGGCCTCCTCTACCGCCCTTTGCGCGAGTGGGTCGAGCCGACCGTCGCGTGGGGACGATGAAGACAGTAGGCAGAAGTCAGAAGTCAGTAGTCAGTAGGCGGAAGACTGCGGGGCACGGCCGGCGCGCGCATCCAAGCCTGAAGCTGCGCGCGCTCGCGCTCGGTTTGCTGCCGGTCGTCTGCTGCCTGCTGCCGGTCGCCGCCCGCCAGTTCAACGCCAACACGACTCCGAGCACAACCGAGAAAGCCACGTCGGCGGCGGCCGAGCTGCCCGCGTCGAACCTGCACCAGTGGGGCGCGGTGACGCTGTTCCACGGGCTGCCGTCGGATCGTGTGCGCGCGCTGGCGCAGGACGCCGAAGGGTCGCTCTGGTTCGGCACGGACAACGGGCTGGCGCGCTACGACGGCCGGCGCACGCAGTCGGCGCAGCTCGAAGGCTTGCAGGGCGCGCGCGTGCTCGCGCTCAAGTTCGACGCGGCGGGCGCGCTCTGGGTCGGCACGGACGGCGGCGCGGCCCGTTTGAGTGGCGGCGCGCTGCGCATCATCGAGGAGACGCGCGGCAAGAGCGTGAGCGCCATCGCGCTCGTGGACGGCGAGCCGGGCCGCGCCTGGCTCGCCACCGAGCAGGGCCAACTCTTCGACTGTCGCGCGCAAGCCGACGACACGACGAGTGTGCGCGCGCTGCCCGACGCGCCGCTCGCCAGCGCCGACGCGGATCACCCCGGCGGGCTGCGCCTCACGAGCCTCGCCTTCGCGCGCGACGGCACGCTCTACGCCGGCTCGCACAGCCGCGGCGTCTTGCGCGTCGAACGCGGACAGTTGAGCGAAGTCGTCAGCCGCCCGCGCGCCTATTTCATCGAGGCGCTGGCGACCGACGACGCGGGCGAGTTGTTCGTCGGCGCGCGCGCACGCGCCGCCGACAGCGGGCTGTACGCGGCGGCGGATGTGCTGCGCCCGCAGAAGGTCGGCGCAAGCCTCGGCACGGTGACGGCGCTCGCGCGCGCCGAGGACGGCGGGCTGTGGGTGGCGACCGACGGGCAGGGCGTGTGGCGCTACGCGGCCGGACGTTTGGGTGCGCACTTCACGTTCGCGGGCACGGGCGGGGGCTTGCGCTCGGATCACGTCTACACGGTCTTCGTGGATCGAGAGGGCGTCGTCTGGTTCGGCACGGATCGCGGCGTCTGCCGCTTCGACCCGCGCGCGCCGCACAACGAAGCGCCCGGCGACGACGCCGAGAGCAACTTCGTCCGCACCATCTACCAGACGCGCGCGGGCGAACTGCTCTGCGGCACGAACCGCGGGCTGTTCGTCTACGACCGACAGGCGCGTGCGTGGCGCGCGCTCGTGCCGCTCGCGCGCCGCACCGTCTACGCGCTGGCGGAGGACGCCGAAGGCCGCCTGCTCGTCGGCACGTCGGGCGGGCTGTACGTCAACGTCAGCACGAAGCGCGCCGCGCCGGCCCGCACCGCCGCGCCGGCCGACGAGCGCGCCGAACAGCCGCGACTCGGCGAGCCTTCCGAATCGTCGCAACCGAACGCACAGACACGACAATCGAGCAACGCCCAACCCCCGCGCGCCCAAGGCGACTCGTCATCAACACGCGCGGACGCCGCGTCCGCACAACCCGCCGCGCCGCGCGCGCAGGCCGACGCAGGCCCTTCGCCGCGCGCGGATACCGCATCGTCCGCGCGCGCCGCGGGGCAGGAGACGCGCGAGCGCGGCGCTTCGTCTGCGCGCGAAGACGCGGGGGGCACGGCGCGTGAAGATGCGTCTGCGTCTGCGCGTGAAGGGGCGTCGTCGCCGCGCCCTGAGAGCGTGCGCGCGTTGCGGCAGTTTCAGAACGCGATCTACTTGGCGAGCTATGGTCTCGGCGTCGAGCGTCTGGACGGCGCGCGGCGCACGCACGTCTGGCCCGGCGCGGGCGCGGACGCGCGCCTGCGCGAAGTGACGGCGCTCTACGCGGACGGCGACGCGCGCCTCTGGATCGGCACGGCGCGCGCGGGCCTGTTCGTCTACGAGCGCGGCGAGGTGACGCCGGCCACGGCGGCGCTCGCGCCGCTCGCCGCGGGCGCGATCTGGGGCGCATCCGGCAGCGCCGACGCCGCGCTCTGGTTCGCCACCGCCCAGGGCTTGTACCTCTACCGCGCCGGCCAGCTCACCGCCGTCGTCCCCAACGCCGACGTGCGCGCCGTCGTCGCCGACGAGCCGGAGGACACAACGGTCAAGACCGAGGCAGCGGGTCAGACGAACACGGCGAGCAAGACGGAGACAGACGCGCCGGGCGCTTGGTGCGCGACGGCGGGCGGCGGGCTGTTGCGCGTCCGGCTCGACCCGCAGGCCGGCCCGCTCGTCGCGCGGCTCGACGTTGAACAGGGTCTCGCCTCGGCGCAGGCCTTCGCGCTCCTGCGCCCGCCTGTTGATGAGAGCAACGCTGATCGGCTTCGGTCTGATCGCTCCCTGCTCGTCGGCACGAGCCGTGGGCTGGTGCGTTACACGCCGGGGCGGGTCGCACCGACGCTGGTCGCGGGGCGCGTGTTGAGCCGGCGGCTGCACGCGCCCGAAGAGTTGCGCGCGGGCTTCGAGCTGCCGTACCCGCAGAACAGTCTCGCGCTCGACGTGGCGGCGCGGTCGAGCCGCACCTACCCGGAGCAGTTCCAGTACTTGTTCACCTTGCGCGACGGCGCGGGGCGCGAGCTGCGGCGGCGGCTGGCGCGCGACGCGCAGTTCGTCATGGAGAACCTCGCGCCCGGTCGTTACCGCGTCGAGGCGCGCGCCTTCACGCAAGACCTCGTCGCCTCCGCGCCGCTCGCCTTCGAGTTCACGGTCGCGCGCGCGCCGTTCCCTTGGACGACGACGCTCCTGGCCGTGCTGCTCGTGCTCGCGCTCGTCGCGCTCACCTGGGGCGCGATCCAGAACCGCCGCATCGCGCGCACCTCGACGGCGCTCGCCGCCGCGCACCACGACCTGGCGAGCGCGCGGCTTGAGTTGGCCAACGAGGCCGAGCGCGAACGCCGCCGCATCGCGCGCGACCTGCACGACCAGACGCTCGCAGACCTGCGCAGCCTGATGCTCATGACCGACGGGCTACCGGCCGGCCCGAACGGCTCCGGCGCGCACGTCGAGCCGGCCCGCTTCCGCGCCGAGATCGAAGCGGTCTCGCAGGAGATCAGACGCATCTGCGAAGACCTCTCGCCTTCAGTTTTGGAGAACGTCGGTTTGGCCGCGGCACTCGAATTCGCGCTCGCCAACGCGGTCGCGCACGCGCCGCCCGACCGCCGCTTCGAGTACGAGTTCGCGTGCCCCGAAGACTTCGACGAGCGCCTCGCGCTCAAAGCCGGCGAGCGGATGCAGCTCTACCGCATCGCGCAGGAGGCCATCAACAACGTCTGCCGTCACGCCGACGCGCGCCGCGTCAGCCTCGCGGTCGCCCTCGCCGCCGACGGCGCGCTCGCGCTCACGCTCGCAGACGACGGCCGCAGCTTCGATCTCAAAGAGGCCCGCAAGGGCCGCGGTCTCGCCAACATACGCGCCCGCGCCAGCCTCATCAACGCCCACGTCACCTGGGCGCGCCGCCCCGCCGGCGGCACGCTCTTCACCCTCCGCAAACCGGCCGCCGCGCAGGATGAAAACGACAATCGAACGAAGTAAGAGCGCCACGAAAGGGCGGGGGCGTGCGTCGCCGGTGATATACTGCGGCGCAGAGGAGACGTGGCGATGACGCGTACGGTCAGTGTCAACGAGGCCAAAAATCAGTTGCCCGACCTGCTTGCGCGGGCGGCGGCGGGCGACGAAGTTATCATCACGGATGAAGGCAAGCCCCTGGCGCGGCTCGTGCCCGTGACCGCACCGGCCAAGCGGCGCGTGGCCGGATTGAACCGCGGCCAAATCTGGACGAGTGAAGATTTCGACGAGGCTTTGCCGGATGAATTCTGGGCGGGGCAGGAATGAGACTGCTGCTGGATACGCACGTCTTCATCTGGTGGGCGGACGCGCCGGAACGCCTCACGCGCAACGCGCTGGCCGCGCTGGAAGACGAGACGAACGATCTGATCTTATGTGTCGTCAGTGTTGGGAAATTCAGATAAAGATTCAGTTGGGCAAGCTGAAACTGGCCCGGCCGTTGAAAGAGCTGATCGAAAGCCAACAGGCGACGAACGGCTTGCAGCTTCTATCCGTCGAACTGCCTCACGTGTTAGCACTGCCCGCCGCGCCGCTTCATCATAAAGACCCATTCGACCGGCTGTTAATCGCCCAGAGCATGGTCGAAGACCTGACGCTCGTCACGGCAGACGATAGGTTAGCCGCCTACCCCGTCAAGTTACTCCGCTGAGATCAAACAGAGCTTGTGCGCGTGGGACTGGCGCAAGCTGGCGGGGCGGCGCGCGTGGGGCTTTAAGGCTTGAGCAGGTAGGCGACGAGGAGGGCGGCGAGGAGGCAGGCGAGGCGGAGGGCGAGTTGGGCGGCGCGGTTGTTGAGCGTGGGGCGGCGGCGGAGGCCGGTTTCGTCGAGAATGAGAAAGAGCGTTAGGTAAAGGAGCGCGGGGAGCGTGACGAAGCGCCAGGCCCACCAGTGGGCGAGCCAGGCGAGGAGTACCGCGGCGAGGCCGCAGAGTAGTGTGAGCGCGAACAGTTCCATCAAGGCCGTGAGCGGGCGGGCGCGGGCGCAGTGGAAGAGGAGCGCGAGCCAGACGAGGTACGCCGCGCAGAAGGACGAGAGCGCGACGGCGCGGCCGAGCCACGCCGCCGGGCGGTCGGCGGCGACGAGCGTCAGCAGCAGGCAGAGTGCGAGCGCCGCGAGCAGGCTCGCGTACTTCGTGACGAACTCGGTGACGGTCGTGCCGTGATATTTGTCGGGTCGCGCCATCGGCTTGCCGGTTTTCCGAGTCGTGAGTATAGGCAGCGGGCTTGCATCTGAGAAGCGATCCGCGTCATGCTCACACGCCTTCGCGCTCTACCGAACCGCAGTTCGACGGGAGTCCTGCATGAAGATCATCGTGACCGGCGCGAGCGGTCTGATCGGCTCGGCGCTCGTGCCGGCGCTCGTCGCCGCCGGGCATCAGGTGACGGCGCTCGTGCGGCGCGCGACCAGAGACCAGACGCGCCCCGGCGTCACAGAGGTCGAGTGGCAGCCCGACGCCGGTCAGTTGGACGCGGCGCAACTCGCCGGCACAGAGGCGGCCGTCCACCTCGCCGGCGAGCCGATTGCCGAGGGGCGCTGGACGGACGAGAAGAAGCGGCGCATACGCGCGAGCCGCGTCGAGAGCACGCGCCTGCTCGCGGAGACGCTCGCGCGCCTTGAGCCGCGCCCGCGCGCGCTCGTCTCGGCGTCGGCCATAGGCTACTACGGCGACCGCGGCGCGGAGGTGTTGACCGAAGCGAGCGCGCCGGGGAACGACTTTCTCGCCGAAGTCTGCCAGGCGTGGGAGGCGGCGGCCGAGCCTGCGCGCGCGGCCGGCATACGCGTCATGCACCCGCGCATCGGGTTCGTGTTGAGCGGCCGGGGCGGCGGGCTGCCGCGCATGCTCGTGCCGTTCAAGCTGGGCGTCGGCGGGCGCGTCGCTTCGGGGCGGCAGTACATGAGCTGGGTGGCGCTCGCGGACGTGGTCGGCGTCGTCGAGCGCGCGCTGACGGACGAGCGCCTGGCGGGGCCGGTCAACACGGTCGCGCCGCAGCCGTTGACGAACGCCGAGTTCACGAAGACGCTGGGGCGCGTCCTCGGTCGGCCGACGATCTTCCCCATCCCCGCCTTCGGTCTGCGCCTCGCGCTCGGCGAGCTGGCCGAGGCGCTGATGCTGTCGAGCGCGCGCGTCGAGCCGGCGCGGCTGCGCGCCGCCGGCTACGAGTTCGAGTACCCGCAGCTCGAAGCCGCCTTGCGCGCCGCCGTCGCCGAGACGGATTGACGGCGGCGCGGTCGCGTAAACGAAATGAGCGAACGTGTAGAGGCGACGCACCCGCGTTGGATGACGTGGGTGCTGTACGCGGCGGGCGCGTACAACGTGGCGTGGGGCGCACTGGTCGTGCTGTTCCCGCTCGCGTTCTTCCGCTGGGCGGGGGCCGTGCCGCCGAACTACCCGCAAATCTGGCAGTGCCTCGGCATGGTCGTCGGCGTCTACGGCGTCGGCTACGCGATTGCGGCGCGCGCGCCCTACCGGCACTGGCCCGTCGTCTTCGTCGGCTTCCTCGGCAAGCTCCTCGGCCCCATCGGCTTCTTGCAGACGGCCTACGGCGGCGGCTGGCCCTGGCGCATGGGCTGGGTCAACGTCACGAACGATCTCATCTGGCTCGGCCCCTTCGCCCTCATCCTCTACCGCGCCTGGCAGCACGAACGCACGCACGTTCTATTAAGACGTTAGCGGCCTAAATCAAGCCTCCGTGCCCCCTCTGTGCCCTCTGTGCCTCTGTGGTGAATTAAGAGTCAGCAGCATTCACCACCGAGGCACAGAGCACACAGAGGGGGCACGGAGACTACTCATAAGACTGCGCGCTCCCAGCTTAACGTAGTCTCATAATATAATCGGCGACGTGAACCCCCTGAACCGTACCCCGCGCCTGGCGCAGTTCGCCTGGTTCGTGCTGGCCTACAACCTGCTCGTGATCGTGTGGGGCGCGTACGTGCGCGCCTCCGTGTCGGGCAACGGGTGCGGCAGCCATTGGCCTTTGTGCAACGGCGAGTTCATCCCCGTGGGCGCGCAGTTGAAGACGCTCATAGAGTTCTCGCACCGGCTGACGAGCGGCGCGGCGCTGTTGTTGATCTGCGCGCTCGCGGTCTGGGCGTGGCGCGCGTACCCGCGCGGGCACAGGGTCAGGCGCGCGGCCCTGTTAAGCGTCGCGTGCATCTTCGCAGAGGCGCTGATCGGCGCGGGGCTGGTGCTGTTCGAGTTGGTGGCGGAGAACAAGTCGGTCGCGCGCGCGCTGTTCATGTCGGTGCATCTGGTGAACACGTTCGTGCTGCTGGCGGTGCTGGCGTTGGCGGCGTGGTGGGCGAGCGGCGGGACGGCGGTGCGCCTGCGCGGGCAGGGCATCGTCGCGCACCTGTTCGCGTTCGGCCTGGCGGGGACGCTGGTGCTGGCGGTGAGCGGCGCGGTCGCGGCGCTGGGCGACACGCTCTTCCCCGCGCGCACGCTCGCCGAAGGCTTGCGGCAGGACTTCTCGCCGACGGCCCATTTCCTCCTGCGCCTGCGCGTCCTGCACCCGGCGCTCGCCGTCGCCGTCGGCTGCTACGTCCTGCTCGCCGCGTCTTACGTCAGCAACTTCCTGCGCCCGGCGGCGCGCGTGCGCCGCCTCGTCGCGCTGCTCGTCGCGGTCGTGCTCGCGCAACTCGGCGCGGGGTTGCTCAACCTGTACCTGCTCGCGCCCGTCTGGCTGCAACTCGTCCACCTGCTGCTCGCAGACCTGCTCTGGCTCGCGCTCGTCTTAACGGCCGCGGCCGCGCTCGCCGCGCCTCAGCCGGCCGGCGCGACTCTAAGGAGACTGAATGAGCGAGAAGCTTGACGGTCAGGTCGTCATCGTGACGGGTGCGTCGTCGGGCATCGGCGCGGCGACGGCGCGCAAGCTCGCGGCGGCGGGCGCGCACGTCTTGATGGTAGCACGGCGGCAGGAGCGGCTCGACGCGCTCAAGGTCGGGATCGAAGCGTTGGGCGGGCGCGCGACCGTCTGCGCGGCGGACATCACCGCGGAAGCCGACCGCGAACGCATCGTGCAAACCGCGCTCGGCATCAGCGGTCGCTTGGACGCGCTCGTCAACAACGCGGGCTACGGACAGCGCGGCCCCATCGAACTCGTGCCAATCGCCGCGATCCGCCGCAACTTCGAGTTGAACCTGTTTTCGACCATTGCGCTGACGCAGCTCGTCATCCCCGTCATGCGGCGGCAGGGCGGCGGGCGCATCGTCAACGTCAGCTCGGTCGCGGGCCGGGTCGCGCGCCCGCTCTCCTCCGTCTACGACGCGACCAAGCACGCGCTCGAAGCCGTCTCCGACGGGCTGCGCGGCGAGTTGGCCCCGTTCGGCATCAAGGTCGTCGTCGTCGAGCCGGGCTTCATCCTGACGGAGTTCGTCGAGGTGGCGAACAAGGAGTCGGCCGACGTGCTCGCCGACGCCGGCCCCTACGCGCCGTGGCTCGCCAACTTCAAGCAGGCTTACGCGCGCGCGCGCCGCATGGCGGGCCGGCCCGAAGAGATCGCCGCGCTCGTCCACACGGCGCTCACCAGCGCGCGCCCGCGCACGCGCTACGCCGCCCCGCGCCACGCCCGCCTCGCCCTCGCCCTCAAACGCCTCCTGCCCGAACGCTGGTTCGACTACATCCTCGACCGCCAGGCCGGCATCCGCGCCGAGCAGTTGCGCCCCGCAGCCACCGAGCCGGCCCGCGACTAGGTCGCAACCCGGCGCGCCGCGCGACAAAAATTCTGCGCGCAGTGCTTCCCAAAAATTTTCCTACGCCGTGCTTCCCGAAAAATTTTCCCGCGCCGTGATTCCCGTCGGCGCGCTTTTCCGCGTTAGTTAGGTGAGGGCATCAACAACCCACCACACTCTTAACGCGGGAGGCAGAAACGGATGGAGACAGTCTTGGCGGCGATCAGGGAGCACAAAGAGGCGTTCGCGCGCAAGCCGTTTTTCACGTTCCTACAGGACGACAGCCTGGAACCCGAACAGCGACTCGCCTTCTTCCCGTGCATGGCGCACTGGATCATGAGCTTCGCCGACCTGAACCGCTACTTCCTCCGCGCCGACCCGTCCGCCGACCCGCACCAGCAGCGCGTCAACACCTACACGCACGAGGACGACGACCACTGGCGTCTGTACCTCGAAGACTTCGAGAAGCTCGGCTGCGCCGAACGCCACGACGGCACGGGCTGGCTCAGCTTCCTCTGGGGCGACGCGACGCGCGCCAACCGTATGCTCTCCTACCGCGTCGCACACCTCGTCATGGGCGCGTCCGGCGTCGAGCGGCTCGCCATCGTCGAGGCGCTCAAAGAGGCCGCCAACGTCTTCTTCCCCCTCACCCTGCGCCTCGCCGACCAGCTACAGGCGCGGACGGGCGTCGAACTGCGCTACCTCGGCCACTTCCATTTCAACCTCGAAGCCGAGCACGCGGGGGCCGGCGACCACGATGCGCTCGCGCGCATCGAGCTGGACGAAGAGACGCGGCAAAAAGCCCTGGCGCTGGTGCGTGAAATCTTCGCCCTCTTCGCCGACTGGGCCGACGAAGTTTTGCGCTACGCCGAGGCGCAACTGGGCCAGACCGCGCGCGTGCCGCGGGCGCTGCAAGCCGCCGCCGCGGCGAACTCGGCGCGCCTGAGTGGCCTCAGACCCGCGCTGTGAAGGGCCGCCGTCTGTGTGTTTCTGCCGGGATGGCCGTGTCCGGCTTGGGGACGGTCAAGCTGAGGCTTGACAGGGTGGCACTCGATCAATAGAATTGCTGTCACTTGGTTACTAAAGATTGGAGGCCGTACACGCGCTGCCCTGACACTTGGGCACTCGCCGCGTGCGCGGGGTCAAACACGAGACCTCCTACGGCTAGTCGGTGAACGTACGCACCGCCTCCACCAAATCGGGTCGGAGCTTTCTGACCCGCGATATGTCGCCCCGCCGCAGGCGCTTGCCCGTAGCGGGGCGAAGTCGTCTCCGGCCTCTAACGGCGTTCGCTGCCTGTACACCTAGAAAAGATCAACACAGAGTACACAGAGTTCTTAACTGTGTCCTCTGTGCTCCCTCTGTGCCCTCTGTGTTAACCCGGCCGCTCGTTACACTCAACCACCGACCGCTCCGCACTCACCTGACGTAAACCGGGTTCGAGATGATCCACGGCTGGGCCGCGAGCGGCGGGCCGAGTTGGGGCAGGTAGCACTCGACGCGGTAGACGCCGGAGCGCGTCAGCGTCCACTCGTGGCGCGCGGCCGTCGCCGCGTCGAACGGCTGGCCGTCTTTGACGAGCACGATGCGGCTCTCGACCGGCGTCGCCACGCGCAGGCGCACGCCCGCGCCGAGCGCGATCTCGTCGCCCGGCAGCTTGCGCCCCTGCCCATTGTCCGCCGTCAGCCGGAAGCCGCCCGCGTCGCACAACAGATCGAAGGCGACGTAGGCGTGCCCGGCGGCGAGCGCCGCCAGGAGCGTGTCCGTGTCGAAGGGCTGCGCCCTATCTAAGATCACATGCGTGCGGACGACCTGGAAGCTGCGCTCGTAAGGGTCAAGCTCAAGCTTGATGATCGGCCGGCCGGTCAGGTGTTGGAGACTGAGGCCGACGTTCTGGTGCGCGTCGTTGCCGGCGACGGCGACGACCTTGCGCCCCGTAGCGATCATTTCATCCCAGCGGCGCAGGTTCTCGACCGGCGGTTGGGCGAAGCGCGTCCAGAGCAGGTGCGGGTAGGCGCGGTACGACCAGAGACCGTCGAAGAAGAGCGCCGCGGGGCGGACGTGCCTGGCGTCGGCGTGCAGGTTGTAGACCTCCATGCCGTCGAAGCCGTGCGCGGTCTGCCAGGAGCGGAACGTCTCCGGGTGCGCGACGAAGACGAGTTGGCCCGCCTGCTTCGCGCGGTCGATCAACTCCTGCGTGGGCGTGCCCGGCGGCGCGTCGGGCGCGTGCGCGTCCGCGCCGAAGGTCAACAGGCGGTCGTCGGCCGACTCGCTCGTCTCACTGCCGGGGATGAAGAGGACGCCGCCGTGCCAGCCGCGCAAGGTCTGCGCCGCCGTGTCCATGTCGGCCGCCGGGTGCTCGGTCATGACGACGAAGGCGAGGTTGCTCGCACGCGCCGCGCGCACGATGTCGGCGAGCGTGCCGGTGCTGTGCCCGCCGAGCGCGGAGTGGACGTGGAGCACGCCAGCGTAGTCGGCGTAAGGGTCTTCCGTCGGCGCGAGCGGCGCGCGCTGCGCGTTGAATTGTTGGATCGCGGCGGCGAGGCGGCCGAGTTGGTAGCGGTGGTAGATGAACGGCGTCTGCGTGAGCAGGAAGAGGAGCGCGGCGAGGAGCGCGCCCTTGAGCCAGCAGCCGGGCCGGCGGCGCACGCTCACGCCCCGGCCTCGAAGTCCACGGAGGCGACGTGCGCGGCGAGGTCGCGCCCCAGGGCGGCGACGGCGAGGTGCTGCGGGTGGTTCGTGTAGGCGTCCAGCCCTGCACGGTCGCGGAACGTGGCGACCAGCCCCGTGTCGTAAGAGCGTGGCAGGCCGAGCACGTCCGCGCCGACCGCGAGGCTGAGCAGTTCGGGGATCACGCCCGCCAGTGCGCGCAGCCGCGCCATGTGCTCCGCCCGCGCTTCGGGCGGCACGTCCACCCGGTACTTCCAGATGACGATGTGCGTCAGCATCGCAAGCTCGTCCGTCGTCCGTGGTCAGTCGTCCGTGCTGCTCAGCTTATACCAACTCGCAGATAAAAATAAGCCCGCGCTCCCGGCAGGGAGAGGCCTTTTCATTCGCCGTTGAGTTTAGACTTTTGTCCGAGGAGGTCGGCGAGGATGGCGACGAGGGCGGTCGGCTCGACGGGCTTAGGGATGTGGGCGTGGAAGCCTGCGGCGAGCGCGTGCGCGCGATCTTCGGGGCGCGCGTAGGCGGTCAGGGCGACGGCGGGCAGGCGCGCGCCGCCCGGCTGCGCCGCGCGCGCGCGGACGGCGCGGATCAGCGCGTAGCCGTCGGTCTCCGGCAGCCCGATGTCCGAGACGAGCAGGTCGGGCGCTTCGCGCGCGAGTGCCGCCAGCGCGTCGGCGGCCGTGTGCGCGATGGTCACGCGCGCGCCGCTCTTCGTCAGCGTGAGCCGGAGCAGTTCGCACGCGTCCGCGTCGTCGTCCACGACGAGCACGTGCCGGCCCTGCAAGGTCGCCGTGGCGGGCGCGGCGGCGCGCGCGACGGCCCGCGCGGCGCTTTCGTCCACGTCCGGCCCCGCGGGCAGTTGGATGGTGAAGGTCGCGCCGCGGCCTTCGCCCGCGCTCGCCGCTGCGACCACGCCGCCGTGTAGTTCGACGAGGTGACGCACGATGGCGAGGCCGAGACCGAGACCGGCGTGCGCGCGCGCGGGCGCGGCGTCGCCCTGGCGGAAGCGCTCGAAGACGTAAGGCAAAAACTCCGGCGCGATCCCTTGCCCCGTGTCGCTGACGGTCAACTCGGCGAGCGCGCCGCGCCGCGCCAGCGCGACGCGCACCGCGCCGCCGCGCGGCGTGAACTTGACGGCGTTGGCGAGCAGGTTCCAGACGACCTGCTGCAAGCGGTCGGCGTCGCCGAACACAGACGGCACGTCCGGCTCGACCGCGGCGAACAACTCGATGCCCTTCGCCTCGGCGGCCGGGCGCACGGTGTCGAGCGCGGCGGCGATGACGGGCGCGAGTTGGAGCGTCTGCACGTGCAGCCGCAGCTTGCCCGACACGATGCGCGACACGTCGAGCAGATCGTCGATCAGCTGCGTCTGCGCGCGCGCGTTGCGCTCGATGGCCTGCACGGCGCGCGCGGCCGACTCGCCCGTCAGCCCGCTCGTCTGCAACAGCCGCGCCCAGCCGAGGATGGCCGTCAGGGGCGTGCGCAGCTCGTGCGAGACGTTGGCGAGGAACTCGTCCTTGAGGCGGTTCGCCGTCTCGGCCTCGCGCCGCGCCGTCTGCTCGCGGCGCAGCAGTTCGTCGCGCTCGGCCTCGATGCGCTTGCGCCCGCTGATGTTCACCGAACAGCCGACGATGCCGATGAGTTCGCCCGTCGCCGCGAAGAGCGGCGTGTCCACGACCTGCGCGGGGAAGGATGTGCCGTCGCGGCGGCGCACGACGAACTCGCCCGTCCAACTCGCGCCCGCCGCCAAGGTCTCCATGATCTCGGCCGCCTGCGTGCGCGTCTGCTCGGCCGGCGTCAGCTCAAGGACGTTGCGCCCGACGGCTTCCGCCGCCGACCAGCCGTAGAGACTCTCGGCGTAGCTGTTCCAGTAGACGACCGTGCCGGCGGGGTCGGTCGCGATCACGGCCTGGCCGACCGTGTCGAGCAGTTGCGCCTGGAAGCGCAGGGCCTCTTCGGCCTGCCGCCGCCCCGTGATGTCGTTGTTGATTTCGAGGACGCCCGCGGGCCGGCCCTGTTCGTCGCGGTGCAAGACCCAATGGCTGGCGACGACGAGGCGCGCGCCGTCCTGCCGCGTGTGCGTCAACTCGCCCGCCCACTCGCCCGCGCGCAGGAGTTGTTCCTTGATGGCGGCGGGCGGCGCGGGCAGCTCCGTGTGCAGCAGTTCGTGCGAGACGCGCCCCAGGGCCTCGGCCGCCGTCCAGCCGTAGAGCGCCTGCGCGCCCGCGTTCCAGAAGATAATGCGGTCGTCGAGGTCGCGTATGAGGGCGTGCGCGAGGTCGAGCAGGCGCGTCTGGGCGGACGCCAGGCGGGTCGCGTCGGCGGCAGCGTCGGGCGCACGCTCTTCGGGTGCTGGTAACGGCGTGGGGGGCATCGGGAGAACTTTCCCCGCGCCGCCCTTAATTTAAGGAGGCGGCGCGGCCGCGAGGCTAACGAGCTTCTTCAGGTAAGTACGCGCCGCTTTACGCAATGACGCGCGTGGCATGGGGCAAAGCGCGGTGAGACCGGCTTGTTAACGGGGCCGCCGGCGGACGCGCCGCCCTCTCCCTTCAAGGAGGCGCGCCTAATCTACACGCAAACCGCGGCCAACGCAATGGGATTGATTCATCGGTTCATTGGTTCACTGTCTCAATGAACCGATGAACCAATGAACCGATAAACAGATGAATCAATCCCTCACCGGAGGTATTTGTCGAACCAGGCGAGGGTGCGTTCGAGGGCGTCGCGGCGGTGGCGCGGCTCGCGGAGGCCGTGACCTTCGCGTGGGTAGCGGACGAAGACGGTCTCGACGTTGCGGCGGCGCAGGGCCATGTACATCTCTTCGGCCTGCGTGATGTGTACGTCGTTGTCCTGCTCGCCGTGGATGAAGAGCGTGGGCGTCTGCGCCTGCGCGACGTAGCGGATGGGCGAGAAGCGCCAGAGCGTGTCGAAGTCGTCCCACGGCGCGCCGCCGAACTCGGCGTGGATCAAGTCCTGGTAGAGCGAAGTGGCGTAGAAGCTGACGAGGTTCGAGACCGACGCGCTGGCGACGGCGGCGCGGAAGCGCGGCGTCTGCGTGATGATCCAGTTGGTCATGAAGCCGCCGTAAGAGCCGCCGGTCACGCCGATGCGCCCGGCGTCGAGCCACGAGTAACGGCGCAGGGCTTCGTCCACGCCGGCCATCAGGTCGCGGAAGTCGCCGCCGCCCCACTCGCGTAGCGTCCCGTCCGAGAAGCGCTGCCCGTAGCCGGTCGAGCCGCGCGGGTTGAGGAAGAGGACGGCGTAGCCGCGCGCGGCGTAAGCCTGGAAGGCCGCGTTGAAGCCGTAGCCGTACATGCCGTGCGGCCCGCCGTGGATCGAGAGGACGAGCGGGTAGCGCTGGTTGTCGCGCCAGCCGAGCGGCTTCATCAGCCAGCCCTGGACGGGCGTGTCGTCGAAGCTGCGGAAGGTGAACTCTTCGGGCGCGACGAGCGCGACGGGGCGCAAGCCTCCGTCAACGTCCGACGCGGGCAGGCGCGGGTCGCCGCTCGTCCAGTTGCCGTTGTGCTCGCTCACCTGCGCGAGCGCGCTGACACCGAAGGCGGGCACGGCCGGGCGCGTGAAGACTTCGGCCGGGTGCGTGGGCGTCGTGAGCGTGAAGGCGATGGTGGCGACCGAGAGCGGGTTGGCGTTGCGCTGGAGGACTGTGCCGCGGCTGACGCTGAAGCCCGTGACCTGGAAGTTGTTGTCCGGCGCGACGAGCCGGTCGGCGGCCGGGAGTTTATCTGATTCGGTGGGCTTGACGGCGTTCGGGTCTGGATCGACGAAGACGGAGCGCGGGCGACCCCCGTCCGCGCCGACGCGGTAGATGAAGGTGCGCCCGCGGTCGCCGGCCGTGAAGAGGATGCTGCGGCTGTCTTCGGCCCAGCGCGGGTGCGTCGCGCGCCGATCCAACTCGCCCGACACCTCGCGGCCGGGCGCGCTCCCGTCTGCCGCGATGACCCAGACGTGCGTGTCCTCGGCCACCGAGTCAATCGTCGTCACGTCGCGTTTGGTGGCGACGTAGACGATGAGCCGCCCGTCGGGCGACCACGCGGGCTGGTACTCGCAGCCGGGCGTGTTCGTGAGTTGGCGCACGCGCCCGTCCAGGGCGACGGCGAAGATGTCCGAGTTGTTGCGCGCGTCCGGGTCGGGTTCGTGGTTCGAGACGAAGGCCACCTCGTCGCCGCGCGGGCTGAAGGCGAGCGCGTGGTCGTAGCTCGGCCCCGTCGTCAACTGGCGCGGCGCGGGCGCGTCCACGTCCACGAGCCAGACGTGCGTGTGCAGGGCGTCGGAGAAGGAGGTGCGCGACTTGTACTGGATGCGATCCACGACGAGCGGATCGGGGCGCGTCGTGCGCTCGCCCGGCGCGGTGACGGGCGGCGGGCCGTCCACCTCGCTCGCCGAGACGTAGGCGATGCGGCGCGAGTCGGGACTCCAGGCGAACGGCTCGTCGGCGTAGGTGATGAAGAAGTTGGTCGCGCGCACGGGCGCGACGAAGCGCGGCGCGCGATCCGAGGTCAGCAGGTTGATGACCCAGAGACCCGCCCGCCCGTCGTGCTCTGCGAGGAAGGCGACGCGGCGGCCGTCGGGCGACCAGCGCGGGTTCGCGGCCGTCCAGTCGGCGGGCAGCAGCGGGGCGGGCGCTTCGCCGACGCGCCCAGGCTGCGGCGCGCGCCAGGCCCGCCGCGCCAGCCAGAGTCGCGTCGGCGTCTCGTTGCCCTCGACCGTCGAGACCGTGTAGACGACGCGCTCGCCGTCCGGCGCGATCTGTGCGTCCGCCACCGCCGCCACGCGCAACGTGTCCGCCGGGGTGAGTCCGCGCTGCGCCCGCGCGAGCGGCGCGCAACAGAGAATGCAAAGCAGGAGCGTTAGACTGATCTTCATAGGCTTCAAAGTCAGACGAGCCGGGCGAGGTGTTCGTTCAAGAGTTCCCACGCGCGGCGGACGTGGGCTTCGGTGGTGTTGATGTTGCCGACGGCGAGGCGGAGGGTGAAGCGGTCGTTGAGCTTCGTGTGCGAGAGGAAGAGCGCGCCGGAGGCGTTCAACTCGTGCATCAGTCGTTCGTTCAGTGCGTCGAGGCGGGCCGCTCTCTCAGCTTCGCTCTCGTGCTCTCGGCGCGGGGCGGCGCGGAAGCAGACGAGGCTGAAGGGCACGGGCGCGAGCCGCTCCCAGTCGTCTGCTTCGTCAACCCACGCGGCGAAGAGGCGCGCGAGGCGGCAGTGCTCGCGGATGCGCGCGACGAGACCTGCGCGCCCGAAGTAGCGCAGCACGAACCAGAGCTTGAGGGCGCGGAAGCGGCGGCCCAGTTGGATGCCGTACTCGGAGTGGTTGATGACCGTCTCGCGTTCGGCCGCGGGCGCGCGCAGGTATTCGGGCACGAGCGTGAAGGCGCGGTGCAGCACGTCCATGTGGCGGCAGTAGAGCGCGGAGAGATCGAAGGGCGTGAAGAGCCACTTGTGCGGGTTGAGCACGAACGAGTCGGCGCGCGCGCAACCCTCGAAGAGCGGGCGCAGCTCCGGCACGACGGCGGCCGAGCCGGCGTAGGCCGCGTCCACGTGCAGCCAGACGTTGTGACGCGCGCAGAGGTCGGCAATCGCGGGCACGGGGTCTATGCTGCTCGTCGAGGTCGTGCCGACGGTGGCGACGACGGCGCAGGGGCGATGACCGGCGGCGAGGTCGGCTGCGAGCGTGCGTTCGAGCGCGGCGGCGTCCATGCGGAACTCGGCGTCGGCCGGAATCTTGCGCAGCGCGCGCTGCCCGAAGCCGAGCGTGAGCACGCCCTTCTCGATGGACGAGTGCGCCTGCTCGGAGGTGTAGACGGTTAAGAGCGGCAAGTCCGGCCGCCCCGACATGCCGTCTTCGCGGACGCGTGCGTTGATTGCTTCACGCGCGGCGGCGAGTGCGTGCATGGACGAGACGGAGGCGGTGTCGTAGATGATGCCGCCGAAACTTTCGGGCAGTCCGATCAGTTGGCGCAGCCAGTCGAGCGTGACGGCTTCGAGTTCGGTGGCGGCGGGGGCGGCGCGCCAGAGCAGCGCCTTCACGTCGAAGGCGGCGGCGAGCAGTTCGCCGAAGACGCCGGGCGCGGAGGTGGAGGTGGCGAAGTAGGCGAAGAACGAAGGGTGCTGCCAGTGGGTGAGCGCGGGCACGACGAGGCGCTCCACGTCGGCGAGGATCGCGCCCATCGGCTCGCCCTGTTCGGGCGGCGCGGCGGGCAGTTGCCGGACGAGCGTGCCCGGCTCGACCTGCGCGAGCACGGGGCGCGCTTCGAGGTGCGCGTAGTAGTCCGCGACCCAGTCGATCAGTTGATGCCCGTAGCGCCGGAACTCCTCGGCGCTCATGTCGCCCAGCGGCGGCGCGCAGCCGCTCGGCGTCCGTTCCGCTTCACTCATGAGGCGTATCTTAACACCGGCGGGCGGGCGGCGGGCACGCTGCCTGACAGGTCAGCGTTGTCCGTCTGCGGCCGCGGGCGGTATGCGGGCGCGGGTGGTGCGCACGACAGCGCCGACGCCGGGCCGCCGTTCGGGGCCCGTTCTTTGCGTGTGCCCGGTCGCGTGCTCGGGCCGGGCACGCCTCGTTATGGAATGATGAGCAATGAAGCAGAGTTTCCGTAATCGCTGAGAAGTTTGCGGAGGTAAGGGAAAGTTCTTGACGGCTATCTGGTGCTATGATAATTTCCCCGCACGCTTGCTGGAAATGTTTTCTTTAGCAAGAACTCCACTCACGGCGAGTCCTGTTCTTGCTAGTTTCTCAATTCACTCATCTTCCATGGAGGAACTAGAGAATGTCTTTCACCAAACCTCGAATGAAATCTATTTACACAAAATCTCTGATACCGCCATCTTTGTTGATGATGATGATGATGGTGATTGTGACTCTTGTGCCACATGGTAAGGCGCAACAGGACGCGAGTGCGATTATACCCCAGGTTTTTGTCGGTGAGGTGCGGGTCAGACCCAGCTCCAGCGTTGTGCCGGGCGGAGCAGTCTATATTGATGCCAATATCACCTTCACGGCTGGCACGCCGAACAACGCGGAGGCCAATGTAGAGTTGAATGAAAGTTCTAATTTCAACAACGTTAGCCATACGGTGACGCCCGGTAGGTTGCAGACTATCAGGAATACGAATCCGGGATCGAAGATGCTGGTTACCTTCACCTGCACAGTAAGCACTGGAAGCCCCACCGGCACAGTGACCAACTTGGTGCGGGTTGATCCAATCACAACAGGGCTGACCACAGGTAATAACAACGTCTCCGTGTCATTCACCGTCATCCCACAAGCCACGGCTGGTTATTGTAACGGCTTGCCGGATTACAGCACTTATCCTTCCGGCTGTGCTGCCGGGTTTGTCTATAACGGCTCAGTTTGCACGAATAGTTCAACGTTTATTAGTAACTGTGGGCAGAGGAAATATTACGAATACGACCCGGACACCTGCCAATGCATACCCAGCGGCGAGTCACCTATTCTGATAGATGTCTCAGGCCAAGGCTTCGCTCTGACGGATGCACAGGGCGGCGTCAACTTTGATCTCAATAGTGACGGCACGGCTGAAAAGATTGCCTGGACAGTCACAGGCTCAGATAACGAATGGCTCGTGCTTGACCGCAACAACAACGGCAGAATTGATAATGGCACGGAGATGTTCGGCGACTTCACGCCACAGCCACCGCCGCCTGCCGGCGTCCGGCGTAACGGCTTTCTAGCACTGGCCGAGTATGACAAGCCGGAGAGTGGCGGCAACGGCGACGGAGCGCTAGATAACAGAGACGCCATCTTCTCCAAGTTGCGTCTGTGGCGGGACACCAGTCATAACGGCATCTCGGAAGCGGGCGAATTACACACTTTGCCGGAGTCGGGCGTAGACTCCATTTCGCTCGACTACAAGGAGGCGAGGAGAACAGACCGATACGGCAATCAGTTCCGGTATCGCGCCAAAGTGGATGACGCGCAACACTTGCGTGTCGGACGCTGGGCTTACGATGTGTTTCTGACTAAAGCCCCTTAGCAATAAGTTCGGTGCTTCTAATATATGAACATACCGCAGAAGAGAAACAGGTAGCGCGTATGAGAGTTAATATTGAGAACACATACGCGTATTGTCCCTACTGCCGCAATAAAATGAAAATTGCAAAGGTGCGCGTTAAGCGTCCTGCACCACTCGGGGCTAAAGACCTTAATTTGTTTGATGAAATTGTATGCTGGAGGTGTCCGCAGTGCCAACATACCACTGCCGACAGAATAAGCAAGTGCCCATGCGGAAGTTATATTCTTGAATGGCACGGCATCCCAGCCTCCGACGCCTATGAAAAAGATGCGCCGCGATTCCAAGCAAGGCTGACATATATTATTGACAGCAGGTCTGGTGAGTCCCAATTTACATACGGCCGTTGTACCGCCTGCGAGAAATGCGCTGAGTGCGGCCAATCGCTAAATTCCTTTGAGGTTGAATCTGATACTTCATATACAGAATATGATGAAGAACGAGATCGATGGGTCTATTTCCAGTACGTTCATTATCACAAGCTCTGTTTTGCTAAGCACCAAGGATACAGCGCAGAGGAAAAGCGCCAAAGAGAAGAAAACGAGCGCCGCTCGGAAGAAGTGGACATAAAGAGGCGCTTGGAAGAAGCAATGAGATATTTCAGAGAACATGGCTCGTAGGTCTGACAGCATTTAACTTAGAGAGGTATCATGGTCACGGTAAAAGTGGTTAGGCAAAGCTCTGGCGACCCTATCAAAGGCAAGAGGGTTGCGCTTAGTATTGATGCGGTATTTTCCGGCGGCGTAACTGATAGCCAATGGACTGATTACAATGGTGAAGCTCATTTTGATGTGAAGCCGAATCAGGGCAAAGTCTTTGTTGATGGCTCTACAGAGTATGAAGGTCATCTTTCAGGTCGCATAGTGGTTTATATCTAAATCAAAGTTGTCGCAAACATCCACGCCGCACCGAACAACTCATCGCGGCCGACCCTCGCCAGCAAGTCTTTCATCATCAAGTTACGTGGCTTCGGCTAAGTTGTTCGTATCGGGCTGGCTTCGGGGGCTGAGTTCGGGCGTTAGGTGCTGATGAATTTCCAAAGCAACCGGCAGGCGGATTAACCACAAAGACACGAAGAGCACGCGGCTTCTTCGTGTCTTTGTGGTTAATCCCTTCTTGGGAAGACTAAACGGCGAGGGCGAAATAGAAGTCCTGGCGGCGGCGGCAGTGCTCGCATTCGTGGGGCACGACGACGAGCCGGCGCTCGTTGTAGACGAGACCTTGGCGCGTGCCTTGCGCGCCGCCGCGCCCGCCGCAGGTCGGGCACGCGACGCCCGCGAGGAACGAAGCGATCTCGGCCTCGTCGCCCAGGCGGATGGGCGTGTCGGGGCGCGCGCCGGGCGACGAAGGCGTGTACACGTCGGCGGCGAGCAGGCGGCGCGTCTCGCGGCGGCGCTTGAGCCAGCCGTAGCCGACGAGCAGCAGCACGCCGACCAGCGCGAGCGCGAACAGCGCGTCGAGCACGCGCGCGAAGGGCGCGCCTGACTGGACGGGCGGGCCTTGCTTCAACTCGTAGCCGGCCAGCTCGCGCACGTCGTCGAGCAGGGCGAGGTGCGCGGCCACGTCCTGCGCGGGGACGTGGTCGCTGAGGGCCGTGAGGCTGTAGCGCAGGCGGACGGTGCGGTCTGCGGCGGTCGCCGCGGCCGTGAAGCGCAGGGCGTCGTCGGCGCGCTCGGTCGTGCCGGTCTCGAACGCCTGCCGGTGCGGCAACTCGATCTCGATCAACTGTTCGAGGTTGAGCGGATAGCTGACGCGCAAGGGCGACGTGCGGCGCGAGACGTTCGGCTTCGACAGTTCTTCGCCGAGGCGGTCGGCGAGAAAGACGTGCGCGCCGTCCTTCCAGAAGTGCGGGACGGTGTAGCGCTCCGTAATCGTGATGACATTGGCCTGCTCGTCGTCGGCGACTTCGGGCAGGGCGTCGGCTTCGATGGACGGGTTGCGCTCGGCGTAGTAGTTCAGATAGTCCTTGCCGAGATCGGCGCGCGACTGGCTCGCCAGTTGGTAGCGCATCGCGTCGGCGTCCACGCCGCGGAACTCGGTCGTGACGCTGAGCGCGACGGGCGCGTCGAAGGACGTGACGCGGTAGCGTTCGCGCACGCGCACGGTCGGCTCGGCCGGCGGCGCGAGCGGCATCTCCGTGAGCGCCTGCGTGTCGGGGTGGAGGACGAGGGCGCGCTCGTACTCGGGCGTGTAGGCGTTGGCGAGCGTGCCGCGCTGGTAGGAGATCGTCGGGTCGAGCCAGTAGGTGCGGCCGTCGAGCCGCGCCCGGACGATGACGTGATCGAAGGCGTAGGGCGAGGGCTGCCAGTCGTCGAGCGCGCGGCGCACGTCCGTGTTGACGAAGGCGGGGCGGGCTTCGATGCCGAGCGCGTTGAGCATGGTGGCGAGCAGGAGCGACTTGTCTTTGCAGTCGCCGAAGCGGCGCGTGAAGACTTTGTCGGGCTGCGTCGGCGTGTGCGAGTACGGCCCCAACTCGATGCCGAGATAGCGCACCTCGTCCTGAACGAAGCGGCGCGCGGCGAGCAGACGGGCCGCGGGGTCGGGCAGCTCGCGCCGCCAGCGTTCGACCTGCGCGGCGAGGGCGGGCGCGAGCCGCTCGTTGGTCTGGTAGAGCGGCGCGGCCCAGCGCACCACTTCGGCCCAGGAGCCGAACTCGCTCAACTGCACGACGGGCGTCCGGTCGTACCAGGCGGGCACGGCGTCTTCGTCGTCGAGCGCCGCGACGCCGCGTCGCTCCCACAGGTATTCGGTCTCGGCGTCGGCATTGTTAACTACGGGTTGCAAGTCCGTGTGGAGCGGGCGCAGGTGGAGCGTGCGCGCGGCGGGCCAGAGCAGGCGCGTGTGCAGGTAGGCGACCGGCTCGTTGAAGGCGAGGGCGAACGAGTCTGCGTAGCGCCCGCCGAGGACGGGGTTGTCGCCTTTGATCGAGTAGGCGTAATCAATCACGTCGCCGACGCGCACGTCGCTCAAGAAGGCGACGGCCGAGAGCGTGCCGTTGTAGAGCCGTTCGTCGAGTTCGTCCTCCTGTTGGATGACGTTGATCTCGGCGGGGCGCAGGGCGTCTATGGTCTGGCCCGCGCGCACGATCCTGATCTGGTGTATGACGAGCCGCTCGTAGGTCGGCTCGAAGGTCAACTCGACCTGCGCGGCGCGCTCAAGCCCGGCGGGCGAAGTGACCTGCTCGACGACGTGGTAGTAACGCTCAGCGCCGCCCTGTGTGACGCGCACCTGGCGGTCGAAGAGCAGGTAGCGCGAGCCGGTCTCGGCGGCGGCGGCGGCTTCGGGCGCGGCGGGCGCGACGGCGCGCACCCAGGCGGGCGGCGGCTGCACGTCGAAGTCCTGCTTGGCCGCCGCGGGCGCGCAGACGCAGACGAGCGCGAGCGCGGCCAGGCAGAGCGCGCGCAGGCGCACGGGGTTATGCGGGAGAGGGGGACGGCTCATGGGAACTCAAAGCAGGTGCTTGGACAACTTTTGACTGCGACCGTGCGCGGCGCGCGCACGTTACGAGGCGGGCGGTAGAACCCAAAGCAAGCTAACACAGCCCCCGGCGCAGCGGCAACCTCTAGTGCCTCTTGGCGGTTAAGTGTGGCGCGCGGCCGGGTTCACACAGAGGACACAGAGGTAACACAGAGGACACGGAGTTTTTAAACTGTGCCCTCTGTGTTACCTCTGTGTACTCTGTGTGAACCCGGCCGTTCGTGAAAGACAACTCAGGAGCGCGCGCACGTAGGCGAAGAGGACGAGCAGGACGGCGGCCCAGCAGAGGTTCATCGTCAGCGGCTCGCTCAGGTCTGTGCAGTAGCCGGGCGGCGCGGCGCGGTAGATAAAGCAGGAGTAGCTGACGAACAGGTAGACGCCGCCGAGCAGTTGGAAGACGAGTGCCGGCCCCAGCGCGAGCGCGCCCAGCCACGGCACGAGCCACGCGAGGTACTGCGGCCCGAAGCCCGGCGTCAGCGCCAAGAACAGCGCCGTCACCAGCCCGCACTGAAGGAACAGCGGCACTCTGCGCCCGCCCCGGTTCAGCCAGTACGCGAGCGCCCAGACCGCGCCGAGCAGCAGCCACTTGCCGACCGCCGCGTAAGTCGCGTGCGGCCCCGTCACGTCATGCGGCGCGTGCGCGTAGGTCAGCGTCGCCGCCTGCCAGTGCGCCAGCCAGTACGTCCAGCCCCAGTACCCGTAGAGGCTGCCGTAGCCGAACACCGCGCGCGCCACAGTCAGCGGCTCCTGCCACACGTAAGGCGACGCCAGCGCGAGCCACAGGCCCGCGGCCGCCGCGCCGAATTTCAGTCGCCGCGGCCACGTCGGCAAGTAACACAGAAAGGCCGGCGCGTAGACGAGCGGCGCGACCTTGACGCTCAACGCCAGCCCGAAGACCGCGCCCGCCCACAGCCCCGCAAGCCGGCCGCGTCCGCCGCGCTCGACGAGCCAGACGGCGCAGACGACGAGACAGATCATCAATGGGTCTGTGTTGCCGTGGAAGCCCGAAAGGATGACGGCGACGGGGCTGAGCGCGACGCAGAGCAGCGGGCGCGTGAGGTCGCGCCCCGGTTGCAGGCGCGCGAGCAGTCGCCAGCCGAGCGCGAGTGAGACGGCGTCGGCCGCGACGCAGGGCAGACGTAGCCAGAAGGCGAAGGGCAGCGGCGTCGCGCGGCTCAGCCAGCCGAGCGCGCGCAGCGCGTGGATCATGAAAGGCGGGCTGTTGAACGGGTTGTCGAACACCCCGCGGACGTGGTACGCACCCAACCCCCCGTACTGCTCGATCTTACTCAAGTGATCGGCGAACGACGCCGCGTCGAGCGTGCCCGCGGTCGTCAGCGCCAGGTAGAGCTTCACCGCCGACGCGACGCCCAGCGCCGCCCACACCAGCGCCCGCCCCCCCGCCGACGTGCCGGGCCAGCGCGCCCCTCTGTTCACTCTAGCCAAAGGTTTCCAGACCGTCTCCGGGCCGCTACTCAGCTAACAATGCCTCAAGTCTACCCGCCCAAACCGACAGCGCAAAGCCATTACCGCCGAGGGTGCTTGTTCACTTTGAGCTTGAGTGCTGGCGGGGCATGAGTTCACCACAGAGGCACAGAGTTCACCGAGGATGCACGGAGGCCCGGACGGCATTCAAGGCTCCGTGCCCCCTCCGTGCCCTCTGTGCCTCTGTGGTGAACGGCCTCGGGTAAGCTACCAAGCCTTGCTGATGGCGCTCAGTCAGCTAAAGACCGCGATCTTTGTCTCACTGATCACGATCAGTCGCTCAAAGACCGCGATCAGCAGGCAACTGATCGCTCTACTCTTGCGGTTGCAACTAACGCGGCGAGTTCGTCCGTAATGAATAGGGCGGGCTGTTCTAGTGCTCCTTTGAGCGTGCTAAAATCGCGGCGCGAGGTGAGAGGATGAAGCGAAATTTTAACGCGACTGTGTGGCGCGAGGGCGAGTGGTTCATCGCGCAGTGTCTTGAGGTTGATGTTGCTTCGCAGGGCGCGAGCGAAGAGGAAGCCTTGGCGAATCTGAGCGACGCTTTGGAGTTGCACTTTACCCCGCCCGTCGCCGACATCGCCCCGCAAGTCCGTCAGGTCGAAGTCGAGATAGCTGCGTGAAGCCGCTCCCTTACCGCGAAGTCAAACGCAAGCTCGAAGCGGCCGGCTTTAGCGAAGTGAGCCAGAGCGGCAGTCACATCAAGTTCGCTCGGACTACTGCCGAAGGAACGCGCACGGCCGTCGTCCCTAAGCATAAAGAGATCGCCGCCGGCTTAAGCGAAAACGAATTTGCCGCCCTATAAAAGCCACACAGACGCGCCGTCCGCCCGCGTCGCAACAAGACGAACAGCACATCGGTTCTGCCTCGGCCACCGCTTACGCCGCGAGTTCGTCGGCGGTGGGGAATTTGTGTTGTTTGCGGCCGGGGTCGCCGTCGAACTTCTTGGAGGTCTTGTAGAGTTCAAAGCGGCCGTCGGCGGCGGCGGCGGCGCAGCGGTCGCGCAAGTGTTGCATGGCGGCGGCGGGGAGTGGGGTGAAGCCGCGGGCGATGCGGAGGTTCTGGCGCAGGATTTTGAGGGAGTCCATGCCGCTGACCGTGGCGGCGACGGGCAGGCTCATGGCGTAGGCGAGGGCCTCGGCCGCCGTCACGACGCGGGCGCGCACGGGCTGCCCTTCGCCGCCCATGGACTTCATGCCGAGCGGGGCGATGCCGCGCAGGTTCAGTTCCGGTAGGACGCGCTGCTCGAAGCTGCGGTAGGTGGCGTCGAAGACGTTCAAGGGCATCTGCACGGTGTCGAAGCGGAAGCCGCGCGCGTCGGCCGCGGCGAGCATACGCAGGTGTATGGCCGGGTCTTTGTGCCCCGTGAAGCCGACGAAGCGCACCTTGCCGGCGCGGCGCGCCTCGTCCAAGGCTTCGACGACGCCGTCGGCCGCGAAGTGCAGATCGGGGTCGTTGTCGTAGACGACCTCGTGTATCTGCCAGAGGTCTAAGTAGTCGGTCTGCAAGCGGCGCAGCGACTCTTCGAGTTGGCGCAAGGCGGTCTTGCCGCTGCGCCCGTGCGTGCAGACCTTGGTCATGAGGAAGACTTCCTGGCGGCGGCCCTTGAGCGCCGCGCCCATCCACTCCTCGCTCTTGCCCTCGTGGTACTCCCAGGCGTTGTCCATGAAGTTGAGACCGGCGGCGATGGCTTCGTGGACGATGCGGACGGCTTCCCGTTTCGTCTTGACGAGGCCGAGGTGATGCCCGCCCAAGGCGAGCGCCGACACCTCGACGCCCGTCTGCCCCAACTGCCGGCGCGGAATCTCGCCGCCCCCGTGCGTCGCGCTCATGCCGCGTCCTCCTGTCGCTGTCGTCCTGTGTCCGGTTGGCGCAGTATGCCACAGGGCGCGAGGGCGGAGATGTGATTTTTATGTCGCGCGGACGCGGCGAACATGGTGGCCTGATTTTCGTTTTATCTCCGTGCCCCCTCTGTGCCCTCTGTGTCTGCGGTGGTGAGTGCCGTTGAACCTTCATTCACCACCGAGGCACAGACGGCACAGAGGGGGCACGGAGGCTTGGGCGATTTAAGCCGCTGCTGCGGCGCATCTCTGGTGGACAGGCGGGGTGAAAGCGGTATAATGCGCGCACGCACCCGATTGACGGCCGGCCGCGTTGCTTTCCCCAACGCACGCGCGGTGGCGCGGGGTGCGTTCACGCACTCGCATTATTCAGACGGCAACACAACACGTTCGTTCACCCGCACGCAGGAGTACCGGAGAGGACTATGGCGGACGCGGCTTTGGCGGCCGACGAAAAGGCGGATCAACGCACCGGCTTCATAAGGGGCTTAGGGCTGCTCGATTCGACGATGATCGTGGCCGGCTCGATGATCGGCTCCGGCATCTTCATCGTCTCCTCGATCATCGCGCGCCAGGTCGGCGCACCCGGCTGGCTCCTGGTCGTCTGGGTCGTCACGGGGCTGCTCACGCTGATGGCGGCGCTCTCCTACGGCGAGCTGGCGGCGATGATGCCGAAGGCGGGCGGGCAGTACGTCTACCTGCGCGAAGCCTTCTCGCCGCTCTGGGGCTTCCTCTACGGCTGGACGCTCTTCCTCGTCATCCAGACGGGCACGATTGCGGCGGTCGCCGTCGGGTTTGCGCGCTACACGGGCGTGCTCGTCCCCTGGGTCTCGGAGACGAACTACCTCGTCGCGCCCGTCCGCCTCGGCGGCTACGCGCTCTCGCTCTCGACGGCGCAACTCGTCGGGCTGCTGCTGATCGCGCTGCTGACGTTCATGAACACGCGCGGGCTGAAACTCGGCAAGCTCGTCCAGAACGTCTTCACGGTGGCGAAGACGGGCGCGCTCGTCGCGCTCATCCTGCTCGGCATCATCGTCGGCCTGCGCTCCGGCGCGGGCGCGGGCAACTTCAGCGACTTCTGGACGATCCGCGGCACGCTGCAAGACGTGGGCGCGGGGCTGACCGCCGCGACTGCCTTCGGCCTCTTCGTCGGCATCTGCGTCGCGCAGACCAACTCGCTCTTCTCGGCCGACGCGTGGAACAACATCACGTTCACGGCCGGCGAGGTGAAGAACCCGCGCCGCAACATCCCGCTCTCGCTCGCGCTCGGCACGTTCCTCGTCATCGGTCTCTACCTGCTGGCGAACGTCGCCTACCTGACGGCGCTGCCCTTCGCCGCCATCCAGAACGCGCCGAGTGATCGCGTCGCCTCCGAGACCGCCAACGTCATCTTCCCCGGCGTGGGCGCGACGATCATGGCGGTCGCCATCATGATCTCGACCTTCGGCTGCAACAACGGGCTGATCCTGGCGGGCGCGCGCGCTTACTGGGCGATGGCGCGCGACGGGCTGTTCTTCCGCTCCGCGGGCGCGCTTAACGAGCGCCACGTGCCCGCCTGGGGGCTGGTCATACAGGGCATCTGGGCCGCGCTGCTCGTCCTGCCGCGCACGGTCAAACTGGACGCCACGGGCGCAGTCACGGGCTACGGCAACCTCTACGGCAACCTGCTCGACTACGTCATCTCGGCCGCGCTCATCTTCTACATCCTGACGATCATCGGCATCTTCCTGCTGCGCCGCAAGCGCCCCGACGCCGAGCGCCCCTACAAGGCCTTCGGCTACCCCGTCGTGCCTGCGCTCTACGTCGTCGGCGCGGCCGTCATCCTGCTCGTGCTCTTTATCTATCAGACGGCGACGACGTGGCCCGGACTGATCATCATCCTGACGGGCGTGCCCGTCTACTTCGTCTGGCGGCGGGTCGGCCGGCCGATGGACGCGCCCGAGGCGCGCGACGCGGAGACGTGAGGGCGCGGCGCGTCGTTCCGTGCGGCGCGCGCGGCGCTTGACCGCGTGACGCTATCAAACGTAGGAAGCTGGTTCCCATCACTCGCGGAGGTCAAACATGGCTAGTCCACTCTTCAGAACCAAGCCGCTGAGCCTGCTGCTCGCCGAGGAGGCGGGCGAGAACCGCCTGCGGCGCGTCCTCGGCCCCGGACAGCTCACGGCGCTCGGCGTGGGCGCGATCATCGGCACGGGCATCTTCATCCTGACGGGCGTCGCGGCCCACGACCGCACGGGGCCGGCGCTCATGCTCTCGTTCGTGCTGGCGGGCCTCGCCTGCGTCTTCGCCGCACTCTGCTACGCGGAGTTCGCCTCGATGGTGCCGGTCGCCGGCTCGGCCTACACCTACGCCTACGCCACGCTCGGCGAGTTGTTCGCCTGGATCATCGGCTGGGACCTGATCCTCGAATACGCCGTCGGCTCGGCCACGGTCGCGCACGGGTGGTCGGCCCACTTCCAGGAGTTCACGCCGCTCTTCGGCTTCCACGTGCCGGAGGCCTTCAGCACCGCGCCGTACAACTACTGCCTGAGTGTCGGCGCGAACTGCCCCACCACGGGCTTCGTCCGCACGGGCGCATACTTCGATCTGCCGGCCGTGCTCATCACCTTCGTCCTGACGGTCGTGCTCGTCAAGGGCATCAAGGAGAGCGCCAGCTTCAACGCCCTGATGGTGGCCGTCAAGCTCGTCATCGTGCTGCTGGTGATCGGCATCGGCGGCTACATCGTGCTGACGAAGTACGGCACGACGAACTGGCACCCGTTCGCGCCCTACGGCTACACGGGCCTCAGCTTCTTCGGCAACACGATCATGGGCAAGACGGCCGCGGGCGGCGAGCCGCTCGGCATGTTCGCGGGCGCGGCCATCATCTTCTTCGCCTACATCGGCTTCGACTCGGTCTCCGTCCACTCGGAGGAGGCGAAGAACCCCGCGAAGGACGTGCCCACCGGCATCATCGCGTCGCTCATCATCTGCACCATCCTCTACATCGCCGTCTCGGCGGTGCTCACGGGCATGGTGCCCTACAAGCAGATCAACATTGACGCGCCGGTCGTGGACGCCTTCAAGCGCGAGGGGCTGACCTGGATGCAGTACCTCGTGGCCGCGGGCGCGATGACGGGCATCACCTCGGTGCTGCTCGTGATGATGCTCAGCCAGCCGCGCGTGATGCTGGCCCTGGCCCGCGACGGGATGGTGCCGAAGGGCTTCTTCGGCGACATCCACCCGAAGTTCCGCACGCCCTGGAAGTCCACCATCCTGACGGGCATCTTCGTGGCCGCGATGGCCGGGTTCATCCCGCTCTCGATCCTGGCGGAGATGACGAGCATCGGGACGCTCTTCGCCTTCGTCATCGTCTGCGGCGCGGTGATCGTCATGCGGAGGACGAACCCGAACGCGGCGCGCCCGTTCCGCGCGCCGCTCGTGCCGCTCATCCCGATCCTCGGCATCGCCACCTGCCTGCTGCTGATGTTCTCGCTCCCGGCGGAGAACTGGTACCGGCTGATCATCTGGCTGGGCGCGGGCCTGCTGATCTACTTCCTCTACGCGCGTAAGCACAGCGTCATGTCGCACGGCGCGCACACGCTGCACGAGGCGGCGGCGCACGGCGTCGGCGGCGCGGCGGTCGGCGACCCGGACGCGCCGCCTTCGAGCGCCGCCGAGCCGCTGGACACGCGCATCCGGCGCGAGTGACGGCGCGCACCCGCACGCCCGTATGACAGAGGGCCGCCGCATCCTTCAACGGGATGCGGCGGCCCTCGCTCTTTACGTTCACGACGGGGCTGCTGCGCGGGCGGCGCGCACGCGTCAGCCGTCGGCCAAGGCGGCGCGCGCGGCGGCGAGGGCTTCGGCGACGCGCGCGGGCGCTGTGCCGCCGGTCTGCGCCTTGGTGGCGAGCGTCGCGTCGAGCGCCAGCGCCGCGTACACGTCCTCCTCGACCTGCGGCGCGAGCGCGCGCAACTCCGCGAGCGTCAACTCGTGCAGCTCGACGCCGCGCCCGACGGCGTGGAGCACGATGCGGCCCGTCAGCTCGTGCGCGGCGCGGAACGGGAGACCCTTGCGCGCGAGGTAGTCGGCCAGCTCGGTCGCGTTCATGTAGCCGCGCGCGGCGGCGGCGCGCGTCACGTCCTCGCGCACGCGCACGTTGCGGAGCACGGTCGTCGTCACGTCGAGCGCCGCGCCGACGGTGTCCGCCGTATCGAAGACCGCCTCCTTGTCCTCCTGCATGTCCTTGTTGTAAGCGAGCGGCAAGCCCTTCAGCGTCGTCAGCAGGCCGAGCGTGTGGCCGAAGACGCGCCCCGCCTTGCCGCGCACCAGCTCCAACGCGTCCGGGTTCTTCTTCTGCGGCATCAGGCTTGAGCCGGTGGCGACGGCGTCGCCCAGTTCGACGAAGCCGAACTCGGTCGTGGCGTAGACGATCAGGTCTTCGGCCAGGCGCGACAGGTGCAGCATGACGAGCGCGGCGGCCGCGGCGAACTCGACGCAGAAGTCGCGGTCGCTGACGGCGTCCAGACTGTTGCGCGCCACGCCATCGAACTGAAGCGCGCGCGCCACCGCTTCACGATCAACCGGGTAGCTCGTGCCGGCGAGCGCGGCCGCGCCGAGCGGGAGCACGTTGGTGCGCCGCCGCGCGTCCGCCAGCCGCGCGCGGTCGCGCCCGAGCATCTCGAAGTAGGCGAGACACCAGTGCGCCCACAGGACGGGCTGCGCGCGCTGCAAGTGCGTGTAGCCGGGCAGCACCGCGGCGGCGTGCGCCGCCGCCGCGTCGAGCAGCGCCGCTTGCGTGGCGCGCACGCGCGCGCCGAGCTGATCGATCTCCGCGCGCAGCCAGAGCCGCAGCGCCGTCGCCACCTGATCGTTGCGACTCCGGCCCGTGTGCAGCTTGCGCCCCGCGTCGCCGACGAGTTCGACGAGCCGCGCCTCGATGAACGAGTGCACGTCCTCGGCCTCGTGCGCGTCGAAGAAGCCCGGCTCGTCGGCGCGCGCGGCGAGCGATTGCAAGCCCTCGTCAACCCGGCGCGCCTCCTCGTCGGTCAGCACGCCGGCCGCGCGCAGGCCTTCGGCGTGCGCCCGGCTCGCGCGCACGTCCGCCGCGAACAGCCGCCGGTCGAAGCCGAACGAGCGGTTGAAGGCCGCGAAGCCCGCGTCCGCCGCGCCCGTAAAGCGCCCGCCCCACAGATTCTTCGTCTCGCTCAAAACGCGCCTCGCCTCCTGGCTTGCCGTTTGCCCCCATGCAACATTCGTGCTATTTTATGCATCTATGCAACACTTATGCAAACCTGGCTGCATAAGGTGACGGGTGATGGACAAAGAGCAGCGGCAGCAGAAGCTTCTGAGACTGGTGCGCGCGCGGCCCGTGAGCACGCAGGCGGAGCTGGTCGCGTACCTGACGCGCGCGGGGTTCGCGGCGACGCAGTCGAGCGTGTCGCGCGACCTGGAGGAGTTGGGCGTCGTCAAGCAGCACGGGCGCTACGCCGTGCCGCGGGCGGCGGACGGCGCGGCGGCGCGGGGGCTGTTGAGCCTGGACGTGGCGGGCGACGCGCTCGTCGTCGCGCGGTGCGAGCCGGGCATGGCCTCGGCCGTGGCCGTCGAGATCGACCGCGCGGCGCTGCCCGAAGTGGTCGGCACGCTCGCCGGCGAGGACACGATCTTCATCGCCGTGCCGGAGCGCAAGGCCCAGCGCGGCGCGATCAGGAAGATTTGGGAGTTGTTCGGATAGCTTAAGAGACCGATGACGCAGATCAAGAAGATAGTTTTGGCGTACTCCGGCGGGTTGGACACGTCCGTGATGCTGCACTGGCTGAGGGAGCGTTACGGGTGCGAGGTGGTGTGCTACTGCGCGGACGTGGGGCAGGGCGAGGAGTTGGCGGGTCTCGAAGAGAAGGCGCGCGCGACGGGCGCGTCGAAGCTCTACGTCGAAGACCTGCGCGCGGAGTTCGTCGAGCAGTACGTCTGGCCGGCGGTGAAGGCGAACGCGGTCTACGAGGGCGTGTACCTGTTGGGCACGAGTCTGGCGCGGCCGGTCATCGCCAAGCGGCAGATCGAGATCGCGCGCGCCGAGGGCGCGGACGCCGTGGCGCACGGCGCGACCGGCAAGGGCAACGATCAGGTGCGCTTCGAGCTGACCTACTACGCGTTGCAGCCGGACATCAAGGTCGTCGCGCCGTGGCGCGAGTGGGAGTTCAAGGGTCGCCGCGATCTGATCGCGTACTGCGAGCAGCACGGCATCCCGGTCAAGGCGACGGCCGAGAAACCCTACTCGACCGACCGCAACCTGATGCACGTCTCCTACGAGGGTGGCATCCTCGAAGACCCCTGGGCCGAGCCGCCCGCGGACATCTTCCAGTTGACGAAAGCGCCGGAGGCGGCGCGCGCCGAAGCCGAGTACATCGTGGTCGGCTTCGAGCGGGGCGTGCCCGTGACGTTGAACGGCGCGCGGCTGGGCGCGGTCGAGATGTTGACGGAGTTGAACGCCGTGGGCGGCGCGCACGGCGTCGGGCGTGTTGACCTGGTGGAGAACCGTTTCGTCGGCATGAAGTCGCGCGGCGTGTACGAGACGCCGGGCGTGACGATCCTGCACGCGGCGCACCGCGCGCTCGAATCGCTGACGCTCGACCGCGAAGTCCTGCGCCTGCGCGACGCGCTCAGCCTCAAGTTCGCCGAGGCGGTCTACTACGGCTTCTGGTTCGCGCCGGAGTCGGAGTTGCTGCGGCAGACGATTGACGCGACGCAGGCGGACGTGACCGGCGAGGTGCGTCTGAAGCTGTACCGCGGCAACGTCACGGTGGCGGGGCGGCGCGCGCCGCGCTCGCTCTACAGCGAGCGGCTGGCGACCTTCGAGGCTGAAGACGTGTACGACCAGCGCGACGCCGAGGGCTTCATCAAGCTCAACGCGCTGCGCCTGCGCACGCGCGCCCAGCTTGAGCGGCAAGACTGAGTGGTTGCGAGGGTCAAATTTGAGAGCAGTTTGATCCAGAGGGCAGCAGACGATGACGAACTTTGCAGACGCGGCCGGCGCGGCGCTCGCGGTGGTTGAGGCGGACAAGATCGGGTCGGCGACTTCGCCGCTCGCGCTGCCGAAGACGCTGGCGGTCGTCGGCGCGGCCGCCGCGCCGCGCGCGGGCGACGTGGTCGTCGTGCGCGCGCTCACCGACAGCGCGACCTACAACCAGCTTGAGCTGCCCACGGGCCGGCTCGCCAAGATCAACCCCGGCGACGTGCTCGTCGGCGTGCTCGGCAGCCGGCGCGCGCTCAAAGGTTTCGTCGGCGACGTGCCGGACGCAATCAAGGCGGGCGACGAGTTGCACCTGCTCAACATGGGCGGCGTCATCGGGCGCTGCACGGGGCATCATTCTTCCTTGAGCGACGCGATCCGCGTCCGGGTCGTCGGCCTCGTCGCGGACGAGGCGGGGCGCGTGCGCAACATCGCCGACGCGGCGCTGCCCTTGCGCGCGAACTTGGGCGCGTGCGCGCCGCTCGTGCTCGTCGCGGGCGCGTGCATGAACAGCGGCAAGACCTACGCCGCGACCGAACTGATCAAGCAGGCGACGCGCGCGGGCTGGCGCGTCGCGGCGGGCAAGCTCTCCGGCGTCGCCTGCCTGCGCGACACTCTGAACATGGCCGACCACGGCGCGTCGGCCACCGCCAGCTTCCTCGACTGCGGTCTGCCTTCGACGGTCGGCGCGGGCGACCTCGCGCCGGTCGCCAAAGCAATCATCGCGCGCCTCAACGAGTGCGCGCCCGACTTGATTGTGATCGAGTTGGGCGACGGCATCCTCGGCGGCTACTCGGTCGAGTCTGTGTTCGACGACGAAGAGTTGCGCGCGGCGACGGCGGCGCTCGTCTACTGCGCGTCGGACTACGTGGGCGCGTGGGGCGGCATCGAGTGGTTCGCGCGGCGCGGGCTGGCCGTAGACTTGGTCGCCGGCTCGGTGACGGACGCGCAGATGGGCGAGGACTACATCGAGCAGCAGTTTGGCGTCGCCGCCGGCAACGCACGGCGCGACGGCGCGCGGCTGTTCGACATAGTTAAGCTCAAGGTTCAAAGTTCAAGGTTCAAAGTTAGTCTGGAAGCTTGTCAGCAATCTTGAACCACGCGCCTTGAGCCTTGAACGTTGAACCTTGAACATGAAACTCAAAGTGGCCATCTTCGGCGGGTCGGGTTACGGCGGGGCGGAGTTGTTGCGCCTGCTGCTGGCGCACCCGCACGCGGAGGTCGCGCGGGTGACGGCGAACGAACACGCGGGCAAGGCGGTCGCGGACGTGCATCGCAACCTGTACGGTTTGACCGACCTGCGTTTCGAGTCCGCGCCGGCCGACTTGTCGGCGTTGGGCGATCTCGACTGCGTCTTCTTCGCGCTGCCGCACGGGCAGGCGCTCGCGCTCGCGCCGCAGTTGCCCGCGACCGTTAAAGCGATTGATCTGTCCGGCGATTTTCGGCTGAACGATCCGCAGGAGTTCTTGCAGCACTACGGGCGCGAGCACACGGCCGCGGAGTTGCAGCGCGAGTTCGTCTACGGCTTGACGGAGACGAACCGCGCAGCGATCAGCCGCGCGCGGCTCGTCAGCAACCCCGGCTGCTTCGCGACGGCGACACTGCTGGGTCTCGCGCCGCTCGTCGCCGCGGGGCAACTCGCGGGGCGCGTCGTCGTGGACGCCAAGACCGGCTCGTCCGGCTCCGGCGCGAAGCCCGCCGCCAACACGCACCACCCGCAGCGCAGCAATTCGTTCTACGCCTACAAGCCGTTCACGCACCAGCACGTGCCGGAGATCGAACAGGAGTTGCGGCGCGTCGGCGACTGGACGAGCGAGTTGATCTTCATGACACACTCGCTGCCCGTCGCGCGCGGCATCTTCGCCTCGATCTACTGCGAGACGAAGGACGCGCTGACGGCCGACGCGGCGCGTGCGCTCTACGCGGACTTCTACCGCGGCGCGTTCTTCATACGCCTCGTCGCCGGCTCGCCCGACATCAACTGGGTCAAGACGACGAACTTCTGCGACCTCGGCTTCGCCGCGCGCGGCCGCCAGCTCGTCGTCTTCTCGGCGATTGACAACCTCGTCAAAGGCGCGGCCGGCCAAGCCGTCCAGAACATGAACCTGATGTTCGGCCTCGACGAGACGACTGGTCTCAAGTTGTCGGGGAGCAACCCGTGAGCGACGCCGCCGGCACGGATGTCACCTCTCAAGCCCTTTGCGTCCTTCGCGGCTCCTCTTCGCGCCCTTTGCGGTTAAAGGTTTCGGACTTAACCGCAAAGGCCGCGAGGAGGGGCCGCGAAGGAACGCGAAGGCAGTTAGCATGAACAGGGGCAGAATGACGAACACGGCCACAGCTTTGACCGACACCATCGCGCGCGAGGAGCAGTTTCAACTCGCCACCTACAAGAAGATGCCGCTCGTGGCGGTGCGCGGCGCGGGCGCGTGGGTCGAAGCGGAAGGCGGCGAGCGCTACCTCGATCTCTACGGCGGGCACGCGGTCTGCGCGACGGGGCATTGCCACCCGCACGTCGTCGCCGCGCTGAAGGAGCAGTCCGAGCGGCTGCTGTTCTACTCGAACCTCGTCTACTCGGACGTGCGTGCTGACGCCGCTGAGTTATTAGTCGGGCGCGCGCCCGCGCCGCTCGCGAAGGCTTTCTTCTGCAACTCCGGCACGGAGGCGAACGAGAACGCGATGCGGCTGGCGCGCATGAAGACGGGGCGCGCGAACGTCATCACGTTCACCGGCGGCTTCCACGGGCGCACCGCCGACGCGATCAGCGCGACGTTCCTCGGCAAGTATCGTGAGTTGGGCAAGCCCAACGTGCCCGGCCACCTGTGCGCCGAGTTCGGCGACGTGGAGTCGGTCGCGGCGCTCGCGGACGAGACGGTCGCCGCCGTCATGCTTGAGCCGATTCAATCAATGGCGGGCGTGACCGAGGCGACGCCGGAGTTCTTCCAACATCTGCGTGCGCTGTGCGACGAGCGCGGTGTGCTCTTGATCTTCGACGAGGTGCAGACGGGCGTCGGGCGCACGGGCGCGTGGTTCTTCGCGGGCAGCGAGGCGGCGGCCGGCGTCGTGCCCGACGTGTTGACGCTGGCGAAGGCCTTGGGCAGCGGCGTGCCCGTCGGCGCGTGCCTGACGACCGACGCGGTGGCCGCGGCGATCAGGGAGAACGACCTCGGCACGACCTTCGGCGGCGGCATGTTGGCGATGGCGGCCGTGCGCGCCACGCTCGAAGCCGTCGAGCGCGACGACATGCTCGCTAACGCACGCGCCGCCGAGGCGCAGTTGCGCGCGGCTCTGCGCGCCGTGCCGCGGGTCGCGCGTTTACGCGGGCGCGGCCTGCTGCTCGGCGTCGAGTTCAAAGATGAGATCGCCGCGCGCGTCCACAAGGCGCTGCTCGAACGCAAGATCATTACGGGCACGTCGAGCGACCCGCGCGTCCTGCGCCTGCTGCCGCCGCTCTGCCTCCAGCGCGAAGAGATCGAGTTGTTCGTGACGGCGTTGACGGCAGTGCTGGCGAGTATTTGACCGCTTCCGTTTAGGGCGCACATGCTGACGATCCGCAAGGCCAGACCGGAAGACACGGAGGCCATCGGGCGCGTACACGTCGGGGCCATCAGGCGGCTCTGCGCGTATCACTACACGCCGGCCGAGATTGAGGCGTGGGCCGGGCCGCGCCGGCCCGATCATTACGTCGCGGCCATCCGCGCGAGTGAGTTCTATGTCGCGGAAGATGACGACGCGCTCGTCGGCTTCGGCGTGTTGAACCAGACGAGCGCCGAGGTCGAAGCGGTCTATGTCAGCCCCGAAGCGGCGCGGCGCGGCATCGGGCTGCGTCTCCTGCGCCAACTCGAAGCGCGTGCGCGCGAGCTTTGTTTAAGCGCGCTGCACCTGAACGCCTCGCTCAACGCCGTGCCGTTTTACGAGCGCGCGGGTTACGAGCGTGAGGGCTTGACGAAGCACCGGCTGGCGGGCGGCGTCGAGATCGCTTGCGTGCGGATGACGAAAGACCTGACCGCGGAGCATTGACGGGAGCCGATGCCGACACACTTCCTGAACACCGCCGACTGGTCGCGCGACGAGCTTGAAGGCTTGCTCGCCGCGGCGGCGCGCTTCAAGGCCGGCGCGGACGAGTCGCGTGCGCTCGCGGGCCGCTCGGTCGCGCTCGTCTTCTTCAACCCCAGCTTACGCACGCGCGCCTCGATGCAGGTCGGCGTCTACGAACTCGGCGGCAACGCCGTCGTGCTGGAGCCGGGCGGGACGAGTTGGACGCTGGAGCACCGCGACGGCGTGGTGATGGACGGCGACAAGACCGAGCACGTGCGCGAGTTCGTGCGCGTGCTGGGGCGCTACTGCGCCGCCATCGGCGTCCGCACGTTCGCCGCGTTGAAGGACTGGAAAGAGGAGCGCACCGACCCGGTGCTCGCCGCGTTCGCGCGCCACAGCGAAGTGCCCGTCGTCAACCTCGAATCCGCCATGCACCACCCGTGTCAGGCGCTCGCCGACATGCTCACGATCCGAGAAAAGCTCGGCGCGGCGCGGCGGCGCGTGCTGCTGACGTGGGCGTGGCATCCGAAGCCTCTGCCGATGGCCGTGCCGAACAGCTTCGCGCTCGCCGCCGCGCAGATGGGTCACGACCTGACCATCGCGCACCCGCCCGGCTACGAGTTGGACGAGGACTTGATCCGCCAGACCAACCGCCACGCCTTCGACGCGGGCGCGACCGTGCGCGTGACCGACGACGTGGACGCGGCCTTCGACGGCGCGGAGGTCGTCTACGCGAAGAGCTGGGGCAGCAAGATGTTCTACGGCGCGGCCGCCGACGACATAGAAGAACGCGCGCGTTACCGCGCCGACTGGATCGTGGACGAGCCGAAGATGGCGCGCACCAGCGACGCCCTCTTCATGCACTGCCTGCCCGTCCGCCGCAACGTCATCGTCGCCGACGCCGTCATTGACGGCCCGCGCTCCGTCGTCATCGCCGAAGCCGAGAACCGCCTGCACGTGCAAAAGGCAGTGCTGGCGCACTTGATTGCGGATTGCGGATTGCGGATTGCGGAATAATGAAGACAGGCGCGCGTCGGTGTCGTCGCTCGTCTGTCAATCCGCAATCCGCAATCCGCAATAGGAGTCTTACGATGAGCCAGCCGCGACTCGATCTGCTGCGCGAGGCGCTGCCGTACATCCAGCGGTTCAAGGGCAAGACCTTCGTCGTCAAGCTGTCGGGCAAGGTGACGGAGCATCGGGACGTGCTGGCGTCGCTGGCGGAAGAGTTGGCGCTGTTGGAGCAGGTCGGCATCCGCGTGTGCGTCGTGCACGGCGGGGGCAAGCAGTTGACGGAACTGGCCGCGCAGTTGGGCGTCGCGCAGACGATCATTGACGGCCGGCGCGTGACCGACGACGCGACGCTCGACATGGCGAAGATGGTCTTCGCCGGCAAGATCAACACAGACATCCTCGCCGCCCTGCGCAACCGCGGCGTCCACGCCGTCGGCCTCTCGGGCGTGGACGGCCAGATCGTCCACGCCGAGCGCCGCCCGCCCAAAGAGATCGTCAACCGCGAGACGGGCGCGCGCGAGCAGGTGGACTTCGGCCACGTCGGCGACATCATCGAGATCGACGACCGCCTGCTGCGCGTCCTGCTCGATCACGACTACCTGCCGGTCGTCTCCTCGCTCGGCGCGGACGCGGAGGGGCGCGTCTTCAACATCAACGCCGACACCATCGCCGCCGAGATCGCCGTCCGCCTGCAAGCCGAGAAGCTGATCCTGCTCTCGGACGTGGACGGCATCTACCTGCGCGCGGGCGACCCGGAGAGCAAGCTCTCGCGCCTGACGGTCGCCGAGGCCGAGGCGCTGGTGCGCGAGGGCGTCGCCACGGGCGGCATGATCCCGAAGCTGCAAAGCATCACGGCGCTGCTCCGGCGCGGCGTCCGCAGCGCCCACATCATCAAGGGCAGCGCCCGCAACGCGCTCCTCTCCGAAGTCTTCACCGACGAAGGCACGGGCACAATGATCGTCGCCTGAGCCGCGACCGGGGTCAGTTAACCCGCCGCCCGCGCCGGCCCCGCCTGGCGCAAAAGAAAATCCGCCGGCTGGTAATCACCCACCCGCGTCGTCATCTTTACAAGTTAGCGTCGGCGCGCGGACAGAGACGCGCGGAAAAATTTGCGCCCCGGCGCAGGTTCATTGATCCCTGTCCGCGCCGGCTTACGCGTTACAGGGTGAGACCGACTTCGCTTTAGCGCGCCGCCACCCGGTGAACAGCGGCCAACTCTTTACCCGTCCAACCCTCTTTGAGAAAAGGAGTCGCACCGATGAAGCCCAGCCTTAAGCCGCAACGCCCCGCCCGCGTCATCGCCGCCTTGTTACTCGCCCTCGCCTGCTGCGCCGCTTACAGTCCCGCGCTGGCCCAGGGGCCGAACGACGGTCGCGCCTTCGGCGACGTGCAGGTGCTCGCCACCGTCCCGAACCCGCCCGGCTACCCCGAAGGCATCGTCGTCAACGGCAACCGCGCTTACGTCTCCGGCCCCGCGCGCTTCGGCACGGCCGGCGAGCCGCCCTCGAAAGTCTTCGCCTACGACACGCGCACCGGCGAGACCGTGCGCGAGTACGCCATCCAGGGTGAGAACCTGGCGTTCGATCACGCTAACTCCTGCATGGCGATGGACGGCGCGGGCCGCCTCTACGTCGTCAACATACAGCTCGGCATCGTCCGGCTCGACACCGGCAGCGGCGCGCAGGAGACTTACGCCGCCCCGCTGCCGAACCTGCCGACCTGCGCCAGCGCGCCCGCCAACACGCCCTGCTCGCCCACGTTCCTCGACCTGCCGCCGCTGCCGAACGACATCGCGTTCGACGCGGCCGGCAACCTCTACGAGACCGACTCGTTCCAGGCGACCATCTGGCGCATCCCGGCCGGCGGCGGGCAGCCCCAAATCTGGTTCCAGTCCGCGGCGCTCGACACGCCGTTCGGCGCGAACGGCCTGCGCCTCAGCCCCGACGGCACGCGCGTCTTCTTCGCCGTCACGGCCGAAGGCGTCGGCCCGATGGGCAACTTCCTCGGCGGGAAAATCTACACGCTGCCGCTTGTGAACTCGCCGCAGGCGGGCGACCTGCAAGTCTTCTACCAGTACAACGGCGACGCGCCGGACGGCATCGCCTTCGGGCGCTCGGGCCTGCTCTACGTCGTCCTGGCCGCGCCGTTCAACTCGGGCGTCTCGATCCTGCGCCCGGACGGGACGCAGGCGGCGCGGCTCGGCAACGCGCCGGGCAGCCCCATCTTCCCCTACGACTCGCCGGCCAACGCCGCCTTCGACAAGCACGGCGCGCTGCTGCTGACAAACCACGCGTTCGCCACCGGCATCCCCTCGAACTTCACCGTCCTCAGCGTCTTCGTGGACGACAAGGAAGCGCCGCTCGAACGGCCCAACGTGCCTTAAAGGGTCTGCGGTTGAGTGTAGCGCTCGATCAGATAACACAGAGGACACAGAGGTAACACAGAGGCCACAGAGAGGAGCAACCCTCTGTGGCCTCTGTGGCTTTCCTCTGTGTCCTCTGTGTGAGACCGGCCGTTCGCCACACTCAACCGCAAGTCACTCTGTAACACGAAACCCGCGCGCCGCTCAGTCCGGCTTGCGGCCGCTGAAGACGGCGTGCCCGGCCTTGAGCCAATTCACGTCCACGGCGGCGAAGCCGACGGCGGCGAGCCAGCGCAGTTGATCGAAGAGGCGCGAGGGCTTGTCCAACGGATCGGGGTGGCGGTAGAGGTTCCAGCCGTCGCGCTCGAAGAAGTCGAACGCCGCGGTCGTCCCGTCCAACTCCAACGCGCGGCGGCGCACGGCGTCGTCCCACGCGCGCGCCGCCACCGCCAGGCCCCGCGCGTCCGCCGGCTCGATCACGTCCGCCACCACGAAGACGCCGCCCGGCGCGAGCAAGGCGAACACGTCGCGGAACAACTCCTGCTTCTGCGCGCCGTCCAGATGGTGTATGGCGAGCGAAGAGACGACGGCCGTGAAGGCCTGCGTCTGCGTGCGCCAGTCGCGCGCGGCCAGGTCGAACTGCGCGGCGACGAAACGCGCGCCGTAAGCCGCGAGTCGCGCACGCGCCGCGCGCAACATCTCCGGCGAGCCGTCGAGCGCGTGGACGCTCGCTTCGGGGTAGCGCGCGAGCAGCGCCGCCGCCAACAGCCCCTCGCCGCAGCACAGCTCCAACACGCGCACAGCGTCAGCGCCCGGCGCGCACAACTCGCAGATGATCGCCAACTGCTCCTCGCGCTCCGGCACGAAGTAGCGGCCGTAATCAATAAACGCCTGCGAGTCCTCCTCGCCCCACGCCGGCTGCCTTGCCTCTTCGTCCGCCTGCATCGTCATGCTCCAATCGTCAACGTGGGCGCATCGTATCACAACGCGAAAACTCAATCTCTTTGCGTTCCTTCGCGGCCCGCAAAAGGGTTTAGCTTGGCGCGCGCCGCTGGGCGATAATGCGCGGGTCATGCCGGGAGAGACGCGCACAGACTCGCTCAGCCCGTTCGCCCGCCGCTTGCTGGCGGAGTGGCGGCGGCTTGAGCTGCCGCTGACGGCGGCGCGCGTCGTCGTGGCCGTCTCCGGCGGCGCGGACTCGACGGCGCTGCTGCTGGCGTGCGACGAACTGAGCCGGGCGCGGCGGCTCGCCGTCACGTTGACGGTCGCGCACTTCGAGCACGGTCTGCGCGGCGCGGCGAGCCGGGCCGACGCCGAGTGGGTCGCGGCGTTGGCGCGCGCGCGCGGGTACGAGTACGTGTGCGGGTGCGCCGCGGTCGGCGCGCTCTCCGAGGCGACGCGCGACAATCTTGAGCAGGCGGCGCGGCGCGCGCGTTACGAGTTCCTCGCGCGGGCCGCGGCCGCCGCGGGCGCGCGCACGTTGCTGACCGCGCACACCGCCGACGATCAGGCGGAGACCGTCCTGCTCGCGCTCGCGCGCGGCAGCGGCGCGGACGGTCTCGCCGGGATGCGCGCCGTGCGCCCGTTGCTTGAACAGATGGGCGCGGCCGAGGGTGTGAACGACGGGGCGTGCGTATTGCTGGCGCGGCCGCTGTTGCGTTGGGCGCGGCGGGCGGACACGGAAGATTATTGCCGCGCGGCGGGCGTCGTGCCGCGCGTGGACGCGCACAACGAGGACGAGCGGTTCGCGCGCGTGCGCGTGCGCCGCCGGCTCGTGCCGCTCTTTGAGACGCTGAACCCGCGCGCCGTCGCGGCGCTCGCGCGCGCGGCCGAGCTGCTCCGCGCCGACAACGCCGCCCTCGAAGCCGCCGCCGCGCGTCTGCTAGTCGCCGCGGACGCACGTCCGCCCGGCGCGGCCGAAGAAGCCGCGCGCGCCGGCCCTCTGCGCGTCGCCGTGCTCTCGGCGGCCGAGCCGGCGGTGCGGCGGCGCGCGTTGCGGCGTTGGCTGCGGGCGGGGCGGGGCGACCTGCGGCGGCTGACGCTGGCGCACGTCGAAGGCGTCGAGCGCCTGCTCGCGGGGACGCAGGGCGGGCGCGTAGCGGAGTTGCCGGGCGGCGCGCGCGTCGAGCGGCGGCGCGGGCTGCTGGTCTTTCACCCGACGGTCGCCGGGCGGAATGGTTGAAAAGAGCCGGGGCGGAAGTTTAAGATGAAACCGGGTCGGAGCCGCCCGCGTATGACCGGGCGGTTTTTCACTTGGCGTGGCGCGCGCACGCGGCGCGGGCGCAACGCTCGGCCGCGCGCAGGCATCTTAAGGCTTGCTCTTAAAAGCCGCCGGGCGCACGGTTTAAGGCGCTCCGCGGCCCGGCGCGAACCCTTACAGGGTTTGGGAGCGACAAAGACCGCCGATCTGGGTTATCATCGGTGGCGGAGGCGAAAAGATTTTGAGTTCCACAGTCAGACAGATCATCTTCTGGGTGCTGATCCTGCTCGGCGCGGTGCTGCTCTACAAGGCCTTCGCCAACAGCCAGGGCGGCAGCCCCGCGGCCGTGGACGTGAGCACGCTCAGCGACAAGATTCAGAAGGGCGAGATCGCCAAGCTCACGATCAAGCAGAACGAGGCCACGGCGGTCGCCAAGAACGGCACCCAGTACAAGGCCGAGCTGTCGAACCCGATGTTCCAGTCCAAGCTGATGGAACTGGCCACGTCGAACGACCCGAACACCAACAAGCCGCGGGTGGACAAGGTCGAAGACCTGTCGAGCGGCAACAGCATCCTCTGGTCGTTCCTCGCGTGGTGGGCCCCTCTGCTCCTGCTGGTCGGCTTCTGGGTCTTCATGATGCGGCAGATGCAGGCGGGCGGCAACAAGGCGCTCAGTTTCGGCAAGTCGCGCGCGAAGCTTTTGAACAACCAGCAGAAGCGCGTGACGTTCAAGGACGTGGCCGGCGTCGAGGAAGCCAAGGAGGAGTTGCAGGAGATCATCGAGTTCCTCAAGGAGCCGCAGAAGTTCCAGAAACTCGGCGGCCGCATCCCCAAAGGCGTGCTCATGATGGGCCCGCCCGGCACGGGCAAGACGCTCTTGGCGCGTGCCGTCGCGGGCGAGGCGAACGTGCCGTTCTTCTCGATTTCGGGTTCGGACTTCGTCGAGATGTTCGTGGGCGTGGGCGCAAGTCGCGTCCGCGACCTGTTCGAGCAGGGCAAGAAGAACGCGCCGTGCATCATCTTCATTGACGAGATCGACGCGGTCGGTCGTCATCGCGGCGCGGGCTTAGGCGGCGGGCACGACGAGCGCGAGCAGACCTTGAACCAGTTGCTCGTCGAGATGGACGGCTTCGAGTCGAACGACGGCGTCATCCTGATGGCCTCGACGAACCGCCCGGACGTGCTCGACCCGGCCTTGCTGCGCCCCGGTCGTTTTGATCGGCGCGTCGTCGTCTCGCGCCCAGACGTGCGCGGGCGCGAAGGCATCCTGAAGGTGCACACGCGCAAGATTCCGCTGGGCGAGGACGTGGACATTCAGGTGATCGCGCGCGGCACGCCGGGCTTCACGGGCGCTGACCTGGCGAACCTCGTTAACGAGGCGGCCTTGAACGCGGCGCGCTACAACAAGAAGATCGTGATGATGACCGACTTCGAGTTGGCCAAAGACAAGGTGCTCATGGGCGCGGAGCGCAAGAGCATGGTCATTACCAACGAGGAGAAGCGCGTCACCGCGTACCACGAGGCGGGGCACACGCTCGTCGGTCTCAAAGTGCCGAACGCCGACCCCGTCCACAAGGTCACGATCATCCCGCGCGGCATGGCCCTGGGCGTCACGCAGCAGTTGCCCGAAGGCGACCGGCACAACTACTCGAAGGAGTACCTCTTGGGCCAGATCGCCATCCTGATGGGCGGGCGCATCGCCGAGCACGAGTTCCTCGGCAGCATCACCACGGGCGCGTCGAACGACATCGAGCGGGCGACGGAGTTGGCGCGCGCGATGGTCTGCGAGTACGGCATGTCGGACTTGGGGCCGCTCACCTTCGGCAAGAAGGAGGAGCAGATTTTCCTGGGGCGCGAGATCGCGCAGCACCGCGACTTCTCTGAGGACACGGCGATCAAGATCGACCAGGAGGTCAAGAAGATCGTCTCCGAGCAGTACGACCGCGCGCGCACGATCATCACCGAGAACCGCGAGACGATGATCCGCCTCTCCGAGACGCTGCTCGAACGCGAGACGCTGGACAGCGTCCAGATTCGCCGCATCGTCGCCGGGCTGCCCTTGGACGAAGATCAGCCGCCCGCGTCCAAGGACGACGAGCCGCGCCCGCAACTCAAGGAGCCGGCCGCCAACCCGCTCAAGCCGATCCTCCCGCCCATCACCGGGCCGGCGACGGCGTAACGCGCAAACGACAAAGCGCAAGAGACGGAGAGGGGAAGAGGCCCGCAAGCCTCTTCCCCTTTTCCATTCAGACGCAGCGCCCGCTTTAGCCGGAGATTCGGCCTCAGTCTAGCAGTTCCGCGCAGCGCAGGTCGTCGAACGCGCGCCAGATGTTGTCCAGGTTCGCCCACCAGTGCGTCGGCGCGAGGCCGCTCGACCACTGCCACACGGGGACGAACAGTTCGCGCAACACCTGCCGGCGGTAATCGCGCCAGCAGTCGTCCCAACTGTAACCGGCGACGCCGCGCGCGCAGAGGTGTGCGTGGTAGCGACGCAGCAGCGGCTCTTCCAGGCGCGCGCGCCGTTCGGGAAACCAGTTGAGCGCGATCATGTAGGCGAGGTCTTTCAAGGGCGCGTCCACGTGCCACAAGTGCCAGTCGAAGACGAGCACGCGCCCTTGCCCCGGCGTGCGCGGGTAGAGAAAGTTCCACCAGTGCGCGTCGCCGTGCGTCAGCGTCAGCCCCGCGCGCGTGAGCATACGCCGCCAGGGGTGCATCGAACCGGCGAGCACCTGTTCGTAACGCGCGCGCCGCGCGGGCGTGAGCCGGTCGCCGAGGAAGTCGCAGAAGCCCGCGAGGTGTTCTGCGATCAGCCGCTGCAACTCCGCGAACTCGGCCTCAGTCGTCAAACGACCAACCTCGACGCCCAAGCGCGGGTCATCCCACCAACGCGCGTGCAACTCCGCGAGACACTCGACCACCGCCGCACACTCGTCCTCCCGCGGCGGCAGTGGCGCGGGCGGCTGCGTGTGCGTCTCCGTCACGTCTTCAAACAACAGGTGCGCGTGCCCGCTCTCTTCGGCAAACGCCGCGTCGTAGCAACGCAGCAACGGCAACTCCGGCGCGAGCGGCGCGGCCCTCTGATAAAACTCCACCTCCCGCCGACTAAAATGCGCCCCCACCTCCGGCGTCGTCAGCTTCAGGAACAACTGCCGCGGCGCATCACCCCTCGCGTCCTCCGTGTACGTGACACTCAGCCGCGCGACGCTCGATACAACCAGCTTCCGCGCCAACGTCACCTCCACGCCGCGCACCTCGCCCGCCGCCAACGCGCCCGCGCGCCCCAGCACGCCCGTCAACCACGCGGGCGTGACCTCTGCAACACTCGTCAAGGCTTCGTGCATCTGCTACTCCGACTCGACCGTTCACCCGCAGTATAAGCCAAATATGTGTTGTCCAACCGCGAGCCGCAGTATCCCCGCTGGGGATACATGTAATAGCCGGGGGCAAGTGCGTCAGCGCGCCGCCCCCGGCACAGCGCCACCCCATGAGCCGACCCTGAAAGGCTCGCATTAGCGTGGTAGATGCGACCCTTTCAGGGTCGGCGTGCTAACCTCACGTCGTCCCGTGGGCGTTGCCCACGGCTATTGTATTTGTCCCCTGCGGGGACAGAGCGCGACTGAGCGTCGCAACGTAGTGCCGCTGCGCAAACATCTTCTCATCAGGTGGTGCTGAAATGGCCGATCAGGCGCAACTGCAAATTCTCGCAGAGCGGAAGGCGATTCTGGATGCGGTGCGCGAGGAGTTGCGGCGGCAGGATTATCTGCCGATCATGTTCGACTTCGACCGGCCGGTGACACGCGACCTGACAGGGACTATGCCCAATTTATTATTGCTGACATCACAGATGCCAAGAGTATCCCGCAGGAGCTAAAAACAATCGTGCCGAACTTCCCGTCCGTGCCGGTGCAGCCGTTGATCCAAGCGGCGCAGCAGGAGTACGGGATGTTTGAGCACTTCAAGCGTTACCCGTGGGTGTTGGCGGCGCACGTTTATGAGAGCAGCGACAAGCTGATCGCGGAACTCTGCGAGAAGGTCATCGCGCCGGCTGAGGCGAAGGCAAGGGCGTTGCGCCCTTAATGAAACGTCATTCCGACGTAGGCGCGACCAGCGGCGGGCGGCGACCGGGTTACAGCTACGCGCCCGCCCGGTATATTAAGTTACTACGGCGTGATCTCGTGTAAGTCGCCCGGATTGATGCCGGTGGCCGCGAGGTGATCCAGCGCGACACGAAGCGCCGGCACGAGCGGCAACAGGTCTTCGAGCTTGTTGGAGCGCGCGCGCAATACGACGAACGCGAGCGGGTATTGCTTCAGGTTCTGTTGAAATTTGATGTTCTGGTCGCGCGTGAGGAACGCGTCGTAGTCGGGTGCGATGGCGCGCAGCAACGCACCGTTCTCGGTGCTGCGCAAGGTCGTGTCGAGAATGTGAATGAAGGTGTGTCCGGTCAGGTGGCGCATCAAACGCTTGTTGACGCACTCGTCCACGAACACTCTCAGACCTGCAACTCGCCGGCCTCGATCAACTCCGCAATGCGCTGCAACAGTGCGCGCGCGCCTTGCACGCCGACGCGCGGAAAGCCCTGCGCGAATTCTGTGAGCGCCTGCTCGTCGGCGAGGTGGTCGAACAGTGCTTGCACGGGGACGCGTGTGCCGGCGAAGACAGGCGTGCCGCTCATCACTTCGGGGTCGCGTGAGATGAGCAACTCCGGCACGGTGGAAACTTTGTGTTGCGTCATGGCGGTTAAACTCCGGCGCGAGTATAACACCACGTCGCTCAGCCGAAGAGGCTGCGCCAGCGGCGGTCGAGCGACGCGCCGAAGAGGAAAGTGGTGATGGAGGGCGACTCGTGCGAGCGGTCGTAGCCGACGAGTTCGACGTAGGCGCGGCCCGTGGTCGTGTGCGCGCCGTGGCGGCCGGCGACGGCGCACGCGCCTTCCCAGTAGACGATCATGGCCGTGCCGCGCGTGTCGAGTTCCTGATCGCGGAGCACGGGCGTGACGGTGACATCAATGCCGAAGCGCGGCGCTTGCAAGCGCCAGCCCGACGGGTAGGTCGCGCCCGTGTGCGGGCTGCGCCATTGGCCCGTCGCGTCGAGCGTGAAGTCGGCGTGCGTGAGGTGCGTCCAACGGCCGCCCTCGTCCACGTAAGTGCCGCTGGAGAACTCGGACGGGCGGCCCGACGTGTCGCGCAGGTGGTAGACCATCAGTTCCGCGCCCGTGTCGAGTTGCACGCTGAGCCAGTCCCAGCCCTTCTGCTTCTCGGTCGTGCGCCAAGTGCCGAACTCGCGATCCATCCACGCAGAGCCGGCGCAACTTTCAGTCGTGCCGTGCCAGGTGATGCGCCCGCCGGCGGCCATGCGCGTGTAGGAGAAGTAGCGCGACGCCTCGCCCTCGTCCTTGAAGCTGACGCCGATGCCTTGATGCCCGTTGAGCGCCGCGGGCTTCTGCGGGCGCAGGGCGACCTCGAAGATCAGATCGTCGCCGAGGGTCGCGCGCAAGTAGTGCGCGCCGTCGTCGCGCATGGTCACAGTCCAGTCGCCGAGCTTCAACTCGTAGCGCGTCGCGCTCATGCGCGCGGGCGGGTCGAACGGCCCGTTGGCGCTCTTGCGGTGCGCGTAGCGGAAGCGCGCGGGCGCGGCCGTCGTCCCGTTCGCGGCGGCCGTTGGCGCGTGCGCGCTTGCGCCTTCGTCGGTGACGGCGAAGTGGGCGAGGTAGAGCGGGTTGGCGATGAGGCGCAGCGGGACGACGCCGAAGCGGTCGAGGTCTGTGCGCCGCTTGAAGAAGACCAGCTCGAAGCCGAACCGGCGGCCCGCGGCGGTGCGCAAGTGGCCGGTGTAGTACCACCACTCGGTCTGCGCGTCGGCGTGCGCGTAGAGGTCGCGGGGCAGTTGGACGCCCGCGTGCTCCGTACCGTCGCGCAAGGTCGAGGCGGGGCCGACCAGCGCGTCGGCCAGCCCGTCGAGCACGCCCGTGGCTAAGTTGGTCAGAGGCTCGATGAAGTTTGTGCTCATGCGTCGTTGCTCCCTTTGCGGGCCGCGAGGGAACGCAAAGAGCCGGTGCTTGTTGACGGGTTGACGGTAGCAAGTCGGGATAACGAAAGTGTGCGGGTTTTGCAAAGTCTCCCTCGCGGGGCGCGCGCCGAAATAGCCGTTGCCAATTTACGAGCCGCTGTTTACAATCACGCGTCACCGGCGAGCACGAACCACCTTCCGGGCGGCGTTTTATCTCCTCGGGGCGCGGGCAAGCCTTGCATTCGACCCCGCCCGCCATCGGACGTTCATCATCAAGCAGGCACGAGCCAGGGGACGTTGCAAAACCCGACCAGCAAACGGCGCGGTGTAATCAAACGCCGGTCACCCACAGCGGCCGGCGAGGAGCTGAAAGCTTATGGGTTCCCCCCTGATCGTCCTGACCGCCTCCGCTTCGGAGGCGAGCGAGTGGCGGCATAGCATCAGGCAACAGATGCTCTCCGCGACCATCCCTTTCAAGTACAGCAAGCAGTTCATCCCGCAGGACTCGCTCCTGAACGAGACTTGGCCGGACGGGCGTGCCAAGTACGTGCCCAACGGGCTGCGCGTCGTCGAGACGCTGCTGCTGCGCGAGTACGACGAGCGCGACGTGGTCACCTGCTACGTCGAGCAGCTCGACCGCTTCGTCGGGCCTGAGACCAAGGTCGTCGCCATCCACGCGCACAACCCGCTCGGCATCTCCTACGCCACCGACGTGTACTCGAAGCTCGCGGGCGAGAACCTGATGCCCCTGAACGCGCACGAGTTCATACGCATCGTGACGCACCCGGCGATCCGCCAGCACCGACCCAAGATCGTCGTCGGCGGCCCCGGCGCGTGGCAGTTGGAGAAGGCGGGCCGGCTCGACGAGTTCAAGATCGACTACCTGATCGACGGCGAGATCGAGCGCGTCTTCAGCGAACTCTTCAAGCGCATCATCGAGGGCGACCCCGCGTTGCTGCGCGTCGTCAAGTTCGCCAAAGACACGCAGCCCGCGGTCGAAGAGATTCCGGTCGTGCGCCACCGCTCGACCTTCGGCGTCGTCGAGATCACGCGCGGCTGCGGGCGCGGCTGCCAGTTCTGCTCGCCCGCCACCAAGGTCGGGCGCTCGTTCCCGCTCGAACACATCCTGGCGTCGGTCGAGGTCAACGCGCGCGAGGGCGCGGCCGAGATCATGTTCTCAAGCGAGGACATGTTCCTCTACGAGCAGTTGCCGAACTTCACGCCCAACGTCCCCGCGCTCGAAAAGATGTTCCGCGCCGTCCAGGCCGTGCCCGGCGTCGAGTCCTTGCAGACCTCGCACATCACGATGGCCCCGGTCGTCAAAGACCCTTCGATCATGGAACGCCTCACGCCGCTGCTCGTCCCTTACTCGCACGTCCACCACCCGGACTCGACCGACCCGCGGCAGAAGTGCATAGACCCGATCATCGGGCTTGAGACCGGCAGCGCGCGCCTCTTCAACACCTACATGAAGGGCAAGGCCTACCCGTACAAGGCGCACCAGTGGCGCGACGTGGTGGTGAAGGGCATGGAGATACTGAACCGTTACAACTGGTTCCCGTTCTGCACCTTCATCATCGGGCTGCCGGGCGAGACGGACGAGGACACGAAGCAGTCGCTCGATCTCCTGGCCGACCTGCGCGACGCCAAGGGCACGTTCGTGCCGACCTTCTTCGTGCCGCTCGAAGACACGCGCATGGCGCAGAAGTCGAGCGCCAAGCTGATCGAGATGACAGACTTGCAGTGGGAGTTCTTCTTCACCTGCTGGAAGTACAACCTGGAGTTCTGGTACGGCGGCTCGCGCGCCAACGCCAAGTTCTCGCTCGGCGTGCCGCTCTACTACAAGATGCTCGGCAAGCGGCTGTTCGGCCCCGGCATCCTGTATCCGCTCTGCCGCTTCGCCGGCCTCCCCGACCGCTTCCTGCGCCGCCGCCTCTACCTCGACTTCACCGGGCGCAAGCGCAACCGCGCCGGCATGAAACCCTTCGAGCGCGAGATCGTGCCCGGCTTCGAGACCACCCGCGGTCTCAACATGATCGACGCCAGCGTCCTCCGCCGGCCGGCGCACACGCCGGGGGCTATGACGGCCGCCCGCGATT
>DASVPY010000100.1:0-22570 GCA_036389395.1 Pyrinomonadaceae bacterium
CGCGATGGGAGGGAGAGGAGGCGGGCCGGGGAAGACGAGCCGCGTCTTTAGAGTGTCGGGGATATGCGGGGCGCCCGCGACCGCGTAGAAACGGTGGAAGGGGAAGGCTTTATCATTGGACGGCACGTTCTTCGTGTTGAAGTCCCACTCGCTGTTGAAGATGATGATCTTGCCGACACCCTCGGGCGGCTCGTAGTCGTCCTCGACCGGGGCGAGGCTCGGAAATGAGAGGTCGAAAGCAGTCGGTCGGTAACGCAGCAGGACTGTGCGCACCACATATCCTGCCTCGGAGATCCCCGCGCTGTAGACGTAACGGACGTGGCTCGTGAGGCCGTGCGGGTTACGCCTGAGCGCGTCGGCGAAATGGGCGATGATCTCCAGGTCATCCACGGGTTGTTGCGGATCATAAGGCTGCCCCTTGATGCGAATGTCGAAACCTGGTTCGGGGTCTAGGATATTATTTCTGTCGAAGGCGAAGCCGACCGCCGCGTGGCTGTACCTTCTCTCGAAGAGAAACTCCGTCAGGTATCCGTCGCGGACGATCAGCCTGTCGATAGAGTGCGGGGGCTCGACGACGAGTCGCCCATCCTTTCCGGCATATTGGACCGGCGCGACGATCTCGTAAGGCACGCTGTAGTCTTCGCGCGCGCTATTGATCCCGGCGAATCGCCCCTTGTAAAGCACGTAAAGCATCCCGTTGAACGTGCCGAACTTTTGGTAGGTCAGCGGCTCTTCGATGACGCCCCCGACGGGGATGGGTGTCGGTCGTTTGGATTTGGTGGCGGGTGAAGTACGTTTCGCTTTGATCGCCTTTTGGGTTGCGCTCATGATGTTGCTCCTTTCAGGAAAGGTTAGAGAGGGTTGATGAGGATCGTTGTGATCGAAGCAAAGACCCGGTGGTGCGAGGCTGGCATTTTACCGCGAAAGCCGCTCGAAAGCGCAAGGATTAATCCGAATTCAACGTCAGTTCGACATAAAGAACACAGACGAGGCACAGAGGTACTCAAATCTCTGTGCCTCTGTGTCTCTGTGGTGAACTCTTTTCCCGGTAAGCCCAGGCGATCTAAATTCACATCAGCCCGGAGGCCAGTTCATCGCACGTCCGCCGAGCACATGCACGTGCAGGTGAAAGACGGATTGGCCCGCGCCTGCGCCCGTGTTGATGACGGTGCGATAACCGCTCTCGGAGAGCCCCTGTTCGTTGGCGACGCGAGCGGCAACTCGCAAGAGATGGCCGAGCATCGCCTCCTCTCGCTGCGTAGCCTCGTCCAGCGACTCGAGATGCTCGCGCGGGACGACGAGCACGTGAACGGGCGCTTGCGGGTTGGTGTCGCGGAAGACCATGCTCTGTTCGTCCTGGTGAATGATTTCGGCGGGAACCTCGCCCGCGACGATTTGGCAAAAGATACAATTTTGTTCAGACATATAGATTCAGTGACAGGTGACAGGTGACAGGTGACGGGAAAAACAGGCTTTTATCTTGTCACTTGTCACCTGTCACCTGTCACGGCTTTTAAACGACTTCGGCAGTGATGCTCTGCCCTGGCGCGCTGAGCGGCGCGGTGATCGAATCTCTCAGGCGTTCGATGTCCGCCCCGACTGAGCGCAGCTTGGATTCGATCTTTTCATAGCCGCGATCAATATGGTACACGCGATCAATGACGGTTTCGCCGCGCGCGGCGAGTCCTGCCAGAACGAGCGAGGCCGATGCTCTCAGGTCAGAAGCCTGTACGGGCGCACCCGTGAGCGACGCAGGCCCTTCAACCATGGCCGTGTGGCCTTCGATGTGAATGCGCGCACCCATGCGCTGCATCTCAGAAGCGTGCATGAAGCGGTTCTCAAAGATCGTCTCGGTGATGACGGAGCGCCCCACGGCCTGCGTCATCAGCGCCATGTACTGCGCCTGCATGTCTGTCGGAAAGCGCGGGTGCGGCTCGGTCGTCACGTCGCGCGCCTTCAACCCCTGCGGGCAGCAACGGACGTGGAGCGTGCTCTGATTCACTTCTTCGATCTCGACGCCGACCTCGCGCAGCTTACTGATGAGGGCAGCCGATTGTTCCGGGTAACAGCCCTTGATCTCCAGCTCGCCCTCGGTAATGGCGGCGGCGATGATGAACGTGCCCGTCTCTATGCGGTCGGGGATGATCGTGTGCTCTGCGCCGCCGAGCGCCTCGACGCCTTCGATCTCGACGGTCGGCGTGCCAGCGCCGCGCACGCGCGCGCCCATGTTGTTCAAGAGTTCTGCGAGGTCTGTGATCTCCGGCTCGCACGCCGCGTTATGAATCGTAGACTTACCTGCGGCGAGCGTCGCCGCCATCATCAAGTTCTCTGTGCCCGTCACCGTCACCTTCTCAAAATGGACCTCGCCGCCGCGCAGGCGTCCTCCTTTCGGCACACGCGCCACGACATCGCCGGCTTCGAGGCTGACCTTCGCGCCGAGACGCTGAAAACCTGCCAGGTGTAGATCAATCGGGCGCGTGCCGATGGCGCAGCCGCCCGGCAGAGAGACCTTCGCCTTGCCGAAGCGCGCGAGCAGCGGCCCCAGGACGAGCACGGAGGCGCGCATCGTCTTGACCAGATCGTAGGGCGCTTCAAACAGATCGATGTGCGCCGCCGTGATCTTGTGCGTGCGCAGCTCGGGCGTGAGCACGGTCGCGCCGAGGTCTTCGAGCAGGCGGCGCTGCGTGATGATGTCGCGCACGTAAGGGACGTTGTGCAGCGTCACGCTCTCGCCCGTCAGCAGCGCCGCCGCCATGCACGGCAGCGCCGAGTTCTTCGCGCCGCTGATCTCGACGCGCCCGCGCAACGCCTGCCCGCCCGTGATGCGAAACTTGTCCATAGCAAGACAGATGTCAGAGGTCAGATGTTAGATGTCAGTGTAAGCCCTACGTCCGAGGTCTAATGTCCAAAGGCCGAGATCGGCGGCACGCCGGACACTGGGCTTTGGACGTTGGACTTTGGACATTAGACTTTAGCCCCTCGGCCTCTGACTGACATCTGACATCTAGCATCTGACCTCTGATTTAGCTGCGGATTTTAGCACGACGGCCGGGGCGGAACTAGCTGGCGTGCCGGAGGGCGACGGTGCGGGGGATGCCTTGCAGGTCGCCGTGGATGTCGAGGAGCGTCCAGGTGCGTGGGTCGATCAACTGTGCGACGCGTTCGTGCTGGTCGAAGCCGATCTCGAAGAGGAGGTGGCCGCCGGGCGCGAGGAAGCGGGGCGCGTCCGCGAGCAGGCGGCGGATGACCGAGAGGCCGTCGCCGCCGGGCGTGAGCGCGCAGCGCGGCTCGTGGGCGCGCACCTCGCGCTGTAGGCCCGCCAGGTCGCGCTCGGCGACGTAAGGCGGGTTCGAGAGGATCGCGTCGAAGCGCGCGCGCGCCGGGTCGAGCGCGGCGAAGCAGTCGGACGCCACGAGCGCCAGGCGCGCGCAGACGCCGTGGCGCGCGGCGTTGCGCGCGGCCACCGCGAGCGCGGCGGGCGAGATGTCGAGCGCGACGGCGCTCGCGTCCGCGCGCTCGTGCAGGAGCGCCACCGCGATGCAGCCCGACCCCGTGCCCACGTCGCAGAGGCGCGGCGCGGCCCGGTCGCGCAGCAGCATGAGCGCGGTCTCGACCAGCAACTCGGTCTCCGGGCGCGGGATGAGCACGGCGGGCGTGACCTCGAACTCAAGTCCGTAGAACTCCTGCCGGCCCGTCACGTACTGCAACGGCTCGCCCGCGGCGCGGCGCTCGACGGCGAGGCGGAACTGCGCGAGCGCGTCGGGCGCGAGCGCGTCATCGTCGTGCGCGACGAGGAAGGCGCGGTCGCACGCGAGCGTGTGCGCGAGCAGCGCGGCGGCGTCGGCGCGCGCCGCCCCGACGCCGCCCGCGCGCAGACGCGCCGCCGCTTCCGTCAACGCCTCCGCGATGGTCAGAGACTCGCTCATGATCTGTGCGCGCCGCTTCGGGGTCGCTCGTCGCAGCATAACCCGAAACGGCGCGCACGCGAACCACCTGCGCGCGGCTCGAAACAGCTACGGCCGGCCGAAGCGGAGCCGGTACTCGTAGGAGTTGACGAAGCCGTTGACCATCGTGCGGAACTCCGACGGGTGCGCGTTGAGGTAGTTGAGCCAGGAGTTGTAGCCGCCCTCTTCGGGCGTCCGCCGCAGGTAGCCGTAGTACTGCGTGGCGACGAAGGCGCGGTCGTACTCGGCCGCTTCGACCTCGCGGCTCTGCACGACGGCGCGCATGACTTGCGCGCGCGTGAGCGCGCCCGCGCCGAGGCGGCTGACGAGGTCTGCGCGCGTGAGCGTGACGAGTTGCGCGCCGTCGGGGTTGAGCGGGTCGGGCGTCGTGACGGCGTTGAGCCGGTAGGGTTCGAGCAGCGCGTCCACGTAAGCCGCGTCGGCGAGCGCGGCGAAGCGCCGCTCGACTTCGGGCCGGAGCAGCCACGCGCGCGCGAACGCGTCGCGCTTGGCGTAGACCTCCTCGGCCGTCTGCCCCGTCACGCGGCGCATGTCCGCCACGATCTCGTCATACGCCGGCAGGCGCGCGAGCGAGACGCGGTAGAAGCGGAAGACGAAGCCGCCCTTCAACTGGAACTCCGGCGAGCCGAAGAACGACGACGAGACCGTGACGCGATCACACGCCGGATCGTCGTCCACGTCCGGGCAGTTATTGAGCACGCGCAGCCACGCGGCGAGGCCGTCCGGCTCAGGCTCGCGCGAGAGGAAATCAAGATACTGCTGGCGGACGAAGAAGGGGCTGGCGTTGACGGGGCTGGGCTGCGCCGGCCCCGCGTCGTTGGCGGGCAGGGTCAGCGTGGCGTTCGCCTGCGGGCCGAGCGTCGCGCCTTGCGGGTTCGACAGGCGCAGCGGGACGGTCTCCGCGCCTTCGGCGTGCGCGTCGTCAATGAGCGGGACGGCGAACTGCTTGCTCGTCTCGCCGGGCGCGAAGGTGAGCGTGTCCATCGTCGTGGCGTAGTCGCAACGCGCGTAGGCCGCGCCGTGGTTGTTCGTCGTGTCGTCGCAGCGCACGGCGGCCGGGTCGTCCACGGTCGTGTAGTCCACGGCGCTCGTGCCGGTGGTGTCGCCGGTGCGCGTGACGGCGACGAGGGCCGCGCCGCCCTGCTCCGCGCCGCTGTAAGTCGCGCCGCCGAACTGCACGTAGGTGGGCTGCGCCGCGCCGTTGTAGCGCACGAGGGCGAAGTCCGGCCCCATGCCGCCGTGGTGCGCGTCGCCGCCGCCGAGGATTGCGCCGCTCGGCTGGACGGCGACGCAGGAAGCGTGGTCGAGCGAGTGGCGGTAGAAGTCGGCGGTGGCAATGCCGCCCGCGCCGAAGGTCGTGTCGAGCGTGCCGTTGGCGTTGTAACGCAGCAGGAGGAAATCCGTGTCGGTCAACTCAAGCTGCGTGCGCGCCTGCACGACGTAGCCGGCGACGAGCAGCTTGCCGTCGGGCTGGACGAGGACGGCGTTGAACATTTCGATGGGCGAGCCGGTGTCGAGCCGCGCGTGCCCCTCTGTGCCGAACGTGCGGTCAGGGCTGCCGTCGGCGTTGAAGCGGGCCAGCATGAAGTCTTGCTCGACGCCGGTGCGGGTCAGGTAGCCGGCGGCGACGACCTTGCCGTCCGCCCGCAAGGCGGCGGCGTTCGTCACGTCGTCGTTGCCGCAGAAGTTGGTGGCGACACGCCCGGCCGCGCCGAAGGTCGGATCGGGATCGGCGGCGGCGCACGGGCCGCCGCGGTTGCTGCTGCTTATTCGTGTGACTCATGCGGGAACCTCTCTCGGCGGCTTGCGTGCCGCGCTGCTCGGCCCACGGGCCGAAAAGATGACGCGGGGCCGCGCGCGTCTCAAGCGGGTGCGGCCGGGGCCTGCCGGCGGGCGTCGGCGCGCGGCCGGCCAGGAGGTGGGCGGCCACGGGCGACGCCGTCTGCGGTCTGCGGTCACGGGCGGAAGGCTCGGGCCGCGGGGCGAACCCCGGCCCTCGTAAGGTTGCGCGCTCTCGGAGTGCAACCGACATACCGCGCCCGCGGCACGCGCCGGCCGCGCCGCCGTTGTGACGGCGCGCACCAGCGCCGCGCGCGCTTTTGTGACGGCGCGCACGTGCGCCGCGCACGCCTGCGTAAATCCGGCCACGCCCTGCGCAACATTCCGCAGCCGCGCCGCTCTCACATCACGCAGCCGCGCGTCGTCGCACGTCGAACAGGTGCGCGCCATCACGTCACACGGCCGCGCCGCGTCTCACAGTCCGCAGTCGCGCTTTGTCTTTTGGCGCGGGCCATGGGCTATAATGCGTGCATCAACTTTAGTGACGACCGAACAAGGCGGTGACTCGGCGCGGCGGCCCGTAAGCGGCCCCCGGCGGGCGCGCCGCGGGGACGAAAGGGGGCGGGATGAAGGCCGAGTTTCACATCAAGGGCATGCACTGCGAGTCGTGCGCGGCGAGCATCAAGGAGACGTTGGAGGAGACGGCGGGCGTCCGCGCGGCGGACGTGACCTTCAACGGCAAGACCGCCGACGTGGAGTTCGACGAGCAGGTCGTGCAGCCGCAGACGCTCATCAAGAAGATTCAGGATTTGGGTTATCAGGCGACGGTCGGCGACCAGCCGCAGGCCGGCGGGGCGCGCGCCTGAGAGCCGGCGCGGGGAGACAGCAGACGATCATGGCAGAAGCGAACCAGACGGCGGTAGACGCACAAGGGACGAGCGAACAGCAGGGGCGCGAGTTGCTGCGCCGCCTGCGCGACAACGGCTTCGACGGCGACGACGCGCAACTGGCCCAAGCCTTGGGCCGCCCCGTTGAAGAGGTGCAGGCCTGGCTCGACGGCACGACGCCCGTGGACGACGACCTCGTCATGAAGGCCCGCGGCCTCGCGCTCCAGCGGGGAATCCAAATCGAGTAGCCAGGAGTCAGGAGTCAGAAGCCAGAATGAAAAGCTGCTAGTTCTTCTTCTGGCTCCTGACTCCTGACTCCTGACTTCTGTTTCCAATGAACGACCGAATCATCCGCGCGGCGGGCGAGTTGCTCGCGTCCTACACGACGGGCGGCGTGAAGATTCACCACCTCGACCGGCGGCCGCTGCCGGCGCACGCCGAAGTCATCCGCGTGCTCGTCACGCTGCAAGAGTTGTTGTTCCCCGGCTACGTCGGGGCGCAGGGCTTGACCGACACGGCGCTGCGGCTGCACGTCGAGGCGCGCATGGCGTGGCTCTACGAGACGCTGACCGAGCAGATCAGCCGCGCCATCAACCACGGCAAGCGGTTCGACGACGCCTGCGAGGTGACCGAGCAGACCGCCGCCGAGTGCGCCGCCGCGTTCCTCGCGCGCCTGCCGCACGTGCGCGCCACGCTCGCCGCGGACGTGCAGGCGGCTTACGAGGGCGACCCGGCCGCCACCTGCTGCGACGAGATCATCTTCAGCTACCCCGGTCTCTACGCCATCATGACCTACCGGCTGGCGCACGAGCTACACGCCTTGCGCGTGCCGCTCATCCCGCGCATCATGACCGAGCACGCGCACCACCGCACCGGCATAGACATCCACCCCGGCACGCAGATCGGCGCGCGCTTCTTCATAGACCACGGCACGGGCGTCGTCGTCGGCTCGACGGCCGTCATCGGCGCGAACGTCAAGCTCTACCAGGGCGTGACGCTCGGCGCGTTCTCGTTCGACAAGGACGCGCACGGGCAACTCGTGCGCAACACGAAGCGCCACCCGACGATTGAGGACGACGTGGTCGTCTACGCGGGCGCGACCATCCTCGGCGGCGACACGGTGATCGGGCGCGGCTCGGTCATCGGCGGCAACGTCTGGCTCACACACTCCGTCCCGCCCGGCACACACGTCCGCCAGGAGTCCCCCAACCTCCGCATCAGCACGCCCGGCCAGGCCGTCTCCTGAAGCGCGCGCCCGCGCCGAGGCTTTTGCAGCCGTGTTCAGGTTTAAGTCCGACGCCGTCGAGAGGAGGATGACGCTGCTGGCGCAGTCGGTGGCGGGCGGCTGCGCGCTGCCGCTGGTGCTGTCCGCCCTGGTGCTTGTGACCGCTCCGGCCGACTCGGACTCGACACTGCCGCTGCTGACGCGCCACCCCTTCGCGTGGGTGGTCGGCTGGCCCTACCCGCTCGTGCGCCGTTTGTGCCGGCCGAATTCCGACGCCGAACTTTTCGTCATGGTCGGCTGCAACGTACTGCTCTGGGCTGCTCTGACCTACGCCTGCCTCAAGCGCCGCGCCCGCCGGCACAGTTATCGGTGACGGAAGCCGCCGCGGCCGGCGGCTTCCGGAAACGCCCCCCCATTCGCACTTTCTGACCAGTACAAACGAACGCGAGTTTCGTTTCTCCCCTGTAGGGATCGAACCCCCAAGTCTTGCGCGAGACTTGGGGGTTCGGTTGTTAAGGGGGCGGGTTTAACAGGGTTTGCCGGGACGAAGGAGACCGCGCATCAAGATGCACGCCGGGACGAAGTGCCTGCTGCTGTTCCTGCTCAACTGGCTCGACGCGCAGTTGACCATCATCTGGGTGCGGGCCGAGCTTGCGACCGAGGGCAACGGGCTGATGAGCCGTCTGCTCGAAGCGGGCAACGTGCCGTTCCTCGCCACGAAGCTGCTGGTCGGCGCGTCGGTCGCCTACGTGCTCTACCGTTTCGCGCACCTGCCGCTGGCGCGTCACGGGCTGACCTTCGTGCTCGGTCTCTACGTCTGCCTGATGTTCGTCCACGCGGCGACGGGGCTGTCCGCCGCGGGCGCGCCCGTGCCCGACGCGCTCGCCTACATCGTCCGCCTCTCCAACGACCTCTCGCTCGCAATCTTCCGCGCGTAGCAGACTCCGGCCCGGCGTGCCCCAGCACTCTTGCCCCTCCCGAAGCGCCGGCCGGGGTTGGGTTCTGACGACTCAACCCCTTAGCACTGCCCGCCCCGCGTTCTGCCCGGTGGCGAACCCGCCCGCCCGGCGTTAAACTTACTCGTCCCGCGCCGCGGTAAACCCGCCCGCACGTTTCTTCGTATTCAGTGCTGCCGGGCGCGGCCGCCCGGTCTCCTCAAAGGCACACGCGAGACGCCGCGGGCGCATCTTAACAAGCGTCCGTGTTTATTCGATTTCCTAAGAGGGTTTAACGCCATGTACCGAATCTCGGCCCGACAACTGTTGCTCATCGCGCTCGTGTCCGCGCTGGTCGCGGCGGGCGCGGTGCTTTTCTTCGACCGCTACGGCGCGCGCCTGCTGCAACCCGACTCCGGCGCGGCCTTCACCGAAGCCCCGCCCGCCGGCATCACCAGCCCGTCGGTCGCCTCCGACGAGCAGAACAACATCGAGGTCTATCGCGTGCTCTCGCCCGGCGTCGTCTTCATCACCTCGACGGCGATTGAGCGCGGCGGCTTCTTCTTCGACGAGGCGGAGGAGCGCACCGGCTCCGGCTCCGGCTCGGTCATAGACGCGCAGGGGCACATCCTGACCAACTACCACGTCATCGAGGGCGCGCAGAAACTTACGGTCTCGTTCGGCGGCGACAAGTCTTACCCGGCGCGCGTCGTCGGCTCAGACCCGGACACGGACTTGGCGGTCATCCAGGTCAACGCGCCCGGCGAGCAGTTGACGGTCGTGCCCTTCGGCGACTCCGACCGGCTCGTGGTCGGGCAGAAGGTCTTGGCCATCGGCAACCCGTTCGGGCTGTCGCGCACGCTCTCGACCGGCGTCATCAGCGGCTTGCAGCGCCCGATCCGCGCGCGCAACGGCCGCCAGATCGAGGGCGCGATCCAGACCGACGCCTCGATCAACCCCGGCAACTCCGGCGGGCCGCTGCTCGACTCCTCGGGCCGCATGATCGGCATCAACTCGCAGATACTCTCGCCCGCGGGCGGCTCGGTCGGCGTCGGCTTCGCCGTGCCCGTCAGCATCGCCAAGCGTGTCGTGCCGCAACTCGTCAAGAACGGCGCGGTCGTCCGGCCCAAGCTCGGCATCTCGTCCTACGACGTGAGCAACCTGCAAGTGCGCCTGCCCGTGAGCGAGGGCGTGATGATCTACCAGGCCGACCCGCAAGGCTCGGCCGCCGCGGCGGGCCTGCGCGGCGTGCAGCAAGGCGCGGACGGCGATCTGCTCCTGGGCGACATCATCACGGCCATTGACGGCGAGAAGGTGGCGAACAAAGACGACCTCTTCCGCGTCCTCGACAAGCACCTGATCGGCGACACCGTCCAGGTGGACATCCTCCGCAACGGCCGCCGCACCACCGTCCCCGTGCGCCTGCTCGCCGACCGCCGCGGCGCGCCGAGACGGTAAAGAGTAGATGTCAGATGCTAGATGTCAGATGTCAGTAAAGAGACGGGCACTAACATCTAGCATCTGACATCTAACATCTCTTTTGATGGAACACTTCCGCAACACCGGCTTCGGCTGGACGTGCAAGCATTGCGGCGACGAAGACGGGCGCGCGGCCGACGCCGGGCCGCGCGCCCGTTTCTTCAGCGAGGGCGAGGCGGAAGCGCGCGAGCTGCCGCTGTCCGCGCCCACGCTCGCGCGCTGGCAAGACGACACGCGCCGCACGCTCGTCTGCCCGCGTTGCGGCGTCGAGGAACAAGTTAAGCCGTAACACCGCGGGCTTGTTTTCAGCGCAGCAGCCGGCGGAGTTCGCCGAGGCGGGTTTCGGGCGCGCCGTAGCGGGCGCGGTAGTCGGCGAGGCTGCGACGGATGGCTTCGTAGGCTTCCGCCCGGTCGTAGACCTCCGCGATCTCGACGCGGCGCGGGGCCTCTTGCGGCAGTTGCTTGTAGCTGAGGAAGTAGTGGCGCAGGCGATCTATGAGACCAAGCGGCACGTCCCCGATGTCTTCGATCCCGCCGAAGGCCACGTCGTCCGCCAGGACGGCCACGATCTTGTCGTCGGCCTCGTCGCCGTCAATCATGCGCAGGCCCCCGATGGGCTTGGCGCGGACGAGCAGATCTGCGTGCGTGATCGTCTTTTCGGTCAGGACGCAGATGTCCATCGGGTCGCCGTCGCCGCGGATGCCGGTCTGGCCGGTGCGCGCCTCGCAGAGCCGCGCCACTTCGGGGCCGCAGTAGGTCTGCGGGATGAAGCCGTAAGGCGTGGGGCAGAGCGACGAGAAACGCTGCGGGCGGTCGAGGCGCAGGTGACCCGAAGGCTTGTCCAACTCGTACTTCACCGTGTCGGTCGGGACGAGTTCGATGTAGGCGTTGACGAATTCGGGCGCGTCGCGGCCGGGCGTGATGCCGTGCCACGGGTGCGCCTGGAAGAGCAGCGTCAACAGCTCGTGCAACCTCTGATCGGCCGTCTGCGTCCCGGCCTGATCGGCCGTCTCGTTCTGATCGGCCGCCGCCGCCTGTCCGGCTCGCGCTTCGTCTGCCATCCCGGCCGCACCTCGCTTCAAGTGTCCGCGGCGTCGCGCCGCTTGTGTTAAAATTCGCGCCCGCGCGCGGCCGAAGGTTTTACCGCGACCGACCATCGCGCGCAAGGTTTTTATGTCCGCCACGACCACAACGCCGCTGATCGGCGCGCGCCCGCGCGCACTCTCCCTGCGCTGGATCATCGGCGCGCGCGACGACCTCGTCTGGTTCATCGGCTCGGTCGCGTCGAGCTACCTGCTGTTCGCGCTCTACGTCACGGGTCTCGTGCCGCTCGTGCCGATGATGCTCGCGTGGGCGATCCTCGTAGACGCGCCGCACGTCTTCGGCACGTTCTCGCGCACCTACTTCGACCGCGCCGAGCGCGCCGCCCGCCGCCGGCTGCTCTGGGGTTCGCTCGCCTTCTTCGCCGTCGGCCCCTTGATGGTGCTCGCCGGCTTCGCGCTCGTCTTCTTCTTCCTCGCGGCGCTCTGGGCTTACTACCACCTGGTCAAACAGCACTACGGCTTCATGGTGCTGTACAAGAAGAAGAACGACGACCTCGCGCCCGCCGACAACGCGCTCGACCGCCTGCTGCTGCTCGTCGCGCTCACCTACCCGTTCGTCGCCTTCGTGCCGCGCGACCCGGAGACGTTGACGAAAGTGCCGCCCGCGCTCGTCGTCGTCTTCACGCAACTGGCTAACGTCTTGCTCGCCGCGACGGTCATCGTCGCGCTCGCGTGGCTCGCGCGGCAAGCGCAACGCGCGTGGCAGGGGCGACCGCTCGACGTGCCGAAGTACCTGCTATTCGCGGCCGCCATCCCGATGCACTGGGTCGTGCTGCTGACGCCGATGCCGCACAAGCCCGTCGCCATCGTCGCCATGCTGACCGTCTACCACAACCTGCAATACCACCGGCTCATCTGGTTTCACAACCAGAAGTACCGCGGCGCGGAAGCAAACGTGCGCCACGGCGCGGCCGAGTTCATCAGCCGGCGGCTGCTCTACTACCTCGCGTGCGGCGTCCTCTTCGGTCTCTGGTATCAACTACCGCGCCGCCTCGTCGAGATGCACACCGGGCGCACGCCCACGACCGAACTGCTCGCCGCCTTCTTCTGGGGCTACGCCTTCATCCACTACCACCTCGACGCACACATCTGGCGCGTCCGCCGCGACCCCTCGGTCGGCAAGGCGCTACGGATGGATTAAAAGAGCGGGCCGGGGGCGACGCGGATGCTGTTCATGGTCATCGAGACTTTTAAGGGCGACGCGGGGGCGGTCTACCGGCGCTTCCGCGAGCGCGGGCGGATGCTGCCGGCGGGCTTGCGTTACGTGGACAGTTGGGTGGCGCGCGACGCTGGGCGCTGCTTCCAGTTGATGGAGTGCGACGAGCCGCGCCTGTTCGACGAGTGGATCGCGCACTGGCAAGACCTGGCCGCGTTCGAGATCGTCGCCGTCATCACGTCGCGCGAGGCGGCCGAAGCCTTCTCGCCGCCGTAGCGTCTGGCGGTTGAGTGCCGCGCGACGGCTCAAGGCGTCTGCGGCTGCTCGCACCAGGCGCGCGTGACCGCGTGGCGGTAGGCGAAGAGTTTGCGCAGGCGCGGCTCGATGAGGAGCGGCGCGGCCAGGCGGCCGAGCGGGCCGAAGGGCGGCTCGTACTCGACCTCGTCGCGCAGCAGCGCGCCCGCCGCGTGCGGCTCGACGTGGTGGCGATGCCGCCAGTAGCGGAACGGGCCCGCCACCTGCACGTCCTCGAACAGCCGCGGCGGCTCGTAGACCGTGTGGCGCGCGACCCAGCGCGTCGGGAACAAGCCGAGCACCCGCGTCTCGATGATCGCCTCGGAGCCGACGCGCGCGATGTCCGCCGTCTGTACGACGCGCACGCGCTCCCACGGCGGGGTGAGCCGCGCCAGCGCGTCCGGCAACTCGTGGAACGCGAAGACGCGCCCCGGCGCGGCGCGAATCACACTCTCTTTGACAAACTCAGCTCGCGCCATGCGGTTTGACGCCCGCTGGGCCGCCCCGTTATACGAAGGACACGTTAAGGGATGAGGGATGAAAGCAGGAGTCAGGAGTCAGGAGTCAGAGGCCGGAACGAAAAGCCGGCCTTTCATCTTCCGCCTTCTGTTCGGCCTTCCGGCTTCTGACTCCTGACTCCTGCCTTCTTCATCCCTCATCCCTAATCTTCCCTGTGCTCCGCGCCGTCGTAGACGAGGACGGTGCGGTCGCCGTCCACGACCGTTTCGAGGTGGACGGGGCGGCCCCAGAGCGTGTGGACGTGCTCCAGGACTTTGCGGGCGTAGGGCTGGTCGAGTTCCGCGCCCTCGTACTGGTGGCGCAGGTACAGCTCGCGGTTGCCGTTGTAGTCGCCGTCGGCCACGACGATGTAGGGGAAGCCGAAGTTGGTCATGTTGGCGACGAGCTGATCGCGGACGCGCTCCCAACGCTTCTCCGTCACCGTCCACTCCTCCTCGTCCACCAGCTCGTAGACGAACAAGTCCAACTCCTCGCACAACTCTTCGGTCAGGTAGTTGCGCAGGAACGACACGTCGTTGTCCAACTCGCGCACCTCGAACAGCTTCGCGCGCCCCTCGCCGCCCGGCCGGTTGAACTTCTTGCGCTCCTCCTCCGTCGGGTTGTCCCAGCGCCGCTCGATGTCCTCGAAAATCTTGTAGCCCAGATAGTAAGGATTCAACTGCCCCTTGTGCGGCGACACCACGCCCGCATGCAACTCCGCGAACTCCAGCGACTCCACGTCCGTGAGGTCAAGCTCACGCATGATACGGGCGTGCCAGAACGAGTTGTGATTGACGAACCCGTTGGCGACGTAGGTGTGACTCTGGTCTACCGTGATGTCGTACACGTCGGCGCAACCCTGCTCAACCGCTACGACCGTGTCGGCCAGCTCCTCCTTCCTGAACCAATGATGGCGGTAAACATAATCTTCCAGCGCCTGTTGCTTACGCGCTAAGCCGAAGCCGATCTCCTCAAGGAAGAGCGCGGCAGACGCCCCGGTAATTTCCAACTGTTTAATGTCGCACAGGTGTTGCCGTTGGGTGGAAAGGATGCCGTAATTCAGCAGTATGATTTGCACAACTCTAATCAACTCGTCACTGGCTGAGGACAGGCGGATCCCCTCCCTGCCGGCGTACGCGTCGGCGTCGAAGTAACCGCGTAAGAAGGCGGACACCACACTTTTCGGCGAGTGTAAAATTGCGGGCGGCACCTTTTTGCTTCGCGCCTTATCCTCCAGGTTAATCCCTACAGACTTTAGTAACCGGAGCAGCTCGCGCGAGTGGACTACTACGCGCCACCGCCCGCCCGTTACGGTAGGGTTCCAGTAGACAGCCGCGGGCAGCCCAAGAGCCTCTCTAATTTTTTCCGCCAGCCGGTTGGCATAATCACTGTCGCCGCAGGTCAGACAGATGCCCGATTGCGTCTTGCACCCGTCGCCAACGAAATAGCCTAGCAACCAAGCAATGTCCTCTGTCAGGACGCCGCTGACCTGCAACGGAGTGCGCGTCGTAAGCACGCGCCCGGTGTTGAGCGAACGATAGGCCGTGCGGCGCAGGGCGGCATTGATTTCCGCCGCGCGCAAAGTTCTCGCGCCACTCATGTGCCGCAGTACAGACGAGACCGAAGTGCCGGCCGAAGCGGCCACGTCGTTGAGCGTCGGCGTCGGCGCTGCCGGCACAAAGTTAAGTGGTTGCCGCTTCTGCGGCCAGATGTCCGCGCCCAAGGCGATGCCTAGCCGGTCTCCGAGCTTCAGGTCTTTCAGATACGACCACGTCCCGTCGGTCAGACGAACGCGATGCTTCAGCGCCCCTTCCACCGTCAGTCCACGGCGGGTACGCACGCGCACCGTCGGCACACGTTCTTCTTTGTGGAAGTCACTGATCGGGTAAAGCCCGCCCGCGGAAGTACCGGCAACGCGAATTTTCTTGCCCGCGCCAACTAACTCGTCAAAGCGCAGAAAACCGTGCTCGGTGAGCACTAAGGCATCCGAAGTCAGACAGGCCCATCCTTCGTTCATCACCTTGGTCTGCATCTGCGGGACGAAGTAGGCCATCTCCTCGTGGACGACGGCCATCACGTCGCGCTGCCAGTCGGCGAGGGTGGGCGAGTGGCGCATGAGGTAGTAGACCAAATCCTTTTCGGGCAGGGGCGCGCGCGCCGGGGCGTCGGGCGCGGGGTCGGCGTCCGGCGCGGGGCGCTCGCCGATGAGCCAGAGGTCGTCGTAGCGCCCCTCCTTGGGCTTCCGCGCGGCGCGGCGGCGCGCCTCTTCCGCGGGCGTGCGGTTGGGTTCGGGCTTGATGAAGAAGTTCGGGTCAATGTGCTCTTCGACGGAGAGCACGGCGTCGAGGAAGCGCTCGACCGTCTTGCGCCCGTAGCGGAACTCGTACTCGCTCATGCGCTGCGCGTTGGTGGAGACGGACTCGACCATGCGCCGGTTGGTCTTCGAGAAGTAGGCGTTGTGCTTGAAGAAGTCCACGTGCCCGAGGACGTGCGCCATGACGAGCTTGTTCTGGACGGGGCTGTTGGTCTCAAGCAGGAAGCCGTAGGCCGGGTTGGTGTTGATGACGACCTCGTAAATCTTCGACAGCCCGAAGTCGTACATCGTCTTCATCCGGTGGTAGGCCTTGCCGAACGTCCAGTGCGAGTAGCGGCCGGGCAAGGCGTACGAGCCGATCTCGTACATGACGGTCGCCGGCACGATCTCGAAGCGCGTCGGGAACGGGTCGAGGCCGAAGCCGCGGGCCACTTCCCAGATCTGTTCGAGCGCCCGTTCCAGTTCTTTGATCTCGCGGTCTTCCATGGCGCTTAACATCCTAGCCCGCCGCGCCGCCAAAGCTCAAGACGGTCGCGCCCCCGGCCGCATCCGAAAACCACAAGCCGGGCGTCCGAGATTTTGGACTCGGCGGGCCCGCGGCCCGCCGTTTTCATCGGAAAATCCGCGGCCCCGGCCGCGCGACCGCGCCGGAATGCCTTTTGCTATGATGATCGCCGCTCGCCATTAGGAACGCCGCCCGACGCCGCCTGCTCCCGTTGGGCCGACTTTAAAAGGAGGCGCTAACATGATCCCGAACGCACACCCTGTCGCCCGCACCCTCGCTTGTCTGTGTCTACTCGGCGCGCTGCTCGCCGCCGCCGCCTCGGCCCAGGTGACGACCGGCGACGTGATCGGCCGCGTCGTGGACGCGCAGGGCAACCTCGTGCCCAACGCCGCCGTGACGGCGCGCAACCTGGCCACGGGCCAGGCGCGCACCGCGACGACCAACGACGAGGGCAGCTACGTCCTGGCGCAGTTGCCGGCCGGCACTTACGATCTGTCGGTCGAGGCCCGCGGCTTTAGCAAGGCGCTGCTCCGGGCGCTGGAGGTGAACGTCGGCGCGACGCTGACGCAGAACTTCGAGCTGAAGCCGGGTGAACTCAGCGAGACCATCGAGGTCACGACCGAGGGCGCGCTCGTGCAGACGACGACCTCGGAACTCGGCCGCAACATCACGCCGACCGAGGTGCGCGAGCTGCCGCTCATCAACCGCACCTTCGCCAGCCTCGCCATCATCGCGCCCGAGGCCCGCCCGGTCGGCAACTTCGACCCGACCAAGACGCGCGTCGGCAACATCGGCTTCAACGGCGGCGACGGCCGCCAACTGGACGTGAACGTGGACGGCGGCGACAACAAGGACAACGTCGTCGGCAGCCTGCTGCAAAACTTCGCCTACGAGTCGATCCAGGAGTTCCAGGTCTTGCAGCACCGCTGGACGGCGGAGAGCGGCCGCTCGGTCGGCGCGGTCGTCAACGTCGTCACCAAGTCGGGCACGAACGACCTGCACGGCTCCGGCTTCTTCACCTTCCGCAACGAGCGGCTGCGCGCCCGCGACTTCTTCGAGCGCCAGGCGGACGCCGCCAAGCCGAACTTCGACCGCGAGGAGTTCGGCGGCTCCATCGGCGGCCGCATCATCCGCGACAAGTTGTTCTACTTCGGCGCGATTGAGCGGTTCCGCGAGCGGCAGAACATCCTCGTCAACCCGGCGCTGCTGCCGCAGATCGCCGCCATCCCCGGCGTGACCGCCGCCGCGACCATCCCCACGCCCTACAACGACACGCTGCTGACCGCCAAGATCGATCACCGCCTCAGCCAGCGGCAGCAGATGTTCTACCGCTTCGCCTACCAGCGCAACGACTCGCCGAACGACCAGTTCGACCCGGCCCAGCCGGCCGATCTGACCGGCGGCAACACGAACAACAACAAGCTCTACAGCTTCGTCGTCGGGCACAACTACACGTTCGGGCCGACGACGCTCAACCAGTTCACGTTCCAGTTCCAAGACTTCACCAACGACATCCTGAGCGTGACCGACCGGCCGAACCTTCAATTCCCGTCCGTGCAGTCGGGCGCGAACCAGAACGTGCCGCAGGAGACCAAGGAGCGCAAGTTCCAGTTCCGCGACGACCTGTCGTTCGTCACGGGCCGGCACAACCTGAAGACCGGCGTCAACTACATCCACACGAAGCTCAACGGCTTCTTCTTCTTCGGCGCGAACGGCTACCAGGTCTTCTTCTTCGACGACCCGCTGACCATCGCCAACAACCTGGCGAACAACACGGGCTGCCCGCTGGTCAACCCGGCCGACCCGAGCCAGGGGCGGACGCGCTGCTACACGCAGGGCTTCGCCACGCCGGGCGCGGTGCGCGAGATCACCTTCAGCACGGGCGCGGGCGACACCAGCCAGCCGCCCTTCCACCAGCTCGCCCTCTACGTGCAGGACGACTACAAGCTGACGCCGCGCCTGACCCTGAACCTGGGCTTGCGCTGGGACGCCAACATCCGCCTGCTCGTGCCGCAGACCAACAACCGCACGATGCGCATCCTCGGCCAGCTCAACGACCCGCGCGCCCGCGCCATCGCCGCCGACGCCGAGCGGCTCGCGCGCCGCACGCCGAGTTGGCGCGAGTTCCAGCCGCGCGTCGGCTTCGCCTACGACCCGCGCGGCGACGGCCGCATGGTCATCCGCGGCGGCTACGGCATCTTCTACGATCAACTGTTCCAGAACCTGACGCTGTTCTCCACGCAGCAGTCGAACCCGACGATCTACCAGACGGTGCTCGACCAGGTGAACAACCGGGTCGGCTCGGGCCAGCTCGCCGCCTTCCGCTTCGGCGTCGATCCGCTGCCCGCGCCGCCCGCGGGCGCGAATAACACCGAGCTTGAGTTCGGCGGCTTCGGGCGCATCAACGACCCGACCTTGCGCGACCCCTACGTGCAGAAGTTCTCCATCGGGTTCGAGCGCAACGTGGGGCGCGACTTCGTGCTTTCCAGCGACTACGTGCACACGCTCGGCCTGCACGAGAACCGGGTGCAGAACGTCAACCCGCGCATCCGCAGCGTCTGCGACCCGACCTTCCCCAACTCGCGGCCCGGCGACCCGCGCTGCGTCCGCGGCGCGAACACGCGCTACTTCGACGCGGCCTTCGTCGCCGCCGGCCTCGGCGCGGGCCGGCTCGAACAGATCAACATGTTCACCTCGACGAACCGGTCGCTGTTCGACAGTTGGACGACCTCGCTCCGCTACCGCGGCCGGCGGGCGCTCTACACCTTGAGCTACGTGCTGTCGAGTTCGCGCTCGTGGGGTGGGCAGCCCGTCGCGTCCTACAGCGGCAACGGCATCGCGATCACGCCGGAGCAGCAGTTCCGCCCCGAGGAGTTCGGCCCGACGCGCATTGACGAGCGCCACCGGTTCGTCCTGAGCGGCATCTTCAACGTGCCGTTCGGGCTGGAGCTTGCGCCCATCGTGCAACTCGCCAGCGCGCGGCCCTACTCGGCCATCGCCGGCCTCGACATTGACGGCGACGGGCGCACGACCGTGGATCGCATCTGCGCGGGCGTCGATCCCATGACGGTCTTCCAGGCGGTCGTCGCCGGCAACGGCGTGCCGGCCGCGGCCGTCGCGCCGGGCTGCACGCAGGCCAAGGTCAACAGCATCCGCAACGGCTTCGTCGTCGAGAACGGGCAGGTGCGTTCGCGCAGCGGGCGCTACTTCAACGCCGACCTGCGCGTGACGCGCATCTTCGGCATCGGCGAGCGCGTCAAGATCAAGCCCTACGCGAACTTCTTCAACCTGTTCAACGCGGACAACCTGTCGTTCGCGGATCGGTTCGGCTTCAGCCGCGCCAGTTCGCGGGCGACCTTCCTGCAACCCGTCTCGCTCTACGGCCCCGGCTTCGGGCCGGCGGTCGGCATCCCGTTCACGCTCCAAATCGGCACCCGCGTGGACTTCTAACGCCGACCCAAGTTGAGCGAAGCGCGCGGCCAGAGCAACACAGAGGCACAGAGGGCCACCGCAGGACACAGTTTTTACTGTGCTCTCCGTGGCCCTCTGTGCCTCTGTGTTGAAACCGGCCGTTAGTGAGACTCAACTTCAAGGGGGCGCGCGGCCTCAAGCTTCGACGCCGCGCTTGCCGAAGAACTGTTTGAGCGCGGGGTAGACATCCTCCTTGTCGTCGATGCGGACGCCGATGAAGCGATCCTTGCTCTTGAGCCGATCCTTGAAGATCGAGAGCAGCGCGCCCGACGAGCGGCGGTAGCCGGCCGTGCCCTCCTCGCCGATCTCGCCGTAGCCGAACAGGTTGCACGTCTGGATCAACTCGTCGGCGAGCCGCACGGCCTCCTCGTTGTCCGAGTAATAGTTGTCGCCGTCCGAGAAGTGGAACGGGTAGATGTTCCAGTCGCGCGGGTTGTAGCGCGCCCGGATCACGTCGAGCGCGAGTTGATAAGCCGACGAGACGACCGTGCCGCCCGACTCGCCCTGCGTGAAGAACTGCTCCTCCGTCACCTCGCGCGCCTCCGTGTGGTGCGAGATGAACACGATCTCCACGTTGTCGTACTTCGTCCGCAAGAACCGCACCATCCAGAAGTAGAACGACCGCGCGATGTACTTCTTAAACTCGCCCATGCTGTTGTGGCTCAGCAGCCCGTCCACGATGTAGTTGTGCTGGTCGGCCACCTCGAAGTCGTAAACCCGCACAGGCTCGTCAACCGCGGTGACGCTTTTAACCTGCGACACCAGCAAGCGCCGGTCGAGCACCGTGGCGATAGCCTGCTGATCCTCGGCCCGCGCGCGCGCGTCGCCCGCGATGATTTGCAGTTGGCTGTACGACAAGGCGTGCAGGGCCGGCCGGTAATAACTCGACGTGCGGGTCGTCCGGTAGAGGTGGCCGAAGCGCGCGCGCCAGTCGAACGGCATGATGTACTTGCTGCGCATGGCGTTGATGCCGGCCTGCTGGCGCGCGACCAGCCGTTCGAGTTTCGCCGCCTTCTCCCGGCAACCGAAGCCGATGGCGTCGCGGAAAAGGATCGCATCCTTCGCGTGAACGGACAGGGCGTAGTAGACGCTCGTCTTGATCGGCTTGTCGCCCAGCCGGTGGCCGCGCTGGACGAAGTTCGTCACGCGCGCGCGAATGCCCCAGTAAGAGAGCAGGTGCTTGACCTGCTTCACGAGCCGGCCGCTGGACGAATTGAGCATGACGCTGTGGTGCGCCAGCGTGCCCTCGGCGTCGAACAGCCCGCGCAGGAAAGCGGCGCGCACGGCGGGCGGCTCGCGGTACAGCGAGCTTGCGACGTAACGCCGCGGCGAGCGTTCGGTCAGCATCGGGAAGCGCGCCGCCAGCTCGCGCACGAGCGCCGTGCTGTTAACGTTCAGGCGCTGGCGCGAGTTGACGCTATGCTTCAGCTTGATTATGCCCTGCTTGCCGAAGGCCCGCTCGAAAACCTGCTGGTACATGTGCAGCCGAGCCAAGTTCTCGTCAGAGACTGACAGGTACGTGCCGTAAGTGCCCGCCTTCCTGGGCTGGCGCAGGTGTCCGTCGCCGAGCAGCACCCCGATCAGATACGCCTGTTCAATGCTCAAGCTCGCACGCGCCGATTGCGGCTGCGCCGTACTCCCCCAGGAGTTCACCAACACCAGCTTGTCGCCCGCGCCTAACTGGTCGGCGCGCTTCTCGACGATACGATTGGCCGGCTCGTCGTAGACGAAGAAGACGTGGGCGGGCGTGGCGCGCAGCGTGGCGTCTTGCGTCTCGACGACGAGCGTGCGCGCCACTTGCTTGGTGAAAGTCGCGGTCACGGCGGAGGTCGTTTTTTCGTGCGTGCGCAGGTTGACGCAGGCCACATGATCCCCTTGGCGGATGTCGGCGATGTCTTTGTAGGAGCCGTCCGCCATCTCGATGTGGTGCCCGGCGGTCAAACACCCCGACACGTCCATCAGCGCGAGCACGACGGCGTTGGACTCGTAGCGGTGGTGCTCCTCCCAGGTCTTGAAGCGGAGGTCTTCCTTCTTGACGTTGCCGAAGCGGGCGCGGCCGCGCTCGCGCGCGTTGCGGCGGATGTTCTCCAGGATCATGCGGCGCTTGTCGAGGTTGGCGAGGACGCCCGTGCGGCGTATCTCGTCGAAGCGCGTGGTCTTGGCGGGCACGGCCTTTTTGGCCTTCTCTTCGAGGAACGGCAGGTGCAGGTCTTCGAAGATGAGCGCGGCCAGCTCGTCTATGTTGATCTCGGCCTCGTAGTATTCCGCGCCCGCGTCTTGACCCGCGGGCCCTTGGCCCTGGCCCTTGCCCGGCTGGCTCTCGCGCGCGAGCACGTCGCCGACGCGCGTCTTGCCGTCGCCCTGGCCGACGTGCCGGCGCTTGCGGTGGTCGAAGCGGAACTTGTACTCGTCGAGCGAGCGTATCGGGACTTTCACCGTGCGGCGGCCGTCGGAGAGTATGATGGCCTCGTTCGAGACTATCGAGCCGAGGTTCTTCCTGATGGCGTCCTTGACGCGCTCCTTGTGCCGCTCCTGGTCGATGATGCCTTTGCGTTGGAGCGACCAGTCGTTGCGTTGGATGGACATCTCTTCACCTCTTCTTCAAGCGCTCTCGGCGGCAAGAGCGCTCTCGGGCGCTTCCCCGTAGGCAGCAGGAGCAGCATCAACGGTCGCGCCCTTGCAGAAATCCGCGATCAGGCTGGCGAACTCCCGCGGGTACTCCTCCTGCGGCAGATGACCGCAGCGACGAAACACTATCAGGCGCGCGTCCGGTATAGACGCGTGAAGCCTCTGCCCGTGCCTGAGCGGAATCTCCGCATCGCCTTCGCCCCAGATGAGCAGCGTGGGCTGCCGGATGCGATGGGCCTCAGCCTCTATACGCCCGGCACGCCAGCGCCGCAGCGTACGCAAGGCTGCGCGCTGTGTGGCGGCGGCGCGCAATGGGCGGTGATGCGCTTCC
>DASVPY010000101.1:0-53616 GCA_036389395.1 Pyrinomonadaceae bacterium
CATCCCTGCCCGCCATGAGCGCGCAGCGCGAATAAGAAGAAGCGGCGGCCTTCGACGTTGAAAGCCGCCGCTTCCTCTTTAGCGTGCTCACGCACGCTTTGGCGGGCAGGGATGCCCGCGCTCCCGGCTGCGACCCGCGAATTTACTTGGTACGCGAGATGCTATTGGCCCGTGCGGGCGTAACTGTGCCTGCCGCTATGTTCGCCGGCCCGCCTGCCCGCACAAACTTATGTCGCAGCCCCACACACAGCAGACCGCGCCGACCGTTGGCGCACACTGGCGGCAGCGCGCGCAACGCCTGTTCGCGCCGCTCTTCATCACCGCGCTCCCCTGCGCGCTGACCAGCCCGCTCTGGCTCCAAGTCTGGCGCGGCACGCGCCCGCGCGCCACCAACGGCTCGGCGCACTACGCCGTCGCCCGCCTCTACGCGCAGGCGCTCTTCCCGGACACCTTCGGCTGGCTGCACGCCTACTTCGGCGGGATGCCCTTCCCTAATTTCTACCCGCCGCTCTTCTACTGGCTCGTCGCGCTCCTCGAACGCACGCACCTCGTCTCGTTCGACGCCGCCTTCAAGCTCGCGGCGACGCTCCCGCTCCTGCTGCTGCCCGCCGCCATCTGGGCGCTCGCGTGGCGCGTCGCGGGCCGCCAGCGCGCGGTCGCCACGTGCGCCGCGGCCGCGAGCCTGCTCCTGTTCTTCGTGCCGCAGTTTCAACTCAAGACCGTCTCAGGTCTCGACTACTTCAGCACGCTCGTCGTCGGTCTCTACACGCAGCCGCTCGGCTTCCTCCTGCTGCTCGCCTGGTTCGCCGTCTACGCTGGCGCGCACCGCATACGCTGGCGCGCCGCAGCCGCCGCGCTCCTGCTCGCGCTAACTCTGCTCGCCAACTTCTTCAACGCCATCACGGCCGCCCTCTTCATCGCCGCCGTCTTAATCAACGACCTCTGGCGCTACCGCCGCGCGACCGACAGGGACGCACGCACCGACGCGCGGCGACGGCTCGCGGCGCACTTCTTCTCGCCGCTCGCGGCGGCCGCGCTCGCGCTCTTCTGGCTCGGCCCGATGCTCAATGCTTCGGACTATCTCGTCACGCGGCCTTTCATCATCCCGCTCGGCGAGTTGGTCACGCCGGCCTTGTGCGGCTGGTACGCGGTCGCGTGCGTGGGGCTGGCGTTGGGCCTGCGGCGCGCGGGCCCGACGCTGTGGGCTTACAGCCTCGCGTGCCTCGCGCTCGGCGTCGGCGTCGTCGGCTCCGGCAGGTTCGCGCCGCGCTGGTTCCCGCTCCAGTCCTACCGCTTCCTCGCCACGCTCGACTTCCTGTTGGCCGTGCCCGTCGGCCTGGCCGTCGTCACAGCCTACCGCGCGCTCGTGCGCCGGCTCGGCGGGCTGAGTCTCCGCCCCGCGCGCGCTACGGGTCGGCCGCGCGCCGGCTTGATCCCCTGGGCCGCCGCGTTCGGCGGGCTGCTGCTCGTCGGCGCGCTGATGGCGCGCGCGCCCGTGCAGACGACGCTGACTTACTATCAACGCGCAGAGAACGAACAGATCGACGGCGTGTTGAAGTTTGCGGCGACGCACCGCGACGGGCGTTACCTCGTCGAACTGCCGGACTCGCAGACGACCTACACGGAGGCGGGCTACGACAGCCGCGCGCTGAGCGCGTACCTGGGGCTGCAAGGCAACGAGTCGCTCGGCATCATCTTCCGCGAGGCGTCGCCCGCCGTGCTCTTCGTCAACCCGCAGACGGCCGCCTTCTCCGCGCGCCCAGACAACCACGGCATCAGCTCCGTCCTCGCGGACGATCTCGACTACGCCGCCCAACCGACGCCCACGCATCTCGCGCGCGCGCGCCTCCTCGGCGCGAAGTACCTCGTCGTCGCCACGCCGACGACGAAGGAACGCTTGCTACAAGAACCAGAGATCGCCGGCCGCTTCGACGCGGGCGCGTGGAGCGTCTTCGAGTTGCGCGCCGACCCGACGCCGCCCGTGCGCGCGCTCGCCTACCGGCCCGCGCTCGTCGTCAGCTCGTTTTCGGTGAAGGCGCGGCGGCAGGAAGAGTCCGGCTTCGTGCGTCTGGTCGAAGAACAGTTCGCGGACAACTGGTTCGACGTGCTGCTCGCGCGCGCGCCCGACGCGCAAGTTGATCGCCTGCGCGACCTCGAACAGTTCGGCGCGCTCGTCCTCGACACCTACGACTGCGCCGACGAGTCGGCCGCCTACGACCTCCTGCGCGCCTACGCGCAACAGCGCACGCTCGTCCTGCTCGCCAGCGACGCCCCGCTCTACCGCCGCATCGAGCGCGCCCACGCAGACTTCTCCCGCGCCGTCTTCATCCCGCGCACCGCTGCCGCCGCCGGCCCCTATGTCGAGTCGCTCGCGCCGAGCCGGCACTACACCGCCAGCGCCCGCCGCGCCGACTGGCACGCGCTCAGAGCCGCGCTCGAACAGAACAAGCTCGCGGTGCAGACGAGCGCGGACGCAATAGACGGCGACGTTGCGCCCAACAGCCTGCGCGTCAACGTCGCGCGCGTGTTGCCGGAGCGCGTGCCCGTCGTCATCAACACGACCTTCCACCCGAACTGGCGACGCGACGACGGCGAGACCGTCTACGCCACGACGCCGTTCGCCATGCTGACTTTCGTTGACCGCCCGACGAGCCTCACGTTCGCGCGCAGGCCCGTCGAGCGCGTCGCGCTCTACGCCTCGGCCGCCGCGCTCTGCGCGCTGTGCGGCTTCGTCTGCTGGCCCGCGCTGCGCCGCCGTTCGCGCGCGCACGCCGCGGTACAGCCCACACGCGTTGAAGACATGCCACCCGCTTCACACGATGGAGCAGTGGCCTAAATCGCGCAAGCCTCCGTGCATCCTCTGTGCCCTCTGTGCCTCGGTGGTGAATGCCGCTCAGAGTAGATTCACCACAGAGGCACAGAGGGCACAGAGGATGCACAGAGGCGGACTGCATTACCCACGATGAGCACACGCAAAAAGATTCAGTGGCGACTGGGCGTGGTGGCGGCGCTCGCCGTCGCCGCCATCGCGCTCTACCCGCAGGCGCGCTTCTGCCTTGAGCGCGCGAGCGACTGGCAAGGCTCTTACGCCGTCGCGCAGGCGGACGAGCCGGTCTACGCCGCGTACTTGAACGCGCTCATCGAAGGCCGGCCGCGCCGCACCGATCCTCTGAACGACCGCGAGGCGACGCCGACCGGCGCGCCGCTCCCCGAATCATATTTCTCGATCCAGTTCGTGCCCGCCTACGCCCTGGCGCTGCCGGCGCGCGCGTTGGGACTAACGACCACGCAGGTCTTCATGCTACTCCCGCCGCTCGCGGCTGCCCTGACGACGCTCACACTCTTCTGGCTCATCACGCTCGTCACGCGCGACGAACGCCTGGCCGCAGCGGGCGCGCTCTGCGTCCTCTGCTTCGGCACGCTCGCGGCCGGGCAGGGCGTCGGCCGCCTACTCATCGGCGTGCGCACCTGGTACGACTACTTCCCCTTCATACGACGCTACCAGCCCGCGCCCGCCTTCCCGCTCTTCTTCATCTTCTGCGGCTGCGCGTGGCTCGCCCTCGTGCTCGACGCGCGGCGCGCACGCCGCCACGCATGGCTCGCCGGTCTCGCGTTCGCGCTGCTCGTCTTCTCCTACTTCTACCTGTGGACGGCCGCCGCCGCATGGTTCGCGTGCCTCGCGCTCGTCTGGCTCGTCGCGCGGCGCGGGACGCTGCGCAAACTGACGACGCGGCTCGCGCCGACGGTCGCCCTCGCGCTCGCGGCGCTCGTGCCTTACGCGCTGCTGATGGCCCGCCGCGTCGCCTCGACCGATCAGGTGTTGATGCTCGAATACACGCGCGCGCCTGATCTGTTTCGCGTGCCGGAGTTGATCGGCGCTGGCGTCCTGTGCGCGCTCTGGCTCGGCGCGCGGCGCGGCCGGCTGTTCTGGCCCGAGGGCGGCGTGCTGTTCGCCGCGGCGTCGGCGCTCACGCCCTTCGCCGTCTTCAACCAGCAACTCCTCACGGGGCGCTCGCTGCAACCGCTCCACTACGAGCAGTTCATCGCCAACTACGCGGCGCTGCTGGCGTGCGTCACGGCCGCGCCGCTGCTGCGCCGCCTGCGCCGGCCCCTGCCCGCGCACCACCTGCGCATCGCCGCCCTGCTCGCCTGCGTCTGGGGTCTGCTCGAAGTCGGCGTCACGACGCACGCCTTCCGTGCTTACAACTTCGAGCACGACTACGCCGTGCCCGTCGCACGCCTCGTCAGACTTGAGACGGACACGCCGCGCGGCGACGGAGCGCGCAACGCCTTCAACGCCCGCAGCGCGCGCACGGTCTTCACGCCGAACGTGCCGCTCGCCAACAACCTGCCGACCTACGGCGTGCCCGTCCTCTGGGGCACGCACACGCCGAACTTCCCCGGCATCAACGCCGCCGAGTGCCGCGAGCGCGCCTTCCGTCATTACTACTTCTCCGGCGTCACGCCCGACGAGTTGCGCCGCCTGTTGACCGCCGAACAGTTCGACGCCGTCAACGCCGTCTTCGGTCTTGAGCGCGCCGTCCCCGTCCTCACCGCGCACCCCACGCCGCTCTCGGCTTCGGAGATCGAACGCGCCGCCACCGAATACGCCGCCTACTACGCCGCCTTCGATCAAGCGCGCGCCGCGCAACTGCCCGTCGGCTACGCCGTCATACCCGACGCACCGGCCGTCAATCTCTCCAACCTCGACCGCTGGTACGAACGCGACGCCGGCACGCGCACAGGCCCCTTCACGCTCTACCGCCTGCGCCCGCGGCGTTGAGAACAAACCACGGAGACACGAAGGCACGAAGACGACATGGCCTGTCATCTTCGTGCCTTCGTGTCTCCATGGTGAGTTGTTCAGAGATAGCGGAGCGCGAGCGCGGCGCAGAGGGCGAGGCTGAGGCCGCCGCCGGTGAGCGTGAACGTCCACTCGACGAGATCGCTTTTGCGGCGCAGCAGGGCGCGCAGGAGCACGATGCCGCACTTCCAGCCGTCCTGCTGGTAGAACGGGAGTAGGTTCGTCGTCGCGAGCAGCAGGTTCATCAGACTGAAGGCCGTGCCCGCGGTCAGCGCCGCCGCGCACAGGTTCACGATGACGCCCGCGAGCAGCACCAAGACCTGCTCGTCCAGCCCGCGCGTCTGCAAGACGCCCATGTCGAGCCGCACGTAAGCGCCCACCGGCAATGCGTGCAGCTTGTAGCGCACGCCGCCGAGTTGGAACGCGTAGAGCTGCCGCCCCCAGCCCAGGCCCAGCTCGCGCGCGGGCACGCGGCAGGCGCGCGCGGCGGCGAGGTGGCCCAACTCGTGCAGCAGCATGGCGAGCAGGAAACAGAGTACGTAGGCGAGCAGCATCGGCGTTGTGTGAGACGTGTGCGCGGGAAGTAGAGAACGGCGTTCAACTCTCGCCGCATTGTCACGGCGTTCAGTTCTCGCTGCGGAGTTGCAAGCCGGGCCGGTGCTCGTCCTGCAAGAACTCGGCGACGTTGATGGCCAGCCGCTTGAGTTTTTTGTGGAGCGCCTGGCGCGAGCCGAGGCCGAGCGCCGCGGCCGTGCGGGCCACGTTGTAGTCGTGCAGGCGCAAGGTCTCCGTGATGACGCGGCGCTCGAAGTCGTCGAGCATGTGATCGAGGTGCGGGGGACGTGCGTCGCCCTGTTCCGTTCGAGCGGGGCGCAGGCGCGGGCTGAGGTGTTCGACGCCCGCGAGCGCGCCCTCGTCCGTGTAGAGCACGAGCCGTTCGATCTCGGCCGCCAGCTCGCGCACGTTGCCGGGCCACGCGTAGGCTTGCAGCGCGCCGATGGCCTCGTTGGTGATGCCGGCGATGCGGCGCTCGTTGCGCCGCGCGTAGTGCGAGAGGAAGTGCGAGATGAGCGCGGCCACGTCGTCTGGGCGCTCGCGCAGCGGCGGCACTTGGACGGTCAGCGCGGCCACGCGGTAGTACAAGTCTTCGCGGAAGCGATCCTCGCGCACCGCGCGCTCCAGGTCTTTGTGCGTCGCGGCGACCACGCGCACGTTGACCTTGCGCGGCGAGCGCTCGCCGAGCGTGTGGACTTCGCCCTCCTGCAAGAAGCGCAAGAGCTTCGGCTGCAAGCCGAGCGGCAGATCGCCGATCTCGTCGAGGAACAATGTGCCGCCCTCGGCCGCGCGGATCAGACCTTCGTGGTCGGCGTGCGCGCCGGTGAACGCGCCCTTGCGATGGCCGAACAGCAGGCTCTCGATCAACTCGGCCGGCGCGGCCGTGCAGTTGAACGGGATGAACGGCGCGTGCGCGCGCCGACTCAGACGATGCACGGCGCGCGCCACCAACTCCTTGCCCGTGCCCGACTCGCCCGTCACCAGGACGGTCGAGTCCGAATCCTTGATGCGCTCGACGGCGCGCGCCAGCTCCGCCATCGCGCGGCTGACGAAGATCATGCCGGGCAGCGTCGTCTCTGCGACGACGGGCGCGGGCAGATGCGCCGCGCGCTCTTGCAGCCGCGCCTCTTCGCGCAGGTGCGCGTGCGCGTGCGCCAGTTGCGCCACGTCCAACAGCAGACGCAGCTCGCGCGCCTGCTGCTCGGTCAGCGGGCGCACGCAGCGCCCGTAGATGGCCGCGCCCTCGCGCTGCGGCGTCGCCACCGCCAGCACCAGACAGAGCGCGCGGTCGCCCGCCTGCACTTCCGCCGCCGTTTCGGACTGCGCGAGCGTGGCCGCGACCAGCGCCTCGGCCTCGGCCAGCTCGTCCGGCTCCAAGCCTTCGGCCCACTTGAGGCGCGGCCCCTGACCGGCGGCCTGCGCGAAGGTCGCCAGCCCGTAGGTCTGCGCCGTGGCGTCCACCATCAGCGCCAACTTGAGCATCACGTCGTAGAGGATGTCGGAGCCGTCGGTGGCGGCGCGGCAGAGAGCGCGCACCATGGCCGCGAGCGGCAGTTGAAACGAACCCGTGTTGTCCTGTCCCGCGCTACCCGAAGCGAAAAAGAGCGGCGAGCCTGGCATAACCCTTGGTAAACCCCTTTTGACCGTTAGACCGCGCGGGCACACACGTCCGCCCGCAGGTGGAAAAATTTTTTATGAGCCGTGTTTGGGGCAAGGCTGCGCGACGAGGAAATTCGTGTGGGAGCGACTCGCCGACAGGTCGAACGCGCGCGTGCGGCGCTTCGCCTGTAACTGTTTCGAGTCTAGCGGGCGGCCCGGCGGCTGTCAACAACTTTACCCGCCGCCGGGCCGCCGCGCTTTATCGCGCGCGCGCCTAAGCGTTGTCGTCGGGCGGGATCGTCAACTCCTGGCCGATCTGTATGTGATCGGGGTCGCGCAGCTTGTCGCGGTTGGCGTAGAAGATGCGCATGTACTCGTTGGCGTCGCCGTAGTGCTGCTTGCTGATCTTCGAGAGCGTGTCGCCGGACTTGACCGTGTAGGTCTGCCCGCCGCCGCCGCCGCCCACGGCCGCGGCCTGCGCCCGGCTCTCGTCCACCGAGATGTCCGCGGTCAGGTCTTGGTCGAAGTTCGGGTCAACGAGCTTGATCTGATCCCAGAACTTGTTCTTCGCGTCCTCCGACGGCGCGGTGCCGCGGATGTACAACTTGTTGTCCTGCACGTGCAGGTTGTGGAACTGGATGTGTTGTTGGTCGGCCGCGTTCAAGACCGACTGGTATTTTTGCTTCAGTTCGTCGAAGCGCTGCTGGCTGTTCGGCTGCTGCTGCGCCTCGGTCGCGCCGCGCCCGAACATCTTGTCAAAGAGTCCCATAGACAGTCCCTCCTCTTTACTTCAGGCCGGATGATTTGACTACGCTCGCGGGAGAGTCAAGCCTCGGCAAGCGAAGTCCGTACCACTGGCGAGGGGCAAGTTTTCAGTGTGGGCCCAATATATACCGCGGGCGCGGCGCTGTCGAATTTTGGCGCGGCAATTGCCATTTACGCGGGCGAGGCGTGAGTATCAGACTCGGAATCGTACAGTCGGCGTGCGGCGCGACTGTTCGCAAACAGACACTTTGCCAGTTAGACACGAGGAGGGAACGAAATGAGTCTCATCGGCGCGATCATCATCGGTTTGATTGTCGGCGCGTTGGCCAAGGCGATCATGCCGGGGCGCGACCCCGGCGGGGTCATCATCACCATCCTGCTCGGCATCGCGGGCAGCATCGTCGGCCATTTCATCGCCGCGGCCATCTACCCGACCGACGCCGGCCCCGGCTTTATCATGCGCCTGGTGCTGGCCGTCATCGGCGCGCTCGTGCTGCTCGCCGGCTACCGGCTGATCACCGGGCGCTCCTTGCGGACTTAGCGGGCGCTCGCTGCACGCTTAAAGGCTCGGCCACGAACTCTGTTTCGACCGACGCTCAGGCTTTACGACGAGGCTCCGGCGCTCACAGGCCGGAGCCTCGCGCGTTTCGGCGCTCGCTTTTTCCACAACTGTGATCGCGTTTTCCGACGGCTATCTGCTGTCCACAAAAGCCCTTCCCCGCGCCTGCCCAAGTGGCGGATTTCCGTTCGCCGGCTGTTCGCCCACACGGACACTCAGCGCCGCTTACTTCAACATTTACTTGAACTTAGCCGCATAAGTCATTGTAAAGAAATGTCTTTACATGATTGATCGCCCGTGCTAAATTCCCGCCACTTTGTCGCCGCCTCGTTGCGCGACAAAGGGATGAAAAGGGCACGGCGCACACACTCCTTAGCTGTCAGCCTTAGGTTCGATTTGCAAACTCTGCCGGGGAGCAGACGACCTCATGCGCCCTTGGGGGCGCAAGCGCCGACGGGCGCGGACACGACGCCGAGCCGGAAACATGGGAGGTGTTAGCTTGAACAAGGCCGTCAACACTTACTGGACTGACACGAGACTCGCCGCGCAGCGGCCCGCCGCCCGCACGCTCCCCTTGGGCGCGCCCGTCCGCGAACTCTCGCGCGAGTTGATCGGCACGCGCACCGAAGTGCGCCGCCGCGGCGGGCTGATCCCGTCGTGGGCCGTCTTCACGATGATCATGCTGGCGACCTTCGCGCTCTGCGTGACGGTGACGATGCGGACGCACGCCGAGATGCGCGCCGCCGAGCAGCGCCACACGCAGATGCACACGGACGTGGAGGCGTTGCGCAACACCAACGAAGCCATGCGCCGCGAGGTCGAGCGGCTGCGCTCCGACCCGCGCGCCATCGAGGCGGCGGCGCGCACGCGGCTCAACATGGTGCGGGCCAACGAGATCGTCGTGCCGGTCGAATAGGCACGACGTGAGGCGACCGGCCCCGGCCAGGAGTTTTAAGTTTTCCCCGACGCCCGCTGGTTCAACCGCTAACCACCCACTTGTTCGCTGCCCCTGTTCGCCCCTGCCTGATGCGCGCGGCTGCCCGGTTCGCCGGCAGCCGCGCAAGCCTTTTCCGGCGCGTCGCCCGGCGCGAGTTTGCTTCGTTTGACACCCCGCGGAGGCGTCCACTAATATCGGTTTCTGTTTATCACGTCATAAATTCGCCTGATTAACGGCCGCAACGCCCCACGCGCGCGGGAGAGGCTGAAGCGCCATGCCTGAGATCAAAGACCTGACGACGACGCCGGAGCAAGCCGAGGTGGAGCGCTGGGAGCAGGAGACGCTCGCGCCCACACTCAAGCGCATGCCGGAGCGCAAGGGTAAGTTCGAGACCGTCTCGCTCGCTCCCGTCCGGCGGCTCTACACGCCGGCCGACGCGGCGGACGTGGACTTCGCGCGCGATACGGGCTTCCCCGGCGAGTTCCCTTACACGCGCGGCATCCACCCGACCGGCTACCGCGGCAAGCTCTGGACGATGCGCCAGTTCGCCGGCTTCGGCACGCCCGAAGAGACCAACGCGCGCTTCAAGTACCTGTTGGAGCACGGCCAGACCGGCCTCTCGGTCGCCTACGACCTGCCGACCTTGATGGGCTACGACGCCGACTCGCCGCTCTCCGAGGGCGAGGTCGGCAAGTGCGGCGTCGCCGTTTCAAGCCTCGCGGACATGGAGGTCTTGTTCGCCGGCATCCCGCTCGAACAGGTCACGGTCTCGCAGACGATCAACGCGCCCGCCTCCGTCCTGCTCGCCATGTACCTGGTCGTGGCCGAGAAGCAGGGCGCGGACTTCCGCAAGATTTCCGGCACGCTCCAGAATGACATTCTCAAGGAGTACATCGCGCAGAAGGAGTGGATCTACCCGATCCGCCCGGCGATGAAACTCGTCGTGGACACGTTCGAGTTCTGCACCCGCCACGTGCCGAAGTACAACCCGATCTCCGTCAGCGGCTACCACATCCGCGAGGCCGGCGCGACCGCCATGCAGGAGTTGGCCTTTACGCTGCGCGACGGGCTTGAGTACGTGCAGTGGGGCGTGGACGCGGGCCTCGACGTGGACGAGTTCGTCCCGCGCATCTCGTTCTTCTTCAACGCGCACAACGACTTCTTCGAGGAGATCGCCAAGTACCGCGCCGCGCGCCGCATCTGGGCGCGCGAGATGCGCGCGCGCTTCGGCACGGAGAACCCGCGCACGCTCCAACTGCGCTTCCACACGCAGACCGCGGGCGTCTCGCTGACCGTGCAGCAACCCTTGAACAACATCGTGCGCGTCGCCATCCAGGCGCTCGCGGGCGTGCTCGGCGGCACGCAGTCGTTGCACACGGACGCCTACGACGAGGCGCTCGCGCTGCCGACCGATCAGGCCGCGCTCATCGCCCTGCGCACGCAGCAGATCATCGCCGAGGAGACGGGCGTCGTGAACACGGTCGATCCCCTGGGCGGCTCCTACTTCGTCGAGGCACTGACCAAGCGGATGGAGGACGGCGCGCTCGACTACTTCCACAAGATCGACGCCATGGGCGGCATGGTCGCGGCGGTGGAGAAGGGCTTCCCGCAGCGCGAGATTCAGGAGTCGGCCTACCAGTACCAGAAGGCTGTCGAGCGCGGCGATCAGACCATCGTCGGCGTCAACAAGTACGCGATGGACGACGAGCCGGCCAAGATTGACATCCTCGTCATAGACGAGGCCGTGCGCGATCACCAGGTCGAGCGTTTGCAACAGGCCAAGGCCCGCCGCGACAACGGCGCGGTCGCCAACGCCCTCGAAAAACTCAAACAGGCCGCGCGCACCGGCACCAACACCATGCCCGCGACCATCGAAGCCGTCCGCGCCTACGCCACCCTCGGCGAAATCTGCGACGCCCTCCGCGACGTGTACGGCCTCTACGAAGAGCCGGCATTCTGAGCCGATGGCCAGGCGTACCGAGCACGGCGCGGAGCGACACGCCGATGCTGACCGGCCGACCAGCGAAGCGGCCGCGGATCGTGCGTCGGCGACAGAGATATACGTTGACGTTGAAAGCCAGTACTATGTGTTCGTCGGCGCGCGCGGCCGCACCCACGTATTCACCGCCGAAGGTCTCCACCACACGAGCTTTCGCACGACGAGGGGGAACAGGCGCGTGCGCGAGCAGGAGGGCAAGTGGGCGCGCATCGAGCGCGACCGCCTGCCCGAGTCGTTGAAGTGAATTTTCCCTGATGGGGTTACTGAGATGGAAGTCATCGGCAAGGAGCGGCTCGCGTCCGTCGAGTTATTCCACGTCAAAGTGTCCGAGGACGAACTCGCCGTCTATGAAGCGGCGCTGAGCCATCTCCTTGATACGCTGGACGCGGCAGAACTCGAAGACCGCTTGGGCGCTTCGCGCGACGAAATAGAAGCTCTGCGCGACGATCTGCGCCAGGCTCTCACGAGCCGTGAGACGCCTGCGCTGGCCTGAGTCAACACGATGAGCAGCGAACAGAAAATCCGTGTCCTCGTCGCCAAGCCGGGTCTCGATGGTCATGATCGGGGGGCGAAGGTGATCGCGCGGGCGTTGCGCGACGCGGGGATGGAGGTCATCTACACGGGGCTGCGGCAGACGCCGGAGATGATCGCGGCGGCGGCGTTGCAGGAGGACGTGGACGCGGTCGGCGTCTCGATCCTGTCGGGCGCGCACAACACGCTCTGCCCGCGCATCGTCGAGTTGCTGCGCGAGCGCGGCCTGAGCGACTGCCTCGTCCTCGTCGGCGGCATCGTGCCGAAGGAGGACATCCCGCGGCTCAAGGAGCTGGGCGTCGCCGCCGTCTTCCTGCCCGGCACGTCCACCGAAGACATCGTCCGCTTCCTGCGCGACAACGTGCGCCCGCGCACATGAGCGACAGTGCGCCGCGGGCCGATGACGCACCGGCCGTCGTCGTCGAAGAACGCGGGCGCGTCGCCGTCATCCGCCTCAACCGCCCCGCCGCGCGCAACCCGCTCTCCGGCACAACCCTCGACGAACTCGAAGCCGCCGTCACGGCGCTCGCGGCGCGCGCCGAGCTGAGCGCGCTCGTCTTCACGGGCGCGGGCGACGTGTTCGCTTCGGGCGCGAACATACGCGAACTGGCGGCGCTCACGCCCCAGGCCGCGCACGCCTTCGCGCGGCGCGGGCAGCGGCTCATGCAACTCGTCGCCGACGCGCCGCAGTTGACCGTCGCGGCCGTGAACGGCTACTGCATGGGCGGTGGACTCGACCTCGCGCTCGCCTGCGACCTGCGCGTCGCCGCGCCCGCGGCCGTCTTCGCGCACCCCGGCGCGCGCCTCGGCATCATCACCGGCTGGGGCGGCACGCAACGCCTGCCCCGCCTCGTCGGCCCCGCGCGCGCCCTCGAAATCTTCCTGACCGCGCGCCACGTCTCGGCCCAGGAGGCGCACGAGATCGGACTCGCCCACCGCATCGGCGAGCCTGTGCTTGAATGTGCTATTGAACTGGCGAGGAACTTGTCTGACGGTCTACGTAGAACAGTTGGCGGTTGAGAGGAACGAGCGGCCGGTCTCACACAGAGGGCACAGAGTTAGCACAGAGGATACAGTAAGAGCTTCTGTGAACTCTGTGTTGAACTGTGCATCGGTTAAAGTCAACCGCAATTGCTCTAGGTCTTCTTCAGAAAGCGTGCGATGCCCTGTTGGCAGTCGTCGGTCATGCGGGCGATGGCGTTGGTGTCCGCGCCGGCTTCGAGGGCGGCGTCGAAGGTGAGACCGTCCATGTGGTAGAGCAGGCGCTTGGTGAGCGCGACCGCGGAGCCGCTGACGCGCTCGAAGCCGGCGACGTAGCGCTCGACCTCGGACTCGAAGGTGTCGTCGGGGAAGACGTGGTTGACTAAACCGACGCGCTCGGCCTCCGGCGCGGACAACTCCGCGCCGCGCGTGATCAACTCGAAGGCGCGCTTCTCCGAGACGTTGCGCCGCAGGATCGCCATGACCATCGCGGGCACGAAGCCGATCTTCACCTCCGGGTAGCCGAAGCGCGCCGACTCGGCCGCGAGCACCAGGTCGCAGGCGGTCGCCAGCCCGCAGCCGCCCGCCAGCGCGCGCCCGCGCACCGCCGCCACCACGGGCACGCGCACGCGCCGCACGAGCGCGAACAACTCCATGAGCGCGCGCGCGTCCGCCAGGTTGTCGAGGATCGAGCCGTCGGCGATCTTTTGCAGCGCCGCGAGGTCTGCGCCCGAACAGAAGTCCGCGCCCGCGCCCGTCAGCAGCACGACGCGTAGGCCCGCGTCCTCGTCCGCGCGCCGCAGGGCCGCCTTCAGCCCGCCGACCAGCGCGTCGTTCAGCGCGTTCCGCTTCTCGGGCCGGTTCAGCGTCACGACCGCCACCGCCCCCGCCGCGTTGTAGAGCACAGGAGAGTTCATAAAACAGAAGTCAGGAGTCAGAAGCCGGTAGTCAGTAGTTCTCGGCGCGAGTTTAGCGTATGACGAGGCGGGCAGCCAGCGAACAAAAACCACTGACCACTGACCACTGACTACTGACCACTGCCCTACTCGTCTTGCAGGAAACTGAGGAGCGCGGCGTTGACTTCGGCGGGTTGCTCCTGCTGTAGCCAGTGGGTCGCGTGGGCGAAGCGGACTTCGCGGTAGGGGGCGGCGATGTACGCGCCGACGCCGTTGACGGTCGTCGGCAGGACGAACTGATCGCGTTCGCCGTAGAGGAACAGCGTGGGCACGCGCACGCGCCCGCCCGCCTCCGGCGTCCAGTCGCCGCCGGCCGCGAAGAGGCGGAAGAAGTTCGCGCGGTAGTAGTTGAGCGCGCCGGTGAGCGCGGAGACCGCGTCGCGCTCGCCGCGTTGCCGGAAGGCGGTCTTGTAGACGGCGATGTCCGACTCGGTGAACGTGCCGGGCCGCGCGGTGGCTTTGAAGCCCGCGGCGAGTTGCGCGTAGTCGTGCGCGCTCAGCCACCATTCGGGCAGGCGCGGCAGTTGGAAGAAGAGCATGTACCAACTACGCCAGGCCTGCTGCAAGGTCTGGTTCGCGCGCCAGACGGCGGCGGGCGGCACTTGCATGGCCGCGAGCTTCCAGACGTATTCGGGGTGGCGCTCCGCGACGGCCCAGGCGACGGCCGCGCCCCAGTCGTGCCCGACCACGGCCGCCCGGCGCGCGCCGCAGTGGCGGATGAGACCGAGCACGTCGTCCACCAGACGCTCGATGCGGTAGTCGGCGACGCAGCCGGGCTTGTCGCTCAGGTTGTAGCCGCGCAGGTCGGGCGCGACGACGCGGAAGTGCGCGCCGAGCGCGGGCAGTTGCCGCCGCCACGAGTACCAGCATTCGGGGAAGCCGTGCAGCAGCACGACCAGCCGCTCGCCCGCGCCGCACTCCGCGTAGTGCAAGCGCACGTCGCCAACCTGCGCGTAGCCGTGCCCGAATATAGGTTCGCCACTCTGCTGTTCGGTCGTCATAAAAACTTTGGCCGCGAAGGACGCTAAGAATGAGCGGCTTCACTTCCCTTCGAGTCCGAATGCGCGCGCCTCGGCGTCCGACACTTCAATCGTCATGCGCAGCAAGGCGGTGGAGAAGGTCTTGCCCTGCGCGTCGGTCATGAGCGAGAGCGTGCCGCCGCCGCCCAGGGATTCGTGCAGGAGGAAGTTGAGCGCGCCGAGGTTCGCTAACTCGAACCGCTCGACCGCACCGCGGCAGATGCCCGCGAAGTGCGCCTTGACGCGCTCGGCCGTCACCTCGCGCACGAGCACGGGGTAGAACTCCGGGCGCAGCGCGATCAGGCCGACGTTGGCCGTGTCGCCTTTGTCGCCCGAACGCGCGTGCGCCAGTTTAGTCAGTTGCACTCTCATATGTTTCTTGCCGCGCGCACAGACCTTGCTGCCAGAGCCAGAGCCAGTGGAAGCCGACGACGACGAGCGCGTGCGTGATCGTGCCGTCGGCGACGAGGCGCGGCACGTCCGCGAGCGGCACGAGGCGCACGACCGTGTGTTCGGTGCTCTCGTGGACGGGCGCGCACACCTGCCGCGCGCCGCGCGCCAGGAACGTGTGCAGCCAGTTGTCGTGGATGGCCGGGTTCGGGCGCACGCGCCCCAGAGTGATCAACTCGGCGGCCGCGTAGCCGGTCTCTTCGAGCGTCTCGCGCGCGGCCGCCGTCTGCGCCGACTCGCCCGCGTCCACCATGCCGCCCGGAATCTCAAGCGTCACGTCCGCAGAGCCGTGCCGGTACTGCTCGATCATGACGACCTCTCCGTCGTCGGTCAGCGGGATGACGTTGATCCAGTCGCCCGCCGTCACGACGTAGAAGTCGTGCTCGCGCCCCGTCGCCGGGCTGACGCTCAGGTCGCGCCGCACGCGGAAGACGCGACAGTCGGCCAACTGCTCCGAGCGCACGCGCCGCCACGCCGCCGACTCCGCGCCGAACCGCGCCGGGTCGAACCGCGCCGGCTTGACGAGCGCGCCCGCGTCGGCCTCAGACTCTTGCGCTCGCGCCGCCGTGTCTTCACCGCCTCGCGCCGCGTCGCTCAAACTTCCAAGACCTCCACGCGGGCTTCGATCTCCGTCTTCGGGATGAGCGCCGGCCAGTAGGCGACGATCTCTTCGACCTTGGGCCGGCCGCCCGCGAAGCCGGTCACGCCGGGCGGGCCTGTGAGGATGAGCGGCGCGATCTCTTTCGTGAAGCGTTCGACCGGCGCGCGCTCCCGTGCGCGCACGCCGACGCGCAGTTGCACTTCGGCCAGGTCGGGCGGCGGCTCGCCCGCCAGCGCCCCGTGCGTCGCGCTCACGCCGACGTACTCGGTCAGGATTTCGTCGAACTTCAGCCCCAAGCGTTCGAGCCGCGCGCGCAAGATTTTGTCCGCCGCTTGCGCCTTCGCGTATGCGTCCGGCCACGAGTAGACGAGCGTGCCGACCGCCTTGAAGCCGGCCGAATAACTGATCGAGACTTTCAAAAACTCCGTCGCCGGTCGGCCTTTGACGCCGTGGACGCGGACGCGGTCGGGGCCGTCGTCTTCGAGCCGTATGGTCGTGAAGTCCGCGACGCAGTCGGGCGTGATGTACTCGTGCGGGTCGCCCATCTCGTAGACGAGTTGCTCCTTGATCGCAGGGACGTTGACGCGCCCGCCCGTGCCCTCGTGCTTGGTGACGACGAACGTGCCGTCGGGCGCGGCCTCGACGATTGGATAACCGACGTGCGCCAGGTCTGGGATCGACTGCCAGTCGTACTGACAGTTGCCGCCCGACGCCTGCGCGCCGCACTCGATGATGTGCCCGGCGATAGTTCCCGCGGCGAGCCTGTCCCAGTCGTCGGCGTGCCAGCCGAACTCGTGTATGAGCGGCGCGAGCGTCAACCCCGTGTCGGTCGCGCGCCCCGTGATGACGACGCGCGCGCCGCGCCGCAAGGCCTCGACCATCGGCCACGCGCCGAGGTAGACGTTCGCGCTCTGGATCGCGGCGCGCACGTCCGCGAGCGGCGCGCCCGTGTCCATGTTGCACAGCTCGATGCCGCGCGCGAGCAAGTCGTCGAGCCGATCAAGGATGTCGTCGCCGGTGACGATGCCGATGTTGAGGCGGCCGGAGAGACCGAGGGCGCGGGCCGCTTCGGCCACGGCGGCGGCGCAGGCGCGCGGGTTGACGCCGCCCGCGTTCGCCGTCACGCGTATGTCGCGCGCGACGCAGTCGGGCAGAATCTCGCGCATGAGCGGGACGAAGTCGCGCGCGTAGCCCGCGGCGGGGTCGCGCGCCCGCTGCTTCTGCATGATCGACATCGTGACCTCGGCCAAGTAGTCGAGCATCAGGTAGTCAATCGGGCCTTCGCGCACCTGGCGGACGGGCGCGTCCAGCATGTCGCCCCAGAAGCCCTGCCCGCTCGCAATCCGAATTCGCTCTCTCATCACACGCAATTCAATACAAAGGCAAAAGGCAAGAGGCAAAAGGCAAAAGTTGTAGACAGCACCAGGGAACAGGCCGCGCTTTCTTCGCGGCCCGCCAACTCACTTTTGCCTTTTGCCCTTTGCCTTTTGCCTTCCCTACATGCTCGGTGGTGGTGTCGCCGGCTCTTCGGTCGGCGGGGGCGGGGGCGAGGCGTGCCGCCGGCCGCGCCTATGACGCCGCCCGCCCGTCGCGCCGCCGCCGCCGCCGGCCGTGCGGAACGAGAAGGCGTGCGACTCGCCGGGCACGCTCTGTAGCCGCAGGCTCGTGCCGTGATGCCACGCGCGCAAGCTGATGATCTTGGCCGGCGTCTCCGTGCCGAAGCGCATCGAGACGGCCGTGTAGCCGGGCCACGACTGCGTGACGAGCGTGCCGGTCTGCGTGTTGCCGCCGCTCTCCAGGTTGAACGAGTTGCCCGTGATGGTCAGCGTGGCGTCGCCGGTCAGGCCGCCGTCCGGGTAGTCAATCGTGCCGGTGTACGTGCCGTCGAGCGAGGCGGCGTCGCCGACGCGGCCGAGCGTGCTGCCGGTCTGCCCGCCCGCGCCGGAGGCCGGCGTGCCCATCGCTTCCGCGCCGGTCGCTTCCGCGCCGGTCGTGTCAGTCGGCGCGGCGGCGGCCGCGCGCCGCCGGCCGCGGCGGCCGCGCCCGCGTCGGCGCGGCGGCGTGGTCGGCGTGTTGGCGTTCTCGTTAGTCTCCTGCGCGGCCGGTTCGGTCGTGCTGCTGTTGGAGTTCTGCGCGAGGCCGGCGTGCTCGGCCCCGAAGAGCAGGCACACGACGACGAGCGCGCAGAGCCGCAAGAGTGTGTTGGTGTGAATCTGCTGCACGGTTGTTTCTCCTCCTGTCGTAAGTCGGCGAGCCGCGCGCGCAGGCGCGCGCCAGTGGCCCGCTTCCGCTGGGGGAAAGCCCGCCTGGTAGTCCTGGGTTGGGTCTTGGGCCGTTAGTTTGGCACAAACGGCCGTCCGTTTGCACGCGAAATCGTGCGCCGCCGGGTCAGCCGAGCGCCGCGGGCAGGACGAACTGACCCAGGTGCGGCCCCGCAAAGCTGGCGGCCGTGCGCAAGGCGAGCGCCAGCGCGGCGCGCGTCTCTTCGGGCGCGAGCACGGCGTCCACGAAGCCGCGCGCCGCCGCGTACTTCGCGTCCAACTGGTGCTCGTAGTCGGCGCGCACGCGCGCCATCTCGGCGCGCAGCTTCTCGTCCGGCTCGCGGCCCGCGCGCTTCAGCTTGTCGAGCTGCGTGCCGAAGAGCGCCTGCACCGCCGAGTCGCCCTCCATCACGCCCATGCGGCCCGTGGGCCAACTGAAGATGAAGTCTGGGTCGAAGCCTTGCCCGGCCATCGCGTAGTAGCCCGCGCCGGACGCGTGGTTGATGGTCAGGACGATCTTCGGCACGCTCGCGGTCGCCATCGCCTCGACGAAGCGCGCGCCCGCGCGGATGATGCCGCTGTGCTCGGCCTCCGCGCCGACCATGAAGCCGGACACGTCCTGCACGAACAGGAGCGGCGTGCGGTGGCGGTCGCACACGTCTATGAAGTAGGCGACCTTCTCGGCCGAGTCCGTGTAGATGATGCCGCCGAACTTGGGCGGCTTACCCGGCTCGCGCACGAGACCGCGGCTGTTGGCGACGACGCCGACCTGTACGCCGCACACGCGCGCGTGGCCCGTGATCATCTCCTTGGCGTAGTCGGCCTGAAACTCGTCGAGGTGGCCTTCGTCGAGCAGGCATTGGAGGACGGCGCGTGCGTCGTAGGGCTGACGGTGGTCTTCCGGGATCAACTCGTAGAGGTCTTCGGCGGGCCGCGCCGCCGGCCGGCTCTCGGCGACGGAGAGTGCGGCGGACTGCGCGGCGGGCAACTCCGAGACGAACTCCCTGATCTTGGCGACGCACTCTTCGTCGTTCGCCACGCGGTAGTGGGCGACGCCCGAAGTTTCGGTGTGCGTGCGCGCGCCGCCCAGGGTCTCGTTGTCAATCGTCTGCCCCGTCGCGCCTTTGACGAGGTTCGCGCCGCCGAGGCCCATGAACGAAGTGCCCTCGACCATGATGATCGTGTCGGAGAGCGCGGGCAGGTACGCGCCGCCCGCGACGCACGGGCCCATGACCGCCGCGATCTGCGGCACGCGCAGGTAGCGCCGCATGATCGAGTTGTAATAGAAGATGCGCGCCGCGCCGTACTGACCCGGAAAGACGCCGCCCTGGTAGGGCAGGTTCACGCCGGCCGAATCTACGAGATAGATGATCGGCACGCGCCCGCGCATGGCGATCTCCTGCGCGCGCAGGATTTTCTTGATCGTCTCGGGCCACCAAGAGCCGGCCTTGACCGTCGCGTCGTTGGCCACGACGACGCACTCGCGCCCGCCGACCCGGCCCACGACGGTCACGACGCCCGCCGCCGGCGCGCCGCCCTCGTACTCGTCGTAGGCGACGAGCAGCCCGATCTCCTGCGCGTAAGCGTCCTTGTCTAAGAGCAGTGCGAGGCGTTCGCGGGCGGTGAGCTTGCCCTGCTGGTGCTGGCGCTCGATCTTATCCGCGCCGCCGCCGAGTCGCAACTTCCCTTCCAGGTCGCGCAGGTCGGCTACGAGTTCGCGCATCCGCGTGCGCGGCTCAGCGGTGGCCGGTCGTTGGTCGGAGTGCATACCCGCGGCGGACGTGTGACAGGCGGGGCCGGCGTCGCCGGTCGTCCCCGCGCCCGTTCTTATGTTTAAGTTTCAGAGCTATCCGGTTTCGCCAACATAGCACAGGAGCAAGGCGTTAGCCAACGCGGCCTATACGGTCAGGGCGTGCCCGGTCTGGTAGCACATGATAGAGGTGCCGGGTTGGCCGTTTGACGGGGCGCGCGGCGGCGTGCGCGGGCGGGCGCTCGGTGTTCGAGTGTAGGCGCTTACGAGCTGTTTGCTTACGAACCGTTCGCTTACAAGCTGGCGGGTTGTCACTGAGCCGGAGGCGCGGGCCGCTGTTTCATTTGTAGCTGCGCCTCAAACCATGCTTGCACGTCGCGAAGCCCGGCGCGGGCCGGGAAGAGGTGTGCGATCAGATTTAAACAGTCAAGCTCCAACCGTAGGTCGGACACGGAACAAAGGTCGTTTAGGGCCTGGGCGTAGCTTGCCCGGCCTGTCTCGGCGTCGCCGCCGATGAGGCCAAGCCGCGCTGACAGTAGTTGCCGATTGCAGTCCTCGGGAGACGCCCCGGCGAGCGCCGTCGCCTGTTCCCGGTCGGCGGTGGCCGGCCCCGCGTCGCCGAGCAGCTCGCGGACTACGCCGCGCCAGAAAAAGGCCTCCGCCATCTCCGGCTCGCGTTCACAGCAACAATTTAAGTCTTGGTATGCGGCCTCATAATCACCGAGGTTCAGGTAACACAAAGCCCTGAACAGGTGATCAAGCATTTCCTCCGGCTCCAGTTCGAGCGCGCGCGTAACGTCGGCCAGGGCCGCCCGGTAGTTGAGTAACCGGTAGTGGACTCTGCCGCGGCAGAGGTAATTTGACGCTTCGTCAGGCCGTAACCTGATGGCGCGGGTGAGCGCCGCGAAGGCCGCAGCGTAATTTTGTAAGTGGTAATAGGCCCGGCCGCGCACGCAGAGGCCGTGCCCGTCGGGTTCCAGTTCGAGCGCCCGGTCGGCATCGGCGAGCGCCGCCTCATAGTTCTTCAGGCCGAGGTGGGCCTGGCCGCACCGGTAATAAGCGAGGCCGTTGTCTCCCTCTAGTTCGAGCGCGCGGGTGAAGTCAGCCAGGGCCGCCGCATAGTCTTTACGCGCGTATTGGTTCAGCCCGCGCGCTAAATAGTACCCACTGGCCTCCGGCTGCAACCGGATCGCGCGGTCGAAGTCTTTGAGCGCCGCGCCGTAACGCTTCAACTGGTAATACGTTAAGCCCCGGTGGTAGTAGGTGTGATCTTCTCTGTGGCGCAGCTTGATGGCGCGCTTCAGGTCGCTGAGCGCCGCCGGGTAATCCGCTAAGGTGTAATAGGCTTGCCCCCTAACGCAGTAGTAGTCCCCGAACTCTGGCTTGAGTTCAATCGCGCGGTTCAGATCGGCCATACTGGCCTCGTGCTCCTGCAAGTGGCTATACACCATGGCGCGGTACTTGTAAGAAACGCTGTCGTCGGGGCGCAATTCAACCGCCCGTGTCCAGTCGGCGAGGGCGGCCTTATAGTCTTCTTGCTTTGCGTAGCTCTCACCGCGCCATTGGTATAAGTAGAAAAGGTCTGCCCGAGGCAGGAGTTTCAGAGCCTGGGTCAGATCGTGCTCGGCCGCCTTATAGTTGCCCAGGCCGAAGTGCGCGCACCCGCGCAGGCGATAGCTCTGCCCCTCCTTGGGTTCGAGAAAGAGCGATTTAGTCAGATCGACCACGGCGGCCTGATAACGCTCCAACTGGTAGTTGGTCGCGCCCCGCCAGTGATAGTTGTAGCCGTCCTCCGGCTCTAGCTCGACGGCGCGATTAAAGTCATGCAGGGCCGCGTCATAATCCTGCAACTCGTAGTGGACTCTCCCCAGCCACCGATGCAGGCCGCCCGCCTCCGGCTGTAACTCGCCGGCGAGATTAAAGTACAGCAGCGCGCCCTCGTAGTCCGCCGTGCGATAGAGCGCCTTGCCCTTCGCCTGATAGAACCGCACCAGCCGCTGCACCAGCAGCAGATACCGGCTGCGGATACTCTGCTCCTGCCAGTCTTTCAGCAGCGCCTCGCGCGTGGCGTCGTGGTAAACGTAGCAGCCGTCTTCGCGCACTTTGACAAAGCTGAACAGGGCCAGTCTGGCTAACAGGCGGCCGTTCGTGTGCGCGTCCCAGGGGGCCTCACGCAGGACGCCGACCGTGTCCGCGTCGAGCCGGCTGGGGATGGCGCAGGCCGGCATGATCTCCGCCAGGTCGGGGTCGCTCGCCTGCACCTGGCCGTAGTTGATATAAAAGAGTTGCTTGACCAGTTGGGCCTGGCTCACGGGCCGCGTGAATAACGTGTCCAGGAGGTTGGCGAGATTACCGGAGTAGCTGGGCGCAGATTCACTATTCATCGGGGCTACTCCTTGCTCTGCGGGCCGCTTGCACCACCTGGACGATCAAGGATACCGGCGTATTCATCTGAATGACGCCGTAAAGGGTCTCGATGTCACGGGCTTCGTAGTTGACGCCGTGGGCGCGGAGACACTCTTCGACGTGCTCTTTCGTCCACGTGCCCAACTTGTTAACCGACCGGACGACGGCGGCACAGTCTTCGCGCGACCAGCGCAGATGAAATTTTGGATTCTCCTGGCCCGCGAGGAGCAGGATTAACTTACTCGCCGGCTGGGTGAGAAAGAACTGTTCCAGCAAGGACTCTTCGATCCAGCTTTTGAGCCGCGGCTTACAACGCTCATAAGAGTCGAGGATGAGCACCGCCGGCTGCCCGGCACAATGCTGGCGTAGATCGTCGAAGAACGCTCGGATCACTTCCTCCTGCGCGATCCGGTCTTGCTCGGGCGATAAGCCGGCCGTGGTGTTGACGACGTTGGCTATTTCGAGGCGCGCGCCGTCGGGCGCAACGAAGGGGCTAAAGTGCCCGCCCACCCGCGCCCGTTCGAGTTTGGTGTAAGTGTTGAAGCTCAGGCCGGAAGCGGAGAGGTGGTCACAGACCCGGCGGGTAAACGATAGCGGCGAATCGTCCGGTAGTTGATCGAGGGCGATTAAGCTGACCGGGGTGCGCGGCTTGACCGTGCGGCAACGATACCGCAGCCGCTCCAGCAACTGACTCTTGCCCGTCCCGCCGCCGTCCTTAATCGCCAGGATGCGCGCCGGGGTATCGAACCTGAGCAACTCCTCGAAGAGTTCCTGTTCGGCCTCCCGGTCGATAAATTTTTCCGGCTCGAACTCCCGCTTCTCCCCGCGCTCGGTCTCCTTCCTGGCCTGCGCCGGGTAGCCAGCGGCCGCGCGCTCCTCTCCGGCCGGGCGAGGGCCGGCTGCCGCTGGCGGCGGGTTCATATGATGGCCGCCCGCCGGCTCCTCGGCGCGGAGTACCCGTCGGATGCCTTGCGCGATGCTGAGGAACGCTTTGTCCCGGTTATCCCATTCCGTGACGGGTTTAGCCTCGGCGGGTAAAGCTTGCAGCTTACCGAACGGCGCGCTCTGCCATTCGACAGGGCGCAGGATGACCGGAATCACGCGCGCCTCGCCGGCCTCGTGCCGCTCCATCGCCCGCCGAACTTCTACGTCAAAACAATAAGGCGAATTCATGAAGTCAACACTGATGAGCAGCAGAATGATCCCCGCCTTGTTCAGCGACTCATGAATCTGGCCTTCCCACTCCGCCCCGGCCCCGATCATGCGGTCGTACCAGGTGATGATGAAGCGCTGCTGCTTCAGGCTGACGAGGTGCTTCTCCAGCTCTTTGCACAGCCCCGTGTCCTCGTGCGCGTAGGAGATGAAGATGAGGGCCGGGTCGAGGGAAGCGGACATGGCAGACCTGCTCCGATGCGTCCGCGGTAACGGACTGAAGAAGTTCGGCACCGCGCTGTCAAGGCTATTGAGCGCCCGCAGGGATGGGACAATGATACCTTATTTCTGCCGGCGAAACGGAAAAAGTTTAAGCCCCACAGCGCGGGGCAGGTGCGCCTCAGCCGGCCGGCATTATTACTTCCCGGCCGGCAACAGCGTCTTCAGCAACGCGCCGACGTTCGCCTTCTCGGGCAGGCCTTCGAGGATGACGACGCGCGCGCCGCGCTGTTGCATGACGACCAGACCTTCCGACGTGCGCCAGGCCTTACGCGTCTGCGCGGCGTCGGTCGGGCGCGGATCGGGCTGCGCGTCCTTGTAGCGCGCGGCGGTGCGCCGGGCGTAGGCGTCGTAGAACTCGCGCGCGTCCTGCTCGGTGTCCCAGGCGGTTGACTGCGCGATGAGGACGCGGCCCGTCTGCGGCTGCTCGTAGACGACGTAGCGGTCGCCGCCCCAGCCCGCGGCGGCGCGCTCGGCCTCGGCGTTGTCGGACAGGTACTCGGCGAGAATCTGGTAGTAGCCCCACTCGCCGTTCACGTCCGCGTCAACGCGCCGCCAGCCCGCGCCGAGCGCGCGCGCGACTTCGGGCGGCCCGACGTGCGCGGGCGCTTCGCGGGCGAAGTACTTCTCGACGTGCATGATCTGCTCGGTGGACTGCGGCAGGCCCGTGAACGCCTGCGAGACCTGCGCCCAGCCGCCGCGCCCGTAGAGCTGCTGCACCCAGCCGAAGCCGCGCTCGTAGGGGAACAGCAGCGACTCGCGCAGCACGCGCGGCGCGCGGTCGATCTGCTCGGTCGAGCCGCCGCCGCTGATCGACTTCATCATCGCCACGGCGCGCTTGAGATCGCGCACGACGTAGAGGCTCATGGCGAGCATCGCGTCGCCCTCGACGAGCGCGTGCGCCGCCAGCTCGGCGTCCGAGTCGCCTTTCGGCCAGTGCTCGAAGCGGCGCAGGTTGAAGTGCTGGTCTTGCAGGGCGTGCGTCAGCTCGTGCGCCATGACCGGCTCCTGCTCGTCGAGGCCGACCCAGTCCGCGAGGTAGAAGACCTGCGTCTTCGGGTCGTAGTAGCCCATGACCTGCTCGGTCAGCAGGCGGATGTAGAACGGGCGCAGCTCGAAGTCGGCCGGCACGAGGCCGAACTTCTTCAGGGCCAGCTCCGAGGCGCGCAGCTCTTCCGGCGTGGACTCCTCGTCCAGATTCTTGATGAGCATGCGCTCGATCTCTGCGCGCGACTGCGCGCCGCTCTTGACGGGGCGCAGGACGGCGAGCTTGCGCACGTCGCTCGTCTCGCGCAAGACCTCGTCGGTGGCCGCGGCGATGGCCACGGCCTTCGGGTTGACGACCGGCGGCGGCGCGCTCGCCACCTGCGCCCGGACGCCGCCGCCGCCCGCCAGCCACAGGTAGAGCACGAGGGCCGCGCCGCGCGCCGCCCACAGCCCCGCGCCCGATCTCATTCGCTTTGACATCTCAGACCTTTCGCTCTTATAGTCCGCTGAAACCCGGCCCCACAGTGTTACTGTAGTGCGCGGCTCCGGTCGAGCGCAACGTTTGCGGGAGGCTTCGGCGATGATGGACGCGGCCCAACAGAACGACGCCCTCTTTGACGTGTGGCACGAGACGCCCGTCCGCGTGCGCTACGCCGAGACGGATCGGATGGGCATGGTCTACCACGCGAACTTCCTCGTCTGGTTCGAGATCGGGCGCACCGAGTTCTGCCGCGCGCGCGGCTTCGCCTACCGCGAGATGGAGGAGAACGAGGAGGCGTTCCTCGTGGTCGCCGAGGCCTACTGCCGCTACAAGTCGCCCGCCTACTACGACGACGACCTGATCGTGCGCACGCACATCACGGAGTTGCGCCGCCGCTCCGTCCGCTTCGGCTACGAAATCCTGCGCGCCGAGACGGCGCAGATCATCGCCGAGGGCGAGACCGGGCACGTCGTCACCGACGCCCGCGGGCGCGTCCGCTCCATGCCCGAACGCTACCGCGACCTCCTGACGGCCGTCCCCGAAGAGGACATCCACGCCTCGCAACTCCCCGGCCGCGCCGGCCGCGTCCCCGACGACTCAGCGCCGTAAAAAAAGAAGGCAGGAGGCAGAAGCCAGGAGCCAGAAGAAAGGCGAGTGCTCGCCGTGCCTTTTCTTCTGGCTCCTGGCTTCTGCCTCCTGCCTGCTGCCCTTACTTCACCCCGAACGTGCCCGTCAGCAGCGCCGTGCCCCAGTGGATTTTGATCTCGGCGTTGCCGCTCTTGTCGGCGAGTTCGATGACGAGTTGCTCGGCGGAGTCGGCGGCCTTGGTGAGCGTGAGCGGCGTCTCGGCGTCGTAGCCTTCGCGCAAGGGGGGCGCGCCCCAGACGCCGGTCTTGGGGTGGAAGGCGAGCGTCCAGGTGTCCGCGCCCGTCTTGCGTACCCAGAGCGTGTACTTGCCGTTCTTCAGTTCCTTGCCGCCGACGACGAGCGTGCCGTCGGTCGTGATGTGGGTCGCCTCGTTCATGCCGAGTCGCCAGACCAAGCCGGGCTGCGCCTGCGCCAGCAGGTCGCGCCCTTGCAGGCTCGGCTGCCCGTAGCTGATCGAGACCTTCTTGCCGCCTACAGTCGTCTCGGCCGTGCCGCGCTGCGACTTGGCCTGCTGCGCCGCGCACGCGACGCCCAGAGATAAGATCAGACCGACGCCCAGCAGTTTCCGCAGACTCATTTTTCTGTCGCTCCTTTTATGGCTTGTGGGGTAACGAGAGCCGCGTGATCGAGCGCGCGCGGCCCGTCTCTTCGTCTATGTCCACGACCGCCGCGTTGATGCGCACGCCGCCGGTGGCGTGTTCGGCGCGCGGGGCCGTGACCGAGGTGAAGCGCGCGATCACGTCCGCGCCGTTCATGCCGATGACGCCCGCGTGGCTGCCGGTCATCCCGATGTCGCTCAGGTAGGCCGTGCCGCCGGGCATGACGTGCTCGTCCGCCGTCTGCACGTGCGTGTGCGTGCCCGTGACCGACGAGACGCGCCCGTCGAGGAAGCGGCCCATGGCCCACTTCTCCGAAGTCGCCTCGGCGTGCATGTCCACGACGCGGACGCGCACGTCCGCCGGCACTTGCCGGAGCGTCTCGTCGGCGACGCGGAACGGATCGTCGGCCGCGCCCATGAAGACGCGCCCGATCAGGTTCAGGACGGCGACGCGCACGCCGCGGACTTCGCCCAGCCACAGCCCGCGCCCCGGCGTGGCGGGCGGGTAGTTGGCCGGGCGCAGCAGCCGCGGCTGGCGCTTGATGTACTCGACCACCTCGCGCTTGTCGAAGATGTGGTTGCCGGAGGTCATCACGTCAACGCCGGCGGCGAAGAGTTGTTCGGCCAAGGGCGGCGTGATCGAGAAGCCGCCCGCGACGTTCTCCGCGTTCATCACGGCCAGGTCGATCCGTTGCTGCTCGCGCAAGTCCTGGATGCGCTCCAGCACGGCGAGCCGACCGGGCCGCGCCACCACGTCGCCAATCAGCAAGACTTTCATAAAAGCCGTAAACGGTGACAGGTGACAGGTGACAAGAAAGACAGTTTTTATCCTGTCACCTGTCACCCGTCACCTGTCACGAGAAAACAGTGGCGGAGGGAAATCCGCGCGGGCCGTTCCGAAGCCGTAATTGAACCTGCACTCGACAGGTGGGTGACCTATGAAAGCCGCGGCCTCCGGCAGTTCCTTAACTCTGAAGGAATGCACTGGCCCAGGCGGCGTCGGTCTCCCGTGTTAACGGCGTTGGCTCAATCATCGTAAATCGGTGACGAACCCCGCAGACCTGCTCCCTCAGCCGGACGCGATACTAACACAAAACGGCGCGCGCGGAGCGACGAAAAGTGGCTAAAAATGCGGCGGCAAACTTGACAGCGGGCGGGGTCTTGATCCGCGCGGCGGCGCGGGCCGTCAGGAGAAGCTGACGTTGGGCTGGCCGTTGGCGGGCGTGTCGGCCGGGCGGGTCTTGAGCACGCGGTCGAGCATGTCGGCGCACTCGGCGCTGCGGGCGGCGAGCTGCGAGTCGGTCTGATCGTGCAGGCGCTTGAGGCGGTGCAGCTCGTCGGCGATGTGCAGGGCGGCGAGGATGGCGACCTTGAGCGAGTCCACGGTCAGCGTGCCCGAAGAGATTTCGCGCATGCGCCGATCCACGAACTCGGCCAACTGCGTGACGTACTCGCTGTCGCCGTCCGAGCGGATGTTGTAAATCTGGTTGTAAATTTCGACCCGGATGGTCGGCGTGGCCGTCTGATCTCCGGGCGGCTTGATCGCGCTCATCGTCTCGCTCCGACTCTAACGGCTCAGCGGCGCACCGCCTCGGCCATCTCCGGGTCGAGCACGGCGATGGCGTCGAGCATGGCCTCGACCTTCATGCGGATCGTGTCGCGCTCGGCGAGCAGCCGCTCGACCTGCGCTTCGAGCCGCTCCTTCTCCTCGTGCAGCCCCGTCACCTCGCGGCGGGCGGCGGCGATCTCGCGCTCCAAAGACTCCTTCTCTTGCCGCAGGGTCTTCGTCAGCTCGATGGTGCGATAAATTTTATCTTCCAGGTGGGAAAACTTCTCAAGTCCGGTCAGTCCGACCATCATCTTGATCCTCGCAAAGAGCAGCCTCAAACGCCGCCCGATTATGCCCCCGCGCGGCGGCCAGCGCAAGAGGAAAGAGGAGAGTTCTACGCTTTATCAAATAACCGCTGCTGCCCCTCGGTTCTGAGCCTGTAACTGTCCTCCCCGACCCGGTCGGCCAGCGCCTCTAACACGCTCAGGATGGTCTGTCGTTCGGGCGTCTTGCCGTTCTTCAGCAGGGGCATGATGTGCAGCACGATTTCATCAAAAGTCGGAGCGCGGTGCTGATGCGCCATTCGCCTCAGGTAAGCGATCAGGTAGTACCTGATCCTCACATGGACATCAATGTTGGCCTTGAATTTAGTGTTCTTACGGATGTGGTATTTCGCCGTGTCTTCGTGGTAGTCAAACTGCTCGCGCAGCAGCGGGGTCAAGTCTTGGTATTCCTTGCCGAGAATGTCGAGGAAGCCCAACTCAAGCCCCTTGATGATCAACTCGTCGTTTATCTCGTCAACGGTCGCGCCGTGATTCTTGGCGATTACGCCCTCAATCGTTTGAATCACAATGTCCGCGATGTCAGCACCCAAACTCACCCGCATAATTGTTTTGGGGTTTTCCACCTTCTTAAAATTGATGATGAGCTGACCGTGCAGGACGGTGAAGGGGTTTTGCCGCTTCTTGAAACTCGCCTGATTTGACCTTTGCTGCACGGCCCCCGCGTATTCAAAGCCGACCCGCTCCGCTGTCTCGACGATCATGTGCCAGTACGCCGGGTCTTTGTGCGCGAAGACGAAACTCAGCCACCGGTTAAATTTCAGCACCCGGTACATCTCCTTGATCGATTGGGCGATGAGTGCCGCATAACTCTCCTTACTCTTTTTCAGTTCTCCCCCCTCGATTGCTTCTAACTCGTACGCCTTCTCCTTGATCGGCAGATCAAGCCACGCGGTAAACATGATGGACAGATCGAGGTAAGGAATCTTCGAGCCGTAAGGCGGGTCGGTATAGATATAGTCAACAGTCTCATTCTCTATCCGGTCAAGGTCTGTGGCCGTCCCTTGATATATTTGCGTCTCCCGTATCGCTTCCGGCCGTATCAGGGTAGCGATCTCCTTCTTTGCGTCCACAACCTTCTTAAAGCGAGACTCAAAATACTTCAGCACGTCGAGCGCCGCGGGCTGGGGCGCGAGACGAAAGCGGTAATACCTGAAGACGCTGCTGTCGCCCCTGCCTTCCGACCTGTCGCCGGACGCGTGATAGGTTAGATTGATCTTGTTAATTAATCCCGAAAACATTAGTAGCAGCACGCCCCGCACGTCCTCGTCTTCGACCTTCAGGATGAGGTGCTTGAGGCACGCGAGCTGCGCCAACTGCGTCGGGTGGAACAGTTGCTCGATGCTGGCCACGTCCGCGTTCTTCATGAGCGGGACGGCTTTCGGGTAAGGATATTTATTCAGCGCGGCTTCGACCTGCGCCTCCGTCCGCGGCGCGCGCCGCCGGAACGCCGCGACTACTTTCGTGTACGCGTCGTTCAGCGCGTCGAAGTTGACCGGGGCGAGCAGGTTCTTAACGATGAAGATCGAGAGCGGGTTTATGTCTACGTGGATGCCTTTGCGTCGGAGCGCCAACGCTTCGACGAGCGTCACGCCCGTGCCGCCGTAGGGGTCTAACACCACGTCACCGCGCCGCGAGAACCGTTCGACGTGCGCGTGTACGACCTTCCACGCCTGCTTGGTGAAATAGCCGTGCACGCCGAAGTGCCGCTTCACGGCCTGCCGCTCGACGTACTTAATCTCGTCCGGCGGCGTGAGGCCCGCGTAGTCGAACTCTTCTTTCCGCCCCGGCGCGGACTTCACGCTTCCCTCACCTCTGCTGTGCGTCGAAGCGCGCGACGAGGGCGGCGACGATCTGTGCGTGCAGGGCGTCCACCTCTTCGTCGCGGAGCGTGCGGTCGGGCGCGCGGTACTCGACGCGCAGGGTGACGGAGCGCGTCCCTTCGGGCAGACGCTCGCCCTCGTACACGTCCGCCAACTCGACGCTCCGGCAGTAGTCCAACTTCAGTTCGAGCGCGGCGCGGCGTAGCGCGGCGAACGTGTGGCGGCGCGCGACGAGCAGCGACACGTCGCGCACGACCGACGGGTAGCGCGGCAGCGGCGCGTAGCGCGCGGGCGCGACCGGCGCGGCGACGAGCGCGTCGAAATCCAACTCCGCGACGTAGACCGGCTGGCGGAACTTGTAGGCGGCGGCCAACTCGTCCGCGAGCCGCCCCAACGTGCCGATGGCTTGCCCGGCGAGCGAGACCTGCGCGGCCTGGCCCGAGCGCAGGTGGCGGGCCTCGACGGGCGCGAAGTCGGGCGTGCCGACGTTCATCGCCTCGATGGCGGCTTCGAGCGCGCCCTTGAGGTCGTAGAAGTCTGCGGCGCGCGGCGCGTCGGCGTGGCCGGCGGCGCGCACGCCACCCGTCGTCACCAGCGCCCAGGCGTTGCGCTCAAGCGGTCGCTCCTCGCCCGCGCGCCGCGCCGCGAAGACGCGCCCGATCTCGTACAGGCTCACGTCGCGCGTGCCGTGGTTGAAGTTGTGGCGCACGGCGGCGAGTAGCCCCGGCAACAGCGTCGGGCGCATACGCTCCGCGCCCTCGGCCAGCGGGTTGCTCAGCGTGACGAGACCGGCGGCCGCAGCGGCATCTGTCGCCGCGCTCGTGTCCGCGGTCGCACCCGCGTCACCAGTCGGACTCGCGCCCCCGTCCGCGGACGCGGCGACGGACTTGCCCGCGCGCGCGCCCGCACCTGCGGCCGCGACCGCCGCCACACGCTCGGCGACGAGGGGCAGTAGATCGAACTGACCGTCGTGCGCGGCGGCGATGAAGCTGAAGCTGACGGCCTCGTCGTAGCCGCAGGCGGTGAGCGCGCGGCGCGCGGCGCGGCGGCGCTCCTCGCCGGCGCGGTACTCGCCCGTGGCGTTCGACGCCGGCAGCGCGTCCGCGACGTGCTCGTAGCCGAAGTGCCGCCCGACCTCCTCGATCAAATCCTCTTCGAGCTGCACGTCCCTGCGCCAAGCCGGCACGACGAAATCCATCTCCTCGATGGCGGGCACGGCCGCCGGAGCGTCGTTGACAGTCGCAGCGCCGTTCGTCGCAACGACGTGCGCCGTCTCTTCGTCCGCTGTGGATTTGAAGCCGAGCGCGTTGAGGATGCGGAGCGCGTCCGTCGGTTCGACGGGCAGCCCCGTCAGCTCGCGCACGCGGCGGAAGCGCAGGCGGACGTGCGCGGGCGCGACCGGCTGCGGGTACACGTCGAGCGCGTCGGCGGTCGCCGTGCCGCCGGCTAGCTCGCAGATGAGCGCGACCGAGCGCGCCTGCGCGCGCACGACCTGCTCGTAGTCCGTGCCGCGCTCGAAGCGGTCGGAGGCGTCGGTCTGCATGGCGAGCGCGCGGGCGGTGCGGCGGACGGAGGCGGGATCGAAGTACGCGCTCTCGACGAGCACGTCGCGCGTGGCCGCGGAAATCTCGGAGTCCGCGCCGCCCATGAGGCCGGCGAGCGCGACCGGGCGCTGACCGTCCGCGATTACCAGCATCTCTTCGGTCAGCGCGCGCTCCACGCCGTCGAGCGTCACGAGCGTCTCGCCCGCGCGCGCGCGGCGCACGACGATGCGCCGCTCAGCCAGCTTCTCAAGATCAAACGCGTGGAGCGGTTGCCCCGTCTCCAACATGACAAAGTTCGTGATGTCGGCGACGTTGTTGATCGGGCGCTGCCCGACGGCCAGCAGCCGCTCGGCGAGCCACGCGGGCGACGGGCCCACGCGCACGCCGCGCACGACGCGCGCCGCGTAGCGCGGGCACAAGTCGGCGTCCTGAATCTCGACCGCGGCGAAACTCTCGGTCGCCCCGTCTACGCGCGCGGCCGTCGTGTCCAGCAGGCGCAGCGTGCCGTCGGTCATCACGGCCACCTCGCGCGCGACGCCGAGATGCGACAGCAGGTCAGCGCGGTTCGACAGCACCGCGACCTCCAGCACGTAGTCGTCGCCGTGCCGCTCGACCGACTCGACCTCCAACCCGCGCATCGTCAGCCGCTCGCGCAAAGCCTCCGGCGGCAGGTTCAACTCGATCAGCTCGCGGAGCCAGTTGTAACTGATGTTCATAAGAGCAGTAGACAGAAGCCAGAAGTCAGAAGCCAGAAGAAGGAAGTGAGACACCGGGAGCCGGGCAAGTGGAAGCCGGAAAGTATTAACGCGCGGTCTGTCTTTTATTCCGGCTTCCGGCTTCTGGCTTCTCACTACTTGATCCTGTACCCGAATTGCTCCTCGTTGTTGAATATCCAGCCGACGACCGCGCCGGGTTCGATGTCGGCGGAGAGGTAGGCGTCGCGGGTGGCGGCGGCCGAACCGCGCTCGCGGGCGCGGCTCGCGCCGCGCTGCATGCGGCGGAAGCGCGCCTGCCAGCGGGCGAAGTTCCGCGGGCGCAAGTCCACCCAGCCCTTGTCGGCCCACCTGTCTACGTCGGCCGGCGTCAGCGGCACGCGCTCGGCGTTCGGCGCTTCGGGGATGCGGATGAACGGCCCGCGCACGAGCGCGTCGCCGTCGGGCGTGAGCACGGGCAGGCCCACCGCGTTGATCGTGTGGCGCAGGTTCGCGTCCCAGTCGAGGAAGCCCGCGATCCGCCCGGCGATCCCCTCAGGCTCGGCTTCGAGCACGGCGGCGAGCGTGCCGTACTGAAGTTTCAGCAGGTGCGCTTCCCACAAGAGCTTGCCCAATTCGGGCGGGCCGAGTTGGCCGAGCGCGACCGAGTGCGACTCGGTCTCGCGTTCGAGCCGCGCGACCTCTGCGAGCGCGACCTGGCGCAGCACGCCCGCGCGGTAGGTCGGGTTCATGACGGCGCTGTCAATCGCGGCGATCACGTCGTAGCCCGTGTTGCTGCCCCTGATCTCCAGGACGACCTGGCGCGCGATCTCTTCGGGCGTCATGAACTCCATCTGCCGCAAGCTCGTGATGGCCTCGAACTCGCCCTTGCCGAAGATGCCGTTCTCGCCCGTGTCCACGACCGCCATCTTCAGCTTGCCGAGCCGCTCGAAGAGGCCCTTCTCCGGCTTGAGCGTGAGCGTGTCCCGCAAAGGCTCTGTGCGGCTGCGGTACATGAAGACGGGCTGGCCCGCGCGGTAGATCGTCGGGTAGGTGATGTCGGCGTAGCCGACCATCGCGCCCGGCTTGATCTCTTTGACGACGGGGCCGCCCTGCGTGCGCGCCATCAGGAACAGCAGCCCCGTGTGCGCGAACGCAATCGCGGTCTTCGTCAACAACTGCACCGACGGCTTGTCCTCCGAGTGCGTGTACGGAATGTTCAGCCCCATGCCGCCCGTGCCCGTCGTGCCGACCTTCAGGTAGAGCCGCGTGCCGACCTCGGTCAAGGCGCGCGCGACCATCAGGACGTGCCGGATGAGTTGCGGCACGGACTGCGACAGCAGGAGGCTCTCGACCGCGCGCCCCGCCGGCCCGAGCAGACCCGTCGGCAGGTTGACGTGCGCGGGCGACTCTTCGCCCGCGGCCGCCGTCGCGTTCGCCGCGCGCACGGCGGCGCGCAGGCGGTCGAACTGTTTCCTGACCGCGCCCGACGCCGTGTACACGTCCTGGTAGCTGATCCCTGTGGCCGTGTTGATGCAGTCCACGACCACGTCCGGCTTGTGCTCAAGGATCAGTTGGACGAGCTGCGAGCGCGCGTAAGCCGCGTCGAAGTCGCCGAACAGATCGTCGTAGAGCGCGGCGCGGCGGTCGGGCGATTTCAAGGCCTCGGCGCGCGGCCGCTGCTGCCGGTGCTCCTGCGTGTTCCACTCGGCGCGCAGGAACAGGTCGCCCCAGAAGCCGAAGACGTGGACGTGCGGCGACTCGCGCTTGAAGTGCTCGACCGCCTCGCGCACCTCCTTCTGGAAGCGCGAGCAGATCATGATCCATTCGGGCTTCAACTGCGCGGCGATCTGCTGCACCACCTGGCGGCCGATCATCCCGCCGCCGCCGAGCACCATGAACCGTTCGCCAGTAGGCATAGAAGACAGCAGACAGGAGTCAGAAGCCAGAAGCCAGAAGGGAGAGGTCAGTTTTTATTCTGGCTTCTGGCTTCTGACTCCTGACTTCTCACCTCATCAATCAAACTGTTCGAGAAACCGCACGTCGTTCTCGAAGAGCAGGCGGATGTCGTCGAGGTTGTAGAGCAGGATGCACATGCGGTCTATGCCGAAGCCGAAGGCGAAGCCGGAGAACTCGTCCGGGTCTATGCCGACGGCGCGCAAGACGTTCGGGTGCACCATCCCTGAACCGCCCAACTCGATCCAGCCCGACTGCTTGCAGAGCGGGCAACCCGTGCCCCCGCACTTGAAGCAGGAGAAGTCGAACTCGGCGCTCGGCTCGGTGAACGGGAAGTAGGACGGGCGGAAGCGCGTGACGGTCTGCGGGCCGAACATGCGGCGGACGAACTCCGTGACCGTGCCCTTCAGGTGCGCCATCGAGATGCCGCGATCCACGAGCAGCCCTTCCAACTGGAAGAACATCGGGTTGTGCGTCGCGTCCGCCGTGTCGCGCCGAAAAACCTTGCCGGGCGCGATGACGCGCAACGGCGGCTCGCGCCGTTGCATCGCGTGAATCTGCACGGTCGAGGTCTGTGAGCGCAGCGCGAAGCCGTCGGTCGTGTAGAACGTGTCTTGCACGGAGCGCGCCGGGTGCGCCGCCGGGATGTTGAGCGCCTCGAAGTTGTAGAAGTCGGTCTCGATCTCGGGCCCGTCCTCGACCGTGTAGCCCATGGCGACGAAGATGTCTTCGAGCCGGCGGCGCACGAGGTTGATCGGGTGGACGTGCCCGCGCCGCACGCGCCGGCCCGGCAAGGTCACGTCCAGCCGCTCGCGTTCCAGCCGCAGGAGACCGATGTACGTCTTGAGATTCGCCTGCGCCCCATTAAGCCGCTCGACAATGTGGTTGTCGAGTTCGGTGACAAGCTGGCCGAAGGCCGCGCGCGCCTCAGGCGGCTTGCGCCCGATCTCCTTCCGCAGCCCCGCGAGCGGACTCTTTTTGCCCGTGTGCCTGACGCGCAACTCGTCCAAGCGCCGCAAATCGGCCTCAAGCTCGGCCAGCCCCCGCTCGCCGACACCTGCGTTCTGGTAGTAAGGCTCGAAAGGGGCGAAGTCCTGGTCAAAGGCGGCACGCACCACGTCCGGCGGCATCTGCTCCTTGGCTTCCGAACTCATGGCTTCTCTCAGAAAGTAAATCGTGAACGGAGACCGTGGTGTCCGTTCACGATTTACGCGGCTGAACTGGCACCCGTTACGCTGCGGCCTGCTGCTCGCTGCCCAGCGCGTTCTTCGCCTGACCCGCGAGGTCGGCGAAGGCGTCGGGCGAGTTGACGGCGAGGTCGGCCAACACCTTGCGATCCAGCTCGATGCCGGCGACCTTCAGCCCGTGCATGAGCTGCGAGTAGTTGAGACCGTTGAGGCGCGCGGCCGCGCCGATGCGGACGATCCACAGGCTGCGGAAGTCGCGCTTCTTGAGCTTGCGCCCCGTGTAGGCGAAGTTCAGCCCGCGCTCGACCGACTCCTTGGCCGAGCGGTACAGCTTCGACTTCGTGCCCCGGTAGCCCTTCGCTAACTTCAGTATCTTCTTGCGCCGCTCCGTGCGCTTGTTCCCACGTTTTGCCCTCGGCATAACTGAACCTCCTCTGACTGAACCATTTGTTCATTGCTTCAATGAAGCAATGAACAAATGAGCCAACGAATCAACCCCTCTAGCTGCGGCCGTAGGGCAGCATGGCTTTGACGCGATCCATGTCGGAATCGGAGACGAGCGTGTCTATGTCGAGCGCGCGTTTCCGCTTCTGCGTCTTCTTGGTCAGGATGTGGCGCGCGTGCGAGTGCCCGCGCTTGACCTTGCCGTTGGCGGTCGTGCGGAAGCGCTTCGCCGCGCCCTTGTGCGTTTTAAGTTTCGGCATGATGACCTCCGAGATTTGCGATTTTAGATTTTTGATGTTTGATTTGCGCCTGGGCCGGCGGCGCGTGCAACCGGAGCGGGCGCAAATCAAACATCAACAAGCGCAAATCAAAAATTCCTCAACTCCCTTGCGCCGGGGGCGCGGGGGTCGGGGGCGGCTCGCCGCCGGGGCGGGGGCCGCCGTCGTGGCGCTGCCCGCCGCCGCCGCCCGCCTTGTGCTTCTTGGGGGCGAAGATCAGGAACATCTGATTGCCCTCCATGCGCGGCCGCGCCTCGACCTCGCCCACGTCGGCCAAGGCCTTCTCCAGCCGTTCGAGCAGCTCCGCGCCCAACTCGCGGTGCGTGATCTCGCGCCCGCGGAAGAAGATGGTCGCCTTCACCTTGTCGCCCTCTTCGAGCCACTGGCGCGCGTGCTTCATCTTGAAGTTGTAGTCGTGATCGTCCGTGCCGGGGCGGAACTTGACCTCCTTGACGGTGATCGTGACCTGCTTCTTCTTGGCCTCTTTCTGCTTCTTCGAGTTCTCGTACTGGAACTTGCCGTAGTCAATGATGCGGCAGACGGGCGGCTGCGCGGTCGGCGCGACTTCGACCAGGTCCATGCCGCGCTCGCGCGCCATCTGCACGGCGGCGCGCGTGTTCATGATGCCGAGCTGTTCGCCGTCGTCGGCGATGACGCGCACTTCGGGCACGCGGATGCGCTCGTTGATGCGCGCCGCCGGCTGCCGCCGGTTGTCAGGGCGCTGGCCGCGCCCGCGAAAACTTGGTGAGATTGCTACACCTCCAAGGTCAGTAGCCGGTAGCCAGTAGCCAGCAGCCAGTAGAAAAGCATTCCTCATGCTGACTACTGACCGCTGACTACTGACTACTGACTTATGTCGTTCGTTAGCGCCCGCGACTCGGCGAGTCGCCGCACCGTCTCTCTGAACTCCGCCACCGTCATCGTCCCCAGATCGCCCTTGGCGCGTTCGCGCACCGCGACCCGCCCCTCGGCGATTTCGCGGTCGCCGAGGACGAGCATGAACGGGATTTTTCTGAGCTGCGCGTCCCGTATCTTCGCGCCGATCTTGTCGCCGCGCACGTTCACCTCCACGCGCAGCCCCGCCGCGCGCAACTCCGTCGCCACGCGCTCGGCGTACTCGTTGCAGCGATCCGTGATCGGCAGCACCGCCACCTGCATGGGCGCGAGCCAGAGCGGGAACGCGCCCGCGTAGTGCTCGATGAGCACGCCGAAGAAGCGCTCGATGGAGCCGAACAGCGCGCGGTGCACCATGACGGGCCGGTGCGGCCGGTTGTCCTCGCCGACGTACTCCAACTCGAAGCGCTCCGGCAGGTTGAAGTCCCACTGCACGGTGCCGAGTTGCCACAGGCGGCCGATGGCGTCCTCGATCTTGAAGTCGATCTTGGGGCCGTAGAAGGCCGCCTCGCCTTCGATGCGTTCGTAATTCACGCCGCGCGCGTCGAGCGCCTCGGCCAGTTCCTTCTCGGCCGCCGCCCACTGCTCGTCCGAGCCGAGGTAGTGCTTGTTCGTCCCCGCGCCCTTGACCGACAACTCGAACTTGACCTTCTCGAAGCCGAACGTCTTGAGCACGTCCACGACGAAGTCCACGCAGTCGCCGATCTCTTTGCGCACCTGCGCGGGCGTGCAGAAGAGGTGCGCGTCGTCCACCGTGAAGCCGCGCACGCGCATCAGCCCGTGGAGCGTCCCCGACAACTCGGCGCGGTAGACCGTGCCCATCTCGGCGTAGCGCTGCGGCAGGTCGCGGTAAGAACGCTGGCGCGAGCGGAAGATGCCGATGTGGAACGGGCAGTTCATCGGCTTGAGCCGAAACTCGGCCTCTTCGAGTTTCGTCGGCGCGAACATCGAGTCGCCGTAGTTCTGCTCGTGCCCGCTCGTCTGCCACAACTCGCGGCGCGCGATGTGCGGCGTGTAGACGAAGCTGTAGCCGCGCCGGTTCAACTCCTCGTAGAGATAGTCCTCCATCGCCTTGCGGACGACCGCGCCGTTCGGATGCCAGAAGATGAGACCCGGCCCGTAAGCGTCCTGGATGGAGAACAGGTCGAGTTCCTTGCCGAGTCGCCGGTGGTCGCGCCGCTCGGCCTCTTCGCGCTGCTTGAGCCAGGCGTCGAGTTCTTCCTGCGTGAAGAAGGCCGTGCCGTAGACGCGCTGCATCTGCGGCTGCTCGGCGTCGCCCATCCAGTACGCGCCGGACAGCGAGAGCAGCTTGAACGCCTTCAAGCGGTTCGTGTTGGGCACGTGCGGGCCGAGGCAGAAGTCTATGAACGGCGAGCCTTCGATGTAGTAGATGCTGACCGTCTCGCCGCCCTTGGCCTCGATCAACTGGCACTTCAACGGCTCCTCGCGCTCGGCGAAGATGTGCAGCGCGGCCTCTTTCGTAATCTCCTCGCGGCGGTAGCCGAGGTTGCGCTTGGCGATCTCGCGCATACGCTTCTCGATGGCCGGCAGGTCTTCCTCCGTCAGCGTGCGCGGCGCGATCACGTCGTAGAAGAAGCCGTAGCGCGGGTCGTCCAAGAGCGCCGGCCCGACGCCGAGCTTCGTGCCCGGAAAGAGGTCGAGCACGGCGGCGGCGAGCAGGTGCGCCGCCGAGTGGCGCAGGACTTCGAGACCGGCGCGCGTGTCGGGCAGCACCGGCTCGATCTCGACGGCCGCCGCGTCGCCGTTCGCCCCGACGGCGGCGAGCGGGCGCGCGAGATCGACCTCGTGCCCGTTGACCTTCGCGGCCAGCGCGCGCTTCGCCGCCTCGCGGTCGAGCTGCTTCAGCGCCTCGCCGACCGTGACAGAGGCCGGCACCTGCGCCGCCCCGCCGTCCTTCAGTTGTACGTTTACGGCACTCATCACTTCACGCCTCCGTCCCAAAATAGCCGACCGACTCAAGGCCTGCGCGCGCGGCCGCACGAGGCGGGCCGCGGCGCGCTCGCCTGCCTGGCGGCGCGGGACGGAGACAACGTCAACCGGTTACTGATTGTGGTGTCCGCTCCCCGGAGCGGACAGAATCGAGATCGGATTCGACAGAAGCGCCTTCGCCGCGCCGCCCGCCGTTTGCCGCGGGCCGCACTGACTTAGAATCGAAACGTAGTTCGAGTTCGCGTCATCTTCCGTAACGTCCGGCAAAGGTCTTCCGGAGCTCGCTGTCGAAAAGTTGAATGGTAGGCACGCGCGGATTTGAACCGCGGACCCCTACCGTGTCAAGGTAGTGCTCTACCCCTGAGCTACGTGCCTACAAGCCTACAAAAAACTAAACGCTCACGGCCCTCGGCTGAAAGCGGAAAGGTAACTTAACAAGCGGTTTGCGCCCTGTCAAGCGGGCGTGTGCGGTGCGGCTTTGGCGGTTGCGGGCGGGCGCGGTTATACTCGCGCGCCGCGTGGGGCGGGCATGGGTTAGGGCGCAGGCAGACAGTTATGAGAAGCTTTTACAACGAGAGCGACAGGGCGGCGATTGTGGCGCGGCTGCGGCGGCTGAGGCCGGAGAGCGTGCGGCGCTGGGGGCGCATGACGCCGCACCAAGCGGTGTGCCATCTGAGCGACGCGTTCCGCGCGACGATGGGCGAGCGGGCGGTCAGCCCGGCGGGCGGCGCGGCCGGGCGGACGCTGCTCAAGTTCATCGCGCTCAAGACGCCGCTGCCGTGGCCGAAGGGTTTCAAGACGCGCCCCGAAGTGGATCAGGAACAGGGCGGCACGCGCCCCGTCGAGTTCGCGCGCGACGTGGCGGAGTTGGAGCGGCTCATCGCGCGCTTCACACGCAGCCCGAAGGACTTCGAGCCGCCCCCACACCCCGTCTTCGGCGTGCTGACCGAGCGCGAGTGGCTGCGCTGGGGCTACCTGCACATGGATCACCACCTGCGACAGTTCGGCGTGTGATACGACCTCGTATAGCTCTAGGAGCGGTCGGCGGGTTTGTCGTCGCCGTAGGGCGCGAGCGTGTCGCCGGCACGCAAGGGCGTGTGACCGGGCGGCAGTCTGTCCTGTTCGACGAGCGCGTCGAGGAAGAACTTGTAGGTCTCGAAGATTTCGCGGTAGTCGGGGCTGCCGCCGGGACGCACCGAGTAGTAGGCTTGCGTCAGCCCCGTGGCGACCAGTTCCAGATGCTGCTTGCGCTCGTCCATCGCGTCGCTCCCCCTGCTGAAGATCGTGTCCCTTGCTTGGCTCAAGTGTGCGCCTATCGTCGCGGAGTTTACGTCCGAATGCAAGGCGCGCACGGCGCGACACCGGCGTCTGAAATTATGACCGACGACAACACACGCTACAACCGCGAACGCTGGCGCAGGCTGGCGGAGGCCGACGCGCTCTTCACGCGCGCGCGCACGCCTTAGCGGTGGCGCGCACGGCGCGGCGCGGTTATAATCCGCGCACCGTCTGCGGCGGCCGCGCCGCTGAGTTCTTGAACACCGATTCTCTTTCCGGGCCCGGCGCGCACGCCCTGCGCCGGCCGTCAGTCGTCCGGCCAATCCGCCAGCATGTTCGAGGGGCAGATCATCGGTCACTACCGCATCCTTGCGCGGCTCGGTGAGGGCGGCATGGGTGTGGTCTACAAGGCCGAGGACACGCGTCTGGGACGGCTCGTCGCGCTCAAGTTCCCGACGCCCGGCGCGGATCGGCAGGCGTTCCGCGCCCGCTTCCTGCAAGAAGCGCGCGCCATCTCCGCGCTCAACCACCCGCACATCGCCACCGTCCACGACTTCGGCGAGACGGCCGAAGGCGACCCGTTCATCGTCATGGAACTGGTCGGCGGGCGCGACGTGTCGGAACTTTTGAGCGAGGGCGCGCTCACACTCGGCGCGGCCGTCGGGCTGATGGTCGAAGTCGTCGGCGCGCTCGCCGCCGCACACCGCCACGGCATCGTCCACCGCGACATCAAGCCGGGCAACGTCCGCGTCAACGACGAGGGCCAGGTGAAGGTGCTCGACTTCGGGCTGTCGAAAGAAGTGTCGGGCTTCCGCGCGAGCACCGACGCGACAACCTTGCAGCCGCCGCCGCTGACCAGCCCCGGCGTGGTCGTCGGCACGCCGCACTACCTGTCGCCCGAACAGGCGCGCGCCGCCGACGTGGACGCGCGCAGCGACATCTTCGCGCTCGGCGCGCTGCTCTACGAGTGCATCACGGGCCGCCCCGCCTTCGCGGGCGCGTCCGTCATCGAGATCGGCGCGCAGGTCTTGCACGTAGACCCGCCGCCGCCGTCGCAGTTCAACCCGCACGTCCCGCCGGAGTTGGACGAGATCGCGCTCAAGGCGCTCGCCAAAGACCCGGCCGAACGTTACCAGACGGCGGCCGAGATGCAGGCCGACTTGGAAGCCGTGCGCGATGTCCTCGGCGCCGCCGCCGCCGAACTGATCGTGCCGTCTGAATGGCCGACGGCCGTGCCCAACACGACGCGCGCGTCCGCGCGCCGCACGACGACGAAGCTCAGATCGCGCCGCCGAAAACTTTGGCCAGCGCTCGTCGTCGGCGCGCTCGTCGCCGCCGTCGCCGCGCTCGGCGTGTACCTCTACCTGCGCCGCGACGCCGCCGGCTCCGTCAACGCGCTCGCCGTCCTGCCGTTCGAGAACGCCGCCGGCAACCCCGAACTCAAGTACCTCTCCGACGGGCTGACCGAAAGTCTCATCAACACTCTGTCGCAGCAGTTGCCGCTCAAGGTCATGGCGCGCAGCGCCGTCTTCCGTTACGAGGGGCGGCAGTTGGAGCCGCGCCAGATCGGGCGCGAGCTGGGCGTGGGCGCTGTCCTGACCGGCAGCGTCATGGCGCGCGGCGACGCGCTCGCCGTCAGCGTCGAACTCATCGACGCGCGCGACAACACGCACATCTGGGGCGCGCACTACGACCGCCCGATGACGGACGTGCTCGCCGTGCAGGACGAGATCGCGCGCGAGACGGCGGCGCACCTGCGCGCCCGCATCCAGATGAGCGCCGCGCAACCGCTGCCCGCGCCCAAGCGCTACACCGACAACACGGAGGCCTATCAAGCGTACCTGCGCGGGCGCTACTTCTGGAACCGCCGCACCGCCGAAGGCTTGCGCAAGGCGATTGACTCGTTCAACGAAGCCATCCGCGCCGACCCGAACTACGCGCTCGCCTACGCCGGCATCGCCGACTCCTACGCGCTCCTGAGCGACCACAGCGTCCTGCCCCCGCGCGACGCCATGCCCAAGGCTAAGGCTGCGGCCGAGCGCGCGCTCGCCATCGATCCGCAACTGGCTGAAGGCTTGACCTCGCGCGCCTTCGTCGAGATGGCCTACGACTGGCGCTGGGCGCAGGCCGAGGAAGACTACCGCCGCGCCATCGCGCTCAACCCCAGTTACGCGACGACGCACCAGTGGTACTCGTCCTGCCTCGTCCAGATGAACCGCTTCCCCGAAGCCCTGGCCGAGATCAGACGCGCGCAGGAACTCGACCCGCTCTCGCTCATCATCAACGCCAACTCCGGTCTCTATCTTTATTATTCCGGCCCGACGCACTACGAAGAGGCGGCGCGCGAGGTGCGCAAGGCGCTCGAAGTGGACGACTCGTTCGGCGTCGCCCACCTCTACCTCGGCTACATCTACCAGCAGCAGCCCGCGCGCCGCGCCGACGCGCTCGCCGAGTTGCAACGCGCCACGGCCCTGATGGGCGACGACGCCGAGACCTGGGCCGCGCTCGGCCACGCCTACGCGGCGAGCGGCAAAACGGCCGAGGCGCGCAAGGTGCTCGAACGCCTCCGCGCCTCGCACCCCGGCGGCTACGTCTCGCCCTACTTCATCGCCCTCGTCTACGCCGGCCTCGGCGATCACGACCGCGCCCTCGCCGCGCTCTACCAGGCCTACAAAGATCGCCACCCCGGCATGATCTTCATGCGCCTCGACCCCCGCTTCGCGCCCCTCCGCACAGACTCGCGCTTCGCCGACCTCCAACGCCACGTCGAGCAGGCGTCCTGGGACGAACTGCCGAGCCTCGAAGAGTTGCTGAAACGGATCGCGACGAAGTAGCGGCCCGATGCCCTGCTCGCCCGGCGTCATGCCGCTTGTATCAGCTTTTGCCTTTTGGCCCCGACCTTCCCGCTGCTGATGATTAACTCCGCGACCAACAGATTGGGAACCCAGCACAGCCAGGCGACGGTTGTATACGCTTCCGGGAAACCGTAGCCGAACGCAAGAAACAGAGGCAGCCACACCCGCAGCATCACGGCCGAAAACGTCAACGCGTAATTGCGCGTCATCCACTCCCGATGCGCCTGGACGTTACCTTGCCGGATGCGCCGATAGGCCAGCGCCCCGGTCGCGAGCCACAGCCCCCCAAGCAGACTGAAACCAATGCGCGTCGGCAGGCCGCCGAAGGCCGTCTGCGCCATGTAGCAGCCCGCGCTTCCGCCGACGAGGACGGCCAACAAATAGACGCGTCCGAGCCAACGGTGCAGCCCCAGGTACTTATCGCGCAACGCGCCCCAAAAACTCCAAGCCCCAAGCGCCAACGCCACCACGCCGCCGCCGGCATGAAACCGGAGCGGGGTAATGTATTCAGTGAACCTCTGCGCCAATGGTGGGCCGATTGCCACCTCCGGGCTGAGGACGAAATACCGCAGGGACGTGAGCGCGATGAACGATGCCAAGCCCATCATCGTCAGCCAGCTTGTTATTTTGAAAATACGAGCCATGCCAACGTTACGCTATACGGTGGGACACCGTTCCGCAAAGCAGCTTTGTTGGTTTCCATTTAGCTGTCCCTGCTGCGCTGAAAGCTGTTACGTCGGTGGTGCTGCGCAGTGTCCGCAGCGATGCAGCGAGCGCAGAATTGGAGGTCTCGGATGACTTGTTAGCCCGCGCTGCACGCCCCGAACGGCTTCAGTGACCACAGCCGAACGGCGAACACCAGCACCCACAAAGACAGCACGCCAGAAGACAAACGTTCATAAAGCCCCGTCCCACTCCGCAGTTCGGCACTCCACGACATGAGCAGCAGGAAGACCAAGCCGAGCAACCCTGCGCCGATTGAGTAACCGCTTAACCCGCTCAGGCTTCTATGCCGCCTGAGCAGGACGCCCCACAGTATGGCTGCGCCGATCAGCGCCAGGAAGCCAACGCCGGCCGCTAAGCTGTGCAGCCTCTGGCTCAGCAGCACTCTCGGCCCGGCGCAGCCCGCCTCGCAGGGAAACAGCCCCGCGGCGACACGCCCCAGCCCATTTAATGCGAGCAGCGCCGCCGCAACCGGGGCGAGCCGATAGCCCCTGAACGCGGCGTAGAGGGCAGCGGCGAACGCTACGTGCATGAGGCCGGTCGGGACGAACCCGGCGTATCGCATGAGGAGTTCGGTTGAGCTGCCGCGCTCGCCGAGTTCACTGATGTACTGCGTCAGGTGACTGTATCCCGGTCTGACACTGGCACAGATGATGATACTTGCCGCCCACAAGACGGGCGCTAACACGCCGCATAAAATTCCGACCTTACAGAGTCTTATCTGCATAACAGTGGACTGACATATCGGAGCGGGCTAGCGCCGGAGATAGCCCGCCCACGCGAGTAGCCTTCAATCTACACCGCAAGGAAGCATCTTGAACGCCATGCTATCGCGGGTCGGGTTGAGCGACTTGTTAGGTGCGCGCTCTCATAAGCACCAAGCGGCTGTCCCTACACGCCATAGTATTTTGTGCTGAAGCCAACAGAAAGTGAGCCTCCGTCGTAAGAACAAGATACGCTTATCTGGAGCTTCTTGCGGTGGTCATGATAGGTGTGAAAGTGTGTCTGCTTTCTGACCAAATCCAACTCGGCAGGGTTTATGCTCAACGCACCAAGTATTGGCTCCGAATCAAACTCCTGATTCCAGTAACACGGGGCAGTTTTTTTAAAGTCTACTTGGACGTAACCGATGAAGTTCCCCTCAGCTTCTAGGAGCATGTGACAGTCTTCGGTATCAATGATTATGTTTCCGACTTCGTTTGGAAGTTGGCCTACCTCTTTAGCCGCCTCAGAAACACTCAGACCAATATACTGAAACGGTCGGTGAAACGGTCTTGAGAATATACGGAGATTTAGCCTAACTGCATCATCAATTGCACGCCAAAGGTTTGAGTTGGGCGCTGCTGACTCAAGTGCTCTTTTGTTAAAGACGACTCCTATACTCTCCATAAGTTTTCTGAACGCTTCCGAGTACTTTGATTCCTCGGTGAAGTCTGCGTAAGCCTTACCGAGCAGGAAGCCAGGAAGTTCGCACCTTTGATACATGATAGGGAGTACCTTTACTTTTTTGCCTTGTATCTCCTGATTCATTGCAACGTCAACTTCGCGCTGCACCCAGGGCGAAGCAACTGAACGCGGGGAGAGAATGACGGCGACGTAATCAACTTCATCAATGCCTTGCCGAATTTTCTCGATTAAGGATTCGCCAATTTTGATTTCTGCTTCATCCAACCAGTACCTGACCCTATGACTGTCCAGGTCTCTAGCCAGCCGTTTTACAAAAGGTTTGTCCGCCGCAGTATGACTCAGAAAAATGTTCACGCTCATGTAAGTAATTATATCCTCTAAGCACCTAACGCATAGTAGACCGATACACTCGGTCTAACACTTCTAAGAGCCAGTCTTTTACCGATACCGCACGGGCGTACCCCTTCGCGCGGGGATTATAACGCGGCTTCGGCGGCGACGCGCTCCCATTCGGCGTAGAGGGCGCGGAGGGTTTCGTCGGCGCGGGTGTATTCGGCGTTGAGGGCGTTGACGCGGGCGGGGTCGCGGGCGACTTCGGGGCGGGCGAGGTCGGCGGAGAGTTCGGCGAGGCGTTTTTCGGCGGCGGCGATCTCGGCTTCGATCACGTCGGGCGTGCGCGCGGGCGACTTCCTGCCGCCGCGGCCGCCGTCCGGTTTACCTTTGCCGCCGCCAGCCTTCGCCTTGCCGCCGTCGGGCCTGGGCTTGCGGTTTGGTGCAGGCGCGGCTTTCGCGGGCTGCGCGGCGGCCGGCGGCTGCCCTTGCGCGGCGGTCTGGCGCGCTTGCTCGGTGCGGGCGGATGTTGCTTCCGCGCGCTTGGCGGCTTTCCAGTCGTGGTATTCGGTGTAGTCGCCGTCGTAGTGCTCGGCGTTGCCGCGGCCGTCGAGGGCAAGGATTTGGGTGGCGATGCGGTCGAGGAAGTAGCGGTCGTGGCTGATGGTGATGATGGTGCCGTCGTAGGCGTCGAGCGCTTCTTCCAGGGCTTCGCGCGAGGGGATGTCGAGGTGGTTCGTCGGCTCGTCTAAGACGAGCACGTTGACGCGCGAGTAGATGAGCTTGGCGAGGGCGAGCCGGCCCTTCTCGCCGCCGGAGAGATCGCGGACGTGCTTGTACACGTCGTCGCCGGTGAAGAGGAACTGTGCGAGGAAGTTGCGCAGCTCGCCCGCCGTCACGGTCGAGGGTGCGACGCGGCGCAGCTCCATGATGATCTCGTTGCGGTCGTCGAGGTCGTCCAACTGCTGCGCGTAGTAGCCGACCTGCACCTTCGTGCCCCAGCGCGCCTCGCCCGCGAGCGGCGCGAGCTTGCCCAAGAGCGTCTTGATGAAGGTCGTCTTGCCGGAGCCGTTCGGGCCGATGATGCCGAGCGCCTCGCCGCGCAGGAGCGTGAGCGTGATGTCGCGCGCGAGCAGCTTGCCGGGGTAGCCGACGGCGAGGTCTTTGACGATGAGCGTCTGGTTGCCCGTGCGCTCGACGCCTTTGAGTTGGAAGTTGCCCGACGATTGATCCGTGCGGACGGCGTCCACGCGTTCGAGCTTCTCCAACATCTTGCGGCGCGACTTGGCCTGCTTCGTCTTCTGCCCGGCGATGTTGCGGCGGATGAACTCCTGCGTCTTGGCGATCAACTGCTGCTGGTTCTCGTAGGCGCGGCGCTGCGCCTCGCGCCGCTCCTCGCGCTCGACGAGGAAGTCCGAGTAGTTGCCCGTGTAACTCACGGCCTTCCCGTTCTCGACCTCGACGATGCGGCGGCACGAGCGATCAAGGAAGTAACGGTCGTGCGAGATGATGACGTAAGCGGACGCGTAAGTGGCGAGAAACTCTTCGAGCCACTCGACGCCGGCCACGTCCAGGTGGTTCGTCGGTTCGTCCAACAGGAGCACGTCCGGCTCGGCCAGCAAGAGCCGCGCGAGGCCCAGCCGGTTCTGCTGCCCGCCCGACAGCTTCTCGACTTCGAGCGTCCACGACTCGCGCTCGAAGCCCAAGCCTTGCAGGATCGCCTCGGCGCGCGCGGCGTACTCGAAGCCGCCCTCGCGCTCGAACTCGTGCTGCAAGTCGCTGTAGCGTTCGAGCACCGCGTCCAGGTCGGCGGGCGCTTCGGCCATGCGGTGTTCGAGCGCGTGCATCTCGTGCTCGATCTGTTGCAGCCGGCCGAAGGCGGCGAGCGCGGCCTCGTGGACGGTCGCGCCCGGCTCGAAGTGGACGTGCTGTTCGAGCAGACCGAGGCGCAGCCCGCGCGCGCGCACCACGTCGCCGCGGTCGGGCGCTTCCTCGCCGCCGATGAGGCGGAAGAGCGTCGTCTTGCCCGCGCCGTTGCGCCCGACGAGGCCGACGTGCTCGCCGGGATTGATCTGCAAGGACGCGCCGCGCAAGACCTCCTGCGCCGCGTAAGCCTTGTGAACGTCTGACAGGCGGAACAGCATTGTCGCGTGTCTGAAGCTGCGGTTAAGTCACACACGACAGCGGGCGCGGGCTTCTAACTTCCAGCGCGCCCGCGCCCACTGACGTGTCGTTCAAAGCCGGCGCGGCGCAGGGCACACGCTTCGGCGTGCCCGGCCCGCGCCGTGCGGTTACTTGTTCGTGTTCGCGCCCGCGGGGCGCGGCGTCGCCGTGGCGGCCGGGCGCGGCGTGGCCGCAGTCGCGGGACGCGGCGTCGCTGTTGCCGCGGGGCGCGGCGTGGCGGTGGCCGCGGGGCGCGCGCCGCCCGCCGCGGGCGAAGCGGCCGGCGAGGCCGCGGCGGCCGGGCTGGCGGCGGGGCTGGGCGCGGCGGCCGCGGGGCTGCCCGCCGGGGCGGGCGTGGCCGCGCCGGCCGGGCGCAGGCTGCTCAGACCGGCGGCGTTATTGATCATGTCCTGCGCCAGCTTGTTCTCGATCTTGGCCTCGTTCATCGCCACTTCGAGCAGCGCGTTGTTGAGCAGTTGCTTGCGCTGGTTCGTGATCGTGTCGGTGATGTCCTTGCGCACTTCCGAGTTGTCGAGCGTCAGGTTCTCGGTCTGAAGCCGCTTGGCCGTCAGCTTGAAGATCGACCAGCGCCCGCCCGTGCCTTTGAAGGGCGGCGTGATGTCGCCGGTCTGCATGGGGCCGAACAACTGGCCGATCAACTCCGGCGGGAAGCCGGCCTTCTTCAAGTCGTCCTCGTTGGCGAAGCCCACATCGCCGCCCTGCAACAGCGACGCGTCTTCGCTCTGCTCGCGGGCCACGGTGGCGAAGTCCGCGCCGCTCTTGAGGCGCTGGTAGATGATGTCGATCTTGGTCTTGGCCTCGGTCTCGCCCTTGGCGTCGTTGGTGATGCCGGGGTTCTCGTTCGGATCGACGACGATGGCGGCCAGCCCGACGCCGCGCGCGCTGACGTAGCGCTCGCGGTTGTTGTTGTAGAAGTCGGTCAGTTCCTTCTCGCTGAGCGTGCCGACCTTGCTGCCGGTGCGTTCGAGCAGGTTGTTGATGGCGAGCTGGCGGCGGGTCGTCTCGCGCAACTCCTGCTCGGTCTGGTTCGTCTCGCGCAGCCGCTGCTGGTACTGCTCGGCCGTCATGCCGCTCTGCTGCTTCATGGATTCGAGCCGCTGCGTGACCTCTTCGTCCTTCGGCAACAGGCTCTCCCGCTCGGCGCGCTGGAAGAGGACTTCCTGCTTGATCAGATCGTCGAGGACTTGCAACCGCCCGGCGGCCAGTTCGAGCGGCGACATCTGCGCGATGTCCGCCCCCTGGGTTTTGACCTGCTGGTTGAGGATCGTGTCCACCTCGCGCAGCATGATGTTCTTGCCGTTGACGGTGGCGGCGACGGCCGTGTCCTTGCCCGCGCCCGCGCCGCTGCGGTTGCACGCGGCCAGACCGGCGGCGGCGACCGCGACGGCGACGATGACGAAAAACTGCTTGGCTCTAAGCACTGTGGCTGTTACTCCTTCTCGCTGACTTGAAGATGGCTGCGCCGCTGTGGTTCCCGCCCCGCCGCGGAAGCGCGCCTTGACGGGCCGCAAAACTGTTTGTTATAAATTTCGTTTCCTTAGCGCATCGCGTTCGTGACTGTGATGTTCACACGGCGGCGACGGCGCGCGTTCTAACCGTTCGGAGGTACAGCAGTCATGGCTAAACGATGCGAAGTCTGCGGCAAGGGCCCGCAGTTCGGCAACAACGTCTCGCACGCGAACAACCGCACGCCGCGCCGGTTCGACCCCAACCTGCAATCGATCCGCGTCCAGCGCCCGCAGGGCGGCACGGTGCGGATGCGCGTCTGCACGTCCTGCATCAAGGCCGGCAAAGTCGCCAAGGCGGCCTGACCGGAAGAGCAGTAGACAGACGGCAGTAGGAGCCAGAAGCCGGGAGTCGGAAGCCGGAAGTCAGGAGCGAGGATGAAAGGCCGGCCTCTCCTCTTCCGCCATCCGCCCCGTCTTCCCTACCGGCTCCTGGCTCCTGTCTTCTGCCTACTGCTCTTTCATCCCTCATCCCTCCACCAAAGCGATCAGGTCGATTTCGACGCGGGCGTCGCGCGGCAGGCGCGCGGCCTGGACGGTGGCGCGGGCCGGCGGGTCTGCGGCGAAGTACCGCCCGTAGACCTCGTTCATCGCCGCGAAATCGTTCATGTCCGCCAGGTAGACCGTCGTCTTCACCACGCGGTCGAAGCCGCTGCCCGCCGCCGCCAGCACCGCGCCGAGGTTGCGCATGACCTGCTCGGTCTGCTCGCGCACGCCGCCCGCCACGAACTCGCCCGTCCGCGGGTCGAGCGGAATCTGCCCCGAGGCGAAGAGGAAGCCCCCGGCGACGACGGCCTGCGAGTAAGGCCCGATGGCCCGCGGCGCTTGTTCTGTGCTGACGATCTGCTTCACGGTGGCGACACCTGTTTTTCCGACGACTCAGGCGAAACGCGAATTCTAACAAACCGGCGCGCGCGCGGCAAAGCGCGGCGTCGGCTTTGGCGCGGGTTGGCGGGCTTTTTCGTCCTTGATGAATTGTATGGATGAGGTTTTGCCGGCGGTGGATGCTTCGCCGGGCCGGAAACTTTCGCCGCCCCGCGCCGGTCAGGCCGCCCCTTGCAGGCGCTCCACGTCGAGCACGCCGGGCACGTTGCGGATCGAGCGCATGACCTTGTCGAGATGCTTCACGTCGAAGACTTCGACCGTGACCTCGATGCGGCCGCGGTTGTCGGGCGCGACCGTGGCCTTGGCCTCGCGGATGCCGGTCTTGATGTCGGAGATGGCGCTGGTGATGCCGGCGATCATGCCGGTGCGGTTCTCGGTCGTCGCCAGCAGCTTGACGGCGTAGGCGGCGCGGTCGGCCTTGCCCGCCCACTCGACCTCGACGATCCGTTCGGGGTTGACCATCAACGCCTGCACGTTCTTGCAGCGGCGCGCGTGCACGACCACACCCTTGCCGCGCGTGATGTAGCCGATGATGGCCTCGCCGTGGACGGGGCTGCAACAGCGTGCGCGCGTGATGAGCACGTCGTCCACGCCGCGCACGACGATGGCGTCGTCGCCCAGGCGCATCAGCCGCTTGACCGCCTGCACGCCGCTCTGCACGCCGCTGCGGAGCTTCGACTCCTTGCGCTCTTCGAGCTTGGCGAACTCCTCGGGGCCGAGGTACTTCGCCACGACGTTGCGCGGCATGATCTTGCCGTAGCCGATGGCGGCCAGCAGGTCGTCCACGCGCCCGAAGCCGTAGTCGTTGGCGACGCGCTTGAAGTCGCCGTTGGCGTCCGCCAGCAGTTTCTTGGGCGAGAGCTGGAAGCGCGCGGCCTCGCGCTCCAAAAGCTTGCGCCCGATCTCGATTGATTCGGCGCGCTGCTGCTCGGCGACCCAGTGGCGGACGCGGTTGCGCGCGCGCGAGGTGGCGACGAAGTTGAGCCAGTCGCGCGACGGGTGCGAGTTGGGCGAGGTGATGATCTCGACCACGTCGCCGTTCTGAATCTGCGTGCGCAGCGGCACGATCCGGCCGTTGACGCGCGCGCCCGTGCAGGTGTTGCCGATCTCGGTGTGGATCATGTAGGCGAAGTCCACGGGCGTCGCGCCGCGCGGGAGCTGGATGATCTTGCCCATCGGCGTGAAGGCGTACACGTCCTTCGGGTAGAGATCGAGCTTGAGCGTTTCGAGGAAGTCGCGCGAGTCCTTGACCTCCTGCGTCCACTCGATGAGCGAGCGCAGCCACTGGAAGGCCTCGTCGTCCTCGTGCGCGCCGCGCCGGCCCTCCTTGTACTTCCAGTGCGCGGCCACGCCCTCCTCGGCCACGCGGTGCATCTCCTCGGTGCGAATCTGAATCTCGAACGGCTGCCCGTCGGGGCCGATGGCGGAGGTGTGGAGCGACTGGTAGAAGTTCTCGCGCGGCGTGGCGATCCAGTCCTTGAAGCGACCGGGCACGGGCCGCCAGAGGTTATGCACGACGCCCAAGGCGGCGTAGCAGTGGCGCACCTCGTTCGGCACGATGACGCGCAAGGCGACGAGATCGTAGACCTGATCGAGTTCGATCTTCTGCCGCCGGAGTTTCTTCCAGATCGAGTAGAGCCGCTTGACGCGGCCCTCGACGCGGACGAAGGGCACGCCCGTCTCGCGCAGCTTCTCCTCGATGGTCGCCTGCGTCCGGTGCAGGAACGCCTCGTGCTCGGCCCGGCGGGCTTCGAGTTGCGCGACGAGCGCGTGGTAGTCCTCCGGGTGCAGGTGCCTGAACGAGAGGTCTTCCAGCTCGCTGCGGAGTTTGCCCATGCCGAGGCGGTGGGCGATGGGCGCGTAGATGTCTAAGGTCTCCTGCGCGATGCGCTGGCGCTTCTCGGCCTTGAGGTACTGGAGCGTGCGCATGTTGTGCAGCCGGTCGGCCAGCTTGACGAGCACGACGCGCACGTCGTCCACCATCGCCAGCAGCATCTTGCGCACGTTCTCGGCCTGCTGGACTTCCTTCGACTGGTTGCTGATCTGCGCGATCTTGGTCAGCCCTTCGACCAGGTGCATGACCTCTTCGCCGAAATATTCTTTGATCGTCTGCGGCTCGACGAGCGTGTCCTCGACCACGTCGTGCAGGAGGCCCGTGGCGACCGAGACTTCGTCGAGGCGCATGTCGGCGAGGATGTTGGCGACTTCGAGCGGGTGGACGAGGTACGGCTCGCCGGAGGCACGCGTCTGCCCGCGGTGCTCGCGCGCCGAGAAGAAATAAGCGCGCCGCAGCATGTCTAGGTCGGCCTGCGGGTGGTTCTGCGCGACCTTCTGGACGATCTCTTCGATGCGAATCATGACGCCAGTAGCCGGTAGCCGGTAGTCAGTAGCCAGTAGAATTTTATACTGACTACTGGCTACTGACTACCGGCTACTGAAAAAAGATGCCCGGCGGGGAAGCCGGGCATCGCCGGGAGTGCGGCGCGGGGGCGCGGGCTGTGGCGGCGCGGGCGGCGCAGAAGGTCGTGCGCCGCCGCCGGGGCGCTAGCCGGCCTTCTCGCGCTCGGCCTTGGCCTTCTCTTCCTCTTCCTTCTTGCGCTTGTTCTCCTCGCTCAGCTTGGAGGTCTGCTGCTGGGCCTCGCCGGCGCGCCTGCGGGCCTCGGTCGCCTGGTCGGCCTTGCCGTCCATCTCTTCGAGCTTGCCCAGTTCCAGCAGCAGGTTCGTCTTGTACGACCAGGCCTGCTCGTTGTTGGCGTCGAGGCTGATGGCCTTGTCGGCGAGCGCCAGCCCGTCGGTGACGCATTGGCGGGCCTGCTGGAACTCCTTCTCGTCCTTCGGCTTCTTGTACTGGATGAGCGCCTTCTCGTCCTTCATCACCGTCTGCTTGTTGTCCTGCTGCTCGGTGATGGTGTAGGAGCAGTTCCACTTCTTGCTGGCGAGCACGGTCAGCGCCTGCGCGCGCTTGTCGGGCGGGGCCGCCTCGTCGTTGGCCCGCTTGGTGATCCATTCGAGCTGCTTGTCGTTCTGCCCGGTCGCGCCGTACAGGTAGGCGATGGAGCTGTAGGCCAGCTCGTTGTTCGGGTCGCGCTCCAAGACCTGCATGTACTGCTCGATGGCCTTCTGCGCGATCTGCTTGTTCTGATCGTTCTCCACGCCGGGCCGGTACTGCGACTGGATGGCGCGGGCGATGAAGAAGTCGGTGTTCTTCTGATCCGGGTCGAGTTCCTTGGCCCGGCGGAAGTGATCCTCGGCCTCCTGGAAGTGGCCCGCCTTGTAGGCGCGCGCGCCTTCGTTCAACTGGTTCTTGGCCCGGATGCGGTTGATGCAGCCCGTGTTTACGCCGAGCGCGACGAGCGCGAGCAGGAAGAGCGCGCCCCTTGAGAGAGAGGGTTTCATCACCTTGTGACTCCCGTCCTGACTTGAATAGATGGCAGCAGCCAAAACGCCGCACGCGCGCCGTGCGGCCGGGCGGG
>DASVPY010000102.1:0-12894 GCA_036389395.1 Pyrinomonadaceae bacterium
TTGCGCGTGCCGCCCCGCCCCTTCGCGCTGTCAGTACGAGGTGCTTGCTCCCCACCAGGCTAAGGGGTGGCGACAAGCCCGCCGCCCCCATAAGTCGTCGGGTCGCCCGTCAGCCCACCGACGTGACGCGCGCCGACTCGAACCGCCAGGTCGCGTTACTCGTCAGCCCTTGCGACTTCTGCGTCAGCGTGACGCGGTACAGCGCCGTGTCCGCGGCGGGTTGAACCAGCACGGAGATGACCTGCGATTTCTTCGGCAAGACCTCGAACGAGTTGAAGGGCGGGGCCTGCGTCACTATGAAGCTGTAGTTGACGGTGGAGGGGTAGAAGAGCACCACGTTGAACTCGACCAGGTGGGGTTTGTTCTTAATGATTGGGGTGAAGGTGAGCCAGACGGCGGGCGAGTTCAAGGTTTTCCCGTCGAAGATCACAAACCCGTCAGGGAAGAGCGAGGGGCCGCCGTCCACATGGCTGGCGTTGTAGTATTCGAGGTAATTCTTGTCGGAGCTAGGCACGCGCGGCGTCAGGTTGACCGGCCCGGTCAGCCCGCCCCCGAATCCGACGTTCAGTAACTTCGCCCGCTGCTCGTCGGACAGGCCGCGGAGCGCCGGCTTAGCCAACAGCCGCTCGTCCAGGCCGAGCTTCTTGAGTCGCTCAAGTTTGAGCGCGTCCAGGCGTACACGTTCCGGCATCGTCACACCTCACTAGCATGAGTCTGGGGCAGAGCTACCCGCGAACGGGGGCGTCAATATAGGCCGCGCCCCGGCCGCTGTCCAACAAAATTTCGGCGCGGCTGCTATTCACCTAACGCAGCCGCGCCTGAACTGTCTTAACTGCGGCCGCCATACTCGGCACGCCCCGGCCGGGCGTTAGATGCCGAGCACGTTGACCAACTCCTGCACCGAGGCGGCGCTCTTTTGCAGGGCGATGCGCTCTTCGGTCGTCAGGTTGATCTCGATGATCTGCTCCAGGCCGCGCGCGCCGAGCTTGCAAGGGACACCGACGTAGAGACCGTTGATGCCGTACTCGCCTTCGAGGTAGGCGGCGCACGGCAGAATCTTCTTCTTGTCCTTCAGGATCGACTCCGCCATCTCGACCGCCGCGGCCGACGGCGCGTAGTACGCCGACCCGCTCTTGAGCAGCCCCACGATCTCCGCGCCGCCGTTCGCCGTCCGCTTCACAATCGCGTCGAGCTGCTCCTTCGGCAGCAGTTCCGTGACCGGGATGCCGGCGCACGTCGAGTAGCGCGGCAGCGGCACCATCGTGTCGCCGTGCCCGCCCAGCACGAACGCCGTCACGTTCTCGACCGACACGTCCAGGGCTTCGGCCAGGAAGCAGCGCATGCGCGCCGAGTCGAGCACGCCCGCCATGCCGATGACGCGGTGCTTGGGGAAGCCGGAGCGGCGGTAGGCGACCTGGCACATGGCGTCCAGAGGGTTCGAGACGATGATCAGGATCGCGTCGGGCGAAGACTTGCCGATCTCGTCCACCACCGCCGAGACGATGCCGGCGTTGGTCTTCAACAGGTCGTCGCGGCTCATGCCGGGCTTGCGCGCGAGACCGGCCGTGATGATCACGATGTCGGAGTCTTTGGTCTGCGCGTAGTCGTTGGTCGCGCCCACCAAGCGCGCGTCGAAGCCCTCGACGGGCGCGGCCTGCGCCAGGTCAAGCGCCTTGCCCTGCGGCACGCCCTCGATCACGTCCACGAGCACCACGTCGCCCAGCTCCTTCGCCGCCGCCCAGTGCGCGGCCGTCGCGCCGACGTTGCCCGCACCCACCACCGTGATCTTGTTTCGCTTGCCCATCTTCTTTATCCTTTCGCCCTCGGACAGATTTTTGACTCAGCACGAAACGGCCCCGGCGCAAGGTCGCACCCCGCTGCCTTCAGGTGCGCGCGACCGCGCTTGATTGCTTGTTTACTTGGAAGAGCGCGAGTGTACGGTGCGCTCGCGGCGGGTGTCAAGGAAGCCGCCCCGGCGGCACGGAGCGGACGGCGGCGATGGGTTTACGCGACTGGCTCAGAGGACGAAACGCACGGCGCGCGGCGGACGACGCCGACAACGCGACGAGCGATCAAGCAGAGGCGGACGCGGCACTCGATCCGTTCGCGCCCTTCCCCGATCCCGTCCGCGTCCGCGTCACGGACGTGTTCGACCTGCACACCATCGCGCCGCGCGACGTGCGCCGCGCCGTCGCGGCCTACTTGGAAGAGGCGCACCGGCGCGGCTTCCGCAGCGTGCGCCTCATCCACGGCAAGGGGCGCTACGTGCAGCGCGCCAACGTCCGCGCCATACTCGCGCGCACGCCCTTCGTCCGCGACTGGACGGACGCGCCGCCCGAAGCCGGCGGCACGGGCGCGACCATCGCCCACCTGCACCCCAAAGGAGACCAGGCCCGATGACCCGCGAAGACCTCGAAGACACGCCGACACAGACCGTCCAGTTCGCGGCGCAACGACCCGCCGACTACGATCCTTTCACACGCGGGCCGTTCCCCGTCGGCGTACGCACGCTCCAAGCGTCCGACGCGGTGCGCAACCGCACGTTCCCCTGCGAGGTCTGGTATCCGGCCGCCGAGCAACACGCCGGCCAAGATATCGCGCCGCCGACGCAAGACACCTTCGACGTGCCCGGCGACGACGCCCCGCGCCGCCAGGCGGCCGTGCGCGACGCCGCCCCGCGCCCCGGCGTCTACCCGCTCGTCGTCTTCTCGCACGGCAGCGCCCGCGGCGCGCGCCGCATGGCCACATACCTCTGCACGCACCTCAGCAGCCACGGTTATCTCGTCGCGGCTTTAGATCACTTTGAGCTAGTCGCCACGGAACTCGCGCGGCGTGAGGGCGAGACCGAAGAGCAGCGGGCCGCGCGCGCGGCCGCCTGGATCGCGAACCGCGTGCCCGACGTGCGCCTGCTCCTCGATCAAATGCTCGCGACTCCGACGTGGGCCGCCGAAGCCAGACCCGACCCGACGCGCGTCGGCATCGTCGGCTACAGTTTCGGCGGTTGGACGGCGCTCGCGGCCACCGAAGTCGAGCGGCGCATCCGCGCCGTCGTCGCGCTCGCGCCCGGCGGCAGTTCCCGCCCCAAGCCCGGCATCATGCCCGCGCAACTCACCTTCAACTGGGGGCGCGACGTGCCGACCCTCTACCTCGTCGCCGAACAAGACACCATGACGCCGCTCGCCGGCATGCACGAACTCTACGCGCGCACGCCCGCCACCAGACAGATGTTCGTCCTGCGCCGCGCCGACCACCTGCACTTCCTCGACAACGTCGAGCAGGAGCACGAGGCCGCGCGCGCAATGCCCTGGGCCGGCGCGCTCGCCTGGATTCCCCACGAGATGCGCCCCGCCGCCGAACTCTGCCCCGGCGCACAAGCCCACCTCTTCACACGCGCCCTCACGCTCGCCCACCTCGACGCAACGCTGCGCGGCGACGAACGCGCACGCCGCTTTCTGCTCCACGCAGCGGCCGCCGAACTCGCACAGCGCGGCGTCGAAGTAATCCAGCACCGGACATGACGACGACACGCTAACGCCGCGGGCTTTGCTGTTGACACCGCGCGCCCCTCGTCAAGCTGCTTACTTCGTCAAGCTGGTTACTCGGTCGTGTCTACGTTTGCCGCGGGGCTTGTTAAGAGGCCGGCGATGGCTTGCTCGACGACGTTGTGGGCGGCGGCGAGGGCGCGTGTTGCTTGGGGGCGGGTGGCGTGGGCGCGTTGCATGACGAGGGCGACGCGTAGGTCTTCGCCGGCGGCGGCGAAGGCGACGCGGGCGGCCGCGTCGTCGAGGCCCGTCTCGGCGCGCAGGATGCGGAGCGAGCGCTCGCGGAGTTTCCGGTTGCGCGGCTGTAGGTTCGTCATGCGGTTGCCGGTGACGTAGCCGAGCCGGATCATCGTCGCGGTCGAGAGCATGTTGAGCACCAACTTCTGCGCCGTGCCCGCCTTGAGCCGCGTCGAGCCGGCGACGACTTCGGGGCCGACGACCGGCACAATCGCCACCTCGACCTCGCGCGTGATCGGCGCGCCGGGCACGCACGTCACGCAGGCCGTGAATGCCCCTTGCGCCCGCGCGTGCCTGACCGCGCCGATGGTGTAAGGCGTCCGCCCCGATGCGGCCAGCCCGACGACCGCATCAACCCCCGTCACGCCGCGCGCCGCCAGGTCGCGCCCGCCCGCCGCCTCGTCGTCCTCCGACGCCTCGGTCGCACGGTACAGCGCCTCGTAGCCGCCCGCGATGACGCCTTGCACCAACTCTGGCGGCACGCCGAAGGTCGGCGGGCACTCGGCCGCGTCCAGCACGCCCAAACGCCCAGACGTGCCCGTGCCCACGTAGAACAGACGCCCGCCCCCGCGCAGCCGCGCGACCAAAGCCTCCACGACCCGCGCCACCTCGCCCAGCACCGCGCCCACCGCCGCCGCCACGCCCGCGTCCTCTTCGTTCATCAGACGCACCACGTCCACGACCGGCAGCCACGCGATCTCGGCCGTCCGCGGATTCTCCTGTTCGGTCACAGGCAGTTCGTCGTGGGTTGAAGACATGTTCAAAGTTCAAAGTTCAAGGTTCAAGGTTCAAGGTTCAAGGTTCATTACGCGGCTGACTTTGAACCTTGAACCTTGAACGTTGAACTTTGAACTCGGCTTTAGCCCGCCAGCGCGAGGCGTTGGAGGTGTGCGTGGGCCATCTGGGCGGCGGCGACGGCGGGCGGGTGTTGCGGGGGCGCGAGGTAGGCGTGCGGCGCGGCGGCGTGGATCGTCTCGCGCAAGGGCGCGAAGATCAGCTCGCCCGCGTTGAAGACCGAGCCGACGTAGGCCACCTGGAATCGTTCGCGCCCCATCTGCAAGCGGCGGATGACGGCGACGGCCGCGCGCCCCAGCTCGCGCCCCGCCTCCGCGACGAGCGCGCGCGCCACCTCGTCGTGCCGCTGCGCGGCTTCGACCACGCAGCGGCCGAAGCCGGCGATGCGTTCGTGCGTCATGCTCGGCGCGTAGATCGCCATCGAGAGATCGTCGGGCGTGGCGACGTTGAAGTAGCGGCACGCGGCCGGGCTGAGCGCCGTGGCCGGCCCGCGCCCGTCCGCCGCCTGCGCCACCGCCTGCAACGCGCGCCGCGCCAGCCACGCGCCGCCGCCCTCGTCGCCCGCCAGAGGCCCCCAGCCGCCCGCGCACGCGCGCCTGCCCCGCGCGCTGCGCCCGCAGCAGATCGAACCCGTGCCCGCGATCAAGACCAGACCGGGCGCGCCGTCGGTCGCGCCGTGCAGCGCGATCTCGGCGTCGGTCACGACTTCGACCGTGCCCACGCCCAAGCCCGTCAGCGCCTCGCGCATACGCTCGCGCAAGTCCGCGCGGCGCACGCCCGCCAGGCCCACCTCGGCCGCCTGCACGTCCGCGCGGCGCAAGGCCGCCGCGTCCAACGCCTCGTCGGCCGCCTCGCGCACGGCCGCCGCCGCGCTGTTGACGCCCACGCGCAGCGGGTTCGACGGCCCCGCGAAGCCCTCGCCCAGCACCCGCCCCTGCTCGTCCGCCACGACCGCGTGCGTCTTCGTGCCGCCGCCGTCCACGCCCAGGACGTATTCTGTGCGCATTGACGGCGGGCGTTCGACGGCTGCGGCTCGGGTCTTCATCGCGTGTTCTGCGCGCGCGCCCGGCCGCAGTCGCGGGCCGGGGCGCGCCCGACGTTGCGATTCTACGACCGGGCTGACGTATAATTGAAACTAAAAGATTTTATTCGTTCGATAATCACGTCTGATACCGGAGTCTACGGGGATGGAGATACGCCAGTTGCGCGCCTTGCAGGCGATTGCCGAGACGCACACCTTCACCGCCGCGGCCGAGCGCGTCCACGTCACGCAGGCGGCGATCAGCATGCAGATACGCCAGCTCGAACGGGAGGTCGGGCTGCCGCTGTTCGTGCGCACGCCGCGCCGCTGCATGTTGACGCACGCGGGCGAGGTGCTCCTTGAGCGCGCCCAGCGCATCCTGCGCGAGCACGACGCGGCGCGCGAGGAACTGGCCGAGCTGGCCGGCGCGACGCGCGGGCGGCTGCGCCTCGGCAGTTCTTCGACCACGTTCAGCAGCGACCAACTGCCCGCGCTGCTCAAGGAGTTGCGCGCGCGCCACCCGCAGGCCGAGGTCACGGTCGGCTCCGGCACGAGCGCGGAGTTGGTCGGGCAGATTCTCGCGGGCGAGATTGACCTGGCGTTCGTCTCTCTGCCCGTGGAGGCGCGGGGCGTGCAGACCGAGTTGTTGCTCGAAGATGAATTGATCGCTATCGCGAGTCCCGAACACCCGCTGGCGCGCAAGGGCGTCATCAGCGCGTTCGCGCTCGCGGGCGAGCCGCTGCTGCTGGGCGAGCGCGGCGGCAACACGCGCCGGCTGATTGACGAGTTCTTCGCGGAGGCGGGGTTGAAGCCGAAGGTGGCGATGGAGTTGAGCCGCGTGGCGGCGATCAAGCGCATGGCCGAGGCGGGGCTTGGCGTGGGCATCGTGCCGGTGCAGTCGGCGGTCGAAGAGACGAAGGCGGGGCGGCTCGTGCGCTGGTGGATCGAGGGCGCGCGCATCAACTCGCAGATCGGTCTCGCGCGGCTGCGCGGCGGCTACCAGTCGCCGCTCATGCAGACCTTCACGCAGCTCTGCCGCGCACACTTCGCCGCCGCCAGCCGCGCCGCCGCGCAAGACCGCCAGAGCGCGCCCCGCAAGGCGACCAAGCGGCCCGCCAAAGCCGGACGGCGCGCGCGCAGGTGACGGCGGGGCTGGTCTCAGTCGCAAAGCGGCGCAAGCAAACCTTTCAGCACAGCCGTCGCAGGTAGGCACGGAGCGTCGTGAGCATGTCGGCGAACGAGTCGGCGCAGAAGAGCAAGGGCTGGTAGTCGGTCGGGTCGAAGTCGCAGCGCGCCGCCTCTTCGGGGTCGAGCGGTCGCAGCTCCGCCTTGTGCATCGCTTCGAGTTCGCCCGCGGACGAGAGCAGCCCCGTGCCGTAAGCCTTGAGCGCGCGCCCCTCGCGCACGACGCCGAACTCGACGGTGAACCAGTAGAGCCGCGCGAGCTGTTCAAACTCTGCCTCGGAGGCCGCGCGCCGCGCCGCCGCGCCGAACAGGCGGTTCAACTCCGCGAGCGGCGCGCACGCGAGCAGGACGGCGTGGCCGAGCAGTTCGTGGACAACGTCCGGCTCCGGCGTGTAGTGCGGCGTCGAATGATGGCGGATGTACTGCGCGCAGAGGAAGACGCCGCCCGCGAGGGCTTCGAGGAAGACGCGCGGCGCGACGAGGCCGGCGACCGGCTCAAGCCGGAAGCCGCTCAGGGCTTGGACGCGCGCGCTGACCTCGCGCAACTGCGGGATGCGCGCGCGCGGCAGCGCGAGCCGGCGCGCGCTCGCCAGGTATTCGGCGCAGGCGTGCGCTTCGTGCGCGGCGGCGAGGGCGGCGTTGATGTCGCGCCAGAGCGCGTGCTCGGCCGGCGAGTAGGGCGCGTCCGCCGCGGGCGTGCCGGGCGCGTGCGCGTAAGCGAGGCGCGCGATCTCGTCGCGGCGCGCGCGGTACGCCTGATCGTTGAAGCCGGGGTGGTCGGGGTCGAGTTCGATCAACTGCCGGCGCGCGGCCCCGTCGTCAAAGGCGGACAGGTGGAGTTGGTTGCGCGCCGTCTGGTTGGTGGTCTGTGCTTCCATCGCTCGTGTGTCTCCCTCGGAAATAAAAAACCGGTCGCCGCTCTTCCGCGTTGGAAGAACGGCGACCGGTTTTCGGAATCTCTGTCTCTAGTCCGCGCTAATCGTCGTCGCGCGCCGACAGCCTACCGCCGATCCGCCCTCCAACGCTGGGGCGCGGATAGTAGTAGTAATAGCGATAGCTGTTGGCGTGTGCGTTCATCGGCGCGTGCATTTGCCGCCCGCGGGCGGCGCTTCAGACGAGCAGCACCTTAACCGGCGGGCGCGCGCGCTGTCAAGCCGCGCCGGGTTTTGTTCAATTGGGTTGGGTGTGGCGCGCGGCCGGTCTCACACAGAGGGCACAGAGGTAGCACAGAGGACACAGTTAAAACCTGTGAACTCTGTGGAAACTCTGTGCCCTCTGTGTTGAATTAATCGTCCGCTACGGGCTACTCACCCGTGTACCGGCGCATCAACTCGTCCCAGCGCCCTTGGGCTTTGAGGATCAGCTCGCAGACTTCGCGCACCGCGCCGAAGCCGCCGGGCAATGACGTGACGTAGTGGGCGGCGGCGCGCGTCTCGGGCGTGGCGTCGGCGACGGCGACGGCGAGGGCCGCGCGGCGCATGAGCGGGATGTCGGTCACGTCGTCGCCGACGAAGGCCACTTCCGCGCCGCCGACGCCCGCCGCCGCGAGCACTTCCTCGAACTCGACGATCTTGTTGTGCGTGCCCTGCTTGACGTAGGTGATGCCGAGGTCGGCGGCGCGGCGCACGACGGCCGCGGAGGTGCGCCCAGAGATGATGCCCGAACGCAAACCCGCGCGGTGCAGCAAGACGAGGCCGTGCCCGTCGCGCGTGTGAAAACTCTTCTGCTCGTCGTCCGCGCCCACGAGCGTGATGCGCCCGTCCGTCAGCACGCCGTCGCAGTCCAACAGCAGCAGCCGCACCCGCGCCGCGCGCCCCTCCACTTCACTCAAGTCCTGCATGGCTCAAGAGCCGTGACGGGTGACAGGTGACGGGTGACAAGAAAAACAATTTCTTTCCTGTCGCCCGTCACCTGTCACCCGTCACGGCTTTTACCTCTCTTCGAAGAGCGGGATTTCGGCGAGCCGCCAGGAGCCGCCCGCGCGGGCGAGCACGTAGACGGCCGTGATGGTGCGGTCGCGCCCGTCGGTCTTGGCGGTGATGGTCACGTCGGCGGCCACGCGGTCGCCGCCCAGCGCGTCGGCGTGCAGCGCGCGCGTCTGCCAGACTTCGGGTTGGAGCACGATGAAGCCCTTAGTGAAGTCGGTCAACTCGCCGGGCACGACGAGCGGATCGAGGTCGGCTTTGCGCCCGCCGCGGATCGCCTGGTCGAGTTGCGTCAGGTATTGCTTGATCGCTTCGTCCACGGCCGGCGCGGCCGCGGATTCGAGCCGGAGGCGCGCGCCGCGCGCGGCCAGCGTGGGCGCGGAGCCGCCTTCGGCGCGCACCGCGTCGGTGTAGAGGCGGAGCGCGTCGGCGGTCTGCCCCTTGCGCTGCGCGATCTCGGCCAGCCCGTACGCGCCCCACGCGAGCGTGGCGGGCAGCGGCAGGCGGTCGTCGAGCGCGGCGCGAAACTCGCGCTCGGCGTCGGGCACGCGCCCGGCGGCGAGCAGCGCGCGGGCCAACTCGACGCGCGCCTCCTGCATGAGCGGCGCGGCTTGCAACATCGCGCGCGCCAGTTGCTCGGCCTTGGCGTAGTCGCCCGCGCCGGAGGCGCGCCGCGTCTCTTCGAGCGCGGCGGTGAGACCGGGCGCGCGCGGCGCAACGTCGTTGTCGTAGTCGGTCTGCGGGTTCAGCTTTTCGGGATCAACTTCGACGCGGACGACGCGGGCCGCCGTCTTGAAGTGCGCCTCGCCGAAGTCCTGCGCCGGGAGCGCCGCCACGGTCGTCAACTGCTGCCCCGCGTCGGTCGTCGCGGCGACGGTGACGGTGAGCGGCTGCGGCCCCGTGTTGCGCAACGCCGCGACCCACTCGCCGCCGCGCTGCTGCGGCAGCCCGACGAGCAGGTCTGTCTGCGTCGGCTGATCGAACTGCACGTCGAGCAGCGCCTTGACCTGCGCGCCGCCGAGTTGCGCGAGCGCCGCGCGCAAAGAGGCGAGGGTGAGTTCGCCGCCCTGCGCCTGCGCGCGGACGACGCCGACCAGTGCGTCGCGCGTCACGGCACGCTCGACGAGCCGCCAGACCATCGCGCCCTTGTTGGCGACCGCGTTGAAGTAAGTGGGATCGAGCGGCGTGGTCTGCGCGAGCGGGCCGTCGCGGCCGGCGATTGACGCGTAGGCGATGCGCTCGCGCAGACGCTGCGCCTCGGCCGCGTCGCGGCCGTACTGCTTCTCCAAGAACAGCGTCGCCAGGTAGCGCACCAGCCCCTCGTGTACGACGCCCGATCCTTCGCCGCGCACTGACGCCGCGCCGCCGAGCCACAGCCGCGCGACCGCTTCGCCGACGGCGAGCGCGCTCGTCGCGTCCACCTTCGCGCGGCGGAAGGCGGCCGCGTCCAGGAGCACTGTGCCGCCGCTGTCGAAGCCCGCGCCGCGGCGGACGGCGACGAGCCGCACGGGCGCGTCGGGCGCGGGGCCGAGCAGCGCGGCGAAGAACGCGCGCGCGGCGGCCGCCGTACTGATGAGCGCCTCGGCCTGCCGGCGCTCGTCCGCGCCCGCGCCCGCCGGCAGGAACGCGCTCACGCCGCGCGCGTCGCCCGCGCCTTCGACCGCCTCCCACTTGCCCGCCAGGAAGAACGGCTGCGCGTTCAACTTCTGCTCGAACGTGACGGCGGCGGGCAACTGCCCGGCGACGGTGGCCGCCGTTTGCCCGGACGAGACGACCGTCGGGCCGCCCGGCGCGTTGACCGTCAGACGCACGGGCGCGAAGTCCGCGCCGTAGAGCGCGAAGGGCGAGTTGGGCGCGGGATACCAGAACGAGAGCGGGAGGAACTGCGCGCCTTCGGGCGAGAGCGCGGCGAGGCCCGTGTTCTGGCCGGCGAGCGGCAGCCGGTAGTCAACCGTGATGGCGACGGTGGCGTTCGGTTGAAACGGCCCCGGCAAATTGATCTGCACCGTCTGCGTCTTGGTGCGTTGATCCTCGCGCTTGTTGTAGGTCGCCGTCTGATCGCCGACGGTGACGGCGGTGATCTCTGCGGCCGGGTTGAGGCGCACGGTGAAGGTGCGGTACTCGCTCTGGCTGACGTTGCGCGCGGTGATGTTGGCGCGGGCGGTGAGCACGCGCTCGGTCGCGTTCGCGGCGGGCAAAGTGGCCGTCACGTCGAAGCGCGTGACGCGCCACACCTGTCCGCCGCCCTGCGCGCGCGCGGGCGGGACGGCGGCCAAGCACAGCAGGATGACGACGAATGAAGACGGGCGGCGAAGGTTCTTCATAGGTGCGAGCGTTTAAGTTAAGTTCGACGCGCCGCCGCGGACGAGCGCGTGCAGGTCGCGCAGGACGTGCAGGAGCGGTTCGAGGCGCGCGAGCGGGAGCGCGTTCGGGCCGTCCGACAGCGCGCGCGCGGGGTTGTCGTGGACTTCCATGAAGACGGCGTCCACGCCGCAGGCGACGCCCGCGCGGGCGAGCGGTTCGATGTACTCCGACTGCCCGCCCGTTGCATGACCCAGCCCGCCCGGCAGTTGCAGGCTGTGCGTCACGTCGAAGACCACCGGCGCGCCGAACGCGCGCATGACGGGGAACGAGCGCATGTCCACGATCAAATTGTGGTAGCCGAACGAGACGCCGCGCTCGGTCAGCAACAGCCGCTCGCACCCGGCGGCGCGCGCCTTGCGCACGATGTTGCGCGCGTCTTCGGGCGCGAGGAACTGCCCCTTCTTGACGTTGACCGCAAGCCCCGTGCGGCAGGCGGCCTCGATCAGATCGGTCTGCCGGCAGAGGAACGCCGGAATCTGCAACACGTCCACGACCGCCGCCGCCGGCTCGACCTGAGATACGTCATGCACGTCGGTCAAGACGGGCACGCCGACCTCTTCCTTGACGCGCCGCAGCACGTCTAAGCCTGCGCGCAGCCCGTGCCCGCGGAAGCTCTCGTGCGACGAGCGGTTGGCCTTGTCGTAAGAGGCCTTGAAGACGTAGTCGAGACCGGCGGCGCGCGCCCGCGCGCTGCACTCGCGCGCCATCATCAGCGCGTGCGCCTCGGACTCGACGACGCAGGGGCCGGCGATGATCGTCAGACGCCCGTCACCGAACGTCGCCGCGCCGACGCGGAACGGTTTTGTCTGTTTGTCGTCACTCATACGTCAAGCTGCTTCGGGCCGCTCGGAACGGTGCTTGAAAATCTTGCTACTCAGAACGGGTTCTTGAGAATCTTCTTGATGCCCTTCACCACCTTGCCGACTGTTGACTCCTTCTTCTTCGGCGTCGGCCGCGGGGCCGGCTTTTTCTCTTCGCGCTTCCGGGCGCGCGCGTCGGGCGTGGGCGTCGGCTCGGGCGTCGGCTCGGGCGTCGGCGTCGGGACGGGCTGCGGCGGGCCGTCGGCCTGCACGCTGGGCTGCTCCTGGCTGAGACCCGGCCGCCTGAGCGCCGCCGCGCCGACGAGGAGCATCAGCACGACGAACGTGCCCGCTAGTGCGAGCGGCGCGACGCGCCGAATCTGGTGTTGCTTCTTGCGCTGCTCGATCAGTATGCGCAGGCGCGTGAACGGGCGGGCGCGGCCGTTCGCGGGGGCCGGGGCCAGCGCGACCTCGCCCGTCGCGCGGCCCGTCTCGGCGGTGGCGTGCCGCGTCGCACTCGTCGCGTGTTGCTCCGCGCCGGTCGGGCGTTGCGCCGCGCCGCTCGGCTCGGCCAACACGGTCGTCTCGCGCGGGCGGGCGGCGCGTTGCGCGCGCAGGCGTTCGAGGTCGAGCACGAGCCGGCCCGAAGGCGTCTCCGTGCCGGCCTCGCGTAGCATCTCCGAAGTCGGCGCGCTGAACTCCGCGGCGTGCTCTAGGCCGAGCCGCTGCACGGCCGCGTACAACTCGGCGCGGAAGACGCCCGCGTCCGCCGGCCGCGCCGTCGGGTCTTTCGCCAGCGCGCGCAGGAGCAACTCTTCGAGCACGGTGGGGATGGACGGGCGCAACTCGCGCGGCCGGCGCGGCGGCTTCGACGAGTGCTGCACGGCGACGGCGAGCGGCGTCGGGCCGTTGAACGGCGTCTCGCCCGTCAGCATCTCGTAGAGGATGATGCCGAGGCTGTACACGTCCGAGGCGGGCGACAGGCGCGCGCCGTCGCACTGTTCGGGCGACATGTAGCGCGGCGT
>DASVPY010000103.1:0-4921 GCA_036389395.1 Pyrinomonadaceae bacterium
GAACCAGATTGACACCTACCTGATCCTACTCAAGCCGAGCGAGACCTCGCCGGGGCCGAACACGATCTTCAACGACGACGTAGCGCCCGGCTCGAACACCAACTCGCGCATCCCCGTCAGCGGCTTCATCACGCTGCCCGAAACGGGCACGTACTCGATCCTCGCCAACCTCTTCCCCGATCCGAACCGCCCCCTAACCGGCGACTACCAGTTGACGCTGACCTTCGGCGGCACGGGCACGACCTGCCCGCCCACGCCGACCGCCATCAGCAACGGCCAGACGCTCACCGGCGTCCTCGACGCGAACGACTGCACGCTCCAGGACGGCTCGCCTTACGACGCCTACTCGTTTGCCGCCACCGCCGGGCAGCAGGTCTCGATCACGATGACCGCCCCGCAGGGCAGCAGCGTTGACCCGTACCTGATCCTGCTCGCGCCCGACGGCGCGGACATCGCCGAGGACGACGGCGGCGGCGGCGGCGTCAACGCGCGCATCCCCGCAAGCAGCGGCGTCGCCGTGCTGCCGCAGACCGGCACGTATACGATCTACGCGAACACGGCCGCGGCCGGGCAGACCGGCGGCTACTCGATCACCCTGAACGTAGCCGGGACTTGCCCCAGCACGCCGCTCGGCGTCGGGCAGACCGTCGGCGGCATGCTCGACGCGGGCGACTGCCGGCTGCCCGCCGACGGTTCGTTCCTCGACGTTTACACCTTCGCCGGCACGCAGGGGCAGCAGCTCAGTGTCTCGATGGCCGCCTCGTCGTCGGGCCTCGATCCCTTCCTGTTCCTGCTCTCGCCGACCGGCACGGAGTTGGCGGCGGACAACAACGGCGGCGGCGGCACGACGGCGCGCATCCCCGCGGGCGGCGGCACGTTCACGCTGCCCGCGACCGGCACCTACACGCTCTACGCCAACAGCGCCGCGGCGAATCAGACCGGCGGCTACACACTCAGCCTGCTCCCGCCGCCGATCCCCGCCGGGCAGGTGCTCATCAGCGAGTTGCGCTTCGAGGGGCCGGGCGCGGCGGGCGGCGGCAGCCTGCTCGACGACTACGTCGAGTTGCAGAACGTCTCAAGCGTCACGGTTGACCTCTCGGGCAGCAAGCTTCGCATCGACACGGGCGCGGGGGTGGTGGACGTGGTCATCAACAGCGGCGCGCTCCTGCCACCGGGGCGGCACTACCTGCTGGCGAACGCCGCCGCCGGCAGCTACAGCTTGGCGGCTTACGCCGCGCCCGATCAGACCTACGCGGCCGACTTGCAAGCGGGCGTCGCGCTCGCCCGGCCGGACAACAGCGTGCTGGATCAGGTCGGGCGTGGGGTCGCCAGTCAGGTCTTCGGCGAAGGCCCGCGCCTCAGTGCCGCCGACGGCACGCAGACGCAGACCTGTTTCGTCCGCCAGCTCGTAACCGGGCTGCCGCAGGACACCGACAACAACGCGCCGGACTTCGCGCTCGTCGCCGCCGCCCCGGCGCTCATGCCCGGCGCGACACTCGGCGCGCCCGGCCCCGAAAACCGCGGCGCGCCCGCGCAGCGCAACGCGACCGTCAAGGCCACGCTGATCGATCCGGGCTGCGCCGCGACGGGCACGGGCACGCCCGCCGGCGGTTGTCAGAACCGCGTGCGCCTGTCCGCGCCCGACCCGGCCGCCCCGGCGCTCTCGCCCAACGGGCAACTCCTGATCCGCCGCCGCTTCGTCAACATGACGGGGCAGGCGGTCACGCGCCTGCGCTTCCGCGTCGTGGACATCACCACGCTGAACTCGCCGGGCGCGGGCGCGACCCAGGCCGACTTGCGCGTGCTTTCGTCACAGGACATCACGATCACGCGCGGGGACGGCGGCGGGGCCGTGGACGTGAAGGGGCTGACGCTGGAACAACCGCCCGCGCAGGCGCAGGGCGGCGGCCTCAACTCGACGTTGGCGGCCGGCACGATCACGACGAGCGCGGCGCTTCCGGCGGGCGCGAGCGTCGCGGTCGAGTTCCGCCTTGGTGTCGTGCAGGGCGGCACGTACCGCTTCCTCGTCAACGTCGAGGCCGCGCCCTGACGCGGTTCGCCGCCGCCGGGTGCTGACTCGTAATTTTATGTGAACAGGCCGCATCTTATGTGAACAGGCCGCGCGCGGCGCTCGTTTACAGTCTGTGGCGATGCCGCGTCGAGAGAACCCCTTTATGAAAGCACACGCAAGCTTGACCCGCGCGCTGGCCCCCTCGCTCGCCCTCGCGCTCTGCGCGCCGTGCCTGGCGCAAGCGCCCGCCGCGCCCCCGGCGCAAGCACCGACGCCTGCGCGGACTCTGACGCAGCCCGCCGCGCGACCCGCACGGCCCGCCCCGCCGCCCGCGCAGACCGTAAACGCGTCCGCGGCCGCCGCGGCGCAAGCGGCCCGGCCGCAGCCCGCGCCGGCCGTCACCTTCGACACGCTGTTGGCGGCCGACTCTTACGCCGTCTACGGCGAGCTGCGCGGCGTGGGCACTTACGTCAACTCGAAGGCGGTGACGGAGCTGGTCGCGCCTTTGGGGCTGCCGAGCACGGGCGCGCCGCCCGAAGTGCTCGACCTCTACAACTTCCTCAAGGCGCACGCCGAAGAGTTGGCGACGGCGCGCGTGCTCTTCGCCGCCTCGCCCGTGCGCCCGAAGCTGCCCGACGGGCTGGCGGCCGTCGAGCTGTCGTCGCCCGAACAGGCGCTGAAGTTCGAGACCGAGTTGCGCCAGTTCTTGGACGCGCACGCCGACGTGATCAGGGGCAGCGCCACGTCCACGACCGACACCCCCGGCCCGCCGTCTTCCACGCCGCCCGCGCCGCGCGGCGCGCGCCGGGGCAACCGCGCCGCCGGGAAGAAGCCGGCCGCGCCCTACCACCTGAGGCGCGCGGGCACGCTGCTCGTGATGAGCAACGCGCCCTTCTCGCTCGCCGCGCTCAGCCCGACGGAAGCGCCGCTGCTCGCCGACGAACCCGGCTTCCAGGCCGCGCGCGCGCGCTTCCCGCAGGAGACGCTCTTCGTCTACTTCAACACGAAGCGCATGAACCGCTACGGCGAGTTGCAGCGCGAGAAATACGAGCGCGAGGCCAAGCGCCAGGAGGCCGAGCGCCGCCGGGCCGAGCGCCGCGCGCGCGCGCGCAACGGTCGCGCCGCCGCGCCCGACGACGAGTCGAAGACCGACGCCGACATCCCCGTCATCCCGACCGACGACACGCACTCGGACGAGGCGGGCCCCGTGCCGCCGCCCGGCGTCGTCGGCAACACCGCGCCGGAGAATCCGCCCGTCGTGGTGACCACGAGTGAGCCGCCCGGCAAGTTGCAGGGCGTGCCCAACGCCGAGCCGACGCCGACGCCCGAACCGCAGAAGGAGTTGACGCCCGAAGAGCGCGAGCGCCAGCGGACGCAGGAGGCGGCGCAGCGCTTCCTCACGACGCTGCCCTCCATCGTCTTCGGCAACCTCGGCGGCGGCGCGCAGTGGCCCGAGACCATCGCCGTCGCGGCCGAGTTGGCGGACGAAGACCTGGTCGTGCGCGCGCTCGTCGTCAAGGAGCCGGGCGACGAGAACCGGCCGCCGCGCCCGATCCCGTTCGTGCCGCTGCTGCTGTCGGGCCCCGCGCTCACGACCGAGGCCGCCAACGTCGTGCCCGCCGACACGGACGTGCTCCTGAGCGCCTCGCTCGACCTGCCGCAGATGTACGACTACGTCGCCTCGATGTTGAAGCTGCTCGACCTCGGCGCGGACGGCACGGGCGCGCGCAAGGAGGGCGACGAGTCGTTCGAGGGCCAGCTCGGCGCGTTCGAGAAGGCGAGCGGGTTTCGCCTGAAAGACGATCTGATCGCGGCGCTCGGCAACGAGATCGCCGTGGCCGTGCCGGGGCGCTTCCTCGGCGCGCGGCGCGGGGGCGCGTGGCGCGGCGCGCAGGCGCGCACGGGTCTGAACGGCCCCGTCTTCCTCATCGCCCTGAACGACAAGCGCGGGTTGCAGGCCCTGTTGCCGCGCGTGCTCGCGAGCGCGGGGCTGAAGGGGATCAACGAGCAGCAGTTGATCGAGCGGCGCGGCGACGTGGAGTTGCTCGCGTTCACGGGCGGCGCGGTCGCGTTCATCGAGCGCTTCCTCGTCATCGCGCCCGACGCCGAGACGATGCGGCGCGTCGCCGACGCCTACAACGAGCGCCGCACGCTCGCCAACTCGGACGCCTTCCGCGACGCCGGGCGCTGGCAGCCGCGCCAGGTGCTCGGCCAAATCTACGTCGCCAACGATCTGATCAAGGGTCTGTTCGACGACCCGCGCGTCGCGCTCGAAGACGTGGAAGACGCGCAGGTGCGCGAGGTGCTCCTGCGCGTCAACACAGACCCCGGCTCCGTCAGCTACGCGCTGACGAAAGACGATCAAGGGTTGCTCCACGAGCTGCACGTGCCGCAGAACGTGCTGACGCTCATGTCCGCCGACGCGCTCATCAGCCAGCAACTCGGCCCCTTGCGCAGCCACGAGGCGCAGGCCCAGTACACCCTGCGCGAACTGGCCCAGCGCGAGATAGCCTATCGTGAGAAGCACGGGCGCTACGGCTCGCTCGAAGACCTGATCCACGCCGAGCAGGGGCAGGGTAAAGACGCGGCGGACGCGGGCGACGCGGGCGCGACCCTCGTGGGGTTTCCCACCGGGGCCGAAGGCTACGACCTCAAGCTCAACGCCTCCGGCGACAAGTTCGAGGCCACGGCCACGCCCACCGTCTACCGCAAGACGGGCCGCCGCTCCTTCTACATCAACCAGGAGAACGTCCTCCGCGGCGCGGACACCAACGGCAAGCCCGCCGACGCCACCACGCCCGAAGTGGACTAGAGCAACATCACGCCGGGCGCGCGGGCATCCCTGCCCGCCATGAGCGCAAAGCGCGAATAAGAAGCAGCGGCGGCACTCAACGGTGAGTGCCGCCGCGG
>DASVPY010000104.1:0-76535 GCA_036389395.1 Pyrinomonadaceae bacterium
CGTCTCCGGCACCACGATGACGCCGTCGTAAAGTCGCCCGCCCGCGCTGAGCGCGACCTGCGAGAAGCTGACGTTCTTCAGCAGTTGGGCGTCCGAGACGAGGTCGAAGGCGTAGCCCGCGTCGAGCAACGTCTGCGCGTCCGCCTGCGTGATGCCCACGTCGTGGCCGCCGCCGACGTGAATCAAGCGCCCCTCCTTGCCCGGCTCCATCCACATGTCGTGCACGGGGTAGTAGAGCAGCACGTCGTTGTCGGCGCGGCCTTGTTGCAGGAACGACTGCGCGCGCGCGATGTAGGCGTTGAGCGTCGAGAAGTTCCGCCACTCCGTAGTCTGCGGGCCGAAGTGGACGGCGGCGTAGAAGAGCCAGCCGGGCCAAGGATCGTCGGGCGGCGAGAAGGCCATGCCGTGATAGACGACGTGGTTGATGCCGCCGAGGAAGTTGAGATCGACGGCGCGCTTCACGTCGCCGAGCGAGGAGAGGAAGTGCTCGTCGAGCCAGGTGACGGTCTCGGCGGAGGCGAGCGTCTTGCCCGTGACGTTGGCGGCCGAAGAAGCGAACTTCATGCGCACGATGTCCGTGCCTTCGGTTTCGGGGATGTCGCTCGCGGCGTAGAGGTCGAGGATGTTGGCGGGCGAGCCGTGCGACTGGTTGCGGACAAGCGCGCCGCGCCGGTGCGCCCACTCGCGCCACGCCGCGGTGAAGCGGTCGAGCAGCAGATCGGAGACGGTTTCGCGGAAGTCGTGTGTGACGCGGGCGCGCTCGTCTTCGTCGCCGTCGCCTAAGAGCGCGGGCAGGTGTCGGCGCAAGTCGTAGCCGCGGCGCGTCTGGAACTCGGCGAAGAACTTCGGCGTCCAGTCGGATTGCCCCTCCGAGTCGTCCACCTCGTAAGAGTCGTTGAAGAAGGCGCGCAAACCGCGGACGTTGTGGCCGGCGAACGCCTGATCGAATTTCGACAGGTAGTGGCCGAGCGCCTCCGAAGAGAAATGGTCTATGACGTTGCCCTCGCCGCCGGGCGCGGCGCGCTCGACCATCTTGCCGTGCCACCCCTGAAAGACGGCGTAGAGTTTCCAACGACCGGGCGGGGCGACCCAATCGAGCGTGCCGTCCGCGCCGACGCGCGCGGTGAGATCGAGCGCTTCGCCGCCGTTCGAGTAAGCCATCAACGCTTGCAGCGGGAGCGGCTTGGCGAAGCGGACTTGATCGAGCGCCAGCTCTTGCAGGTTCGGGTTCGCGCTGACGGGGTCGCGCAGGTCTTCGATGTTCGGGCGGCGGCCGACCGCGCGCACGAGCGGCTTCTGCACGAGCCGGACGGGTGCGCCCAGGCGCGCGCCGCCGTTCACTTCGTAGGTCTTGGCGACCAAATCCTTGCAGGCGTCTTCAGCACCGACCCAGGGGCCGCCGAAGGGCCAGCCCGTGCCCGTCGCCATGTCAACGCCGAGCCGGAGGCGCGACGCCTCGCGCAAGGTGTGTTCGAGCAACGCGACCCAGGCGGGCGAGAGGAAGGGGATGAAGCGATCCTCCGCGCCGCGCACGCCGTAGATGGGCGTCAACTCCAAGCCGCCCAGGCCGGCCTGCTCATACTTCTCCAACTCGGTCGTGAGGTCGCGCCGGTTGACGGCGTTGCCGAGCCACCACCAGCGCGCCCACGGCTTCGCCTGACTGGTGACGCGCGGCCACGCGAGCGCCGCCGCGGCCGCCGCCGGCCGCTGTGCCGCGGCCCGGCCGCGCCGCGCGCCCTGCGCGCCGACGCCCGCGGGCGCGAGCAGGTGTACGACGAGCAACAGCGCGGCGCAGGCGCGCGCCCTCTTGTGTCCGTTCGGCTTCGTCACCTTCTCTCTCCTTCCACTTCGGCCCGCGGCTTACTTGATCGCACCGGCACGATGTTGGGGCGCGGCGGCGGCTTCATGCCCGCGCCGACGAAGAAGCTTGTGTGCGGCGGCTGGTTGTAGGCGACGTTCTGCCACGCGACGCTCAGGCGGTACTGGGGGTCGTGCATGAAGGTGTAGAAGCGGTGCGCGGTCGGGATGGTGGTCGTGTAGACGCGCAGCTCCGTGTTGTCGGCCGCGCGCCAGACGACCTCCTCGCGCCAGTCGCCGAAGAGATCGGCGGAGAGCGCGGGCGTCGCCTTCGAGCCGTTGTTCCACGCGCAGCCTTCGGCGTTGAGCAGTGTGGTCTCGGTCGCGTCCGCCCAGTTCCACTTGGCGATGTAGTTGCGGTCGAGCAGTTCGCTCAAGGTGTCGCCGTCCCAGTAGACGCCGAAGTTGCAGGAGCGCGGCGTGCGTTGCGAGACGACGCGCCCGCGCGCGTCGAAGAGGCCGAAGATGTCCGCGCCGCGCACCCAGCACTCGAACCCCTGGTGGCGCGGGTCTATGTCGAGGCAGAGACCGCGGCCCGGCCCCTCGCCGTCTTCGCCGGCCTTGACCGAGGGCTTCTGCCAGATGATGCGACCCGTGCGCGCGTCGCGGAAGCTCGCGCCCGCGTCGTCGAAACGTTCTTGTATGTCGAAGACTTCGAGACCGGGGCGCAGCGGGTCTAGATCGGACAGGTGCAGCGCGTCGCCGTGGCCGAGGCCGGTGGAATAAAGACCTTTCCCGTCGTCGTCTATCGCGCACGCGCCGTAGACGATCTCGTCGCGCCCGTCGCCGTCCACGTCGCCGACGCTCAGGTTGTGGTTGCCCTGCCCGCTGTAAGCGCGGTTGCCGGGCGTGCCGTCCTCGCTGTCGAACGTCCAGACGCGCGTGAGCTTGCCGCCGCGCCAGTTCCAGGCCGTCAGGACGGTGCGCGTGTAGTAGCCGCGCGCCATGACGAGACTCGGCCGGTGGCCGTCGAGATAAGCGACGCAGGCGAGGAAGCGGTCAACGCGGTTGCCGTAGCCGTCGCCCCAGACGGCGGCCAACTCTTCCGCCGTCGGGTCGGGCTTCGTCGGGTGGCGCGGCGGGATGAAGTCGGTCGTGGCGAGCGCCGCGCCCGTGAGGCCGTCGAAGACGGTGAGGTATTCCGGCCCCTTGAGGATGTAGCCGGCGACGCTGTGCCGACCAGAGCGGAAGGCGGCGGACGCGCCTTCGGGGCTGCGCCAGTCGGCGTCGGCGTCGCCGATGACTTTGCCGCGGCCGTCGCGTGTGCCGTCTGCCGTCTTGCAGGCGACCTCGGCGCGGCCGTCGCCGTCGAGATCGTAGACGATGAACTGCGTGTAGTGCGCGCCCTCGCGGATGTTGCGGCCGAGGTTGATCGACCAGAGCAGCGTGCCGTCGAGCTTGTAAGCTTGAAGGACGGGTTCGGTCGTGAAGCCGGCGCTGCCGTTGTCGCGCCCGCGCCCGACCATGTGGACGACCAACTCGTATTCGCCGTCGCCGTCCAGATCGCCGACCGAGGCGTCGTTGGGGCTGTAGCCCTGCGGCGGGCGCACGGGGATCGAGAGGTACTGGCGCGCGGGCGTGTTTGCCTTCAGAGTGAAAGGCGCGCTCGCCTCCTGTTCGCGCCCGCGCAGCACCGCGCGGACGGTGTAAGCGTGCGAGTGCGCGGGGTCGGCCTTGTCGTCAACGAAGTTGGTCGGGCCGGTGATTGGCTTGTCGTTGAGTTTGACGGGGCGCGCGCCGTCGGCCGCGCGGTAGAGGTTGAAGGCGACGGCGTCGGGGTCTGTGCCGAGCAGACGCCAGCCGATCCAGACGCGCCCGTCCGCCTGCCTGACAGCGACCACGCCGCGACCCAGATGCTCCATCTGCCTCTGCGCGCCCGCGCGGGCCGGCCAGATGAGCGCCGCGACGGCGACGGCGAAGACCGCCGACGTTCGGCGCAGCGCGGTTTGTGTCGCGGTCGTCATGTTCGATGCGGCCGCGCGGTCTTGTGGGCGGCGACCGCGCGGCCGCGCGCGGAAAAGTATTTGCCGAACGGGTTGCCCTTCAGACCTTTCAGCCCGGCGACGACCGCGGCGGCGTTGAACTCCGCGCCCGCCGGACTGGTGTGCGTGTGGTCGGGGCCGAAGAGCGCCTTGACCCGCTCCGCGCCCAGCGCCTCGTAGCGGTCGGCGACGATGGTCGTCAGGTCAACGAACGGGACGCCCGCCGCGCGCGCCAACTCTTCGGCCCACGCGCGGAACTGGCCGGAGCCGCGCTCGACCCGGCCGTCCTGCCAGATGTTGCGCACCGTGAGCGAGAGGACGACGGGCTTCGCACCTTTCGCCTTCACGTCCGCGATGAACTTGCGGTTGTACCAGCCGAAGGTGTGGACGACCTCTCTGCGCCCGTCCGGCGTCGTCACCTCCCGCGTCTCTTCGCCGAGGCCGGGCAGCGAGCCGCGCGCGCGCCCCGTGTCGAGCGGGCCGCCGTCGTTGTGGCCGAACTGTATGAGCACGAAGTCGCCCGGCTTCACGTCCTGCAAAACTTTCGCCCACAGCCCTTCGGTCAGAAACGTCCGGCTGCTGCGGCCGGCGCGCGCGCGGTTGAGGACGTTGATCTTGGCGGGATCGAAATAAGCGACGAACGGGTCGCCCCAGCCCTGCGCGCCGTTGGCCGAGTTGTTGGCCGTCGAGTCGCCGACGACAAAGAGCGTCGGGAGTTTCGGGTTGACGGGGCGCTCGTCGGCCGGGCGCGGCGTCGGCGTCGGCTCGACGGTCTGCGCCCGCGCCGCGGCGGGCAGCAGGCAGAGGACGCAGGCGCAGACGAACAGGGCCGCGCGGGTCGTCAATCCGGCGCGGCGGCGTCTGCACCTGACGCGGGGTCGCATCCGCTCGCTCCTCTTCATCAGAGACTCGCTCCTCTTTCGTCCGCGGCGCGCGGGCGCTCAACGCTGCCCGTCGGTCGGGCCGGGCCAGTCGTCCGTGCGGAACGGCGCGGCGGGCAGCCCCGTGTCGTTCGTCAGGTTGGGGTGGCGCGGGTTGTTGTTGAAGGCGTAGCGCGCGGCGACGGGCGCGGCGACGGCCGGCGACCAGACCTCGACCCGATCCTTGCCCACGATGCGCGCCTCGGCCCAATGCCACTTGCGGTCGGCCCCTGCGACGGCGAACTCGTCCAGCTTGTCGCCGTCGCGGACGCGCAAGCCCTTCCCCACGTCATCGAACTTGAGGACGAGCTTCGAGCCGTTGACCTTCAACTCGCGGAACATCGGCCCCGTCGCGGTCAACCGTCGCCCGTACACGTCTGCGAGCGCCCAGCGGGCCATGCGCCGGCCCACGTCGAGCTTGTTCTTCGGGTGGATGTCGTGCGCCTCGCCGATGTCTATGGTGACGATCAGACCGGCGTTGCGCGTGGCGACGGCGGCGCGGCGCTGCCACTCGCGCAGGTGACTCCAAGCTTCGTCGGCCGGCTCGGCCTTCGGGTCGCGGTAGTTGGGCAGTTGCACGATGCCGAAGGGGAAGTCGCCCTGCCCCCAGCGTTCGCGCCAAGCGCGGATCATGGTCGGCAGCAGAATGCCGTACTGTTGCGCGCGCGCTTCGTTCGACTCGCCCTGATACCAGAACGCGCCGCGGACGGGGAACGGGATGAGCGGCGCGATCATGCCGTCGTAGATCGAGGCGGCGATGCGGTACTCGCGCAGCGCGTCGGGCACGGGCGGCGAGGGCGACGGACGCGCGCCCGCGGCCCGCGCCTTGTCGGCCTGCTCGCGCCACTGTCTGATCTGCTCCTCGTACTCGACCTTCACGCGCGCCCGCTCCTCGTCCCAGACCTTCGTCCGCTCGACCGTGGCCTTGAGTTCCGCGTCGGCGAGCAGGTACTCGACCGGCGTCCAAGCCTCGGCCTGCGAGCCGCCGTAAGAAGAGTTGATGACGCCAACGGGCACGCCCAACTCCTGCTGCAACTCGACGGCGAAGTAGTAGCCGGCGGCGGAAAACTCGCGGACGGATTCGGGCGCGCAAGGCTGCCAGGTGGCGAGCGGCGGCGGCTTGTGCTTGAAGGCGACCTGCCGGCTCACGTTGAAGAGGCGGATGAGCGGGTGGTTCGCGGCCGCGATGGCGGCGGCCGCCTCACGCGTCTCGGCCAGCGTGAACTGTATGTTCGACTGGCCGGCGACGAGCCACACTTCGCCGACGAGCACGTCCTTCAACTCGATCTTGTTCGTGCCGCTGACGGTCAGCGTGGCGGGCGTCGCGTTGGCCTTGAGCGGGTCGAGCCAGACCAGCCAGCGGCCGTCGCCGCCGGCCAGCGTCTTCTTCGTCTGGCCCGCGAAGCTGACCGTGACGGTCTCGCCCGGCGCGGCGCGGCCCCACACGGGCACGCGCACGCCGCGCTGCAAGACCATCGCGTCGGCGAGCACGTCGGGCAGCGCGACCTCGGCGCGCGCGACGGCGGGCGCGGCGAGCACGAGCGCCGCGGCCCAGAGCGCGGCGGCAAGGTACGCGAACCTGTGCGACAGAGCGGGGCGCATGACGAACAGTCTCCGAAAGAGAATGAAACGGGTAAAGCGGTTTACCGGGTGCGGACACCGTGGCCGCCTCCGGCGCGCGCCTGCCCTTCAATCCTGTGCGCTGTTTCTGGCTTGGGGACTTTGATTATAAACACAGTCGGGGCGTTAATGCGAAGCAGAGGGGCACGGGGCGTGGTTCAGGTTGAGGTGGAGAGCCGGCGTGCGGCCGGGTTAACACAGAGTACATAGAGTAGGCACAGAGGGCACAGTTAAAGACTCTGTGTCCTCTGTGTGACCTCTGTGCCCTCTGTGTTAAATCTGCGCGCGCCAACCGCTCAAGCTCGAACGAAACCACTTCCTGCCTTCGGCCTGGCTTGCAAAAAGGCCGGAGTTAAAGTAGAAGGCAAGTATTCAGAATTAAAGAATTCTATTTGACAGTCCCCCGCGACGGACTCTGACGGACTGCTGCGCCGCGGCGTGGCGCGCGCCCGTCTACCGCCGCGCGCTGTTAACCGCTTGCCCCGCCCCCGCTGTCAACCAGCGCCGTTGACGCCACGACGCGGCAGTCCCGCGCCTCGCGGCCGAGAGACACCGGCATGAAGAAAGAACTCGGAACGTTCCTGCTGCTCGTGGGGCTGTGCGTCGTCGTCGCCATCCTGAACCCGCGCTTCCTCGCGCCGGCCAACTTGCAGAACATGGCGCGGCTCATCGGCGCGTACGGCATCTTCAGCATCGGGCTGGGGCTGGTCATCATCACGGGTGGCATCGATCTCTCCGTCGGGTCGGTCTTCGCGCTCCTGGGCGTGCTGCTCTCGATGATGCTCGTGGACTGGGGCTGGCCGAGCCTGGTGGCCGTGCCGGCGACCATCGCCGTCGCCACCGCCCTGGGCGCGCTCCACGGACTGCTGATCACGAAGGTGCGCGTGCAGCCCTTCATCGTCACGCTCTGCGGGCTGCTCTTCTACCGCGGGCTGGCCCGCTTCATCTCGAACGACGAGACGAAAGGGTTCGGCAACGCCGCCGGGTTCGAGACGCTGCGCAACCTGGCGACGGGGAGTCTGTTCGGCGTGCCGACGCCGTTCGTGCTGCTCGTGCTCATTAGCGTCGTGATGTGGGTCGTGCTGCACCGCTCGGTCTACGGCCGCTACCTGTTCGCCGTGGGCCGTAACGAGGTGGCGGCGCGCTACTCCGGCATCAACTCGGACAAGATCGTGGCGAGCGCCTACATCATCCTGGGCGCGCTGGTCGGCGTCGCCGGCATCGTCTTCGCCTTCTACACCAACTCGATCTCGCCGTCGTCGCACGGGAACTTTTTCGAGCTGTACGGCATCGCGGCGGCGGTGCTGGGCGGCTGTAGCTTGCGCGGCGGCGAGGGATCGGTCATCGGCGTCCTGATCGGCACGGCGCTGCTGCAAGTCTTACAGAACTTGGTCAACCTGCTGGGCATCCCCTCGTCGCTCAACTTCGCGGTGATGGGCGCGGTCATCCTCGTCGGCGTCATCGCCGACCAGGTCTTGCAGCGCCGGGCGGCGCGGGTGAAGTTAAAGTAGACGAGGGACGGCCGGCGACGGCGCGGCCGCAGAGAGACGATGAACGTGGCGACGAACAAACTGCGCGCGCTCCTGCTGCTCGGCGCGAGCGTGCTGCTCTTGTGCGGGGCCGGCGGCCAGCGGCGACCGCCGAGGGTGCAGAAGGAAGACTTCGGGCAGACGGCCGACGGGCAGCGCGTCGAACTCTACACGCTGACGAACCGGCGCGGCGTCGAAGTCAAGATCATGACTTACGGCGCGACCGTCGTCTCGCTCAAAGTGCCCGACCGCGCGTGCCGGTTCGCCGACGTGGTGCTCGGCTTCGACCGCGTCGCCGACTACGAGAAGGACACGCACTACGTCGGCCCCGTCGTCGGTCGTTACGCCAACCGCATCGCCAAGGGACGCTTCAAGCTCAACGGCGTCGAGTACAAGCTGGCCGTCAACAACGGCGAGAACCACCTGCACGGCGGTCTCAAAGGCTTCGACAAAGTGGTCTGGCAGGCCCGCCCCTTGCGGACGCCCGCCGGGGCCGCGGTCGAACTCACGTACCTGAGCCGAGACGGCGAAGAGAACTATCCGGGCAACCTCTCCGTGCGCGTCACGTACACGCTGACCGAGCGCGACGAGTTGCGGATTGACTACGCGGCGACAACCGACAAGGACACGGTCGTCAACCTCACGAACCATTCCTACTTCAACCTCGCCGGCGCAGGCAGCGGCGACATACTCGGCCACGTCCTTCAGATCAACGCCGACCGTTTCACCCCGACCGACGCCGGCTCGATCCCGACCGGCGAGTTGCGCGGCGTCCGCGGCACGCCGTTCGACTTCAACCGCCCGACCGCCATCGGCGCGCGCATCAACCAACGGGACGAGCAGTTGCAGTTCGGCAGCGGCTACGATCACAACTTCGTCGTCCGGGGGCGGCCGGGCGTGCTGCGCCCGGCCGCCACGGTCTTCGAGCCGACGACGGGGCGCGTGCTGGAAGTGCTGACGACCGAACCCGGCGTGCAGTTCTACGCGGGCAACTTCCTCGACGACAACACCGTCGGCAAGAATGGGAAGGCGTACCCGCGCCGCACCGGCTTCTGCCTTGAGACACAACACTACCCCGACTCGCCCAACAAGCCGCACTTCCCCTCGACCGTCCTGCGGCGCGGCGGGCAGTACCGGACGACGACCGTCTACAGGTTTAGCAGTAAGCAGTAGGCAGTGGTCGGTGGGCAGTGGTCAGTGGTCAGTGAGGGGTGCTCGATTACGAGCGACGCAGACGGCTTTAGCAGATTAGAGATGCAGGTAGCTTGAGCAGATTTCTGTCGGGTGCTGCGCCTGGAAATTCCAGGCAGAGGAGAAGGACATGAGTCTTAAACGGATCGCGCTCGCGTGTTCGTGCCTGTTACTCGTCGCCGCCTGCGCGCAACGGGGCGGCAGCGGCACGGGCGGCGGCGGGAAGAAACTGGCGTTCGTCACCAACAACGCCTCCGACTTCTGGACTATCGCGCGCAAAGGCACGGAGAAGGCCGACGCCGAACTGCCGGACGTGACGGTCGAGTTCAAAATCCCTTCGGACGGCACGGCCGCCGAGCAGAAGCGGATCGTTGACGACCTGCTCGCCCGCGGCGTGGACGGCATCGCCATCAGCCCCGTAGACCCCGACAACCAGACGCAGTTGATCAACGACGTGGCGAAGCAGACGCTCGTCTTCACGCAGGACTCGGACGCGCCCAAGAGCGACCGCGCCTGCTACGTGGGCACGGACAACGTGGCGGCGGGGCGGCAGGCGGGCGCGCTCATCAAGGAGGCGCTCCCCTCCGGCGGCAAGATCATGATCTTCGTCGGCAAGCTCGACGCGCGCAACGCCGCCGAGCGGTTGCAGGGCATCAAGGAGGCGCTCGCCGGCTCGAACGTCACGATCATAGACACGCGCACGGACGACACCGACCGCGTGCGCGCCAAGTCGAACGTCGCCGACACGCTGGTCAAGTACCCGGACGTGGCGGCCCTGGTCGGCCTCTGGAGCTACAACGGCCCGGCCATCTACAACGCGGTGCGCGACGCGGGCAAGACGGGGCAGGTCAAGATCATCGCCTTCGACGAGGAGGACGAGACGCTCGCCGGGGTCAAGGACGGCGCGATCTACGGCACGGTCGTCCAGCAGCCCTACGAGTTCGGCTACCAGGCCATCAAGCTGATGGCCCAGGTGCTCGCGGGCGACCGCTCCGGCGTCCCCGCCAACAAGCAGAAGTTCGTCGAGACCAAGGTCATCAAGCGCGACACCGTCGAAGAGTTCACCAAGCAGATCAACCAACTGCGCGGGAGGTGAAAAACAGGAGTCAGAAGCCGGAAGCCAGAAGCCAGAGTGCGTGTGCGCGGAGCGTGCCCGCTTCTGCGTTGACAGCTTCAGCAACATAGAGGCCGTGTCTTTCTTCCGGCTCCTGACTTCGGCTTCCGGCTTCCGGCTTCTGACTCCTGGCTTCTGACTCACTTATGCCTACACCGATCCTACAGATGCGGCGGATCGAGAAGCGCTTCCCCGGCGTGCACGCGCTGAAGGGGGTGGACTTCGCGGTCGCGGCCGGCGAGGTGGTGGCGCTGCTGGGCGAGAACGGCGCGGGCAAGTCCACGCTGATGAAGGTGGTCGGCGGCGTCCACCAGCCCGACTCCGGCGAGGTGCTGATCGACGGCGCGCCGGCCGCCGTCCACAGCGTCTCGGACGCCACCCGCTACCGCATCGCCTTCATCCACCAGGAGCTGAACGTCCTCGACAACCTGGACGTGGCGGCCAACGTCTTCCTCGGGCGCGAGCCGGTGCGCGGCGGCCCGCTCCGCCTGATCGACCGCCGCCGCATGGAGACCGAGACGGCCAAGCACCTCGCGCGCCTCGGCCTCGACATCCGGCCCGACACGCCGCTCGCGCGCCTCTCCATCGCGCAGCAGCAGATGGTCGAGATCGCCAAGGCGCTCAGCCTGGACGCGCGCCTCATCATCATGGACGAACCCACGTCCAGCCTCACCCTCTCGGAGACGGCGCGGCTGCTCGAAGTGGTCAAGGAACTGCGCGCGCAAGGCGTGGCCATCATCTACATCTCGCACCGGCTCGGCGAGGTCGCAGAGATCGCCGACCGCGCCGTCGTGCTGCGCGACGGCGCGAACGCCGGCGAGTTGGCCCGCGCCGAGATCACGCACGACCGCATGGTCAAGATGATGGTCGGGCGCGACATCGAGAACTTCTACCAGCACCCGGAGGGCGAGAAGCAGCCGCACTACTTCGCGGTCGAGGCCCTGCGCACCGCGCGCTACCCCGACAAGCAGATCACGCTCGACGTGGGGCGCGGCGAGATACTGGGCGTCGCCGGCCTCGTCGGCGCGGGCCGCAGCGAGGCGGCGCAGGCCGTCTTCGGCGTCGATCCGGCGGTCGAGGCGCGGCTCGTGCTCGACGGCCGCCCGCTGCGCCTCCGCTCGCCGCAGGACGCCATCCGCTACGGCATCTACCTCGTGCCGGAAGACCGCCGCACGGCGGGTCTCATCACCGACATGCCGATCCGCGAGAACGTGACGCTGCCGAGCCTCGACCGCTACGCCCCGGCCGGTCTCGTCTCCTTCGAGCGCGAGCGCGCGGGCGCGCAGGCGGTCTGCGCGCGGCTCAACGTCAAGGCCCCTTCGGTCGAGGTGCGGGCGGCGAACCTGTCGGGCGGCAACCAGCAGAAGGTGGTGCTGGCCAAGTGGATCGCGCTCGACCCGAAGGTGCTCATCTTCGACGAGCCGACGCGCGGCATTGACGTGGGCGCGAAGGCCGAAATCTACGCGCTGATGCGCAAGCTGGCCGAGGCCGGCGTCGCCATCATCATGATCAGCAGCGACATGGAAGAGGTCATCAACGTGAGCGACCGCGTCGCCGTCATGCACGAGGGGCGCGTCACGGGCGTGCTTGAGCGCGCCGACTGCACCGAGGAGAACATCATGCGGCTCGCCGTGGGCGGGCAGGGTAACGTAGCCGCCGCGTGACGAGCGCAGGGGCCGCGCGTTTGGCCCTGCGGTCGTGACGCGGAGGGGCTTCCCCAAAGCCGCCCTCCGGCAGTATCATCAAGCGACTCGCCTTGGCCCCCCCGCGCCTCCTAATTCCGGGAGGCGGCACACGCGGCGAGCTTCCTTTAGTCGAAGATGAGACACGTAAACACGTCCTCCACGGCCGAGCGCCCGCCCCTCCCACCCTTCAAGACAGCCCGCATCAAGGACGTGGCCCGCGCGGCCGGCGTCTCCACGGCCACCGTCTCGCACGTCATCAACGACACCAAGTACGTCACCGACGACACGCGCAAGCGCGTGCTCGACGCCATCGAGCGCTGCGAGTATCACCCGAACGCCTACGCGCGCTCGCTCGCCTCGGGCCGCAGCAACATGTTGGGGCTACTCGTCTCCGACATCTCGAACCCGTTCTTCCCCGAAGTCATCAAGGCGATGGAGGCGGCGGCCTACGAGCGCGGCTACAACGTCATCCTCCTGAACACCGACTACGACCCGGAGCGCGCCGCCGAGTACGTGCGCCGCCTGAACGAACTGAAGATGGCGGGCGTCGCGCTGATGACCTCGGAGCTGGACTCGACGCTGTTCCACGAGATCGCGCGCCGGCAGATTTCGGTCGTCTTCGACAACACGGACTTGGCCGGCGAGCACATGAGCAACATCTGCGTGGACTACGCCGCCGGCATCAACGCGGCCGTGCGCCACCTCGTCTCGCTCGGCCACCGCCGCATCGCGCACATCGCCGGCTCCAGCCGCATCCCCTCCGGCCTCATCCGCCGCGACGCCTTCCGCGACTTCATCGCGCGCCACCTGCCGGACGAGCCGCCGCCCGCCATCTACGAGGGCGACTTCCGCCTCGACGGCGGCCGCCGCGCCGCCTCCGAGATGCTGGCCGCGCCCGAGTTGCCGACCGCCGTCATCGCCGCCAACGACATGATGGCCCTCGGGGCCATGCGCGAGTTCCGCAAGGCGGGCCTCTCGATACCGGGCGACATCTCTGTGGTCGGCTTCGACGACATCGCCTTCGCCGCGCTCGCCGAGCCGCCGCTGACGACCGTCTGCTCGCCGCAGGTCGAGATCGGCCGCCGCGTCGTCGAGGCGCTCGTCAACATGATCGAGCGCCCCGAGCAGCCGGGCGTGGAGGTGCGTATCCCGACCTACCTCATCACGCGCGACTCGACCGCGCCGCCGCGTAGATAGCGGCCCGCGCGCCGCCGCGGGCGACCGGAATTGCAAACGCCCCCCCAACCGAGTAATATCCGCCTACCCCGTTAGCAGTACGACCCGAATCTCCAGCGAACCCCGCGCGCGCCCGCGCCGCGGGCCGGTTTGGCGCTCTGGTTCGGCCCCGCGCAGTTAACCGCTTGACCGCGGCCGCCCGCCGACCGCACCTGACAGCGCGCGCTGGCGTATGCGCGCTCGTCCGCAGGGAGGGTTTATGAGCAGACAACGCGAACAGAAATCTTACGAGTACGTGAAGTATCTCTGGCAGGACGAGGTGGCCGACCAGTTGTCCGGGCTGGATCGGCTGGTCTACCGCTCGAACAAACTGGGCGAAGACCTGACGCTGACGAACACGGGCGGCGGCAACACCTCCTCGAAACTCATGGAGCGCGACCCGCTCACGGGCGCGGAGGTCGAGGTGCTCTGGGTCAAAGGCTCTGGCGGCGACCTGCGCACCGCCAAGCGCGACGGCTTCGCGTCGTTCTACCTCGACAAGATACGCGCGATGAAGCCGATCTACCTCAACCACCCCGAGCGCGGGCCCAAAACCGAGATCGAAGACGCGATGTACCCGATGTACAGCCACTGCGTCTTCAACCTCAACCCGCGCGCTGGCTCCATTGACACGCCGCTGCACACGCTCGTCCCCTACCGCCACGTCGATCACCTGCACCCGAACGCAGTCATCGCCGTCGCCGCCTCGGTCAACCAGGAACGGCTGACGAAAGAGATTTACGGCGACGAACTGATCTACATCCCCTGGCAGCGACCGGGCTTCGACATCGGGCTGAAGATCGAGCAGTTGATCAACGCGCAGCCGCAGGCCAAGGGCATCCTGCTCGGCCACCACGGCATGAGTTCTTGGAGCAACGACGACAAGACCTGCTACGAGACGGCCCTTGAGATCATAGACCGCGCGGCGCGCTACATCGAGGCGCACGACCGCGGCGAAAAAACTTTCGGCGGGCAGAAGCACGCGCCGCTCGCGGAGACGGAGCGCCGCCGCATCATCGGCGAGATCATCCCGTTCATCCGCGGGCAGGTCTCCGTCTACAAACGCTTCGTCGGCACGGTGCAGGACGACGAGCGGATGCTGCGCTTCGTCAACAGCGCAGACGGCCCGCGCCTCGCCGCGCTCGGCACGTCCTGCCCAGACCACTTCCTGCGCACCAAGATCAAGCCGCTCTTCGTCAAGTGGGACCCGGCCACGGGCGACGTGGAGAAACTAAAGGAGGCCGTCGCCGACGGGCTGGTCGAGTACCGCAAGGACTACGAGGTCTACTACAACCGCTGCAAGCACCCGGACTCGCCCGCGATGCGCGACCCGAACCCGACCGTCGTGCTCATCCCCGGTCTCGGCATGATCGCGTGGGGCAAGAACAAGAGCGAGTCGCGCGTCACGGCCGAGTTCTACAACTGCGCCGTCGAGGTCATGCGCGGCGCGGAGGCGATTGACGAGTACGAGGCGATGGATCAGCAGGAGGCCTTCGACATCGAGTACTGGCTGCTCGAAGAGGCCAAGCTGCGGCGCATGCCGCCCGAAAAGGAACTCGACCGCCAGATCATCGTCATCATCGGCGCGGGCGCGGGCATCGGCAAAGAGGCCGCGCACCGACTCGTCCGCGAAGGCGCGCACATCGTCTGCGTCGATCTGAACGAGGAAGCGGCCAGAGAGACGGCGCAGGAGATCGTCGCGCAGTACGGCCCCGGCATCGGCGTCGCGGGCACTGGGATTAGCAACTGCGGCCCGGCCATCGGGCTGGCGTGCGACATCACGAACCGCGAGAGCGTGCGGCAGATGTTCGCCGACGTGATGCTCGCTTACGGCGGCATAGACGCGGTCGTCGTCACCGCGGGCATCTTCGTGCCGCCCGACAAGACGGGGCGCGTCGAGGATCGCCAGTGGGCGCTGACCTTCTCGATCAACGTGACCGGCGCGTACGTCGTCGCCGACGAGGCGTACCGCATCTTCAGGCAACAGGGCTTGCCCGGCAACGTCGTCCTGACGACGAGCGCCAACGCGGTCGTCGCCAAGAAGGGCAGCCTCGCCTACGACACGAGCAAGGCGGCGGCGAACCATCTGGTGCGCGAGTTGGCGGTCGAGTTCGCGCCGCTCGTGCGCGTCAACGCCGTCGCGCCCGCCACCGTGGTCAAGGGCAGCACGATGTTCCCGCGCGACCGCGTCATCGCCAGTCTGACCAAGTACAACATCGCCTTCGACGAGTCGGAAGAAACGGAAGCGCTGCGCGACAAGCTCGCGCAGTTCTACGCCAAGCGCTCGCTCACGCAGTCGCCCATCGAGCCGTCGGATCAGGCCGAGGGCATCTTCCTGCTCGTCTCGCGCCGGCTCGCCAAGACCACCGGCCACGTCATCCCCGTGGACGGCGGCTTGCAGGACGGGTTCTTGAGGTAGTAGGCAGTAGACAGTAGTCAGTAGCCAGTAGGCGGAAAGCAGTAGGCAGTGAAGACCTTCAATAATGAGCGGCCGTGGCTAAAGCTCCAACGCACGTAACGGCTGCAACGCACGTGACGCGGAGCGTCTGACTCCTGACTCCTGACTTCTGTCTACTGACGGAGGACTTATGGCAACGAACTTCGAGATTAGCGACGACTTCATCGCCGAGCAGAACCGGGGCGCGAAGGCTTGGGTGGAGGAGGACTACGAGCACCTCGGCAAACAACTCGGCCGCCGCGGGCGCGACATCGAAGACCTCACGGCGAAGGCGCAGGGCTTCCGCGTGGCCGTGCCCTCGTGGGGCGTCGGCACGGGCGGCACGCGCTTCGCCCGCTTCCCCGGCGTGGGCGAGCCGCGCGGCATCTTCGAGAAGTTGGAAGACTGCGCCGTCATCAACAAGCTCGTGCGCTCGACGCCCGGCGTCTCGCTCCACATCCCCTGGGACAAGCCCGAAGACGCGTCCGCGCTCGTCTCGTTCGCGCGCGCCCGCGGGCTGCACTTCGACGCGATGAACTCCAACACGTTTCAGGATCAGCCGGGCCAGCGCCACTCCTACAAGTACGGCAGCCTGACGCACCCGGACAAGGCCGTGCGCGCGCAGGCCATCAAGCACAACGTCGAGTGCATCGAGTTGGGCCAGCGCCTCGGCTCGAAGGCGCACACGGTCTGGATCGGCGACGGCGGCAACTTCCCCGGTCAACAACACTTCCGCGGCGCGCTCGAACGCTACCTCGACAGTATGCGCGAGATTTACGCCGCGCTGCCCGCGGACTGGCGGCTCTTCATCGAGCACAAGTTCTACGAGCCGGCCTTCTACTCGACAGTCATCAACGACTGGGGCGTCAGCTACCACTGCGCGCGCGAGCTGGGGCCGCAGGCCTTCTGCCTCGTCGATCTCGGCCACCACGCGCCCAACGTCAACATCGAGATGATCGTCGCGCGCCTCATCCAGTTCGGCAAACTCGCCGGCTTCCACTTCAACGACTCGAAGTACGGCGACGACGATCTGGACGCCGGCTCGATCAAGCCCTTCCAACTCTTCCTCATCTTCAACGAGTTGGTTGATGCGGAACTGGCCCAAGTCGAAAACTTCGCGCCCGCCTACATGCTCGACCAGTCGCATAACGTGACCGACCCGGTCGAGTCGCTGATGTCGAGCGCCGCAGAACTAACGCGCGCCTACGTCCAGGCGCACCTCGTAGACCGCGCCGCGCTCGCCGAGGCGCAACAGAACTGCGACCCCCTACTCGCGCTCGCCACCCTCAAGCAAGCCTTCACCACGGACGTGTCGCCCATCCTGGCCGCGGCCCGCGAGCGCGCGGGCGGCGCGATTGACCCGGTCGCCGTCTACCGCGCCAGCGGCTACCGCCAGCGCAAGGCCGAGGAGCGCCCGGCGCGACAAGGCGCGGCCGCCTCCGGTATTGTTTGATTGCGGATTGCGGATTGCGGAATGAGGGAACGGCTCATTGGTTCATTTGTTCATTGAATCAATGACTAAATGAATCAATGAACCAATTCCCTCCAATCCGCAATCCGCAATCCGAAATCCGCAATCCCATGTCTGACTCGCTCTACATCGCGGTTGATCTCGGCGCGGGCAGCGGGCGCGTGTTCTTGGCGGGCGTCGCGCCGGGCGAGTTGCTGCTCGAAGAGGTGCGGCGCTTCAAGTACCCGCCGCGGCCCGAGGGCGGGCGGCTGCGCTGGCCCGCGGGCGAAATCTTCGCGGAGATCAAAGCGGGCCTGCGCGCGGCGGGCGCGCGCGCGCGCGAACTGGGGCGGCCCGTGCGGAGCATCGGCGTGGACAGTTGGGGCGTGGACTACGGGCTGTTGGACGTGGGCGGGCGGCTGTTGGAAGACCCCGTCTGCTACCGCGACGAGAGGACGCGCGGCGTGATGGCGGAAGTCTTCCGCGTCGCGGCGCGCGCAGAGGTCTTCGCGCGCACGGGGATTCAGTTCCTCGAATTCAACACCCTCTACCAACTCCGCGCGCACGCGCGCGCCGGGCTGCCCCGCGCCGCCGCGCGGCTGCTGCTCGTCCCCGACCTGATCAACTTCTGCCTGACCGGCCGCGCCGCCTGCGAGTACACCAACGCGACGACGACGCAGATGGTCAACGCGCGCACGGGCGACTGGGACGCCGAACTGCTCGAACGTCTCGACCTGCCCGCGCACCTCTTGGCCGAGATCGTCCCGGCGGGCACAGACCTCGGCCCGCTCACGCCCGCGCTCGCAGACGAGCTGCGACTCGAAGGCGTGCGCGTCGTCGCGCCCGCGACGCACGACACGGGCAGCGCCGTGGCGGGCGCGCCGCTCGCAGCCGGCCGCGCTTACATCTCTTCGGGCACTTGGTCGCTCGTCGGCGTGGAGTTGAACGCGCCGCTCGTCTCGGCCGAAGTCGCGCGCCACAACTTCACGAACGAGGGCGGCGCGTACGGCACGACGCGTTTCCTGAAGAACGTGATGGGGCTGTGGGTCTTCGAGTCGTGCCGCGCGGAGTGGGCGGCGCGCGGCCTCCGGGTCGAGTACGAAGACTTGCTGCGGGCGGCCGGCGCAATCGCAGGCTACCCCGGTCTCATATTCCCCGACGACCCGCGCCTCTTCAACCCGCCGTCCATGCTCGACGCGTTGGCGGCGCAACTCGCCGAGACCGGGCAGCGCGTGTCCACGGAAGACCCCGCCGCGCTGACGAAAGTGATCCTCGACTCGCTCGCCTTCCGCTACGCGTCTGTGCTGCGCACCGTCGAGGCGCTGACGGGGCGCGCGGTCGAGTGCGTGCAGGTCGTCGGCGGCGGCAGCCGCAACGACTACTTGAATCGGGCGACGGCCGACGCGACGGGTCGGCCAGTGCTCGCCGGCCCCGTCGAGGCGACGGTGACGGGGAACGTGCTCGTGCAGGCCACAGCCGCCGGGCGCTTCGGTTCGCTCGCCGAGGCGCGGCGGCACGTGACCGAGAACGTGCGCCTGAAGCGGTTCGCGCCGCGCGCTTCGGCGGAGGCCGCGGAGGCGGCCCGCCGGTACGCCGGCATCGAGGCGCGTTATACGAACGCGGCGGGCGCGGCCGGGTGAGCGGGTGTCGCTGAAGTCGCAGATGAGAGTGTCGCTGTTCATCACCTGTCTGATCGATCAGCTCTGGCCGGCCATCGGGGCGAGCGCGGTCGAGGTCTTGCGGCGCGCGGGCTGCGAGGTTGTCTTCGACGAGCGGCAGACCTGCTGCGGGCAGCCCGCTTTCAACACCGGCTACCGCGCGGAGGCGCGGCGGCTCGCGCGCCGCTTCATCGAGGTCTTCGAGGGCGGCGGCGCGGACGCAATCGTCAGCCCGTCCGGCTCCTGCACGGCGATGGCGCACCACTTTCACGAGTTGTTCGCGGACGACGAGCCTTGGCGCAGGCGGGCCGAGGCCGTCGCCGCGCGCACCTACGAGTTCGGCTCTTTCATCGTTAACGTGCTCGGCGTCGAGGACGTGGGCGCGTCCTTCAAGGGGCGCGTCACCTGGCACGACGCCTGCCACGGCCTGCGCGACCTCGACATTCACGACGAGCCGCGCCGCCTGCTGCGCAAAGTCCGCGGCACTGAGTTCGTCGAGTTGGCGAACGCCGACGCGTGCTGCGGCTTCGGCGGCACGTTCTCCGTCAAGTACCCGGAGATTTCCGTGGCGATCCTGGACAACAAGATCGAAGCCATCGAACAGGCCAATGTGCGCGCCGTCGTCTCGGCGGACGCGAGTTGCTTGATGCAGATCGGCGGCCGCCTCTCGCGCAAAAATTCCTCGGTGCGGCCGATGCACCTCGCTGAGTTGCTTGCTTCCCGCGAAGGCTGAGCCGGGCGCAGACTGATGCACGAACAGACTTCAGAGACGTTTGATCAGAACGCGCGCGCGGCGTTGCGCGACCCGCAGTTGCGCGGGGCGCTCAAAAATCTCGCGGCGACGTTTGGTGGGCGTCGGCGGGAGGCGATTGCGACGGTCGCGGACTGGGAGGGGTTGCGCGAGCGTGCGCGCGCGGCGAAGGACGAGACGCTGGCGCACCTCGATGAGTATCTCGAAGCATTCGCCGATAAGGCGGAGCAGGCGGGCGCGCAGATTCATTGGGCGCGCGACGGGGCGGAGGCGTGCCGGATCGTTCTTGAGTTGATTCGCGCGCGGGGCGCGACGCGGGTCGTGAAGTCGAAGAGCATGGCGACGGAGGAGATTCACCTGAACGTCGCGCTCGAAGAGGCGGGCCTCGCGCCCGTGGAGACAGACCTCGGCGAGTGGATCATACAGCTCGCGCGCGAGACGCCTTCGCACATCGTCGTGCCGGCGATACACAAGTCGAAGCGGCAGATCGCGGAGCTGTTCGCGGAGAAGGTCGGCATCCCGCCGACGGACGACGTGGCGGTGCTGACGGGCGCGGCCCGGCGCGTCCTGCGCCAGAGCTTCGCCGAGGCGGAGGTCGGCATCTCCGGCGTCAACTTCGGCGTCGCCGAGACGGGCACGATCCTTATTTTGGAGAACGAGGGTAACGCGCGATTGACGACGAGTCTGCCGAAAGTACACATCGCGGTGATGGGCATCGAGAAGGTCATCCCGCGGCTCGCCGACCTGGACGTGTTTTTGAAACTGCTGCCGCGCTCAGGCACGGGTCAGCAGTTGACCGCGTACCAGTCGCTCATCACGGGCACGAAGCGGCGCGCGGAAGACGAAGGCCCGGAAGAGTTGCACATCGTCTTGATGGACAACGGGCGCTCGGCGATGCTCGCGCACCCGGTCACGCGGCAGTCGCTCGCGTGCATCCGCTGCGGCGCGTGCCTGAACGCGTGCCCGGTCTACCAGCAGATCGGCGGGCACGCTTACGGCTCGGTCTACCCCGGCCCCATCGGCGCGGTTATCACGCCGCAATTGATCGGCATCGGCCGGGCCGCGCAGTTGCCCTACGCTTCGAGCCTGTGCGGCGCGTGCCGCGAGGTCTGCCCCGTCAAGATCGACATCCCCGAACTGTTGCTGCACCTGCGCGCGGAGGTGACGGAAGGCACGGCCGCGGGTACGGCCGATCAGCACGGGCCGGTGAAGCGGAGGCCGCTTGAGCGTTTCGCCTTCAGGCTCTACGCGTGGGCCTGGTCAAGCCCGGCGCTCTACGAGTGGGGCGCGCGCGTCATGCGCGTGCTGCAACGCCCGGCGGTGCGCGGCGGGCGCATCGGCCGTGTCGGCGGTCTCATGGCGAAACTCGCGCCGCCGCTCGCCGCTTGGACGGAGTGGCGCGACGCACCGCCGCTCGCCCCGCGCACGTTCCGCGAGCAGTGGCGCGACGAACTTAAGAAGTAAGCGCGCGGGAGGGACTCTGTCCGGTGTCGGCGCAGAATAACGAGACGCGGCGCGCGATGCTCGCGGCCATACGCACGCACCTACGGGCCAGCGCGCCGCACGACGCCGCGCGCGCGGCCCATCAAGCGCGGCTCGCGGAGCAACACGCGCCGGAGTCGGGGCAGGCGGCCGCGCCGACGCCCGATCTGATCGCGCCCGTCGAGCGTTTCCGCCGGGCGCTGGAAGCCGTGGCGGGTCGTTGCGTGGTCGTGCGCGACGAGGCGGCGGCGGCCGAAGCCTTGCGGCAGATCGTGGAGCAGCGCGGGGCGCGGCGCGTCGCACTGTCGGACGCGCCGCTGGTCGGGCGTGTCGCGCGTCTCGCGCCGCTGCCGGCGGAGGTGCTTGAGGACGCGACGACCGCAGACCTGTTCGACTGCGACCTCGGCGTGACGGGCGCGCAGTGGGGCGTGGCCGAGACGGGCACGCTCGTCCTCGAATCCGACCGGGAGCGCCACCGCCTCGCCTCGCTCGTGCCGGCGGCGCACGTCGCGCTCGTCGAGGCCCGACACGTCCGGCAGACGTTGGGCGAGGTGCTTGCGGCGTTGGGCGCGGGCGAGTTGAGCCGCACGGTGACTTTCATCACGGGGCCGTCGCGCACGTCCGACATCGAGTTGACGCTGGCGGTCGGCGTCCACGGCCCGGCGGAACTCTACGTGATCATCATCGAGGCGGCGGGCGACAACAACGAGGGCGAAAGCGATGGCTGAGAGTGCGCTGCTGCGCGCCACCAACATCACGAAGTCTTACGCGGGCGTGCAGGCTTTGAAGAGCGCGTCGCTCGAACTGCGCGCGGGCGAGGTACACGCGCTCATCGGCGAGAACGGCGCGGGCAAGTCCACGCTCATTAAGATCATCACCGGCGCGGTCGAGCCGGACGGCGGCGAGCTTCAGATCGAAGGGCAGACGGTCACGCACAACTCGCCGCGCGTGGCGAAGGCGCTGGGCGTCGCGGCCATCTACCAACAGCCCGCGCTCTTCCCCGAACTGACCGTGGCGGAGAACATCGCGGTCGGCGTCGAGCAGGCGGGCATGACGGGGCGCGTGGACTGGGGCGCGCGCCGCCGCCGCGCCGCCGAACTGCTCGCGCAGGTGGGCGCGCGCCTAGACCCGGATACGGACGCGGGCGACCTCACCATGCCGCAGCAGCAGTTGGTCGAGATCGCGCGCGCGCTCGGCGCGGACGCGAAGGTCTTGATCCTGGACGAGCCGACCGCCTCGCTCTCCGAAGAGGACACGCAGAATCTGTTCAACGTGATCCGAAACTTGCGCGAGCGCGGCGTTGGCATGATCTACATCTCGCACCGGCTGGAAGAGTTGCCCGTCATCGCCGACCGCGTGACCGTCCTGCGCGACGGTCGCACCATTGACACGCGCCTGATGTCGGAGGTCAACCGCCAGCAGTTGATCCAGTTGATGGTCGGGCGCGAGTTGTCGGCGGTCTTCCCCAAGCGCGAGGTCGCGCTCGGCGACGTGATCTTGGAACTGCGCGGCGTGGGCTGCGCGGAGTCGGGCCTCAAGGGCGTGAACCTCTCGGTGCGCGCGGGCGAGATCGTGGGCCTCGCGGGTCTCGTCGGCGCGGGGCGGACGGAGTTGGCGCGCGCCGTCTTCGGGCTGACGCCGGTGGACGAGGGCGAGATACTTTTGCGCGACAAGCCCGTCCACATCGGCAGCCCGGCCGAGGCCATCCGGCGCGGCATCGCCTACCTGCCCGAAGACCGCCGCCGCCACGGCGTCATCCTCGACATGCAGATCGGCGCGAACATCACGCTCGCCTCGCTCGACCGCATCTCGCGCTACGGCGTGCTCGACTTCCAACGTGAGAAGGCGCTCGCGGGCGACTACGCGCGCCGGCTCGGCGTCAAGACGCCGGCCATCTACGTCCCCGTCGCCACGCTTTCGGGCGGCAACCAACAGAAGGTCGCGCTCTCGCGCTGGCTGCTGACGAAACCCTCCGTGCTCATCCTCGACGAGCCGACCCAAGGGATCGACGTGGGCGCGAAGTCGGAGATACACGCCTTGATGACCGACCTCGCCGCGGAGGGCGTCGCCGTCCTGATGATCTCTTCGGAGCTGCCGGAGATACTGGGGATGAGCGACCGCGTCGCCGTCATGTACGGCGGGACGATTGTGGAGATACTCGACCGCGCGGCGGCGACGCAGGAGCGCGTGCTCGCCCTCGCGCTCGGCCACGACCCGGCCGAAGTCGCGGCCGCGGCGGGCGCGGGCTGAAGCAGCGGCCGCGTCTTGGGGCGTTGGCTTGAGAGACGTTAAGCGGGGGACTCAGATGAAGCTCAGCCGCTACAAGCGGGAACTGTCGGCGGCGCTAGCCTACGTCGTGCTGCTCGCGTTGGTGGGCGCGGCCGCGCCCTCGTTCTTCGGCGCGGGGAACTTGCGCGACCTCGCGCTCAACAACGCGCCGGTGCTGCTCGTCGCCGTCGGGATGACGCTCGTCATCCTCGTCGGCGAGATAGACATTTCGGTCGGGTCGCAGTTCGCCGTGTGCAGCGTGGCGGCCGGGTGGCTGGCGAAGTCGGGCGTGCCCGTGGCGCTGCTGCTGCCGTCGGTGCTCGTGCTGGGCGCGCTGCTGGGCGCGGTCAACGGCGCGCTCGTCGGCTACCTGCGGCTGCCTTCGATCATCGTGACGCTGGCGATGCTCGTGGCGTGGCGCGACGCGCTGCGCTGGGTGACGCAGGGCGAGTGGGTGCAGAACCTGCCGGCGAACTTCCAGTGGTTCGGGCTGGGGCAGACGGCGGCGCAGTGGCTCATCGTCGGGATCGCTTTGGGCGTGCTCGCCGCCTTCAGTTGGCTGCTGCGCAACGTGGGCGCTGGGCGCGCGGTCTACGCCGTCGGGTCGGACGCCGAGGCCGCGCGCCTCGCGGGCATCGAGCCGCGGCGCGTCGTGTTCGGCGTGTTCGCGTTGATGGGCGCGCTCACGGGGCTGGCGGCGCTCCTGAACGCGGTGCGCTTCGCGGCCGTGCCGAGCAACGCTGGGATCGGGTTGGAACTGAAGGCCGTGGCGGCGGTCGTCGTCGGCGGGACGGCCATCACGGGCGGGCGCGGGACGCTGGTCGGGACTTTGATCGGCGCGGCGCTGCTGGGGACGATTGGCACGGCGCTGACCTTCGTCGGCATCAACCCGTTCTGGGAGAAAGCCATTCAGGGCGCGATCATCTTGGTGGCGCTCGTCTCCGACGTGGCGCTCAGTCGATTGCGGATTTCGGATTTCGGATTGCGGAGTAGGAGGACGACGTGAGTCAGGCGAATCCGCAATCCGCAATCCGCAATCCGCAATTGCGCCTGACCGCGCCGTGGCGCGAGCGCGTCTTCCCGAACAACGAGTGGGTGCTGCTCGTCGTCATCTTCGCGGAGTGCGCCGTCTTCACGCTGACGGGGAGCAACTTCCTCAGCAGCGGGAACGCCTTCGAGATAACACGCCTCGCCGTCGAGATCGGGCTGATCGCGCTCGCGCTGACGCCCATCATCATCACGGGCGGGATCGATCTGTCGGTCGGCTCGATGATGGGGCTGGCGGCGGTCGTGCTCGGCGCGCTGTGGCGCGACGCGGGCTTACCCGTGCCTCTGGCCATCGCGCTCACGCTCTGCGTCGGCGCGCTGGGCGGGCTGCTCAACGCGCTCATCATCACGCGGCTGAACTTCCCGCCGCTCATCGTCACGCTCGGCACGTTCTCACTCTTCCGCGGCGTCGCGGAAGGGCTGACGCGCGGCATAGAGAACTATTCGGGCTTCCCCGCGAGCTTCCTGTTTCTGGGGCAGGGCTACGTCGGCGGCCTCGTGCCGACGCAACTGTTCGTCTTCGCGGCGGCCGCGGCCGCCTGCTGGTGGTGGCTGCACCGCACGGCCTACGGCCGCAGCCTCTACGCCATCGGCTACTCGGCCGAGGGCGCGCGCTACGCCGGCCTGCCCGTGCGCGCGCGCCTGACGTTCATCTACGTCCTGTCGGGGCTGGCGGCGAGCTTGGCGGCCGTCATCTACGTCGCGCACTTGGGGCAGGCGAAGTCGGACGCGGGCACGGGCTACGAGTTGATGGCGATCACGGCGGTGGTGCTCGGCGGCGCGTCGATCTTCGGCGGGCGCGGGACGGTGCTGGGCACGGTGCTCGGTCTGTTCGGCATCGTCATCCTCCAGAACGGGCTGCGGCTGAGCGCGCAGCCGGCGGAGTTGGCCGGCATCCTGACGGGCGTGCTGCTCGTCGCCACCATTCTCCTGGATCGACTCTCGACGCGCGCGCGCACGGGGCCGGCGCGCGCGCACACACACGCGGAGGACGAAGAAGTGAGGAACTCACAAGTCGCAATCTTGAGCGCGGTCATCCTGCTCGGCGCGCTCATCGTCGCGGGCAGCAACTGGCTGCTCGTGCGCTCCGTGCGCGAGAGCGCCGCGCCGGGGCCGGTCGCCGGCACGGGCGCGCAAGGTTCGGGCGCGGTGACGACGCCGGGCGGGCGCAAGGCGGTCGTCGCGCTGATGCCGAAGGCGAAGGGCGACCCTTACTTCGTCAGTTGCAAGGCCGGCGCGGACGAGGCGGCGAAGGAGTTGGGCGTCGAACTGCTGTGGGACGGGCCGACCGACCTCGACCCGGCGAAGCAGAACGAGGTGGTCGAGGCCTGGATCACGCGCGGCGTGGACGCCATCGCCGTCAGCGTCGAGAACAAGCAGGCCATCTCGACCGTCTTGCGCAAGGCGAAGCAGAAGGGCATCAAGGTCGTCACCTGGGACGCCGACGCGGAGAAGGACGCGCGCGACTTCTTCATCAACCAGGCGACGCCGCAAGGCATCGGCTACACCTTGACGGACGAGGCCGCGCGCATCACGGGCGGCAAGGGCGACTTCGCCATCATCACCGCCTCTCTGAGCGCCGCCAACCAGAACGAGTGGATCAAGTACATCAAGGAGCGGTTGGCCGAGAAGTACCCAGACCTCAAGCTCGTCACCATCCAGCCGAGCGAGGGCGACCGCGACCGCGCGTTCGCCGAGACGCAGACCGTCCTGAAGGTCTACCCGAACGTGAAACTCGTCATGGCGATTGCCGCCCCGGCCGTGCCCGGCGCGGCCGAGGCCGTCAAGCAGTCGGGGCGCGCGGACGTGAAGGTCACGGGGCTGTCGCTGCCCAACATGTGCCGCACTTACATCAAGGACGGCGTGATCGAGTCCATCGTGCTCTGGAACACCACCGACCTCGGCTACCTGACGGTCTACGCCTCGCAGGCGCTCGCCGCCGGGCAGCTCAAGGCCGGCGACGCGGGCGTCACCGCCGGTCGGCTCGGCAAGGTCGAGGTGGCGGGCGACGAGGTGCGCCTCGGCGCGCCCTTCATCTTCAACCGGGAGAACATAGATCGCTTCAACTTCTGAGCGCGGCGCGGCGCGCGCGACCCCCGGACGGCTACGACAGGCTCGACCAAATCTTCGCAGGCGGAGGGCAGACGGATGGCAGTCAGCAGACGCGAGTTCTTAAGCGCCGCGTTGGTCGCGGGCGCGGCCGCCTTGGTCGCGCCGCGCGGCGCGCAGGGGCCGGAGGCGAAAATCGAAGTGCTCCTGAACGAGCCGGTCGGCACGATCTCGCCGAACGTCTACAGCCACTTCATCGAACACCTGGGCGGCGTCATCTACGACGGCATCTGGGTCGGCGAGAACTCGAAGGTGCCGAACGTCGGCGGCATCCGGCGCGAACTCGTCGAGCACGTCAAGCGCATCAAGCCCGGCGTCATGCGCTGGCCCGGCGGCTGCTTCGCCGATCAGTACGACTGGCGCGACGGCACGGGCCCGCGCGACAAGCGCCCGCGCCGCGTCAACTTCTGGGCCGACACCAACTACAAAGCGACCGACGCCTACAAGAACTTGAAAACGGGGCCGCAGAAGTACGAGCCGAACTGGTTCGGCACGGGCGAGTTCATGCAGTTCTGCCGCCTCACCGGCGCGCAGCCCTACTTCGCCGCCAACGTGCGCAGCCTCGACGTGCGCAAGTTTCTCGAATGGCTCGAATACTGCAACGCGCCCGCCGGCCTCACGACGCTCTCCGACATGCGCGCCGCCGCGGGCGACCGCGAGCCTTACAACGTCGCCTACTGGGGCATCGGCAACGAGTCGTGGGGCTGCGGCGGCGACATGACGCCCGAAGAGTACGCGACCGAGTTCCGCAAGTTCACCGCCTGGGTCCCGACCTACCAGACCGTCAAGTACAACTTCATCGCCACGGGGCCGAACGGGGCCGACGTGGGCTGGACGCGCCGCTTCTTCTCGAAGCTCGTCGAGAAGGGGTCGGGGCAGGTCAACAAGGTCTACGGCTTCGGGCTGCACTACTACTCCGGCACGACGGGCAAGGGCGACCCGCTCGAATACACGGAGGACGAGTGGTACGAGCTGATCCACCGCTCCGACCGCATGGAGTCGCTCATCACGCAGCACTGGGCCGTCTTGGGCGAAGCCGATCCGCAGCGCCACGTCCGCCTCGCCGTGGACGAGTGGGGCACTTGGCACAACACGCAAGACCCGGCGATGCCGCCCGGCTACCTCTACGCCTACCCGAGCACGCTGCGCGACGCGCTCGTCTCGGCCGTCAACCTCGACACCTTCCAGCGCCACGCCGACAAGGTCGCGATGGCGAACCCGGCCCAGCTCGTCAACACCATCCACTCGCTATTCCTGGCCTACGAGGACAAGTTCATCGTCACGCCCAACTTCCACGTCTTCGAGATGTACACGCCGCACCAGGGCGCGCAATCCCTGCGCACCGAGTTCATCGCGCCGCGCGTCGCCTACACGCGCGGCGGGAGCAGTCCGGGGCGGCAGGAGTTCTGGGGGCTGGCCGGCTCGGCCTCGCTCATGGGGAAACAGTTGACGTTGACGGCCGTCAACCCGGACGCGCGGAGCGCGCGCGAGACCGAGATCAACGTCGTCGGCGCGCGCGTCGCGGCGGCGCAGGCGCGCGTGCTCAGCGCCGCGGACATTCACGCGCACAACAGCTTCCAGAACCCGCGCGGGCTTGAGCCGCGCGACGAGCCGGTCACGCTCGGCGCGGGCGGCCACCTCGTCTACCGCTTCGCGCCCGCCTCCGTCACGCGCTTACAGTTGACGCTGGCGTGAAGGCAGTAGGCAGCAGGCAGAAAGAGGGAGCCGGAGACAGGAGTCAGGAGCCAGAAGGAGTGACAGAGAGCGTAAGAAGACAAGACGGGAGGCGGAAGATGAGAGGCCGGCCTTTCGTCCCGGCTTCCGGCTCCTGACTTCTGGCTCCTACTGCCCTCTGCCTAAATAATATTTGCCAACCGGGAGAATGGTGCTACAATGCGCGGCCACCAGATCAGCATTTTCGCGGTTCCCCCTTTTATAGTTGTGAAAAATAAAGGCCTGCTTGACCTATCCCTCGGGTCAGAATTTATGCGGTTAACCCCACCGAACCGGACGTTTCGGTTTCTCCCTGTTTGTCAGTCAGGCGCGCTTTAAGTTAACTCCCCGACGAACAAAATCCATGACAGTCTCATTTAACGTGTGGGGCTAAGAATTGCTTTAGTTAAACGCTCAACTGTCGGGTCTCGCTTGGGCGCGGCCCAGGCGTCGGCCGCCGAGCGGTCATAATAGTTTCATTCTGGCGCGCTACTTCGGTTACCTCCCCCGGCGGTCCCGGTCGCCACAAGGTAACCGCTTTACCAAGGGAATCTTGACCGTTCAGAGCGTGCGGGCGATGAAGCACCTCCGACGGCGCGGGCCAAGGCCGCCGGCGAGCGACTCGCCGGGCGGCGACCCGATCAAGCCGCGCGGTGTTGAGGTGGGCGTCAGACCGTCAACAAGCAACTAGGTAACGGCTCCCGCCCTTACCACCAACAGCACAGAGAGGAAGCGAGCTTATGCGACCGTTGCAAATTATCGCGGGCGTTTTACTGTTGGCCGTTACCGTCTGCGGGCAGACCAACAAGGGCGGCATCGCCGGGACTGTCATGGATCAGAACGGCGCGGCCGTGCCCGGCGCGACCGTGACCGTGACCAACCTCAACACGGGCGTGAAGCAGACGCTCACGACCTCCGACTCGGGCACCTTCGCGGCCCAGTCGCTCGACCCCGTCACCTACAGCATCACGGTGGAGATGGCGGGCTTCAAGACCGCCACCGTCCAGAGCCTGAAGGTGGACACGGCGGCGGTCGCCAGCGCCAACGTCGTGCTGGAGCCGGGCGCGGTCGGCGAGCAGGTGACGGTGGTGGCCGACGCGCCGCTCCTGAACACGGAGTCCGGCACCGCCTCGACCACGATCACCGAGCGCCAAATCCGCGACATCCCGCTCAACAACCGGAGCGTGCTCGACCTGGCCGTGACGGCCCCGAACGTGTCGGGCGACGCGGGCAGCGAAGACCCCGGCACGGGCAGTGATCAGCCCGTGCCCGGTTTTAACCTGAACGTGAACGGCGGGCGCGCCGGCAGCACGGCCATTCTGGCCGACGGCGTCAACAACACGGGCGTCGGCATCGCCCGCGCGGTGGTCAGCTTCACGCCGGAGACCGTGCAGGAGTTCACCGTCCAGACCTCGGCCTACTCGGCCGAGTTCGGCATGACGGGCGGCGGCGTCATCAACGCCACCACCAAGTCCGGCACCAACAACTTCAACGGCGTGGCGCTCTGGTACACGCGCAACCCGAAGTTCAACGCGACGCCCTTCACCATCGGCTCGGCCCCGCGCCCGCGCAACAACCTGCGCTCCAACCAGGTCTCGGTCACGCTGGGCGGCCCGATCTACCTGCCGGCCTTCGGCGAGGGCGGCAAGAAACTCTACAACGGCAAGAACCGCTCCTTCTTCTTCTTCGCCTACGAGCCGCGCTGGCGCAAGGACTTCATCACGTCGTCGGCGCTCGTGCCCACGGCGGACGAGCTGAACGGCAACTTCAACAACCTGGTGCGCACCTCCAGCGGCTTGCTGCCGGCGTCGGTCGCCGCCCAGTTCAACCAGACCTCGGTCGGCAACGCGAACATCTACCAGCAGTTCGTCCTCGTCGGCGGCCGGCTGGTTCCCATCGTGCTCGCCACCGGCAACCAGTTCTGCCAGTTCAACGACCCGCGCCGGCTGCTCGTCAACCAGACGGTCGTCTTCAACGGCGTCTCCACCGTCGTCCAGACGCCGCAGTGCAACTCGACGATCAACGCCACGCCGAACCCGAACCTCAACGTCATCCCGCAGGAGTTCATCGACCCCATCGCGCGGAAAATCCTGGCCTTCGAGCCGCAGGGCGGCGCGTACTTCAACGACGCGGGCTTCATCCGCAACTACTTCCTGCAACGCTCCGTCCAGCAGGACGAGACGCGCTACACGCTGCGCCTCGACCACAACTTCACCGACGCGGCCAAGGCCAACTTCCGCTACACGCTGACGCCCGCCATCGCCATCCGCGGCGCGGGCGGCGACATCAACGGCAACACCGGCGTCTTCAGCGACGCCCGGCAGTTACTGCTGGCCTTCAACAACATCCTGTCGCCGTCGTTGGTCAACGACCTGCGGCTCAACTACACGCGCGGCAACTTCAGCGAGGACTTCTCGCCCGAGTTCTCGATCAAGGGCGGGCGCAGCTTCGCCGCGGAACTGGGGCTGCGGAGTCTGACCCAGGGCGGCATCCCGCTCTTCTTCCTCGGCTCGTCGGACGCCAACACCTACGTCGGCTCGGACGTGGGCGCGGGCGGCTCGACCAACAACTTCAACCTTGAGCAGCGCTACAACATCTCCGACATCGTCTACTATAACCGCGGGAACATGACCTGGAAGTTCGGCGTCGATCTCAACGACGCCCGGCTGACCGTCACCCCGTTCTTCGCGGCCTCGGGCGGGCGCTGGCAGTTCCGCGTCGTCAACACGAGTCTCGACCGCGGCACGGCGCTCACCAGCGGCGGCAACCCCATCGCCAGTTCACTCCTCGGCGTGCCGAACTCCGTGGACGTGCGCCCGATCCTGCTCGACTACGACTACCGCTGGAAGAGCGGCGCGCTCTTCGTCCAGAACGACTGGAAGCTGCGCCCGAACCTGACGCTGAATCTGGGCCTGCGCTACTCGCTCCAATACCCGCGGCGCGAGACGCACAACCTCCAGGGCACGTTCCGCCCCGACCTGGCGCAGCCCTTCGCGCTGACCGACACGCAGCGCCGCACGCTGGCGACGAACCTGGGCGTCGCGGCCACCGCCCCGATCCCAGACTTCGTGCCCACCTCCGTGCTCATCCCGCCGTTCGCCTTCTCGGGCCGCGGCGGCCGCTCGCAGTACATCACGCCGGTGGACTATCGCGGCTTCGAGCCGCGCCTCGGCTTCGCCTGGCAGCCGAAGATGAAAATCTTCGGCCTCGACTTGGAGAAGCGCTCGGTCGTCATCCGCGGCGGCTACGGCATCTCGCACCTGCCGCTGACGGGCAACAACCGCAGCCCGAACCCGGACTTCGGCGGCTTCATCAACATCGGCACGACCGCCACCGGCTCGGCCGTCGGCGGCACGCCCGACTCGGGCCAGCCCGTCCGGCTCTCGACCAACCAGCCGTTGCAGGGCACTATCGGCTCGCTCGACACGCTCTTGGGCACAGACTCGAACGGGCTGGTCTTCCTGAAGAGCCTCGGCATCGCCGCGTTCGCCGGGGAGGGTTTTACGAACGACTCGGGTAAGGTGCCCTACTCGGCGAACTGGAACTTGTCGCTGCAATTCGAGCCGTTCCGCAACACCGTCATCGAGTTCGCCTACGTGGGCAACCAGGGGCGACACCTGTATCTGCCGCAGGTCAACATCAACCCGCGTAACATCGCCCTCATCGACCAGTTGGAGGCGAACGCCGTGGACGTGACCGGGACGATCCCCGATCCGCTGGGGCGCACGAACCTGCAAGGCTCGGTCATCTCCATCACCCGCGCCAGCGTCTTCAGCACCTACCTCGGCTTCGACCCGCTCAACAAGTACTTCGACCCGCGGGCCAGCAGCATCCGGCACGCGGGCTACGTGGACGTGCGCCGCCGCGTGGGCCGCGGGCTGACCTTCACGGCCAACTACACCTACGGCAAGGGCATTGACACGGCCTCGGACGCCAGCCCCGACACGCGCGTGCTCTCGACGGGGCAGGCCCGCGGGCAGGTCTCGCTCGGCGCGCCGCTCCAATCGGATCGCGCCATCTCGACCTACGACATCAAGAACAACTTCAGCGCGACCGGCATCTGGGACTTGCCCATCGGGCGCGGGCGCAGGTTCTTGGCCGACGCACCCGCCGCGGTGAACACGCTGCTGGGCCGGTGGACGATCTCCGGCGTCTACCGGATGCCGGGCGGCACGCCATTCCTGCCCTTCATCACCGACCCGAACAAACTCGGCGGCACGCTCTTCAACCGCGTCGTCCGGCCCGACATCGTGCCGGGCGTGCCGCTCCGCAACCCGCGCTGGACGCGCAACTGCCCCGTGGGCGCTTCCGTGCCGGGCACGGGCTGCGAGCCGTACATCAACCCGGCCGCCTTCATGCGCCCCGTCAAGGGCACGCTCGGCAACGCCCCGCGCTCGCTCGACATCCGGCCGCCGCGCCAGGAGTTCTTCGACTTCTCGCTCTCGAAAGACTTCCCCTGGCCGTTCGCCGGCAAGGAGGGGCGGCGCATCAACTTCCGGGTGGACTTGATCAACGCCTTCAACCACCCCAACTTCCGCTACAACAACACGGGCAACACGCCCTTCGGCCTCGGCACGTTCCCGACCGAGATCACGAGCGAGTCCGTGGGCGGCGTGCGCCAGCCCATCACCGCGGCGGAGTACAACACCTGGGCGACGTTCAACAACCAGCCGCTCGCCTCGACCGCGGCGGGCGCGGCCATCCTCGCGCAGATTCGCGCGAACGTGAACGCCACCCGCGCCAACAGCGGCACGGGCGGCCTACCCTTGGACTTCTTCCACGTCCGGCTGCCCGAAGGCTTCGCCACCACGAACGCGCTCTCGTTCGACATCCGGCAACTGGATCAGTACAAGCTCTACCGCATCCGGCAGACCTACGACCAGAACTTCGGCACGTTGACCGGCAACAACCCGGCGAATTCGCCGCGCTACGTCCAGTTCGGTCTCAGAATCTTCTTCTAAGCGGGAGGGGGTTTCGAGGGCCGCCGCCGCGACGGGCCGTCCGCGGCGGCGGGAGTTGACCAACACAGGCACAGGGGCACGGCGACAGAACTTTAACAGCCGTGCCCCTGTGCTTCACCCTTTATGACCCGGACAAGGAGACGAACGATGCTTCGCAAGCTCTCGCCGCCGCTCGGCGCGGCGCTCATCCTGTTCTCGCTCGTGGCGGCCCCGGCCGCCGCGCTCGCGCAGGCGGCGCGCGAAGTGCCGCGCGAGTGGGTCGATCCCGACACCGGGCATCGCGTCGTCCGCCTGTCGGACGAGCCGGGCAGCCAGAGCCTCTACTTCCACCAGAACGGCTACACGGCCGACGGGCAGAAGCTCGTCATCACCACGCCCACAGGCCTCGCCACCGTCAACCTCAAGACGCGCGCCGTCGAGCGCGTGGTCGAGGGGCGCGTCAACCTGATCATGGTCGGCCGCAAGACGGGGCAGGCTTACTACGCGCGCAACGGCACGGTCTACGCGCTCGACCTCGACACGAAGGCCACGCGCGAGGTCGCCAAGCTCCCGCCGCACGGCGCGGTCGCCACCATCAACGCCGACGAGACGTTGCTCGCCGGCACGATCACGGAAGGCAACAACGTGCCTTTCGGCCCGCAGGCGCAGGGCGCGCAGATACCCGACACGCCGCCCAACGCCGACGCGCCGCCCGCAGCGCCGCAACGCGGCCGCGACAGCTACCCAGGCAAAGGCGAGATGATGGAGCGCCGCCTGGCCGCGCGCGTCCCGATGGAGTTGTTCGTCATCAACGTCAAGACGGGCGAGCGCAAGACGATCCTGCGCAGCACCGACTGGCTCAACCACCTGCAATTCTCGCCCGCCGACCCCCTGCTCCTCATGTTCTGTCACGAAGGGCCTTGGCACAAGGTGGATCGCACCTGGATCATCCGCGCCGACGGCACGGGGCTGACGCAGGTGCATCACCGCACCATCAACATGGAGATCGAGGGGCACGAGTTCTTCGGCGGCGACGGGCGCTGGGTCTGGTACGACCTACAGACGCCGCGCAGCCAGGTCTTCTGGGTCGCCGGCTACGAGGTGGCGACGGGCCGGCGCGTCTGGTACAACCTGCAACGCCCGGAGTGGTCTGTACACTACAACGTGTCGCCGGACGGGACGCTGTTCGCGGGCGACGGCGGCGGCCCCAACAGCGTCGCCGCGCCCGACAACGGTCAGTGGATTTATCTCTTCCGCCCGGAGATGGTGCCCGACCGAACGGGCGGCGCGCTGCCGAACGCGAAAGACCTCGTCCAGCCCGGCTTCTTCAAGGCGGAGAAGCTGGTCAACCTCGCCAAGCACGATTACTCGCTTGAACCGAACGTCACCTTCACGCCCGACATGAAGTGGCTCGTCTTCCGCTCGAACATGTTCGGCCCCACGCACGTCTTCGCCGTGGAGCTACAGAAGTCGGGCCAAGGCCGGTAACGTCGTCGCCGCGTCAGTTACCCAGAGGCTTAACGTCGGTGCGCAGCGGACTGGCCGGGACGTTGAAGCTGGCGACCGGATCGGGCCGGGCGGGGTCGAACGGCGGCACGTCGGGACTGAGGAGTTTGGCGATGGGGAGCATGTGCGCCTTCAGCCCGCGGACGACGCACTTGGCGAGTTCGTAGCTGCCGTAGTTGTTGTGGTGCGTGCCGTCGTTCGGCGCGAACGCTTTCAGCGACTCTTCCGGCCCGAGCGCCTCGTAGAAGGGCTTGCTCATGGCGTGCAGGTCTATGAGCGGCACGCGCTCTTCGGCGGCGACCTGGCGCACGGCGTCGTCGTAGTCGCCGTGCGAGTCCGTGATGTGGCCCGCGGCGTCGAAGGTGCGGCGGTGCATCGGCGTGAGGAGCACGGGCACGCCGCCGCGTTCGCGCGCGCCCGCGACGAAGCGTTTGAGCGCCGCCTTGTAGGTCGTGAACGCCCCGACGCCCTCGCCCTTCTCCTTCTCGTCGTTGTGCCCGTACTGGATAAGCAGGAAGTCGCCGCGCTTCATCAGGCTCAAGACTTTGTCCAAGCGCCGCGCGCCGAGCGAGCTGCGCAGCGACTCGCCGGACTCGGCGTGGTTGGCGACCGCGACGCCCGCCTTGAAGAAGCGCGGCAACATCTGCCCCCAACTGTTGTAAGGCTCGCGCGGCTGATCGCAGACGGTCGAGTCGCCGAGCAGGAAGACGGTGGTCGCGTCCGCCGCCGGCTCGATCACGACGGCGCAGACCGCCGGGCGCGCGCCGTTGAACTCAAGCGTCAGCTTCTCGTCCCAGGCCCACCACTCCGTCGTCCGCTCGCGGTCTTTGAGCTTGACCTCGCCGCCGGTCGCCATCTGCGGCGTGCGGACGTTGACCGTGAAGGTGCGCGTCTCGAAGCGTCCGCGCCGTGTCCGCACCTGTTCGAGCATCAGCCGGCGCAGTTCGGCCTTGACGGTCGTCGCCGTGTCGCGCGCGCGGTCGCCGAACGTGACGGTCACGTCGTAGTTGCCTTCGGGCAGGGCGACGGAGAAGAAGAAGGGGCTGTCGCTCGCGCACAGGTCGCCGCGCAAGTCGTCGCCGCCGCCGCGATCCGCGCACGTCACCGCCGCGCCCGGCTCGAAGCCGTAGCCGAGTTCCTTCGTGTAAGCGGTCGTCGCCAACACCTGCGTGTAGCCCCGCCGCACCCTGCCGGGGCCGAAGTCGAACTTGAAACCGACCCTGTTTGATTGACCGCGCGGCGACGCGCCCGCCCTGCGGGCCGGCGCAACGTGCCCCGGCAGGACGGCGAGCAAAGCGATCAAGGCTAAGAGACGTTTGGCGTTCATCGCGCATCCCCTTGTCGTTGGCGGCCTAAATCACTCAACCCTCCGTGCATCCTCTGTGGCCTCTGTGCCTCGGTGGTGAATCTACTCGCAGCAGCATGCACCACAGAGACACAGAGGCCACAGAGGGGCACAGAGATAAAACGAAAACTAAGACACCGCTCCATTGTCATCAACTCATCCGGCGATCTTCTTGTAATGAACTTCGGGCGCGGCGCGCAACTCGGCGGCCTTCTCTTCGGGCGACGTGTCGGACAGGAAGTTGCCGCCGCCGATCTCAGGCCCGGCCAGGTATTTCAACAGGTTCGGCCGGCGCAGCGGCGGGTGGAACTCGGCGTGGAAGTGGAAGCCGGAGTAGTCGCCGCCGTCGGTCGGGGCCTGGTGCAGCACCATGACGTAGGGGAAGGGCATGCGCCAGAGGTTGTCGAACTTGACGAGCACGCGCCGGAGCACGTCGGCGAAGTCGCGCCGCTCGGCGGCCGAGAGCGCGGCGATACTGGGGTGCGTCCGCCGCGGCGCGACGAAGACCTCGTAGGCGTAGCGCGCGAAGTAGGGCATGAAGGCGACGGCCCGTTCGTTCTCGCAGATGATGCGCCGCCCGTCTTGCTGCTCGGCTTCGAGAATGTCCTGGAAGAGTATGCGCCCGGTCTCGGCCAGATGTCGCCGCGAGACGCGCGCCTCGGTCTCGATGTGTTTGAAGACGAAGTTGGTGGCGTAAATCTGGCAGTGCGGGTGCGGGTTCGAGACGCCGACCGCCTCGCCCTTGTTCTCGAAGATGAGGACGTGCCTGACCTCCGGGCCACGGCCTAGTTCGCGGTACTGCTCCTGCCAGACGGCGAGCAGTTCTTCGACCTCTGCGGTCTCAAGCTCGGCGAGCGTTACGCTGTGGTGCGGGCTGTAGCAGACGACGCGCGCCGCGCCCACCGCCGGGCGGTTGCGGTAGACGCCGGGCGGCTGTTCCAACTCACGCGGCGCGTCGGGGCTGGCGCAGGGCATGTCGTTGTCGAAGACGAACGTGCTCGTGTAATCGGCATTGCGTTCTCTGCTCACGCGCACGTTGCCGGGGCAGAGGTAGCAGTCGGGCACGTAGTCCGGCGCTGATTCTTCCGCGTGCTCTATCGTGCCGCCGCTCCAAGGGCGGTTCTGCCGGTGCGCGGCGATGATGACCCACTCCTCGCGCAGCGGATGCCACCTCTCTTCCCAGGTCATAGTCTTAATCTCTCATGACAATTAAGTCGGGAAAATTAAGTCGCGCGGTTCTAGCTAACGCCCGGCGGCGCTGTAGCCCGCGGGGTGCGCGACGTGCCAGTCCCAGGCCGTGCGGATGATGGTCTCGATCTCCGGGTACTGCGTCCGCCAGCCGAGCACGGCGCGCGCCTTCGCGGCGTCGGCCACTAAGCGCGAAGGGTCGCCCGCGCGCGCGGGTTCGAGCCGCGCCTCGATACCGCGCCCCGTCACGCGCCGCGCCGCCTCGATCACTTCCAGCACAGAGTAGCCCTGACCGTTGCCGAGGTTGATGAACTCCGACGAGCCGCCGCGGCGCAAGTGTTCGAGCGCCAGCGTGTGCGCCACGCAGAGGTCTGCGACGTGGATGTAGTCGCGTATGGCCGTGCCGTCGGGCGTCGGGTAGTCCGCGCCGAAGACGGAGACGAAGGGCAGCGCGCCGGCCGCGGCCGCGAGCACGTTCGGGATGAGGTGCGTCTCCGGCTCGTGGTGCTCGCCGCGGCGCGCGGTCGCGCCCGCCGCGTTGAAGTAGCGCAGCGCGACGAAGCGCAGCCCGTAGGCGCGGTCGTAAGACTCAAGAACGCGCTCGGCGAAGAACTTCGACCAGCCGTAAGGGTTGGTCGGCTGCTGCGGGTGGCCTTCGGCAATCGGCACGCGCACCGGCTCGCCGTAGGTGGCGCACGTCGAGGAGAAGACGAAGCGGCGGACGCCCGCGTCGAGCAGCGCGCCGAGCAGCGCCAGCCCTCCGGCGACGTTGTTCTCGAAGTAGCGTCGCGGCTCGATCACAGACTCGCCCACGTAGGCGAGCGCGGCGAAGTGGATGCACGCCTCCACGTCGTGCTCGCGGCAGATGCGCGCGACCAGCGCGGCGTCGCCCGTGCCGCCTTCATAAAAGGGCAGCCCGTCGGCGACCGCCTCGCGGTGGCCGCGCGCGAGGTCGTCGAGCACGACCACGCGCTCGCCCCGCTCCGCGAGTTGATCTACCATCACGCTGCCGATGTAGCCCGCGCCGCCCGTCACGAGTATCGCCATGTCGAAGCGTCTCCTACCTGTCGTTGACTAGACGCAAGTGCCCGAACCGGGCCGCGCCGGGCGACGAGCCGGCGAGGACGAGCGGCGTGCGCCCGCTGCGACGTGCGTACTCCGCCGTGATCTCTTCAACCACCGCGCGCGCGTCGCGCCGGCCCAAGACGGCGACCGTGCCGCCGCTCCCGCCGCCCGTGATCTTCGCCCCGTAGAGGCCGGCCGCCGTGCCTGCTGCGCGCACCAGTTCGACTAGTTCGTCCGTCCCCGCCGAGCCTAGCCCGCACGCCGAGTAGCTCGCGTGCGACTCGTACATCAACGCGCCCAACTCTTCCGCCCGCGCCGCGCCGGGCCAGCCCTGCAACCCGGCGGCGAACCGACGCACGCGGGCGTGCTCGGCAATCGGGTGCAGCGTGGCCTGGCGGACGGGGTACAGGCGCGCGGGACTCACGCTCGTCACCCTGTCGGTGATGCCTTCGTAACGCGCAAGGAACTCCGCGCCCGACATGCGTTCGGGCAGATGTGCCGCGTAAGCCGACTCGAACTCTTCGAGCGAGATGTTCGCCAGGTAGCCGCCCCACTTCGCGTCTTCGACGTGGACGTGACCCGCCGTCTCCGCCGCGCGGCAGGGCAAGCGGGCCGCCGCGGCGATCATGCGGTAGCCCATGAAGGCGGCCGTCCGCACCGTGCCGTAATCCGCGCCGCTCACTGAATGGCGGACGCCGGAGTCTACGCCCCAGACGGCCAACTCCGCGGGCAGGCGGATCGTGCCTTGAAGCTCGCCGGGCTGGCACAGCAGCGCCAGCAGTTCGTCGCGCGCGCCGCAGGCCGAGGTCATCTGATCCATCACGCCGCACGGCGCGCAGGCCACGAGGTTCTCGACCTTCTGACACAGGAACGCCAGCTCGCGCGCGGGCACGTCAAGCCCGTAGGCGGCCGCGACCGCCTGCATCGTCGCCACTTCGAGCGCGGCCGAAGAGCTGACGCCCTTGCCTTCGGGCACGTCCGAATTGATCAGCAGGCGCGCGCCCCGGTCGAAGGCGCAACCCCTCTCGCGCATGAGCACGAGGAAGACGCCCGCGACGTATGCCGCCCAGCGGCGTTCGCGCCCGAAGTAGTCGGCGGCGGTCGCGTAAGTGATCGGCTCGTCGCGGTCGAGGAAGTCGGATAATGACATCTCGAACAGGCGCGGCCGGTCGCTACGACTCGCGGGCAGGCTGACGATCTGCAACGACCGCCGCGCCTGAAGCTGCAAGGCGACGTGCGTGGCGCAGGCTGTAGGCAGTTCGAGGACGAGCGCGCCGGAGTAGTCGGCGATGCCGCCCAACAGGTCGAGCCGGCCCGGCGCGCGGCTCACGTAGAGTGCGCGCGTCCCGTCGAAGAGATCGCGCAACTCGTCCGAAGGAGATTCGTGCAGACCGCCGAGCAGACGGACGAATGCCTCCGTGTCGGGCAATCCTTGGGTCGAGCCGGCGTCGAGCTTATACATCGGGTGCGGCCCCCGCTGCCGCGCCCGGCAGCAACCCGCGGCGCGCCAGCGTGGCGCGCAACAGCGGCTCGACCTGCGCGCGCACGCGCGCGTTGGCGTAGCCCGCCCACGCCACGTCCGGCTCGACCGCGAGCCGCGCGCGCAAACGCCCGCCGTCTATGTCTGTGACGACGACGCCCGCCTCGCGCGCGACGAGTTCGGTGCAGAGGTCGTACGGGTGACAGCAGATGCCGAGCGCGCGACCACGCGCGCGCAACTGTTCCTCCATGAGCGGGCGCAGATCGGCGGTGAAGCGGTCGTGCCCCGACGCGAGTTCGTAAAGCTGCCCGCCCGACGACGCGTACTGATCCTCGAAGCAGTGCGCCTTGCCGGGCCGCACGGGCCCGAGCGCGCCCAGGACGATCTCTTCGTCAATCGCCGCCAACTCTTCGCGCGCGCCGGGGAAGAAGCGCGCGACCTGCGCGTAGCCGTGTGCGATTGAGGGCGACTGCGACGGGCGCAAGTTGATCGGCGTCGTCTCGCCCGTGACGCGGCTGTGGCGTTCCGCGTGCGCGCCTTCGCCGCGCACGGCCCAAGCTACGTCCGAGAGGTGTTGCTTGATGAGCGGTATCTCAGTCTGTATGGCGACCTCTATGTCGGCGAGCGAGGTCTCCGCGCCGCGGTTGCGGGCGACGCCGGTCAGTATCCAGCCGCTACGTTTCTGGTACATCAAGCCGCGCGTGCCGTCTATCGGATCGACGATGACGCGGAAGACCGCGTCCGCCTCCAACGCGCCGTGCGGCAGCACGACCTGCCCGCCCTGAAGGCCCTCTGCGACGAGCACCAGCGGCGCGGCGTGCGCGACCTCGCGCGCGAAGAACTCGACGAGCAGTTCTTCGCTCACGCGATCCACGGCGTAGATGGTGTCGCCCTCCTCCTCACGCTCGATGGCCGCCATCGCCGCCAACTCCGAACGCTCGCAGGCTTCGACCACGGCGCGGCGGATCAGCTCGTGCAGGCGGCGCAGGGGCGCGAGCAGCGTGCGCGGGTCGTCCGGTGCGATGTTATCCGTCATAGCTTTCGCTGATGCTCACCGCGTCAGTTGGCGTGGAGTTGCAGGTCTGTGCCGACGGCGTCGGCGATCTCAAGCGTGCGCGCGAGGTCTGGGTGGCGGACGATGAGGTAGCCGTCGGAGAGGAGCGTCTGCCGCCAGTTGCGGCGCGGCGCGCCGACGGGGAGCAGGTCAATGAGGACGACGTGCTCGCCGTACTTCGCGAGCAACCGCTCCAAGCCTTCGATCCGCCGGATGCGCCCCGCCCCTTGCGCGCGCTTGAAGATGATGGCGGCGTTGTAGCGCCGCTCCACGCGCTCCGTGAACCGGCCGTGGACGACCGCCTCGGCCCAGCCGGCGAAGAGGTCTGTGTCGCTGGCGTAGTTCATCACGTCCACGGAGCGCGCGCCGGGCGGGCGGCAGGCGATCTCGCCGAAGACGACCTCGCCGTCGGGCTTGCGGAACCACTCCATGTGCGTGAAGCCCGTCTGGAAGTTGAGCGCGCCGAGCACGGCCCGGCCCAGCGCGCGCCCGGCGGCGTACTCCGCCGCCTCCACGTCGCGCACCATCACGATCTGCGGGCTGACCCACTCGACCGTCCGCGCGATCAGCGGGTGCGGGCGGTACTTGGTGATGCTGTAGTAGGCGATCTCACCATTGACGCAGACGGTGTCGAAGGTGAACTCGTCGCCCGCGATGAACTCTTCGACGTTCACCTCGGAGAGATGGCCCAAGCGCCGTAGCGTCGCTTCGAGCTGCGCGGCGTCGTCCACGCGATAGGTGTCGGCAGAGCCGGCCCCGGCGATGGGCTTGAGGATGAGCGGGAAGCCGATGCGGCGCGCGGCCGCGCGGCACTCGTCGGCGGAGGTGGCGCGCGCGTGCCGCGGCGTGCGGACGCCCGCGGCGTTGAGCACCTGCTTCATCCGATCCTTGTCGCGGAACGGCAGCGTCTCCGCGACGGTCATGCCTGAAACCTTCAGCGCCTCACGCACGCGCGCCGCCAACAGCACCCCCGGTTCCCACAGGCACTCGACCCGCTCGACGCGCACGGGCGCAGTCCAACGCCTGACCGCCTCGACGACCGCGTCCTCGTCCACGAGCGACGGCACTTGCAGGTAGCCCGCGAGATTCGCGCGCGCCTCGTGCGCCAGCGCGCCCTCCGGCTGATCGCTCACGCCCAGCACGCGCGCCCCCGCCCCCGCCAGCGCGCGCGTGAAGTACGCCATCTCCAACGGATACCCCGGCGAGATCATCAGGACGTACATAACGCCTCCCTCCAGTTGCCGAACGCCGATGTTAAGCCGGCCGCCGCCAAACGGCATTCGACTCGGACAGGGGGATGAAGCTTGGGCACGCGGCCGCGAGACCCCGCGTCAGCCGAGTTCGACGCGGACAAGGCTGACGAGGTGGAGGAGGGCGTCTTTGACGACGGCGGTGTCGGGGTGGCGGATGAGGACGTAGCCTTCGCCCTCGTAGCTGCCCGTGGGCGTCTGCCCGACTTCGGGGAGTTTCACGTCCGTCACCAGTTCGCCCAGCTCGCGCCCGGCCTGTTCGAGACCGTGGATCGCCTTGACGCGGCCGTGGCCTTGGCCGCGCAGGAAGGCCGCGCCCGCGGCGTAGCGGCGTTCGGGCGGGTCGAAGTCGCCGTAGATCATGACGCGCGCCCAGGCGTGGAGGAAGTCTATGTCGTGCGCGCGCGAGACGAGCGTGGTGATCTGCGCGCCGGGCGGGCGCGCCCCGACCTCGGAGATGGCGACCGTGCCGTCGCGCCGCCGGAACCACTCCATGTGGCTGAGGCCGAAATCCATGCCGAGCGCTTCGAGTGCGCGGCCGCCCGCCGCGCGTATGTCGTCGTACTGCGGGCCGTCGATCTCGCGCGGGAGCAGCAGACACCACTGAATCCACGGGTTGCGTAAGACTTCGAGCGGCGTCGGGTAGTAGTGCGTGAGCGAGTGCCAGACGGCGTGCCCGCCGAGGGAGATGGTTTCGAGCGAATGCTCCTCGCCGGTGATGAACTCTTCGACGAGGAGCGGCTGTTCGTGTGAAGGGGCGGCGAAGCCGAGCGCCTCGCCCAAGGCCTGCGCGCCGTCCACGCGGAAGGTGGCTTGCGCGCCCGCGCCGGCCGGCGGCTTGAGGACGACGGGGAAGCCGACCTCCGCGACGAACGCGCGCGCCTCGCCTTCGGTGTGTGCGAGCCGGTGGCGCGCGCAGGGGACGCCCGCCGCGCGCAGCACGTCCTTCATGCGCGACTTGTCGCGGAAGTTGCGCGCCGCCTCGGCGCTCATCCCCTCAACGCCCAGACGTTCGCGCGCCTCAGCCAGCGGAACCTGCAACTGCTCGTACGCGCCGTACATCCTGTGAATGGGGCCGAGGTGCGCGGAGAGTTGGCGGGCCGCGTGCTCAAGCTGGCCCACGTCGAAGATGTCGGCGACCTGCCAGTGGGCCGCGAGTTGGTCGCGCAGTTGCGGGGCCAAGTACTCCTGCGGCTCCTGGCTGACGACGGCGAGCCGCACGTCACGCTGTGCGGCCGTCGCGGCGATGAAGCGCGTGGCGTTCTCCGTGAACCAGGGCGCGGCGAAGATGACGAAAGGCATAGAGGCCCCCTTTGGCACTCTTGTCGAGGCGCAAAAAAACTGCGCGCGCCGCTGACCGTATGACGGCCAGTCGCGGGCTTGCTCGTCCTCGGATCGAAGTGCCGACGATTATAGTGCGGGCCAAGCTCCGGAGTTACATACAATTCGGATATAAAACACACACCATCGGGTGAGGCCCAACCGACGAATAAGTTTGCGCGGGGCGTTCGGCGGCGCGGGCGGGGCGGATCAGTCCGTGGCCTCGACGAAGACCCACGTGCCGTTGAAGGCGGCCGTGCCGCAGAGGGCGTCAACCGTCAACTCATCCGTCACGTCGTTGACGCTCGCGCCCGCGTGCCGGCGGGCCACCGCGAGTTGCACTCCGTCCCGGCCGTGGCCCCACCCGTGCGGCATACTCACCACGCCCGGCATCATCTCGTCGGAGACCTCAAGCGGCAGCACGACCGCGCCGGCCCCCGAGCGCACGGAGACGTTTTGCCCCTGGCGCAGTTGCCGCCGCGCGGCGTCCGCCGGGTGCATGAGGACGGTGCATTGACCGCCGTCCCTGACCAGCCTGTGACTGTTATGCAGCCAGGAGTTGTTGCTGCGCAGTTGCCGCCGCCCGACGAGCAGCAGCGCGCCGTCGCGTGCGCTGCGAGTCGCACCGTCAAGCAGTTTTGCTTTCACACGCTCAATGTCTTTGACGAGCACTCCGGGTGCTAACTCGATGCGCTTGCCGGGAGTGCGCAGCCGACCGGGCAGGCAGGGGCGCAACGCACCGAGGTCTAGCCCGTGGACGGCTTCTCTGAGCTTGCGCAAAGTCAGACCGCGGCCGGCGGGGTTGAGCTTTGAGCCGTAAGGGCCGAAACGCAGCGCGAGGTCGAGCATTCTTTCAGGCCCGACGAATCGTTTGACGAACTTCCGCTTCGCGCGGCCCAGGAGACGGCCGAACCGGCCGCCGTGCTCCATGCGTGTTTGCAGTTCGAGCAGGATTTCCCAGTCCTGCCGCGCCCCTTCGCCCGGCTGAAACAGGGCGGGTGAAAACTTGGCCACGTCGCGGACGCCGAGTATGTAAAAGACCAGATCGTAGTGCGCGCGTTCGAGCGGCGAGCACGGGGGGAGGATGACGTGCGCGTGCCGGGTCGTCTCGTTGATGTAGAAGTCTACGGACACCATGAAGTCGAGGCCGGCGAGCGCCGCGTCCAACTTGCGGCCGTTCGGCGTCGAGAGCACGGGGTTGCCGGCGAAGGTCACGAGCGCCCGAACCTGCCCCGGCCCTTCGGTCAGAATCTCCTCGGCGAGCGTGACGACGGGGAACTCACCGGCGAACTCCGGAAGCCGTCGCACGCGGCTGTGCCAGCGGGCGAAACCGCCCCGCGAGGCCAACGCCTCCGGCGCGCTCAGAGGATCAAACGCCGGGCGCGTGAACATGGCCCCGCCCGGCCGATCCAGGTTGCCGGTCACGACGTTCAGCACGTTAATCAACCACTGGCAGGCGGCCCCGAACTCCTGCGTGCTGACGCCGATCCGTCCGTAACAGACGGCCGCTTCGGCGGCGGCAAACTCCCGCGCCAGCGTGCGTATCTCACCCGCATCAATGCCTGTAACGGCCGCCACCCGCTCCGGCGGGAAGTCGGCCACGAGTCGGCCGACAGTCTCCACGCCGTCGGTGAAGGCGGCGAGGTGTGACGGGCGGGTCAGTGCTTCGGCAAAGACGACGTGCAGCAGCGCCAGCAGCAACAGCACGTCCGTGCCGGGGCGGATGAACAGGTGGCGGTCGGCCAGCCGCGCGGTCTCGGTGGCGCGCGGATCGACGAGTATCACCCGGCCGCCCCGTCGGCGAATCTCTTGCAGCCTGTGCCGCACGTCGGGCGCGGTCATCAGGCTGCCGTTCGAGACCGCCGGGTTCGCACCAAGGATGAGCAGAAAATTTGTGCGGTCGAGATCGGGGACGGGCAGCAGGAGTTGATGACCAAACATGAAGTACGCCGCGACGTGGTGCGCCAGTTGGTCAACGGAGGTGGCGGAGAACCTGTTGCGCGTGTGCAGGCTGCGGATGAAGCCGGGCGCGAACAGCAGTGCGCCGAGGTTGTGCGTGACGGGGTTGCCCTGGTAAGTGGCGACGGCGTTCCGCCCGTAGCGCGCCTGCACGCGCTTGAGGTTGTGCGCCACCTCGTCGAAGGCTTCGTCCCACCCGATACGCTGCCAGCCGTGCTGGGTGCGGCGGACGGGGTGTGTGAGCCGGTCTTCGTCGTGGTGAATGTCTTGGAGGGCGACGGCCTTCGGGCAGATGTAGCCGCGGCTGAAAGGGTCGTCCTTGTCACCGCGTATGTCGAGACGCTGGTCGGCGTGGACGGTGATTTCGAGACCGCACACGGCCTCGCAGATGGTGCAGTTGCGGTAATGGACGGCGCTGTTGTCGGCGGTCGTCATGACATTGTCAGGGTAGGTCGCGCGACAGCTTAACACCCCGGCCCGCCGCGCGCCACGTATAAACGTCCTGCGCGGGGCGCGGAGGGTTTATAATTATTGCCGCATGAGGGCCTCGCTGAACCTGTTATTGGTGCTGAACCTGCTGGGCACGGCGCAGGCGCTTTTGCTGGCCTGCGCGCTGTTGAGTATCAGGCGCGGGAACAGGACGGCGAACCGTCTGCTGGCGGCCTTCGCGGCGGTCATCGCGGTCAGCATCGGCGGGGTGAGTCTGAGTAAGACGCCGTACATCTGGGCGCTCCCGCACCTGCGGATGGTTCATCAGCCCTTCTATTTTCTCGGCGCGCCGCTGCTGTTCCTCTACGTCAAGACGCTGCTCTCAAGGGCGTCGCGTTTCAAGCGGCGAGACCTGCTGCACTTCATCCCGTTCGGCCTCTGCGTCGTCTACCTGCTGCCCTTCTACCTACAGAGCGGGGCCGCCAAGCCCGGCTCGTACGCGGTTTATAACGGCGTGCAATGGTTCCGACTCAAGTCGGGGCTGTTGCTTCTGCAATTCATTATTTACCTCGGCCTGATCGTCTTGATGCTGGTGCGCCGTTCGCGCGCGGCGGCCGGGCGCGACTCGGCCGCCGAACGCGGCGCGCTCTTTCAGGCCCGCTTTCTGCTCGCCACCTTTCTGGCGCTCTGGGTGCTCGGCGTGCTGCACTTCGCGGCCAGCCTGCTCTCGCGTGCTTACTTCAGCACGCCGGAGACAGACCTGATCGTCCCGCTGGGGATCACCGCGTTCGTCTATGCCCTGGCCTACGTCGGTCTTAGAAAGCCGGAGGCGCTGACGGGCGCGTCCGAGTCGCCGCCGCCCGCGCGCAAGTACGAGAAGTCGAACCTGACGCCGGAGAGATCGGAGCGTTACGTCGAGAAGCTTTTGCGCTTCATGGAGACGGAGAAGCCTTACACGGACAGCGCGCTGACGCTGCAAAAGCTGGCGGCGCAACTGTCAATCCCGGAGCGCCACCTGTCGCGCATCATCAACGAGCGCCTGAAGCGGAACTTCGCCGACTTCGTCAACTCTTACCGCGTCGAGGAGGCCAAGCGGCGGCTGGTCGATCTCTCGCAGCGACACTACTCCGTGCTCGCCATCGCCGAAGAGGTCGGCTTCAACTCGAAATCTTCGTTCAACCTCGTCTTCAAAAAGCACACCAACATGACGCCCTCCGAGTTCCGCAAAGCCGCCGCCGCAAACGGCAGCCGTTGAACGCCGCCGCGCCCCGAACAGCCTGCGCGCACGCGTCCAGAAACGCGTTTCTGTACGTCAAAAATCGCGTCTTTGAGCGACTCTCAGCGGGGTCTGTCGTCTAATCACATCTCAGGGAAGCCTGCCCGCGCCGTTCCGGCGGCGACACAAGCGACACCGCAACGGAGAACACTCGATGCGAGGACAGCCGAACGCAGCCCCCCGCCTATCGCTGCGCCGCGGGCCGATGCGCCGCGCGCCGCGCAGCCGCTTGCTGCCCCTCTGCCTCGCCCCGCTCGTCATCGCCGTCAGCTTTTGGCCGGAAAGATCGCGCGCTGAACACGGCCCGCCGCCCGCCGCCCGCGCGCAGGCCGGCCGGCGCTCGCCGGACGGTCTGTGGCAAGACATCACCGAGCGTGAACACTCACGCAGCGCGGGCGCGGACAAGCTTCCGCCCAAGAGCTATCGCCGTCTGCGGCTCGACAAAGACGCGCGCGCACGCCTGCTGCGTCGTGCGCCGTTTGAGTTCACCGCAGCGGCGCGCGCGACCCGACTCGTCATCACGCTGCCCATGCCCGACGGCACGTTCGCCGGCTTCCGCGTCGAAGAATCGCCGGTCATGGAGCCGCCGCTCGCCGCGCAGTTTCCCGCGATCAAAACTTACCGCGCGCGCGGCGTAGACGAACCCGCCGCCACGGCGCGCTTCGACGCGACGCCCGCCGGTCTCCACGCCGTCGTGCTCTCGCCCCGCGGCACAGTCTTCGTCGAACCCGACCCCGCGGGCGACGCGGACGCTTACGTCAGCTACTACCAACGCGACGCGGCCGAAGGCGCAGGCTCTTTTCAATGTCTGACGCCCGCCAACGACCCGGCCGACGCACAAGCGCAACCCTCTAGCCCGCGCGGCCCACGCGCGCCCGCGTTCGTCTCCGGCGCGACGCTGCGGACTTATCGGCTCGCGCTGGCCGCCACCGCCGAGTTCACGCAGACCTACGGCGGCGGCACGGTCGGCGGCGCGCTCGCGGCCCTCACGACGACGATCAATTTCGTCAACGCCGTCTACGAACGCGACCTCGCGCTCCGGCTCATCCTGATCGCCGACGAGACCCGCATCATCTTCACCGACCCGGCGGCTGACGCCTACACGAGCGACCTTGTTGACACGATGTACAACCAGAACCAGACCGTGCTCGACCGCGTGATCGGCGCGGGCAACTACGACATCGGGCACGTCTTCGACGGGCACAACACCTTCGGCCCCGGTCGCTACTACTTTCAGGGCCGGGGCGAAGTGGCGAGCGTCTGCGTCGGCGGGCTGAAAGCGAAAGGCGTGTCCATCTTCCGCGCGCTCGAACCGTCAACCACGAGCGCCGTCTACGTGGTCGCACATGAACTGGGCCACCAACTCGGCGCGTCGCACACGTTCAACGGCACGACGCTCGACTGCGGCAACAGCCGCGTGGCCGCGTCCGCTTACGAGCCGGGCAGCGGCTCGACCGTCATGGGCTACCGCGGTACGGCCGCCACCGCCGCGCCCTACTTCCCCATCTGCGGCGCGGAAGACCTCCACTCGACCGACCTCTACTTTCACACGGCCAGCATCGAGCAGATCGTCGGCAACACGACCTATGGCGGCGGCGGTTCCTGCCCCACGCTGACCGAGACGGGCAACAGCCCGCCGACGGTCAACGCCGGGCCGAGTTATAACATCCCGCAGGGCACGCCCTTCACGCTCACGGCCGCGGGCAGCGACCCCGACGCAGACGCGCTCACCTACACTTGGGAGCAGTACGATCTGGGCGCTGCGGGGCCGCCGAACACGGACAACGGCAACCGCCCCATCTTCCGTTCCTTCGCGCCGACCCTCAACCCGGCGCGCACCTTCCCGCAGTTGGCCGACGTACTCGCCGGCACTGCGACCTTCGGCGAAGCGCGCGCCATCACGACGCGCACGCTGAACTTCCGCGTGACCGCGCGCGACAACCACGCGGGCGGCGGCGGCGTGGCGAGCGCCGCGACGCAGGTGCGCGTCTACGCCGGCACGGGGCCGTTCGCCGTCACGCAGCCGGGCGCGGGCACGACCTGGGCCGCAGGCTCCACACAGACCGTCGCCTGGGACGTGGCCGGCACGTCGGGCGCGCCCGTCAGTTGCGCCCGCGTCCGCGTCTCGCTCTCGACCGACGGCGGCCAGACTTTCCCCTTCGTCCTCGCGGCGAGCGCGCCCAACGTCGGCGCGGCCACGATCAACGTCCCTTACACGCCGACCGCCGCCGCCCGCGTCCGAGTCGAGGCCGTCGGCAACGTCTTCTTCAACGTCTCACTCCCGAACTTCACGATCACCCCGCCCGCCGACACGGCCCCGCCGCTCCTCCTCACCGAAGAGAACACCAGCCGCGCCGTCGCGCTCGACTCCGTGACGCTCATGCGCGATCCCTTCCCGCTCCACACGCCGCACAACTTCAGCGCGGACGGCCGCACGCGCCTCACGCTCTTCGCCGTCAACCTGACGTTGCGGGCGGGCGAAGACCTGTCGGTCGTGACCGCGCAGGCCGAGGACGCCGCGCACAGAATCTACCCGCTGCAAGTCGAGTACGTCGGGCCGGTGCCGGCCTTCCCCTGGCTGACGCAGGTGATCGTCCGCCTGCCGGACGTGCCCGCGGGCGACGTGTGGGTCAGCGTCACCTTGCGCGGCGCGGCCAGCAACCGGGCGCTCGTCGGCATTAAGTGAACGGCTGGCGCGACAAGGAACAGGGGCGCGGCATCGTCGTCATTAGGGCGGGCGGTTTCCAGTTACTTGAAGTCGGTGATGAGGGTGGCGTCGGTGTTCTCTGTGCCGCGCTCGAAGACGAGGCGGCGGCCGTCGCGCGACCAGGCGAGGCGGAAGATGCGGTCGGCGTTGAAGTCGGTCAGCCGCGCGGGCGGGCCGCCCGCGACCGCCTGCTGCCAGATGTTCGAGACGCCGCCGCCGTCGTCCACGTAGCGCACGGCGCGCCCGTCCGGCGTCCAGTGCAGCCCCGCGCGGAGCGCGACCGTGGGCGGCACGGCGAAGAGTTTGACGGGCGCGCCGTCATCGCGCAACGCTTCGCCACCGACTGGGGCAAGTTCGGCGACAACTGGAACGCCCTGCGCACGGGCGACGGCTCGAAGAACACGGACTTCTACGCCTACGGCGAGCCGCTCGTCGCCGTGGCCGACGCCGAGGTCGCGGCCGTGCGCGACGACATCCCGGAAAACGATCCGAGCGCGAACACGCCGGCCGTGCCCGTCTCGCTCGATACGGCGGCGGGCAATCACGTCGTACTCGATCTGGGGCGCGGGCGTTACGCGCTCTACGCGCACATGCAGCCCGGCAAGATGCGCGTCAAGGTCGGCGACCGCGTGAAGCGCGGGCAGGTGTTGGGTCTCTTGGGCAACTCGGGCAACGCCGTCGGGCCGCACCTACACTTCCACATCGCCGACTCGCCCGTCGCGCTCGACGGCGAGGGCTTGCCCTTCGTGATTGATTCGTTCGAGGTGCTCGGCGTGGAGTTGCCGCAGGCGTTCAAGGAAGGCGTCTGGCGGCCCGACCCGAACTTCAGGGTCGAGCGCCGCCACCTGGAGATGCCCACGGACAGCGCCGTCGTCCGCTTCCCCTGAGCGCGCGGCGGCGAAGATTGATAAGTACGTAGGACGCGCTCGCTCGTCCTTACTTAGCGCCAGTTGCCGATCAGGATGAACGGCGACCAGTAATAAGGGTGCGCGTAAGGTCTCTTCGGGTCGTAGGCGAAGCTCGGCCCCGCGCCGCCTAAGCCCCTGAGCTTGGCCACCGCCAGTGACGGCCGGAGCGTGCCCGCGATCATCTCCTGCTGCGCCAACTGTAAGGCGGCGGCTTTCGTCAACCCCGGCCGCTCCTTGCGCAGCCGGTAAAACTCGCTCATCAAAAGCTGCGTGCTTTCGTCCGCCACGCTCCACAAGGTCGCCAGGATCGCCTTCGCCCCCTTCTGCTGCGCCACGTAGCCGAAGCCCTCAACCTCCTTGCCGCTGCTGTCCTTCTCCGCCACCGCCGTCGCACACGCCGACAGCGCCAGCAACTCCACGCCCCTGAGGTCTACGCGCGGGTTGTTGCGCATCTCGTCCACGGTCAGGACGCTGCCGTCGCCTAAGAGCAGGAACGAGCGCGTCGAGTCGCCGCGGTTCAATTGGAAATGCGAGGCGATGTGGATGACTTTGTAGCCGCGCGCCAGTTGGGTCTCTAAGGCGGGTTCGTTAAAGGCCGCATCCAGGAAACTCTGCCCCGGCAGGACGCCGCCGGGCGATTGAGCGCTGCGGACAATCGAGCGCAACTCTCTTCTCACGGCCGGCAGCGGCGGGAATGATACTTCTTGCGTTTCGCCATTCAACTCTTTAACGGTGGCCGTCTTAGCCTCCGAGACGCCCAAGCCCAACGCCCGCCAGTTCGGGCTGACGGGCTGCCCCAGCCGCGGCAGACTCGCCAGCGTGATCGTCACGTTCTGATACTTCTGACCGAAGTACTGTTTGCCGTCCCACAGCGCCGCCAGCGGCAGCAGGCGCAGGTTGCCGTCGAGCGACCAGAGCAGCGTTTTCGCCTGCGCGCCGGCTAGCTGTTTCTCCACCGGCCCGATGAGGATGTCGTAGAGTTCTTTGCCCAACGGCCGCGGATCGACACTCGGGTTAATTACGGCCTGACGAAAGTCCTCGATCTTTTTATTCAGGCGAACAGCCGTGATCTCGTAACTGCCGGCAACTTGCGCGTCGGGCGTGGCGAGAATGACGCGGTAGCGGTCGTCGCCGACGAGCGTGTAGAGGTAGACCACGCCCGCGCCGAACTCTTTCAAATCCGATTGCAGCGCGAGTTTTTCGTGCAAATCCTCGGCCCTGTTGCCGGGTCGGGCGAACTCTTCCGCCAACTGGCGCAGGAAGACCTGGAAGCTGCGGTTCGCATCTTCGATTTGAGCGGCGAGGTCGTCGTAACGCCGCTCCTGTTCCGCGCTCAGCTTGACGCCGCCGCGCTTAAGCTCCTGCAACTTGCCGAACTCCGCGCCGAGCGCCGCCACGTTGTCGGCGATCTCGTTGTAGCGCCGCAGCGCATCTCTTTCTTCCGGGCGCAGATCAACGCGCAGTTGAAGTTTGCCGACCTCATTCTTATCCCGGCGCAAATAATCGGCAACCTCCTCCTCCTTAAGCATCGCCAACACCTGCTCGGCTTCGAGCAGCCGCCCTTCGGAGATAAGCCAATCGGCCAATCGGCTATAAGGCTTTTCGTTTTTCTTCAAGTAGCTGTCCTGTAAATTGCGATCAAAGCCTTGCAACTGCCCGCGCGCTCTTTGAATCGCGTTAACGGCGAGTTTGCCGAAAACAATCGCCAGTCTTCTATTACCAAGCGCATCATATGTTCTTGCTATATGAGTAAGCACAGTGTCATAGAGGCGGTAAACCGTTTTGCTCTCGCCCGCGCCGAGGGCATACCAGATGGCGAGTGATTCGTTGAAATAAGGCAGGGCTTCTTGCGGCCTGCCTGCTTCCAAATAAGTGTATCCGACATCTCTCAGGGATAAGGCAAGGTCGCTTCTTGTCGAGCGTTGGCGTTCAAAGGCCAGCGAGCTTTTGGCATACTCGATTGCTTTCTCCCATTGCTTCTGCTTTACATACAGGTCAGCGACCTGCGTTGCAATGATACTTTCTACTTCTGCTTCTTTAATCTCCCGCGCCACGGCTAAGGCTTTCTCATAATATTCCAGTGCCTTTTCATATTCTTCGAGCAGCTTATAATCATTGCCTATCCGCAACAGCCTGAGACTGTCGAAAGTTTTCTCATAAAATTGCCCGATAGAACCCGATCTATTCAGCGGAGCTGACGCTGAGGGTAAGAGGGCGAGATTATTTTGGGATTGCAGCCTGTTGATCATTGATTGCAAATATGCCGGAGAAAGTAGGAAGGCTAACTCTTGGTTAGCATATTCTCGGAAACTCTTCTCGTCTCCCAAATCGAAGTAGAGGACTTTGATATAACTAAGAATATCTGCTTGAAGCGCTTTATCACCCATTGCGTCGGCGAGCTTCAGCGCCTGGTTTAGAGCAGCCAATGACTGCTCGTTGTTGAAATTTGAGAAATGTATCGTTGCGATCTGCAATAACAATTGCGCTTCGTATGATTTCCCCTCCCGCATCGTTCGGGTGATTGCCAGCGCCTCTTCAAAGAATTTTAGGGCTTCCGGCAGGTGGTCTAACTTCTTATGACTATTCCCTATGTCTCTTAACGTTAACAGCTCCCTAAGTCTCGCGAAATCACGGTCCTTCTCATTCTCTTTCTGGATGACGCGAAAAAGTATCAGGGCTTGGTTGAGGTACTCTAAAGCCTCTTTGGGCTTGTTCAATCCTGTGCTTAAAGTTGAGCCGACTGCCGAGACGTTTGATGCCTCTTGGAGATTTATAATCGGTTCCACCTCGACGAAGCCTTTACTAGAACTCACTTCTGCACTGGAACGCATTTCTTTAATCACTGCCAGCGCCAGCTTGTAATATTTAACGCCTTCTTCCCCATTTCCTGTTTTTGTGAAGATAATACCTATCGTAGTCAACGCATTAAGCTCACCGAATTTTGTAATCAATTTAAAATCGGTTTTCTGCGCCGACGTTCCTCTGGCCAGAACGTCGATGAATGGTTTTTCATCTAACTGTCTATAAAATCGGCGAAATAGTTCCAGTGCTTTGAAAGATTTATCGCGGGCTGCTGTGAGCGATTCCGACTTACCTTCACCCAAGAGTTTCTGGGCCTCTGCAAGTAAATCCTGCGGCAACTGATTCGAGAGTAAAAACAGATTCAGTGCTGTCAGCTCAGTGAGATACTTGTCCTGAACTTCTTCCCAGCCTTTAACTGCCTCTGCGAGTTTGTTGAGCGCAACCTCTTCCTGGCCCTCAGTGTTGCGCGCTGTCAAGCCTTCCACAAAGATATGCTCAACTTCCACCCGCCGTTTGTCTTGTGCCGTCGCGAGACGTGAGGCTGCACGCCGGATTGAATAATTACCCGCTCCCGCTTTGCCATCAAGGGCGCTCACTTCCAGGATGAAACTGTCTGGTCGGATGGCGATGAATGAGAGCGTTTCCGGCCCTTCCTTGCTGTTCGGACTGTCCATCGTCGCCAAAGCGTTGCCGCGTGCGTCCAGCAGCTTGAGCAACACGTCAACGCCTTTCTGCTCGACGCGGACTTGGAAAAACTCTTCTGCCTTCAAATCGAATTTGTAGCGGTGCGTTTCCGCGCCGGTCAGCTCGCGTTCGAGCGTTTGCCCCGGCGGCAGTTCGCGGATTTCGTTTGCCGGCTGTGTCTGGCCGAATGCGGGCGACGTTATTGACCAAAGGGTCAGTGACAACACGGTGAGGACGAGGCGTTTGACGAAAAGGGTGGTGGGTGGCATGGCTGTTCGCTCCTGCTAGGAAAATCAATCCGGCGGGCGGCGGGTTACATCCCGGCCGATGTTGCCCGCGTGTGCGTTGCCGGCTTCGGCTTCACGCGGCTACGCTACTTCCGCTAACGCGATATTCGCTTGATAGACCGCTGGTGGATTTCGCGCCGGCTCGTCAAGACTTGGCCGGCGCGCGGCCGCGGCGTCAGAGCGTCTCGATCTTGGCGGCGAGGATGAAGTCGCTTTCGCTGAGGCCGTCGATGGCGTGGGTGTAGATTTTCAGTTCGACGTAGCCCCAGCCGAAGGTGATGTCGGGGTGGTGGCCCTCGCGCTCCGCGAGCGCGGCGACGCGGTTGACGAACGCCTGCGCCGCGCGGAAGTTGGGGAACTCGTAACGGCGCAGCAGGTGGTGCTCGTCAACGACCAGCCATTCGGGCGGCACCTGCCGCGCGAACTCCGCCACCGCCGCGCCGCGCAGCCGCGGCACGCCGCCGTGGCACGGCACGCAACTCCGGTTCGCCAGCTCACTCATCGCTCGTTTCTATCCGCTCCCGTTCAGCCTCAGCCAATCAACGTCCCGCGTTCGCAGTTAACTCTTCGCGCGCGCCCCCCGTGCGTTGCGCCGACGATTCTACACGGGCGCGCCCACTGCGAAAACCTTGACGGCGCGCGGCGGCCGGCCGATAATCCGGCGAAAGGCCGTAAAGCCCCCCGACAACCGTTTCCCCCGTTTCGATCAACCAGACGTTCGTCGCCTGATTAAACGTCAGGCCAGACACGCCCCTCGCTAGTGTCCGACCTGCGCCTTAGCTGTACACTTCAGCGCGCCCGCGCCGGGCCCGCGCCGCGGGCGTGCTCAGACCTTGGCGTGTTCAGAGCTTCTTGAGAGGACGGCTATGAAGAACGATGTCAGACGATCCGCGCGGAGGCTCCTCGTCGCAACCGTAACAGTCGTGACCCTGCTCTGTTGGGTCGTGCTGACAGTTCACTCTTCGAATCCGTCGCCCACGCCCGCGGCGGCAGCCGACGAGCGGGCGGCCGCTTCGTGCGCGAACGACACGTGGGCGGCCACGAGTCTCTCGAACGTCCCCGACGGGCGGACTGAGCACACGGCCGTGTGGACGGGCGCGGAGATGATCGTCTGGGGCGGTCGGAACAGCCGCGGCTACCTCAACACCGGCGCGCGCTACAACCCCGCGACCGACAGTTGGACGGCGGTGAGCACACTCAACGCGCCCGACCCGCGCGCGGAGCACGAGGCCGTGTGGACGGGCGGCGAGATGATCGTCTGGGGCGGCCACAACACGTCCGACCTGAACACGGGCGGGCGCTACAACCCGCAGACCGACACGTGGACGCCGCTCACCACCTTCAACGCCCCGACGGGCCGCCGCGAGTACACGGCCGTCTGGTCGGGCACGGAGATGATCATCTGGGGCGGGCACGTCGGCTACGGCGGCGACGGCTTGAACACCGGCGGGCGCTACAACCCGCAGACCGACACGTGGACGCCGACCAGCACCACGGGCGCGCCCCCCGGCGAGGTTGACCACACGGCGGTCTGGACGGGCACAGAGATGATCGTCTGGGGCGGCGACACGCTGACCAACGTCGGCGGGCGCTACAACCCCTCGACCGACACGTGGCGGCCCACTGATCGGAACACCGCCCCTTACGCACGCTACCACCACACGGCGGTCTGGACGGGCACAGAGATGATCGTCTTCGGCGGCTTCGGTTATCACCAGTCGGGCGTCATGTATCTCAACACCGGCGCGCGCTACAACCCGCAGACCGATTCATGGGTGGCGACGACGACGACGGGCGCGCCCGTGCTGCGCGGCTATCACACGGCCCTGTGGACGGGCAGCGAGATGGTCGTCTGGGGCGGCTGGCCTGTGACGAACACCGGCGGGCGCTACAACCCCGCGACGAACACCTGGCGGTTGACCGAAGCGGCGAGCGCGCCCGAAGCCCGTTACGATCACGCCGCCGTCTGGACGGGCGGCAAGATGATCGTCTGGGGCGGGACGGCCGACAGCAATTACTACAGCACCGGCGGGCAGTACTGCCCCGGCGCGGCCCCGACGCCGCCGACGCCCACCCCGACGCCGACGCCGCTGCCCGCCTGCCAGAACGTCCGCCTCGCGCCCGCCAACCGTTCCTTCACGAACGAAGGCGGCAACGCTTTCGTCAACGTCACGTCGGAAGGCAACTGCGTCTGGTCGGCGGCGGCGAACGCGCCCTGGCTCAACATCACCTCCGTCTCCGTCAGCCAACTCTACGGCGGCACGGTCTACTACTCGGTCGCGCCGCACACCGGCACGACGCCGCGCGCCGGCACGCTCTCCGTCGGCGGTCAGACCTACACCGTCTACGAAGGCGCGGAGCCGCTGCAAGGCGCGCCCGACATACTGTGGACGGGCGCGGGTCACGCGGCGCGCACCAACGCCGTCGCCTTCTCGCCCGACGGGCGTCTGCTCGCTTCGGCCAGCGACGATCAGACGATCAAGGTCTGGCGCGTCGCCGACGGCGCGCTGCTGCGCACGCTCACGGGCTTCGCGGATCGCGTGACCGCGCTCGCCTTCGCGCACAACGGCCAGACGCTCGCCGCCGGCAGCGTGGATCGCAACCTGAAGGCCTGGCAGGTCGCCGACTGGGCGCTCGTGCGGACTGTGACCACGACCGATTTCATCATGGGCGTCGCCTTCTCGCCCGACGACACGCGCCTCGCCGCTTCGGGCGGCTATTCGGGCAACTGGATTCACGTCCTGCGCACGTCCGACTGGCGCGAGACCGCGCTGCTCGGCTACGGGCAGCAGCCCAACGGCGGCATCGCCTACTCGCCCGACGGACAGTTCCTCGCCTGGGCGCAGTTCTACCCCGGCGTGCGTTTGCAGAACTTGACTGACTCTTCCTACCGCGACCTGCAAGACCACAGCCTCTACGGCACGAACGCCGTCGCCTTCTCGGCCGACGGCCAGCGGCTCGCCAGCGCGAGCGACGATCAGGCGGTCAGCCTGTGGCGCGTCACAGACGGCGCGCAACTCCTGAGCCTCAACGGGCCGTCGGGCGCGGTCAAGTCGGTCGCCTACGCGCCCGACGGGCAGACGCTTCTGGCCGGCGGGCAGGACAGCGGCCGCGGCACGCTCCTGTTCTGGCGCGTCGCGGACGGCGCGCTGCTGCGCGCTTACACGGGGCAGACGGCCAACACCGTGCCCGCCGTGCAGTTCGCGCCCGGCGGCAACCTCTACGCTTACGGTCGCGGCGACGGCGCGGTCGTCGTCGCGCGCCACCCGTTCTCGCCGTGCGCCGGGGCGAGCGTCACGCCGACCACACAGACGTTTGAGGCCGCGGGCGGCGACGCGCAGATCAACGTGAGCGCCGGCACGGGCTGCAACTGGACGGTGACTGCGAGCGCCGACTGGATCACGTTAGGTACGAGCACTGTCGGCACGGGGCTGCTCTCTTACACGGTCGCGCCGAACACGGAGGCCGCGCCGCGCAGCGCCACGCTGCTCGTCGCCGGTCAAGCCATTAACGTCACGCAAAACGGGCTGACGACTTACCACGTCAGCGGGCGCATCACGGACGCGCAGGGCAACCCGCTCGGCGGCGCGACCTTGAGCATGACCGGCACGCGCGCCGCCAACATCACGACGGCCGAAGACGGCTCATACACGTCCGCCGCCCTGCCCGCCGACGGCACTTACACGCTGACGCCCGCCTACCCCGGCTTCGCCTTCACGCCGCCGAGCCGCACCGTCGGCAACATGAGCGGCGACGTGACGGCCGACTTCACGGTCGCGCAGGCCGCGCCCGCGCCGCTCCTCGTCAGCGAGTTTCGCGCGAGCGGCCCGAGCGGCGCGCGCGACGAGTACGTCGAGCTGTACAACAACTCCGACAGCGCGCTCACCATCGCCGCGGCCGACGGCTCAAGCGGTTGGGCGCTCGCCGCGACCGACGCGGCCGGCAACGGCGCGTCCGTCCTCGCAGTCATCCCCGCGGGCACTGTCATCCCCGCGCGCGGCCACTACCTGCTCGGCCACGACAGCGCTGCGGGCGGCTACGGCCTGCCCGTCGCGCCCGATCAAACCTTCGACGCGGATGTGGGCGACGGCGCGGGCCTCGCGCTCTTCGGCACGGCGCTCCCCGCGCACCTGACGCTCGCCTACCGCCTCGACGCCGCCGGCTTCGCCGGCCCGACGGGCAGCGCCGCCGCGCTCTACCGTGAGGGTGCAGGGCTGCCCGCGTTGACCGGCGCAACGGGCGCGAGCGCGCAGTACGCCTACGTGCGCAAGCAGACGACGGGCACGCCGCAGGACACGAACGACAACGCGCAGGACTTCGTGCTCGTCTCGACGAACGCCCTCGCGCCCGACGGCAGCCCGGCGCAACTCGGCGCGCCGGGGCCGGAGAGCCTTGCGAGTCCGGCGCAACGCAACGCGCAGTTGAAGCCCGCGCTCATCGAGCCGCAAGCGCCTTCGACCGCCGCGCCCAACCGCGTCCGCGACTCGGCGGCGAACTCATGCGGCGGTGCGAACTGCGCGCTCGGCACGCTGACGATCCGCCGCCGGTTCACGAACAAGACCGGCACGATGATCACGGCGCTGCGCTTCCGCATCGTGGACATCACGACGCTCAACACGCCGGGCTACGCGCCGGGCGGCGCGCAGGCCGACCTGCGCGCGCTCGATTCAATTGACGTGACGGTGACGACGAGCGCGGGCAACATCCTCGTCAAAGGCACGGCGCTGGACGCGCCCGCGCAAGCCTTGGGCGGCGGCTTGAACTCGGCCTACGTCGTCAACCTGCCGGGCGGGGCGCTCGCGCCGAACGCGTCGGTCAACGTCCAGTTCGTCTTGGGCGTGCAGCAGGGCGGCAGCTTCCGCTTCCTCGTCAACGTCGAGGCCGGCGCGCCCGGCACGAACGGCCCGCAGAAAGTTGACGCGGCACGCGCCGTCAAGTAAGACCGCGGCGCGTTACGCCGGGAGCGCGGGCATCCCTGCCCGCCATGAGCGCGCCAGCGCGAATAAGAAGTAGCGGCGGCACTCAAGCGTTGAGTGCCGCCGCTTCGTTCGTAAGCGTGCTCGCGCACGCTTGGCGGGCAGGGATGCCCGCGCTCCCGGCGGTGACGGGCTTGCTGCCAGTCGCGCGGCCGCTTGGCAAACGGCCCCGTGTGCGGCTAGTCTTAACGGGCTAAGCTCCAGCAACACATCTCCGCCGTTAGCGAGGTACACCGAACGTGGCCGTCATCTACCCGTTCCGCGCGCTGCGCCCGCCCGCAGGTAAAGTCGAACAGGTCGCGAGCGTGCCTTATGACGTGGTGGACACGCAGGAGGCCCGGCAGTTGGCCGCCGACAACCCGCTCAGCCTGCTCCACGTCACGCGCCCCGAAATCGATCTGCCCGACGGCACGGACATCTACGGCGAGGCCGTCTACGAAAAGGCCGCCGAGAACTTCCAACGTCTCCGCCGCGAGTGCCCGCTCGAAGCGGAGGACGCGCCGAGCCTCTACCTCTACCGGCTGCGCATGGGCCGACACACGCAGGTCGGCGTCGCCGCCTGCTGCTCCGTGGACGAGTACGACCGGGACTTGATCCGCAAGCACGAGCGCACGCGCCGCGACAAGGAGGACGACCGCACGCGCCACATGATTACGCTGCGCGCGCAGACCGGCGTCGTCTTCCTCACCTACCGCGCCGACCGTCGGCTCGACGCGCTCGTCGAGGCCGAACTGTCCGCCGAGCCGCTCTACGATCTGACCGCGCCCGACGGCATCCAACACACGCTCTGGCGCGCGCGCGCGCCCGAACAACTCGTGCGCTGCTTCGGCGAAGTGCCGCTGCTCTACATCGCCGACGGCCACCACCGCGCCGCCAGCGCCGGCCGCGCCCGCGCCGCCCTGCGCGCCGCCAACCCCGCGCACACCGGCAGCGAAGAGTACAACCGCTTCCTCGCCGTCATCTTCCCGTCCGATCAGGTGCAGATACTCCCCTACAACCGCGTCGTCAAAGACCTGAACGGGCTGCGGCCCGACGCCTTCGTCGCGCGCGTCGGCGAGAGCTTCGACGTGGACGAGAACGGCCGGCCCGAGCCGCCCGCGCCCGGCCAGTTCAGCATGTACCTCGGCGGGCGCTGGTACGGGCTGCGCTTCAAGGGCGGCGCGGCGCGGACGGACGCCGACCCGACCGCCGCGCTCGACGTGTCCGTCCTGCAAGAGAACCTGCTCGCGCCCGTGCTCGGCATCGCCGACATACGCACGGACAAGCGCATTGATTTCGTCGGCGGCATCCGCGGCCCGGCCGAACTCGAACGGCTCGTCAACTCGGGCCGCGCGGCGGTCGCCTTCTCGCTCTACGCGACGAGCGTGGACGATCTCCTGCGCGTCTCCGACGCCAACGGGATCATGCCCCCCAAGTCCACCTGGTTCGAGCCGAAGCTGCGCGACGGATTGTTGATCCATACGATTTAGAAGGCAGGCAGCCAGAAGCCAGGAGCCAGAAGCCGGAATGAATAGCTGCCCTTTCGTCTTCCGTCTTCCATGTTCCTTCTGCTGGCTTCTGGCTTCTGGCTTCTGGCTTCTGACTCCTGACTTCTTTTTCGGAGCTTCCCATGCGCGTTTTGATCGCCGACAAGTTTGAACAGACGGGCCGCGACGGGTTGGAGGCGGCGGGCTGCGACTACTCGTACCAGCCGGACGTGAAGGACGAGACGCTGGTCGAGGCGGTCGGCGCGTACGCGCCGGACGTGCTCGTCGTGCGCTCGACGAAAGTGACCGAGCCGATGATGGCGGCGGGGCCGCTGAAGCTCGTCGTGCGCGCGGGCGCGGGCTACAACACGATTGACGTGGCGGCCGCGTCGCGCCGCGGCATCTACGTCTCGAACTGTCCGGGCAAGAACTCCGTCGCCGTGGCCGAGTTGGCCTTCGCGCTCATCCTCGCGCTCGACCGCCGCGTGGCCGACAACGTCGCGGCCTTGCGCGCGGGCCAGTGGAACAAGAAAGAGTTCTCGCAGGCGCGCGGTCTCTACGGGCGCACGCTCGGTCTCGTCGGCACGGGCCAGATCGGGCAGGAAGTGATCCGCCGCGCGCACGCCTTCGGGATGCCGGTCGTCGCTTGGAGCCGGAGCCTGACCGCGGCGCGCGCCGAAGAACTCGGCGTCACGCGCGTCGAGAGTCCGCTCGACGTGGCGCGCGCCGCCGACATCGTGAGCGTCCACGTCGCGTTGAAGCCGGAGACGCGGGGGCTGCTCGGCGCGGAGTTCTTCAACGCACTGCGCGCGGGCGCGTACTTCATCAACACGGCGCGCGGCGAGGTGGTGGATCAGGCGGCGCTCGTGCGCGCCATGCGCGAGCGCGGCGTGCGCGCCGGCCTCGACGTGTACGCGCAGGAGCCGGGCACGGCGACGGGTGAGTTCGCCGACGAGATCGCGCGCGAGCCGAACCTCTACGGCACGCACCACATCGGCGCTTCGACCGATCAGGCGCAGGAAGCCATCGCCGCCGAGACCGTCCGCATCGTGCGCACGTTCAAGGAGACGGGCAAAGTCCCGAACGTCGTCAACCTCGCGCGGCGCACGCCCGCGACGCACCTGCTCGTGGTGCGCCACCGCGACCGGCCCGGCGTGCTGGCGCAAGTCCTCGGCGCGATCCGCGCCGCCGACATCAACGTGCAGGAGATGGAGAACATCGTCTTCGAGGGCGCGGAGGCCGCGGTCGCCCGCATCAACCTCGAAGCCGCGCCTGCAACTGACACGCTCGAACGCCTGCGCGCCGAGAATGCCGACATCATCGAACTCGATCTGTTGGAACTAAGAAGCTAGAATGGGTGCCAGTCCGATGTTCAAATGCGGAGATAGCGACTATGATTGACGTGAAGCAAGCAGCACAATCTGCCTCTAATTTTGTTACTGGCCTTTACTCGGATCGGACTATTTCAGATGTGCGGCTGGAAGAGGTCGAGTTGTCGGAAGACGGGAGATACTGGCTTATAACCTTAAGTTTCCCCCCGCCAGCTAGCTCTGTCAATTCAATGTTAGGAATTGGACGGAGAGATTACAAAATATTCAAAGTCGATAGAGACTCCGGCGAAGTCTTATCCATGAAAATTAGAGAGCTACAACATGCAGCAGCTTAAGGAACTGCTGACGCGATACCAAAGCAAGGGCATTCTGGTTGATACCAATCTGCTGCTCTTGTATTTCATAGGTATATATGACCCTCAGCGCATCCCAAGGTTCAAGCGCACGATGATATTCGCGGTCGAGGATTTCTATACCCTGTTGGGTTTTTTTAAATACTTCCGCAAAGTCGTAACAACTCCCAACATACTCACAGAAGTTAATAGCCTCGCAAATCAACTGTCGGAGAATCTTAAGATTGCTTTCTACCCGAAGTTTGCAGACCAGCTTACCGTTCTGGAAGAGCACTACATAACAAGCATGGAAGTATCTTCCACACCTTTTTTTCTCAAGCTGGGGTTGACGGACGCTGGAATCTTGAACTTGGCGCAGGGCCAGTATCTGGTTCTGACCGATGATTTCCGGCTGGTCGGGTATTTAGAGAAGCATGGCGTAGATGTAATCAATTTCAACCACATCCGCACAATGAATTGGAGTTAAGGCTGCAGGAAGTTACCTAAGATGAAAGCGGCTCTGATCACGGGCGCGTCGAGCGGCATCGGCGAGGTCTTCGCGCGGCGGCTGGCGGCGCGGGGCGAGCACGTCGTCTTGGTCGCGCGCTCGGCCGAGCGTCTGGACGCGGTCTGCAACGAGTTGGGGCGCGCGCACGCCGACGTGACGTGCCAGTCGGTCGCGCTCGACTTGAGCGCGGGGGACGCGCCGCGGCAGTTGTTCGACGAGACGGAGCGGCGCGGCCTGGAGGTCGAGACGTTAATCAACAACGCCGGCTTCGGCTCGATGGGCGAGTTCCTACAACTCGACCCGGCGCGCGAGCTGACCATGATCGATCTGAACGTCAAGGCGCTGGTCGCGCTGACGCACCTGTACCTCGCGCCGATGCGCGAGCGCAGGCGGGGCGCAATCGTCAACGTCGCCTCGACCGCCGCGTTCCAGGCCGTGCCTTACATGGCGACCTACGCCGCGACGAAGGCGTTCGTGCTCTCGTTCTCCGAGGCGCTGTGGGAGGAGAACCGCGCGCACGGCGTCAAGGTGTTGGCGCTCTGCCCCGGCGTGACGACGACCAACTTTTTCGACGCGGCGCAGATCGAACAGCCGCCGCTGCGCATGGCGCAGACGCCCGAAGCGGTCGTGGACACCGCGCTCGCGGCGCTCAGGCGCGGGCGCAGCCACGTCATCAGCGGCTGGTTGAACTACCTGCAAACCCAGGCCGAGCGGCTCGTGCCGCGCGCGCTCGTGACGCGCATCGCCGGCAGCGCCATTCGCACGAATTTTAAACCGCGGAAGCCAGAAGTCAGGAGCCAGAAGCCGGAAGGGGAGGGCGGTAGGCAGTAGGCAATGGTCAGTCTAAAGTCCAACGCCCAAAGTCCAAGGTCGGCCGGACTTCGGACTTTAGACTTTGGACGTTGGACTTCGGACTTTAGACCTTGGACATTAGACTTTGGACTCCGCCTGCCTACTGCCCTCTGCCTACTGCCTACAGCTTCCTGCTTCCTGCTTCTGGCTTCTGGCTCCTGACTTCTGACTTCTGAGGATAAGAACAATGACAGAGCGAATCTTTAACTTCAGCGCCGGCCCCGCCGTGCTGCCGGAGCCGGTGCTGGCGCAGGCGCAGCAAGAGATGTTGAGTCTGCCGGGCGTCGGCATGTCGGTCATGGAGATCAGCCACCGCTCGAAGACCTTCGACGAGATCATGCACGGCGCGGAGCAGGGCTTGCGCGACCTGCTCGGCATCCCCGCCGGCTACAAGGTGCTGTTCCTGCAAGGCGGCGCGAGCTTGCAGTTCTCGATGATCCCCATGAACCTCCTGCCCGCGGGCGGCAGCGCCGACTACGTCATCACCGGCAGTTGGGGCAAGAAGGCCTTGAAGGAGGCCAAGCGGCAGGGCGCGCCCAAGGTCGCCGCCGACATGGCCGACAGCCGCTACACGCGCACGCCCGATCAGGGCGAGTTGAAACTTGATCCCGCGGCGGCCTACGTCCACATCACGACGAACGAGACCATCGAGGGCGTCGAGTGGCAGGGCGAGCCGGACGTAGGCCAAGTGCCGCTCGTCGCCGACGCCTCGTCCGACATCTGCGCGCACCCGTTGGACGTGTCAAAGTACGCGCTCATCTACGCGGGCGCGCAGAAGAACCTCGGCCCGTCGGGCGTCACCGTCGTCATCATCCGCGACGATCTCTTGGAGCGCATCCCGGCGGGCTTGCACACGATGCTCGACTACCGCACGCACGCCGAGAACGACTCGCTCTACAACACGCCGAACACCTGGGGCATCTACATCCTGAACCTCGTCTGCCGCTGGGTCAAAGACCAGGGCGGCCTCGCCGCCATGGGCGCGCAGAACGAAGCCAAGGCGCAACTCATCTACGACGCCATTGACGCCACCGACTTCTACCGCGGCCACGCCGCCCGCGAAGCCCGCTCGATCATGAACGTCACCTTCCGCCTCCCCTCCGAAGAGTTGGAGAAAAAATTCGCCCAGGAGGCGACCGCCCAAGGTCTCGACGGTCTCAAAGGCCACCGCTCCGTCGGCGGCATCCGCGCCTCCATCTACAACGCCTTCCCCCGCGCCGGCTGCGAAGCCCTCGTCGAGTTCATGCGCGAGTTCGAGCGCACGAACGGCTGACGGCAAGTAGCCGAATCGGCCATGCGCGACCGCTGTCAAAGGGGCGTAGGAGCAATGTTGATGCCGCCGCATTGCAGATAGTCTTGCGCGAGGAGGCGGAAAAGGGCGTGCGGAGCGTCGCTGACGAGCTTGCTTCTTACAATGGCCTTGCGCCTGAGTACAGGCATGATACTATTCGGCACGGCCACGGCACTTACGCGCGCGGCGGCGTTTTAACCCAATACTATCGAACGTTATTAAGGTCTGTTGAAGCGCGACATCTTCGGCATATAGCAGCAGGTCGGCGCGCAGCATCTACAACCGTTAGCGCGGAGTTCGGTCACAGGTACAACACGAGCAGGAGCGGCGAGTCGCACGGTTCGATGATGTGTTGAGCGAGTGTGACGACCGAGTTTTGTCGAAAACGCTGACGGGCAAAGACCCACAGGCAGCATGACAATGATAGCGAAAGGCAAGCCCAAGCCACGGGAGCCGCAGAGCGATTCTGCCGCCGAACCCCAACAGCCCTTCATTGACTTCGGAGACGCTACCAAAATCATGCTCGACACCCCGCCGCTAAAGAACCCTGTTGATAAGAGTTCATTCACCGTTCACAAGGGCGCGCTCGCCGACTCGCCTGAGCAGCCGCTTGTCGAAGCGCAAGGGCCGGTTGCGCAGCCTTTCGTCAAGTGGGTCGGCGGCAAGCGCAGTCTGATGAACTCTATTAGGCAGTATCTTCCCGCAGGGTTCGACAACTATTACGAGTGCTTCGTTGGCGGCGGCGCGGTTTTTTTCGCCCTTGTCGAACAGATTACTAAAGCGTACCTGTCTGACAATAACTTGGACTTAGTCATCACCTATCAGGAGATCAAGCAAGATCCGACTCGCCTCATTGCGCGGCTGAAGGAACTCGCAGCGGGCCACTCGGAAGAACAGTATTACAGGGTGCGCGATGAGGAACCGGCCGATGAGGTAGAGGTGGCCGCCAGATTCGTCTACTTAAACAAGACTTGTTTCAACGGGCTGTGGCGCGTCAACAAGTCGGGCAAGTTCAATGTGCCGATGGGCGACTACAAAAACCCGAACATCGTCAATGAAGAGAATTTGCTGGCCTGTCACAAGGCTTTACAAAAGGCGACGATCACCTTTCACGATTACCGGAAGGTTGACCCCAGGCCGCAAGCCGGGGATTTTGTGTATCTGGATTCGCCTTATCACCCCACGGCGGACGACTCTTTCACGGCTTACACACGCGAGAACTTCACGGAACAGAATCAAGTTGAGTTGCGAGACTTCGCGCTGGAACTGCACCAGGCAGGCGTGAGGGTAATGCTGTCGAACTCTAAGACCCGGTTCATCGAAGACCTGTACAGCGACCGGGCTTTCCATCTGCACATCGTCCAAGCCCCGCGCACCGTCAACTGTAAGCCGAACGCACGCGGCGCGGTTGACGAGTACCTCATCACGAACTACTGATGCCGCCACGCACACCAAGCGCGCAACCGACACAAGGCGGCCGGGCTGTTAAGACCGGTAATGCCTTAGAGCGCGTCGTGCTGCACGCCTTGGAAGATCATAAGTACACGTTTATCCCCGCTAAAAGATTCATCGCCGCGTGTTGCCTGCCACAGCCCTTATACACGCGGCAAATTAACGCCTGTGAGAGCATCTATGGCACGAAGATATACTCAGACTTCATGCTGTATCATCCTGATAAATGGCCTGATAAACTCATCGTCGAATGTAAGTGGCAACAAAGTTCCGGGTCGGTTGACGAGAAGTATCCCTATAACGTGCTTAATATCCGCGAGCAATATCCTTGCCCAGCCATCATTCTGTTGGACGGCGAAGGCTATAAGAGCGGGGCGGCGGCATGGCTACGCCGCCAAGTTGATAGCCAGAAATTGCTGGCCGTGTTTTCGATGATGCAGTTCCAGACGTGGGTTAATAACGACAACCTATAGCCCGCCTGTCATGTACGAAGAGCCGAGCGAAGAGGAGAACCCAAGCTCCTATGAGTTGTATGCCGCAGAGGTGCGCTACCACTTTGCGCCTGATAGACGCCGCATGCCCCAGCTCATCTGATCCCGAATACGACGAAGCGCTTGCGGTAAGGCTTAGAGCTTACTTCCCGGAATTAGTAAGTTGGGAATCACAGGCTTTAGCGCACGCTTGGCGGGCTTATAGTCAAGCGGTGGGCTTAGTAGACGAAGAGTACGCCTGTGTTCTTACACCGGACTTCTTAGGTTATTTGTTCATAGCTCAAGAGGGCTGGCCCGTAGACGACGGCGAATGGCTCACGGCAATAAGAGCCGCTATTAAAATCCTGTGGCCCGAGATCACAGACCCTACTTACGATTAAGGCTGTCAAGTACACAATTACCTTCAGTTAGCTTATTGATTAGCAACCAACAGGTCGCAAAAAAGTGCGCGCCCTTCGGCGTCTTTGCGCCCTTTGCGTTAGAATAGCCGCCGACCTGACCGAACCCCACGGCGGCCGCGCCGTTGCGCGCCGCGCGCGAAAGCCGAAATGATGAAACGAACATGCCCCCTCGTCGCGTGCCTGCTCGCCCTGCTCGTCGCCGCCGTGGCGCGGCAGCAGACGCCGCCGCCCGTGAGCGTCTCCGTGGCCGTCGCGTTGCCCGAAGAGAAACATCTGCGCAACGTGCGGCAGTTGACTGACGGGGGCGAGAACGCGGAGGCGTATTTCAGCGGCGACGGCCGGCAGTTGATCTTCCAGTCGAAGCGCGAGCCGCTTGAGTGCGATCAGATTTTCACCATGCGCGCCGACGGCTCCGGCGTGCGCATGGTCTCGACCGGCGCGGGGCGCACCACCTGCTCCTACTTCTTCCCCGACGGCCGCCGCATCCTCTACGCCTCGACGCACGCCGCCGCGCGCGCCTGCCCGCCGCGCCCCGATTATTCCAAGGGCTACGTCTGGCCCATCTACGCCGGCTACGACATCTACACGGCCAAGCCGGACGGCTCGGACGTGCGCCCGCTCGCGCCCGCGCCCGGCTACGACGCCGAAGCGACCTTCTCGACCGACGGCAAGAAGATCGTCTTCACCTCCACGCGCGACGGCGACCTCGACATCTACACGATGGACGCGGGCGGCCGAAACGTTAAGCGCCTGACGACCGAACTCGGCTACGACGGCGGGCCGTTCTTCTCGCGCGACGGCCGGCAGATCGTCTACCGCGCTTACCACCCGCAGACGCCGGAGCAGGTCGCGCGCTACAAACAGAAGTTGGCCGAAGGCGTCATCGAGCCGACCACGTTCGAGCTGTGGGTGATGAACGCCGACGGCACGAACAAGCGGCAGGTGACAAAACTCGGCGCGGCCAGCTTCGCGCCCTACTTCTTCCCCGACGGCAAACGGATCATCTTCGCCTCGAATCTCAACGATCCGAAGGGGCGCAACTTCGACCTCTACGCGGTTGACGCGGACGGCGCGAACCTTGAGCGCATAACTTACAACGACACGTTCGACGGCTTCCCGATGTTCTCGCCGGACGGCAAGCGGCTGGTCTTCGCCTCCAACCGCAACGCCCGCACGCGCGGCGACACCAACGTCTTCATCGCCGACTGGGTGGAGTGAAAAGCAGTGGTCGGTGGTCGGTGGTGGGTGGTCAGTAAAAGAGAGAGAGAAACGTCTGCCGGTTAACGAAAGCGGAGAACGTCGGCCCGTTCGTTCGCTGTAACGAAAGAGAGAAGCGCATCATGCCAAAGCTCACGCGCCGTCCGGTCGTTAGTCTGTTGCTGCTGGTGGCTCTTGTCGCCACGGCCGCGCGCGCGCAAAGCCCGCGCCCCGCGCTCGCGGCCGAGCCGAGCGTCGAACGCTTGCGCGCGCACGTCACGTACCTCGCGTCGGACAAGCTCGAAGGCCGGCGCACCGGCACGCCGGGCGCGGAGGCGGCCGCGCAATACATCGCCGACGAGTTCAAGCGTCTGGGGCTGAAGCCGGGCGCGAGCGTGGGCGCGGCCGGCGGCCGGCCCGACGTGGAGATGGTGGCTAAGAGCTACTTGCAGCCGTTCCCTTACGTCGCGGCGGTCGAGCCGGGTAAAGAGAACGCGATGTCGTTCACGCCGCAGGCGGGCGGGCAGGCCGGCCCGCTGCCCGTCGCCATGCCGGTCGATCTGCGCCTGGGCGAAGACTGGCAGCCGCTCGCGTGGAGCGCGAACGGGCGCGTGCCGCGTAGCGCCGTCGTCTACGTCGGCTACGGCATCACCGCGTCTGAGCTGGGCCACGACGACTACGCGGGCGTGGACGCGAAGGACAAGATCGCGCTCGCCTTCGTGGGCACGCCCGACGGCGACAACCCGCACGGGCGTTTCGCGCGCTACAACGATCTGCGCTTCAAGGCCGCGGCCGCCCGCGACCACGGCGCGCGCGCGCTGCTGCTCATCACGCGCGAGGAGAACTTCAAAGACGACAGGTACGCGCGCCTGCGCCTGGACGACAACGCGGCGGGCGACGCCGGGCTGCCCGTCGCGCTCGTCTCGCGCCAGGTCGCGCGCCGCGCCGTCGAGGCCGCCGCCACGCCCGCGCAGACCTTTGAAGAGCTTGAGCGCGCCCTGCGCCCGGCCCCCGCGCAAGGCGCGCCCGTGCAACCCGCGCCCGCCCAGGGCGCGCCCGCGCGCGCCAACTTCTCGACGCCGTTGCAGCACATCGCGTTCGCGCTCACGACCGATCTGACGCGCCGCACCGCGCCGGCCGCCAACGTCGTCGGCATACTCGAAGGCAGCGAGCCGAAGTTGAAGGACGAAGTGATCGTCATCGGCGCGCACTACGATCACCTGGGGCGCGGCGGGTCGGGCAGCCTCGCGCCGCGCGAGGGCGACGTGCATCACGGCGCGGACGACAACGCCTCCGGCACGGCCGGGCTGCTCGAACTCGCGCGCCTCTTCGCGGACGCGCGCCCGCAGCCGCGCCGCACCTTCGTCTTCGTCGCCTTCGCGGGCGAGGAGGAGGGCTTGCTCGGCTCCGCCTACTACGTGGCGCACCCGTCACGCCCGCTCGCGCAGACCGTCGCCATGTTCAACATGGACATGATCGGCCGGCTCAACGGCGACAAACTGCTCGTCGGCGGCGCGGGCACGGCCGCCGAGTGGAAGACTCTGGTGGAGAGCGCGAACCGCGACGTGCGCCTCAAGGTCGCGCTGGGCGGCGGCGCGGACTCGCCGGCCGCGGCGGCGGCGCAGCACGAGATGCCCGTCGTCGTCGGCGCGAACGGGCAGACGGTCGCCACCGCCAGCACGCAGCCGCGCTTCGCGCTGACGCTGACCGAGGACGGCTACGGGCCGAGCGATCACTCGTCGTTCTACGGCAAGCAAGTGCCCGTGCTCTTCTTCTGGACGGGCACGCACGAGGACTACCACAAGCCGTCCGACACGGCCGACAAGCTCAACTACGAGGGCGCGCGGCGCGTCGTCGCCTACGTCGCCGACCTGGCGCGCGCCGTGGACGCGCGCGACCAGCGCCCGACCTACACGCAGGCCCGAAGCGACGGCGCGCAGGGGCGCAACATGAGCTTCCGCGTCTCGCTCGGCACGATCCCGTCTTACGCCGAGAGCACCGACGGGCTGAAGCTCGACGGCGTGCGCGACGACTCGCCCGCGGCCAAGGCGGGCTTGCGCGCGGGCGACGTGATCGTGCGGCTCGCGGGCCGGGACATACGCAACGTCTACGACTACACCTACGCGCTCGGCGAGATGAAGCCCGGCGAGGAGTACGAGGTCGTCGTCGTGCGCGGCGCGGAGCGCCTCACGCTCAAGATCACGCCCGTGGCGCGGAAGTAAAAACGTCCCTGCCGGGAGCGCGGGCATCCCGGCCCGCCAAGCGTGCGTGAGCACGCTCACGAAGTTGCGGCGGCCTTCGACGTTGAAGGCCGCCGCTTGTTGTTTATTCGCGCTGGCGCGCTCACGGCGGGCAGGGATGCCCGCGCTCCCGGCTGCGACGTGCACGCCGACGGCGGACGGCCCGGTCAGAGCGATTCGAGGAAGGTGATGATCTTCTGCTTCTCCTTGGCCGTGCGGCCGTCGAAGTTCGCGCGGACGACTTCGGCCTCGACGCCGTGGCGGCTGATGGCGTCCTTGAAGGTGAGCGACAGCCCGTCGTGCATCAGCCGCGTGCGCGTGCGCACGCCCCAGAGCGGCGCGGTGCGCACCTTGAGGCGCGTCGTCGGGCCGCCGTTCTGCACGATGCCGTCGCCCGTGCCGATGTCGTGCAGCAGGAAGTCGCCGTAGGGGCGGATGATCTTGTTGCCGAGCGCCTGCGGCACGGTGAACGCGCCGAGGTTGATGACCGTGCCGACGGGCGCGGTGATGATCTTCGGCTGGTGGCAGACGCCGCAGCCGACCTTGTTGAAGAGCTGCTCGCCGTCAATCGCGTCCTGCTGGGCCGCGACCGCGGCGTCGCGCGGCGGCACGCGCGTCGCGCGCATGAACTCGGTGAAGGCGTCTATGTCGTTCTCCACGTCCTCGCCGCAGATTCTGCCCGACCCGTCTTCGCACTCCTGGTCGTCGGGCACGAAGTCGAAGTTGGCCGTCGAGCGGCCCAGGGACGTGTTCTCCATCAGGAAGAAGCGGTTCGTGATGCCCATCTCGTTCAAGTAGGCGTCCGCCGAGAACGACAGCAGGCTGGCGTGTTGGTCTTTGTGCCCGAAGCGGCCGATGCGGCAACCCCTGACGGGCGACTCCTCGATGGGCACGCGGATGGCCTGCCCGTGGACGATGCGGCCGCTCGTGTCGTCGTTCGGCTGGTTCGCGGCGATGTCGAGCAGCGTCTGGTTCGAGATGGCCTCGACGAAGCCGTCGCCCAGGGTGTTGAGCGAGGTGCGCGGGGTCATCACGTTGGCCTCGGCGTTGTTGCCGGTCGAGAACTTCGGCGGCACGCGCTCCTGTATGTTCGGCTCGACGACGCTGGGATCGACGCGCATGTCCACGGCGCGGTCGTTGATGAGCGAGCCGCCGGGCGCGTCCTGGAACGTCGGCTCGCAGTCCACGTTGGGCGAGCACGGGAAGATGTTGAAGCCGGCGCGCAGCTCCGTGATCTGGCTGATCGCGCCCGTGACCGGGTTCTGGTGGCACTCGGCGCACGACTGCGCGTTGTAGACGGGGCCAAGACCGCCCTCCTGCACGTCGTCGGGCAGAATCTGGTCGCGGACTTCAAACGTGGCCCGGTTCTTGTCGTGCTGGGCCTGCGAGACCATGCCGTTCGTCAGGTTGTCGAAGCCGGCCAGCGCTTCCTGCGGGCGCGGGCAGAAGTTGCAGATGGTGGACTCGGTGTCAATCGGGCAGAGCAGGGCGTCGTCGCCGGCGGCGGCCACGTTCGCCTGGCCCGTGGGCTGTTTGCCCGCCGTCTGGCTGTGCCCGACCCGCTCGTAGACGGCCGGCAGCAGGAGCAGCGACACAAATAGCCCCAGCAGCGTGGTCTTCAGACCTTGCATCTTCGTATCCTCCTCGGTTTTCCCAGTCAGGCAGACGGTGGTCAGGCGTGACCACGCGGCGGGGGCCGCACAAGGGCGCGCAAGTGAGTCAAGGGCAAGGCGCGGGGGGTGGGGAACGACGACGTGGACGGGGAGCGACGACGTGGACGGGGAGCGGGGCTGGGGGTCGGGGTCGGGGTCGGGGTTCGGTTGTCGAATCGGGAAGCGCGCCGAACTATATGCCTGTCGGGCGCGGGCGTCAAGAAAATTCTTTCGTTAGTAGCGTCCTAATTTGTCGAGCCTCCGTGCCCCCTCTGTGTGCTCTGTGTCTCTGTGGTGAATCTGGTTTAAGGGGCATTCACCACCGAGGCACAGAGGGCACAGAGGACGCACAGAGAAAAACGGAAAATAGGCCACTACTCTTTCGTTAGCTCGGCGGCGCGCGCCGGGCGGCGAAATATCTGCGGGGCCGGCGCGGCTGCGCCTTGATATTATTCCGCGCTTTAGCGCAGAATACGCCGGTAGACGAGCGGCGTGATACGCGTCAGCAGCGGCGGGTTCCGGCACACGCGCCGGGCGCGCGCCGCCCCGCACTCACCAGCCGGCAGAAAGTCAGCGCGCCATGATCGGGCAGGTCATCTCCCATTACCGCATTATCAGCCAACTGGGCGAGGGCGGCATGGGCGTGGTCTACGTGGCCGAGGACACGCGTCTGGGCCGGCGCGTGGCCGTGAAAATCCCCTCCGCCCCCAGCAACGGCAACAACAACAGCAACAACTACCACGCGCGCTTCCTGCGCGAAGCCCGCTCCGTCTCCGCGCTCAGCCACCCGAACATCGCCACCGTCTACGACTACGGCGAGACCGAGGACGGCCGCCCGTTCCTCGTCATGGAATTGATCCACGGGCAAGACCTCGGCGTGCTGATGCGCGCGGGCGCGCTCACGCTGGCGCGCGCCGTCGAGATCATCGAGCAGGTGGCCACGGCGCTCGGCGAGGCGCACCGCATCGGCATCGTCCACCGCGACGTGAAGCCGTCGAACGTCCTCGTCAACGAGCGCGACGAGGTCAAGGTGCTCGACTTCGGGCTGGCCAAGCTCATCGAGGACAGACCCGAGTTCGCCGCCGTGGACACGGACGCGCGCACGCTGATGAGCGTCAAGACGCGCAGCGACGTGATCGTCGGCACGCCGCTCTACCTGTCGCCCGAACAGGCCACGGGCGCGCCCGTGGACGCGCGCAGCGACATCTTCGCGCTCGGCGCGCTGCTCTACGAGTGCGTCGCCGGGCAGCCCGCCTTCAGCGGCGCGAACCTGATCGAGATCGCCGCCCAAGTCCTGCACGTCGAGCCGCCGCCGCCCTCGCACGTCAACCCGCGCGTGCCGCCCGAACTCGACCGCATCACCATGAAGGCGCTCGCCAAGCGCCCCGAGGATCGGTACCAGCGGGCCGCGGATTTGGTCGCCGACCTGCGCGCCTTCCGCAGCGCCTACACGCTCTCGGCCGACGCGCCCGTCGAGCGCATCTCGCGCCACACGGGGCTGCACAACCGCAGCGCGCTCGTCACGCTCTCCGAGGGCTTGCGCCGCCCGCGCCTCTCCATCGCGGCCATGCTGGGCGTCATCCTCATGCTCATCGGCGGGCTGTGGCTCGCCACCTACCTGCTGCGCCCGCGCGTGCACGTGCCCGACGGCGCGACGCTGCGCGCCTACGAGCGCGCCGTGGATCTGCTGCGCGACAACTCCTACTACCAGGCCAGCAAGGCGCTCGCCCGCGTCGTCGAGACCGACCCGCAGTTCGTGCTCGCGCACGCCCGCTCGGCCGAAGCCCTGACGGAGTTGGACAATCTCGATCAGGCCAAGGACGAGATGCTGCGCGCCCGCTCGCTCGCGCCCGACCTCTCGGCGCTGCCCGAACTCGACGCGCGCTACCTCGAAGCCATCCAGGCCACGGTCGAGCGCGACTACCCGCGCGCCATCGCCGCCTACGATCAGTTGACCAAGCTGCTGCCCAAGCAGCCGCAGGCGTGGCTCGACCTGGGGCGGGCCTACGAGAAGGCGGACAAGACGGACGAGGCCATCAAGCACTACGTCGCCGCGACCGAACTCGACGCGCACTACGCGACCGCCTTCCTGCGCGTCGGCGTGCTCTACGCGCGCAAGGGGCTGACGCCGAACGCCGTCAGTTGCTTCAACCGCGCCGAGGAGATTTACCGCGCCGACGCGCTGCCCGAAGGCTGGGCCGAGGTGCTCTACCAGCGCGGGATGTTCCTGCGCGGCCTGGGCAAGATTCCCGAGGCGCGCGCGGCGCTCGATCAGGCGCTCAAGCTGGCGGAGAGCACCGGCAACCAGGCCCAGCGCGTCAACGTGCTGACGCAGTTGAGCGCCGTCGCCGCCTCCGAGAACAAGGGCGCGCAGGCCGAGGAGTACGCCCGCCAGGCGGTTGATACGGCGCAGGCGAGCGACATGCAGAACCTGGCCGCGCGCGCCCTGATCGATCTCGGCAACGTCTACCTCGTCCTCGGGCGCTACGAGCAGGCCGACAAGTACTACACGCAGGTGCTCGAGTTGGCGCGGCGCGCCAAGGCGCGGCGCACGGAGGCCCGCGCCCAGATCAACCTCGCCAGCTCGAAGCTCCAGCAGTGGCGGCCCGACGAGGCGACCGGCTACATCAAGCCGGCGCTCCAGTTCTACGAGTCCGGCAACTACCGGCGCGAGGCGCTCCTCGCCCACCTGCTCGTCGGGCGCGCGCAGCGCATGAAGGGCGACTACGAGGGCGCGCTCGCCACCTTCCGCCAGTGGCTGCCGGTGGCGCAGCAGGCGGGCGAGCAGGTCTTAGTGCCGCAACTGCACGAGGGCATCGGCTCGGTGCTGGCCTTGCAGGAGCACTACGGCGAGGCCTTGAAGCAGTTCGACGAGCGCTACACGCGCAGCCAGGACGCGGGGCAGAAGATCGGCGCGGGCTACGGCCAGGCCGAGCGCGCCGACGTGCTCTGGCGCATGGGCCGCTTCGACGAGGCGCGCGCCCCGCTCGCAGAGGCCCTGGCCGTCGCCGACCGGCCCGACGGCAACCAGGAGTTGGCCGGGATGGGGCACGTCATCAGCGCGGAGATGGCGCTGGCGACCATGCAGTGGCCGGCGGCGCGGACGGAGGCCAAGCGGGCGCTCGACCTGGCCGGCGAGCGCTACGCGGACGTGCGCATCCGCGCCAAGCTGGTGCTGGGGCTGAGCCAGACGCGCGCGGGCCGGGCCGCCGAGGGCGTGCGGCTCTGCCAGGAGGCCTTGGCGGAGGCGGACGGGATCGGCTACCCGGCGCTCGTCGCCGCCGCCGCGCTCGCCGTCGCCGAGGCGCAACTCGCCGTCGGCGACGACGCACAGGCCTTGACGAACGCCACGCGCGCGGAGCAGAATTTTGCCCGCGCCGGTAGCCTCGACTCAGACTGGCGGGCCTGGCTCGTGGCGGCGCGCGCCGCCGCCCACGCCGGTCACGCCGAACAGGCACACGATTATGCGGCTCGCGCCCGGCAGGTGCTCGCGGAGTTTCAACAGTCATGGGGGCCGGGGGAGTACGAACGTTATCTCACTAGGCCAGACGTTCTATTAGCCCAAACGCAGCTCAACAGCTTGTAGCTGCCAACCCTTAACCTCATTAACCACAGAAAAGGAGACAGAACATGGCTGAAGAAGAGCCAGTCGTCGTCACCGGCGGTTCTGTGACCGTCGACGTTAGCGACACCTTGACCGGCGAAAGCCCAGTTCCCGGCTGGCGTCGGTTCGGCAACACCAACGCCCGGCTGCTGCGCATCGAAGTCAACGGCGAGCCGATCTTCGACTTGAAGCCGGAGGACGAGGTGCGCGTCATCTACGAGATCTAAGACGGCGGCATGCGTCGCCCCAACGCAGTAGGCGTCCGCAACAACCCTTTAAGGAGGGCACAAACCATGTCAAGCGATCCGAAGGACACCACCCCGAGCGCCGACGAGGAGCCGGTCGTCGTCACCGGCGGCACGCCGAGCGCGCCGACCAGCAGTCAGCCGACGACCAGCACGTCCACGTCTTCGACCGGCACCGACCCGCAAGCGCCGACCGACGGCGAGGAGCCGGTCGTCGTCACCGGCGGTTGATCGAAAGCCGGTAGATGCAGGCGGGGGGGGGGGGGGGG
>DASVPY010000105.1:0-62405 GCA_036389395.1 Pyrinomonadaceae bacterium
GCGACGCGACGGGGCCGTCGCCTCCGGCTCGCACGTGCGAGCCGGAGGCGACGGCCCCGTCGCGTCGCCAGAGCCTGTTATGAACTTTGCAGGGCTTTGCCCATAAAGTCGGCGGCGTGTGCAAGATGCTGAGTGTCGCGCCCGTCAACCTGCCGCCGCCGGCCGTTCCAGCGCCGCGCGTTCCCAGCCGGCGAGTTCGGCCCCGGCCTCGTACGTGCTCTGAAGAAACTCCGTCAGCGCCGCTTCGGGCGCGGCGGCGGCCCGCACGTCGTCGTAGAGCAGGACGAACTCTTTCATCGCCTGACTGTAGAACGCACGCTGCGGGCGCACCGGCGCGGCGCTCAAGCCTGCGGGTTCGGGGGCGGTGTAGGAGTAGAAGGCGGGCGCGTGGATCGCGCCGTCTGACTCGGCGCGCTCGACGGGGCCGGCGGCGCGCGCGCCCGGCCAGAAGCCGTGGCTGATGACTTCGTGCGAGTAGGCCTCGCGCGTGATGGCGTCAGCGCCCTCGCGCTCGGGCGCGCGCCGCCCGGAGAAGCGCGTCACCGCCAGATCGAAACTCCCCCAGAAGAAATGCACGGGGCTGCACTTGCCGATGAAGCGCGCGCGAAACGCCTCAAACACCTTGTCGGTCTGCACCAGGACGCGCCAGAAGCGGTTCGCGTACTCCGGGTCGTACGCGGCGTTCTTGTAGTCCTCGTCGAAGGGGATCGGGTCTTGCACTTCCACGGGGACGGGCCAGATTTTCACGCTGATGCCTAAGCGTTCGAGCGCCTGGAAAACTTCGCGGTAGAAGTCCGCGACCGCGCGCGCGACTAACGGGACGGAGGCGACCGCCCCGTCGTCGCACTTGACGAGAAGCTGGTGGGCGATGAAGTCGAACTCCATCTCGAAGGCGCGCGCACCGTAGGGCATCGCCGTGGTCGTCAGCCCGCGCGCCGACACGTAGAGCGGCACGTTCCACCAGTGGTTGACGAGCGGGGTCAGCGCCAGGCGAATCTTGCCGACGACCTGCGTCCACATGTGCAGCGTCGCGTAGGTGTCCTGCCATTCTTCGAGCGGCAGCGCCGGCCACGCGTCCGTTTTCATTAACACCGCCTCCTGCAAAGCTCAGACATAGCTCAGAGCGACTCGAAGAACAGTTCGTCCACGTAGCAGTAGCCCCACTCCTCGCCCGGCTCGAACGACTTGATGATGGGATGCCGCGTCTGTTTGAAGTGCCGGGTCGCGTGTTTATTCTTCGAGCTGTCGCAGCAGCCGACGTGCCCGCAGGTCTCGCACAGCCGCAGATGCACCCAACGGTCGCCCGTCTTCAGGCAGTCCTCACACCCTGCGGCGCTCGGCGTCACCGCGCGTATCGCGCCGAGGTGCGGACACTGTTGCGCCATCACGTCCCCCCTTCGAGTTCTCTCTACGCCGGATCGGAGCGCTGCATCTCAGTCAACACTCGCGCCGGTGCTTCAGTCAACGCGCAACGCGGCCGGCCCTCCGGGTCTGGCGAGGCCGGCGATCACGGAGACGAGTTCCGCCGGCTCGACCGGCTTGGCGACGTGCGCGTCGAAGCCCGCGGCGAGCGCGCGCTGCCGGTCTTCTTCGGTCGCGTAAGCCGTCAGGGCCACCGCCGGGACGAGACCTCTATTCATGGCCTTGATGCGACCGACGAGCGCGTAGCCGTCCTCGACGGGCATCCCGACATCGGAGACCAGCACGTCCACGCCCGCGCGCTCGAACAACGCCAGCGCCTCGGCGGCCGACGCCGCCGTCGAGACGGCCGCGCCCGCCCGCCCGAGCACCAGCGCCAGCAGTTCGCGCGCGTCGGGCTGATCGTCAACCACGAGGACGCGGACGCCGTCGAGCGGCGCTTCGTCTTCGGGCGCGCGGTGCGACGGCGGCTGCTCCGCGCCCTCCGGCGTCTGCGCCGCCGCCTTCACCGGCGCGACGGGCAGGCTGATCGTGAAAGTCGAACCGCGCTGCTCGCCCGCGCTCTCGGCCGAGATGCGCCCGCCGTGCTGCTCGACCAGGTGGCGCACGATGGCGAGACCGAGACCCAGCCCGCCGTGCTCGCGCGTCGTCGAGCCGTCCTGCTGCCGGAAGCGCTCGAAGACGTGGGGCAGGAACTCCGGCGCGATGCCCTGACCCGTGTCGCTCACACGGACGCGAACGTCCGACCCGTGGCGCTCCACGCGGACCCCGACCGCGCCGCCCTTCGGCGTGAACTTGATGGCGTTCGAGAGCAGGTTCCACACGACTTGCTGAAGCCGGTCGGGGTCGCCCGTCACCAGATCGGTCTCGGCCTCGTACTCCGCGCCGAGCCGGATGGCTTTCGCGTCGGCCGCCTGCCGCACGGAGTCGAGCGCCGCCTCGACGATGGGCGCGAGGCCGACCTGCCGGGTTTCGAGCCGGAGCTTGCCGCTGATGATGCGCGACACGTCCAGCAGATCGCGGATGAGTTGGTGCTGCGCCTCGGCGTTGCGCTCGATGACTTCCAGCCCGTGCCGGGCCGCCGCGGCGTCCAGCCCCGCGTCGCGCAGCAGCCGCGTCCAGCCGAGGATGGCGGTGAGCGGCGTCCGCAGCTCGTGCGAGAGCGTGGCGAGGAAAACGTCCTTGGTGCGGTTGACGGCCTCGGCCTCGGCGCGGGCGGCGACGGCCTCTTCGAGCAGGCGCGCGCGCTCCTCCTGCGCGCGCCGCTCGGCCGCCAAGTGGGCGCGCACCTCGTACTGGCGGCGGCGCGCGCGCAGCGCCGCGCGGACGGCGCTCAGGATGGTGATGACGCGGGTGGGCCGCTCGACGAGCGTCACGTTCGCCACGTCGCCGAGCGCCTTGAGCGCGCCCGCGTCGGCGGCCGCCCCCTCGCCCCCGGTCGTCAGGACGACCAGCGGGAAGTCAGACCAAGCGGGCTGTTCGCCGAGCGTGTCGAGCAGGCGGCGGCGGTCGTCGGCCGCCAGCGCCTCCTCGGCGATGAGCGCGGCCCCGGCCCCCTCGCGGCACTCCGCGCACAACTCCTCCATCCCGGCGCAGACCTCGACGGCGATGCCGGCCGCGGACAGGTAGCGGCCCGTCAGGTCGGCGTCGCGCCCCGTCGGCGCGAGCAGCAGCACGCGCCCGTCGCGCTCTTCGTGGTCAGTCCTCGTCATCATCACCGCCGAACAGCGGACTGGACTTGCGGGCGTTTTCGGCGAGGACGGGCGTGCCCGTCAGCACGCCGCGGAACGCCGTCAGCGGCGCGCCGACCTCGACGCCGCGCGCCGCCGACAGGCGCAGCTCGCGGATCGTGTCCTCGTGGGGCCCCGTCCGCTTCTTGACGACCGAGATGGCGCGGCGGATCGCGCCCGCGGCCTCGAAGTAGCGCAGCAGCACGACCGTGTCGGCGAGGTAGCTCACGTCCACGGGCGACGACATCGCGCCCATGAAGCCGTGCTGGGCCATGACCAGCAGCGTCACGACGTCCTGCTGGTTGAGGTGCGTTAGCAGTTCGTGCATCTGCGCCGTCAGGAAGCGCTCGTCGGGCATGGCTTGCAGGTAGCCGTTGAGGCTGTCAATGATCACGAGCCGCGCGCCGTCGTGCTCGACCGCCTCGCAGACGGTGTGCGCGAACTCGCCCGGCGACAACTCGGCCGGATCAACCTGCTGCACCGTCAGCCGCCCGGCCTCGACCTCCGCGCGCAAGTCCGTCCCCAGCCCGGCGGCGCGGCTCAGGTAGGTGTTGACGCCCTCGTCGAAGATGAAGGCGGCGGCCCGCTCGCCGCGCGCGGCCGAGGCCGCGGCGAAGTGGGCCGCGAGCGACGACTTGCCGCAGCCGGCGGGGCCGAGGACGAGCGTGGCCGTGCCGCGGTCGAGACCGCCGCCGAGCAGCGCGTCGAGTGCGGGCACGCCGCTGCCGGCCGACTCGGGCGTGAACTCGCGGCGGCGGTCGGCCGCGACCAGCCGCGGGAAGACTTCGACGCCGCCCGTGCGGATGGTGAAGTCGTGGAAGCCGCCGCGGAAGCGGCTGCCCCGCAGCTTCGAGACGCGCAGCCGCCGCCGCTCCGCGCCGTAGTCCAGCGCCAACTGTTCGAGCATCAATACGCCGTGGGCGATGGACTGAACTTGCAGGTCGGTGTCGGCCGAGGTGCGGTCGTCGAGGAGCAGGACGGTCGAGCGGCGGCCGGCGAAGAACTGCTTGAGCGCGAGTATCTGCCGCCGGTAGCGAAGGGGATCGCGCGCCAGCAGCCGCATCTCCGAGAGCGAGTCGAAGACGACGCGGCGGGGCTGGATGCGCTCGACCTCTTCGATCACGGCCCGCGTCGTCTCGCCCAGTTCCACCTCCGACGGGTGGAAGATGGTGTACTGCTCCTCGGTCTTCAGACTTTCGGCGGGCGGCACTAGCTCGTGCAGGTTGATCCCTTCGAGCGACCAGCCGTGCGAGCGCGCGACGGCGGTCAACTCCTCCTCCGTCTCCGAGAGCGTGACGTAGAGCACAGGCTCGCCGCGGCGCGCGCCTTCGAGCAGGAACTGGAGCGCGAGCGTCGTCTTGCCCGTGCCGGGGTCGCCTTCCACCAGGTAGAGGCGGTTGGCCGGGAACCCGCCGTTGAGGACTTCATCTAAACCGGCACTGCCGGTCGCCAGACGCGACTCCGCGTCACCCTCTTGTCCCTTATGATTGCTTGACTGACTCATGAGTTTCCCCACCGCTAAAGGCTGCGTGCTGCTGTTCCAACTGCCGGCCCCTTCCGGTTCGGCGCGCCCGCTTTAGGCGCGTGCCGGTCAGATAAGACACGAGTCAACGTCGGTTCGACATGAAGAGAGAGAACTCCGCACGGCGGTCAGGTGTCGTCGGCCAAGACAACACGCGGCCCGCGTAAGAGGTTCTCTCGAAGAACGTCTTAGCCCTGTTCTGCGATGTAAAACTTCCGGCGCGAGTTGAGCGCCGAAGAGGGATGAACAAGTAACGAAACGAGAACGGCCAACTGACCACGGACGGCGGACGTTTTATCCGCCGATCTCGCGCAGGCGGGCGACGACCTGTTCGATGAGCCAGTTGGGCGTGGACGCGCCCGCGGTCACGCCGACGCGCTCGACGCCGCGCAGGTCTTCGGGGTTGATCTCCTCCGGCGTCTCGATCAGGAAACTGCGCGGGCACTGCTCCTGGCAGACCGAGAGCAGCTTGATGCTGTTCGACGAGTGCTTGCCGCCGATGATGTAGAAGGCCTCGACCTGGCCGGCGAGCGCGCGCGCCGCGTCCTGCCGGTCGCGCGTCGCCGAGCAGATCGTGTTGACGATCTGCGGCTCGGCGTCCGCCTTCCGGCGCACGGCCTCGGCGGCCGCAAGGAACGTGGCGAGCTTGATCGTCGTCTGCGAGACGACGAGCGGGCGGTGGAGCGGCGGCAGCGCGGCGACCTCGCTCGCGTCGCGCACGACGTGCGCGTGGTTGGGCGCGTAGCCTTTGACGCCGATCATCTCCGGGTGGTCGGGGTTGCCGACGACGACCACGTCGCGCCCCTCGGCGGCGGCGCGCTCGGCGAGCTTCTGCACCTTCGTCACGAACGGGCAGGTCGCGTCGATCACCTGCTCGGCGCGCGCCTCCAACTCGCGCTGCACTTCGGGCGTGACGCCGTGCGCGCGGATGACGGCCGTGACGCCGGGCTGCACTTCGGCCGGCTCGTCAATCGTCGCCACGCCGCCGGCTTCGAGCCGCCTGATCTCCTGCGTGTTGTGGATGAGCGGCCCCAGCGTGCGCACGGTCGCGCCCGCCTGAAGCGCCCCCTCCACCATCCCCACGGCGCGCTCGACGCCGAAACAGAAGCCGTACTCCTCAGCCAAGAGAACCTGCATAGCACTCCGGATTGCGGATTGCGGATTGCGGATTGCGGATTAAAGGAACAGACGAGCGTCGCAGCGAGCACTTGTCTTCTTAATCCGCAATCCGCAATCCGCAATAACTAAGTCGGGTTTTGCGGCGCGTCGGCGGTGGCCGCCGCCTGTTCGGCGCGGCGCTGCTGCCAGCGGGCGCGCAGCCGGTCGCTCTCCGCGATGACCTCGTCCACCCAGACGATGTTCTTGTCGGCGAACCAGCCGACCGCGCCCCAGAAATTCTTCTTCAAGTCGCCCAGGCGGTGTGCCGCGTCGGGCGGCAGGAGCGCGTAGGGCGCGGCGCAGGCGGCGCGCAGCGCGTCGCAGAGCGCGCCGCAGTTCGGCTTTCGCGTCGTGTCGTCCATCTTCGTTCAGAACCTCCCTGCCACGGTCATACGGGCGCGCCGGCCCGCGCGTTCCCGCCCAGATATTAACACAGCGCCGCGCGTAAGCCGGAACGCGACAGACGTAAGCAGGGGCGCGCCACGCGGCCGCGCAGGCGGTTTACAAACCGACCCGAATCACGTAGAGTCCACCCCTCGCAGAAATCTCTCTCGCCCCGCTTCGGCCGGTTCAAGCGGAACAGCGGCGGGCCACGCGTCGGCGCTCTTTAAGGCCGGGTGCGCTCGCGTCACCGACAATTTAACTTTAGCTTTTACTGATGCGCCGCCCGCGCGGGCGCGCAGGAGGAATCCGGACATGAAAATTAACAGACGGCCGCTGGCGTTCGGCCTCTTGCTCTTGCTCGCGGCCGCCGCGGCCTGCAACTTCAGCGTCTCGACGGCCAACATCGCCAGCCTCAAGCTCGGCAAGAACAAGGAGGCCAACCCGGCGACCACGGAGTTCGCGCCCGCCGACACGGTCTACGCCGTCGCCGAGATCGCGAACGTGCCCAGCAAGGTCAAAGTCAAGGGCCGCGTCCTCGTGGACAAGGTGGAGGGCGAGCAGTCCGGCCAGGTCATCCCCGGCACGGAGAAGGAACTGGACTTCGAGGCGAGCGGCACAGCCACCTTCAACTACTCGGTCAGTAGCGGCTGGCCCCCCGGCACGTACAAACTCGAAGTCCTCATGCTCAACGAGAAAGGCGAGCAGAAGGATCAGAAGTCCGAGACCTTCACCGTCAAGTAGCCGCCCGCGCGTGTTGCTACTCACTCCGCGCCGATGGCGGGCTTGACCGCCGGCCAGAGCATCTTGGCCCAATACTCGTAGCCCTCGTCGCTGGGGTGGAAGCCGTCCGCCGAGAAGAACTCCGGGTGCGCGGGGATGATGTCGCGGCTCATGGTGTAGGCGTCCACGACCGTGACGTTGTAGCGCGCGGCGATCTCGGCGAGCCGCTGGTTGAAGAGCGCGATGCGGCGCGCGGCCTCGGCGCGGGCGAAGGCGGGCACGGCCGGGGCGGGCGAGATGTCGGGGATGTTGGTGACGACGACGGGCGCGTCGGTCGTCTCCCGCAGCCGCGCTAAGAGCGCGTCGAAGTTGCGCGCGAACTCTTCGACCGGCACGTTGTTGGTCACGTCGTTGATGCCGACGCCTACGGTGACGAGCGTGGGGCGCGCGGCGGCGACGCGCGGCGCTTGCCCGCGCAGAACGTCGGCCGTGCGCGCGCCGCTCGCGCACAGGTTGACGACGCGCGAGCCGGGGCGCACGCGCTCGATGCGCTCGAACAGACGCGCCACGTAGCCGCCCCCTCTGCGCGCGCCCACGCCCACGCCCGTCGAATCGCCCAGCGCCACGTAGACCACCGGCCCGATCACTCGCACCCCGCCGCCTTGTTCATTCGTACTCTTGCTGCCCTGCCCGACCCCCGTGCTCATCCCGTCACCCCTTGCCGGTTGCTGCGCCGCACGCCCACACGCGCCGCACGCGAGCGCCAGCGCGACTAACACCGAGACGCGCGCCGCACGCCACCCCTTGTTCATCGCTCACAACTCCCCTTGCTCGGCCTGCGCGCAAAGTTAAAACACTTCGTCGCTGCGCACAGGCTCGCGCAGGATCGCTTCGGCGGCGCGGCGCGCGACCGCGGCCGTCTCCTTGTGGCGTTCGCGCAGTGCGGCGATTTGCAGGAGCGATTCGCCGGTGCGCGAGAGCAGGCGGAAGAGGTCGCCCTCTTCGGCGCGCGTCTCCTGGACGAGCGTGCCCCACGGCGCGCCCTGCGCCCAGCGCGCCGCGGCCGCCGCCGCCGAAAAGTTCAACTCCTCGACCGGCTCGATCTCGTGCCGCCACTCGACGCCCGCCACCTCGTAAGCCACGCGCTCGAACTTGGCGAGCGCCGTCACGAGTTGATCGTCGAGGGCCAGTTGGCCGTACTCGCGCTCCGTGTCGGCGGCGAGCGCGGCGACCACGGCGGCGGCGCGCGGCGGATCGAGTTGCGCGAAGAGGTCGCGCTCGATGGCCTCGCCGACGAGCAGCGGGCGTTCGAGGCGCAGGTCTGCGAGCCAGCGTCCGCGCTCGGTCACGCGCTCGGCGGCGAAGTCCAGGTAGCCGAAATGTTCGAGCACGCGGGCGCGCGCGGCGAACGGCTGCCAGACCTCTTCGAGCAGCGCGGCGATGCGCCGCTCGACGCGCCGGAGCGTCGCGGCGTCGGGCACGACCGTCCACAACGCCTGCTCGCAGCGCGCGCGCGCCGCGTCGTCCGCGCCCGCCGGCAGATCGGTCTTGAGCAGTTCGGCTACGAGTTGATCAATGAGCGCGGCGGCCTCGTCCACGTCGGCGCGCGCCTGGCGCAAGCGCGGCTCGCGCAACAGCACCGCGCGCCCGGCGCGCACGTCGGCGAACGCCGCGTCGCGCGCGTTCTCGGTCAGCGGGTAGACCTCTTCGTAGACGCGGCCCACGCGTTCGAGCGCGAGCGACGCGCGGCGGCCGTCCTCGCGCACGCCGCCGAATTGGCCCTCGCGCCGCTCGGTCACGAAGACGAGCCGCTTGCCGCTGCGCCCGATGCCGACGACGCGACCGGGCACGACCGCCTTGTCGAGCCAGCCGAGGAAGACTTCGGCGCGCGTCTGCGGCGCGTCGCCGTAGAGCCGCTCGCGCGCGCTCACCAGCCGCTCGAAGCCGAGCGCGACCGCGAGCGGCCAAGCGCAGCCCGTCGTGCGCAAGGCCGCTTCGATCCGCTGCGCCACCTCGCCGCGCTCGCGCTCAAGCCGCGCGACGCGCTCGACCGTCTCCCGGTAAGCGAAGCTGCGCGCGGCGATCTCGCGCACCTGCGCGAAGTCGCCATAGGCGTCGAGCAGATTAAGCAGCGTCGTGTAGGTCGCGCGGAACTGGCTCGCCAGCGGATCGGGCGGCGCTTTGAGCAGCGCGGCGAGACGCTGCGGGTCTTGGTGCAAGCCGGGCGCGGCGACGACGAAGCCGACGTTGTCGCGGCTGCGGCGGCCCGCGCGCCCCGTCATCTGTTGCAGTTCGGAGGCGGAGAGCATACGCCAGCCGTGTCCCGTGCGCGCGTCCACGTTCGTCAGGACGACGGTGCGGGCGGGGAAGTCCACGCCCGCCGCGACGGTCGCCGTCGCAAAGATCGCGTCGAGCAGACCGGCCGCCATCAGTTTTTCGACGACCAACTTCCACGCGGGCAAATGGCCGGCGTGATGCGCCGCGACGCCGCCGCGTATGACCGTGTCTGTGTGCCGGTGACGACGTATCTCCGGGTGCGCGGCGACGAACTCGCTTAGCAGCGCGGCACGCTCTTCGCGGCGCGCGTCGTGGCGGCGCTGATTGAGACCGAGCGCGGCCTCGGCCGCCGCCTCGTCGCAGCGGCGGCGCGTGGGCAGGAAGACGATGGCGGGCAGCAGATCGTAGGCGCGCAGCGCGGCGAGCAGAGTCGCGGGCGGCATCTCCGGCATACGCATCTTGGTCGTCGTGCGCGGCTCGCGGCGAGCCTGCGCGCCCCAACGCGAGGTCTGCCGCTGCGCGTTCGCCTGTTCGAGATAGTTGGCGATCTCGTAGTTGAAGCGGCCCTGCTCGTCGTAGAGCGGCGCGAGCTGGCCTTCGGGGTAGAGGAAGGCGGCGCGCAAAGGGACGGGGCGCGCGCCCGGCCGCCGGACGACGCCGCAGCGCACGCCGCGCACCTCTTCGATCCACGCGGCGAAATCCTCCGCGTTGCCGACCGTGGCCGAGAGCAGGAGCAGGCGCACGCGCGGCGGCGTCAGGATGATCGCCTCCTCCCAGACGTGCCCGCGCTCCTCGTCCGCGAGGTAGTGCGCCTCGTCCATCACGACCAGATCGGCGCGCAGTTCGCGCCCCTCGCGCAAAGCGTCGAAGAGTTGGTTACGGTAGACCTCGGTCGTGCCGACGACGAGACCCGCGTCCGCGTTCTCCTTGCGGTCGCCGGTGAGGATGCCGACCTGGTCAGCGCCGAACGCGGCGGCGAACTCCTGGTACTTCGAGTTGGTCAGCGCCTTGAGCGGGCTGGTGTACCAGACGCGGCGGCCGGCAGCCAAAAGTCGCCTGATCTCTTCGCGCGCGATCCAGGTCTTGCCGCTGCCCGTCGGCGCGGTCACGAGCACGTCTTCGTGTTCGACCGCGGCGAGGGCTTCAAGTTGGAACGGGTCGGGGCGGAACGGCGCGGCATCGGGCGTGCCGATGCCTTCGAGCAGGCGACGGACGGGCCGCGCGCGCGCGGCGCGCAGGGCGACGGCCGTGATCGAGTCGGCCTCGCCGCGCGCGCCCGCGTCGGGGCGTGCGCCGGGCGCGGCGTCGCCGCGGCGTGGGTCGGCGTGGGCGGCGGCGCGGTGGCGGCGGTGCTGGTTACGCTGCCGGCCCGTGTCCCTGTAACGTGGCATCAGATGGGATTTTACCGCGCTCGCGTTGTGAAACGGTCACGGCCGGTGCTAACTTTTATGCCGCCCTGCGGGCGGGTTTTAAGTCGCCGGCCGGGGCGCGCGGCGGCCGTCCGCCGCAACGTTCGCCGGGGCTGGCGCGTCTAATACAAGACCGCGGTGCGCTTGAACTGAGACCGAGAATGCTTAAGAATGAACACGAAGACACAAAGACACGAAGCTAAGCCGGCCCGTCATCTTTGTGTCTTCGTGTCTTCGTGGTGATTTTTTTTGAGCCGCATGGCCGACCTGTTCGCCAACTCCGACTTGGACGCCCGCGCGCCGCGCGGGCCGCGGCTCGTGCGTCTGCTCGCCGGCTCGGTCGCGTTGCACGCCGCGTTCGTCTTCGCGCTCGTCTACGTGCCGGCGGTGCGCGACACGTTCCGCCTCGCCAACACGCTCTCGGGGCTGCAACTCGTGGACGAGGCTTACACGCGGACGGACGTGCGCGAGCGCGCCACGATCATCAAGCTCGACAAACTCTACTACCCGCCCGGCTATTTCGCGCAGGGCGACGCGCCGACGACCGCGCCGCCTGACGTGCGGCTCGACTCCGAGTACAAGCCGGAGAAGCCCAAGCCGACGCCGATCCCTACGCCGACGCCCACGCCGGCCCCGACGCCCGCGCAGGAAGTCGCGCAAGCGGACGCGACCAAGGCGGGCCAGCCCGGCGCTTCTCCGGAAGCTTCGCCGTCGCCGGGCGCATCGCCCGCCGTCGTCGCCGCCGCGACGCCCGCCGACATGAAGACGACCGAGGACGCGGAGAAGGCTTTGCAGGAGACGAGCCAGCAGAAGTTCCCGCCCATCAACACGCGCCCCTTCACAGACCTCTTGCAGAAGGGCAAAGAGATGAAGGACGCCGGGCAGATCAACCTGTCCGGCACGCTGGAGATGGCGGTCGAGGCCGACCGCCGCGACGACGGCACGCTGACGAACGTCGAAGTCACGGGCGGCGCGGCCAGCGACGCGAAGTTGAAAGACTTGGCCAAGGCGTTCGTCGCCGCCCTGAGCGACAGTCACGCGCTCGCCGCCTTGCAGGGCACGCGCCACCTGCGCATGAACCTCGTGCTCGACGATCAGAAACTCGCCGTCCGCGTCATGACCGAGGTCGCCTCGGCCGAGCAGGCGCAGCAGATGGCGCGCGGCTATCAAGGCTTGCTCCTCATCGGCGCGCTCAGCAAGAAGGGGCGCGACGAGGAAGCGATCTTCAAGTCCATCCGCGTCACCACGGCCGAGCGCGAGATCACGCTCAACTTCAACATGCCGCGCAAGACCGCGGGCGATCTGCTCTCCAAGCTGGCAAAAAAAACTGAAGCCGGCCCGAGCAGTTAAACTTTTCGCCGTCGAACTTTTCGCCGTTAACTTGTCGCCGCGAAACTGTCACCACCGCCGGCACGGCAAGCTGTTAAGTAGCGCGTAAGCTGTTAAGATTAGTAACCGATGAGCCGCAAGCGCCGCACACGCAACGCCCGCAGATCGAAGGCCACGAGCCGGCCGCACGCCGCCCCGCTGCTGCGCGCCGTCGTCGGCTCGCTCGTGCTCTGCGCCGCGCTCGGCACGCCGGCCGCCGCCGCCCGCCCCGCGCAGGGGCCGCCCGTCGCCGCCGCGCCCGTTAACGGCTACGACATTGACCCGCAGCCCTTGCGGGCCTGGGCGGCCGAGACGCGCCGGCTGCTCGCCTCCGGCCAACTCGACCGGGACGGCACGCTCGACCTCAGCATAGACACGGGCGGCGTTGACGGCCGCGGCTTCGCCAGTCACGTCGAGTTCAGCTACCCCGGCAACAACGACCGCGGCTGGGTCGGGGTCGCCGTGTCGGGCTTCGACGCGCTCAACCGCAGCCGCGTGCTGCGGGGGCTGGAAGGCGCGGCGCGCTTGCAGGTGCGGCTCAAGCTGGACGGGCAGATCGTCTCGGCGCACGTGGTCGCCGACTATGACTCGGCCGAGCAGGCCGCGCGCCTGGCGCACACGGCCGGGCAGGCGCGCGCCGCCCTCGCCGCCCTGTTCGAGCGCGACCGCGAGCCGTCGGGTCTCGCCGTGCTCAACAACATGACCGTCACGGCCAGCGGCAAGCAGTTGACCTTGAAGCTGGAACTCTCACGCGAACTCGCCGGCAACCTCCTGCGGCAACGCCTCGCCATCCCCTGACGCCCGCCCGCCGGGCGCGCGCGGCCGCGCGAAAAGCGGCTCGCTTGCCCCAACCCCAACGCTAACTTACAATCGCACGTTGCGCTTCCACGCGCGGGCGTGCGCCGTGGGGCACTGTTCGAGCTATTAGCTGTTAGCTCTTAGCTGTTAGCTCTTGAGTCTTCTGTTTTAGCTAACGGCTAACGACTAACGGCTACGAGGTAGATCATGATCGACAAGTTTCTGACTAAACTGTTCGGCAGCAGCAATCAGCGTTACCTGAAGGGCTTGCAGCCGGTCATCGAGCGCATCAACGAGCTGGAGGCGACCGTCAAGCCGCGCTCGGACGAAGAGTTGCGCGCGCGCGTCGTAGAGTTGCGCGCGCAACTCGCCGCCGCGCGCGGGGAGACGCGCGACCCCGAAGACGCGAAGCGGCGCGAGCAGGAGGCGCTGTGGGAGGTGCTGCCCGAAGTCTTCGCCATGGTGCGCGAGGCGTCGGTGCGCGCCACGGGGATGCGCCACTTCGACGTGCAACTCATCGGCGGCATCGCGCTGCACGAAGGCAAGATCGCCGAGATGCGCACGGGCGAGGGCAAGACGCTCGTCGCCACCCTGCCCGCGACCCTGAACGCTCTGACGGGGCGCGGCGTCCACGTCGTCACCGTCAACGACTACCTCGCGTCGCGCGACGCCGAGTGGATGGGGCGCATCTACAAGCACCTGGGTCTCACGGTCGGCTGCATCCAGAACGACATGGACGACTGGGAGCGCAAGGACGCTTACGGCGCGGACATCACCTACGGCACGAACAACGAGTTCGGCTTCGACTACCTGCGCGACAACATGAAGTTCGATCTCGCCACCTGCGTCCAGCGCGGCCACTACTACGCCATCGTGGACGAGGTGGACTCGATCCTGATTGACGAGGCGCGCACGCCGCTCATCATCTCCGGCCCCTCGGACGAGGCGACCGACAAGTACTACAAGGCGGATCAGATCATCCCGATGCTCAAGCGCGGCGAGGAGATCGAACTCGCGCCGGGGCAGAAGAAGGTCACGGGCGATTACGTCGTGGACGAGAAGCAGCACACGGCCGTCTTGACCGAAGAGGGCGTTGACAAGGCCGAGCGTTTGCTCGGCGTCGGCAATCTTTATGATCCCGCCAACATGGAACTGCTGCACTGCGTCGAGCAGGCTCTGAAGGCGCACACGCTTTACCGCCTCGACCACCAGTACATCGTGCGCGACGGCGAGGTGATCATCGTGGACGAGTTCACGGGGCGCACGATGCCGGGTCGCCGCTGGTCGGACGGGCTGCACCAGGCGGTCGAGGCCAAGGAGGGCGTCAAGATCGAGCGCGAGAACCAGACGCTCGCCACGATCACTTTGCAGAACTACTTCCGCCTCTACCAGAAGCTCGCCGGCATGACCGGCACGGCCGCGACCGAAGAGGCCGAGTTCGACTCGACCTACAAGCTGCAAGTCGCCATCATCCCGACCCACCGGCCGATGATCCGCGTGGACAACTCGGACGTGATCTACCGCACGCTGCCCGAGAAGTGGGACGCCGTGGTCGAAGAGATCAAGGAGTGTCACGAGAAGGGGCAGCCGACTTTGGTCGGCACGGTCTCGGTCGAGAACTCCGAGTTGATCTCGCACAAGCTGCAAAAGCAGAAAATCCCGCACAACGTCCTGAACGCGAAGTACCACGAGCGCGAGGCCGAGATCGTCGCCCAGGCGGGGCGCAAGGGCACGGTCACGATTGCGACCAACATGGCGGGGCGCGGCACGGACATCCTCTTGGGCGGCAACCCGGAGTTCATGGCCCGCGAGTTCCTCAAGCTCGACGAGGTTGACCCGGACGAGGCGACGCCCGAACAGTTCGAGGCGGCGTTGGAGCGCGCCAGGCAGATCGTCGAGGCGGAGCACAAGGAGGTGGTCGCCGCGGGCGGCCTGCACATCATCGGCACGGAGCGGCACGAGTCGCGGCGCATTGATAACCAGTTGCGCGGGCGCTCGGGCCGCCAGGGCGACCCCGGCTCGTCGCGCTTCTTCCTCTCGCTCGAAGACGACCTGATGCGCATCTTCGCGGGCGACAAGGTCAAGGCGTTGATGCAGCGGCTGGGGATGGAGGACGGCGTCGCCATCGAGTCGAAGTTGGTCTCGAAGCGCATCGAGGCGGCGCAGAAGTCGGTCGAGGCGCGCAACTTCGAGTCGCGCAAACACCTGCTTCAGTACGACGACGTGATGAACAAGCAGCGCGAGACCATCTACGGCTTGCGCCGCCAGTTGATGGAAGAACCCGACCAGCGCGAGTTCCTCCTCGGCGACAAGGGCGTCGCGCACGATCTCCTCGCCGACCTGACCGAGCAATACCTGGGCAGCAAGGCCACGCCCGACGACTGGGACGTGGAGAACTACAAGGTGCAGCTCCAGTCGGTCTTCGACTTCGACGCGGACGCCGAGGGCCTGAACTTCGAGAACACGGCGGCGCAGGAGATCGAGGCGCACGTCTGGCAGCGGCTCAAGGAGAAGTACGCCGAGAAGGAGGCGCAGGTCGGCGTCGAGGCGATGCGCACCTACGAGCGCATCATCATGCTCAACATCATCGACGCGCAGTGGAAAGATCACCTGCTCGCGATTGATCACTTGAAGCAAGGAATCGGGCTGGTCGGCTACGGGCAGAAAGACCCGCTCGTCGAGTACAAGAAGGAGAGCTTCGATCTCTTCCAGGCGATGCTCGACCGCATAGACACGTTCACGATCCGGTCGCTCTTCAACCTGCAAGTCGTCGCCGAGCAAGCGCCGGAGCAGATTCAGCAGCAGCAGCAACGCCGTCGCCGCCCGACCTCGATGATGTTCACAGGCCCGAACCAGGGCGCGGCCGCGGCGGGCGAAGAGGCGGCGCGCACCAAGACCGTCACGCGCGACCAGCCCAAGATCGGGCGCAACGAGCCGTGCCCGTGCGGCTCCGGCAAGAAGTACAAGAAGTGCTGCGGCGCGTGACGAGGGCACGCGGCCGCCGCGCGACGAACGCGCGCACAAACATTCCACCCGCCGGGGCGCAACTCGACAGCGCCCCGGCGGTCACTGAACTAAACTGACTCAACCAAGGGGAGAATTATGTCGAAGTTCCAACGCACGCTGCTCCTCATAGGCGCGTGCCTGCTACTCACCGCAACCCACACGGTCGCTCGCGCGCAGTCGTCGCCGCCGCAGTCGGCGGCGCAGACGCCGGGCGCGCCTGCCCTGTCGGTCGAGACGGCGCAGGGGATCGAGTTGTACAAGCAAGGCGACTTTCAGGCGGCCGCGGCGCAACTGAAAAAGGCCACCAAGCAGACGCCGACCGACGCCGACGCGTGGCACTACCTCGGTCTCGCGCTCGCGCAGCTCGGCAAGCAGTCGGACGCGACGAGCGCGCTCCAAAAGGGCGTCTACCTGCGCTTCGCCCGCCTCAACAGCTTCACCGTCGGGGACAAGAAACCGGGCGAGCTGACGAAAGAGGAGCGCGGCGTCTTCAACGCGGAACTGCTGCGCCGCTACCGCCTCGCGCTTGAGACGGTGACGGCCTACCTTCAGTTGAACCCGAAGGACGCGGCCTTCTGGCGCGAGCAGGAAGAGAGCCTGCAATTCTACATCGCGCACGGCGAAGGGCCGTCGGGCCAAGACGGCGTCCACGCGCCGCAGGACTTGACGACGCGCGCCGTGTTGCTGTCGAAGCCGAACCCCAAGTTCCCCACGCAGGCGCGCAACCGCGAGACGCAGGGCGAGGTCGTCCTGCGCGCCGTGCTGGCGGCGGACGGCACGGTGCAGCACGTCCTCGTCTTGAAGCCGCTGCCCGACGGGCTGATGGAGGCGAGCGCCGAGGCCGCACGGCAAGTCACTTTCCGCCCGGCGGAGAAGAACGGGCAGCCCGTCTCGCAGTTGATCATGCTCTCCTACCACTTCGGCGTGCGCTAGCGCGCGCCAGCGAACGGGCGCGGGCCGCCGCGGCGTGTGGCCTGCGCGCCCCGTCTTTAGACCTTGAGCACTAACAGTTCATCGGCGCACCCGATTGTGCGGGCCATCGTCGCGGGCACGGCCCCGGCGCAGGCGCGGCTGCTGGCGGCGCGCGGCCTGCTGCCGCTCGCGCAAGCCGACCTGCTCGAAGTCCTGGTCGCCCTGCACGCCGACGCCGAACAGGAGATCGCGCGGGCCGCCGACGAGACGCTCGGCGCGCAGGAGCCGGAGACTTTGGCGGCCGCTGCCGCCGCCCCCGACACGTCGCCCGCCGTGCTCGATTACCTCGCGCGCGCTGCGCAAGTCCCGCGCGCCGTCCACGAGGCGGTCGCGCTCAACCAGGCGACGCCCGACGAGGCCGTCGCCGCCTTAGCGGCCGCGACGCCCGACGGCTCTCTGCTCGAACTCATCACCATCAACCAGCAGCGCCTGATCCGCGCGCCCGCCATCCTCGACGCCGTCATCGCCAACCCAGCCAGCACGCACGAGGCGGCGCGGCGCGCGCGCGAGGTGCGCCGTGAGTTCTTCGAGAAGGAACGCGGCGCGCAGCAGATCGCGGCCGAGCTGCGGGCGCAAGGGAAGGCGGCCGCGGCCGAGTTCGTCGAACAGGCGGAGTCGTTGGACGTGCCCGGCGGGTTGACGGTCGAAGACGCGTGGCTGCTCGCCGAACATATCGAGGTCGCCGACGCGGACATAGACGACTCGTGGCTGCCGCTGGAACGTCTCGAAGAGGTCTTCGCCGAGAGCGAGGAGCAGCGCGCGGCGCAGGTCGAGCGCATCATCGCGGAGACGAGCGCCGAGGTCGGCGAGGTCGCGCCCGAACGCATCTCGCTCATCCGCCGCATCATGCTGATGACGGTCAAGGATCGCGTCAAGCTGGCGATGAAGGGCGACCGCGAGGCGCGCGCCATCCTCATCCGCGACGCCAACAAGGTCGTCGCCACCGGCGTCATCAACAACCCGCGCATCACCGAGCAGGAGGTCGAAGCCGTGGCCGCGATGCGCACGGTGGCGGACGAAGTCTTGCGCCTCATCGCGCTCAACCGCGCGTGGGCGCGCTCCTACGCCATCATCCACAACCTCGTCCGCAACCCGCGCACGCCCATCGCCACCGCCATCACCGTCCTGCCCCGCATCCAGACGCGCGACCTCTCGAACATCACCCAGAACCGCAACGTCTCCGAAGCCGTCCGCCGCCAAGCCCAACGCCTCGTCGCCACCCGCAGCGGCCGCTAAAGGCAGTAGGCAGAAAAGGGAAGCCAGAAGCCGGAAGCCAGAAGCCAGAAGCCAGACGGTAGAGAACGCGGAAGAAGAAAAGCCGGCCTCTAATCAGGGCCGGCCTTTCATTCGGGCTTCTGGCTTCTGTCTCCTGTCTTCCCGCCTACTGCCTACTAAAAAATCTGTGAGCCTTTGCGGATGACCGACCAGCCCACGTCGGTGAGGGTGTGGCTGGCCGCGCCCCACCAGAGACCGGCGAGGGCGGCGAGCAGGAAGGGCCAAGCGCGCCCGTGCATGAGCGCGCTCTGTTCGGCCGCCCGCCACGCGCGCCAGAGCGCGCCGTAGTCGGCCGGCGCGCCCGCGACGAACGTGGCGCGCAGGTAGACGGCGGCGCAGGCCAGCAGCGCCAGCACCGCCGCGAAGTAGACGACGCGGATCAGCGTGCCGAAGATGATGCCGTGCGACCAGCGCGAGCGGTGGCGGAAGACGACCCGGTACGGCCACCACAGCACGCGCAACGGCCCCCAGCGCGTGTACTGCCGCGACAGGATGTCCAGGTCAGGCCCGAACATCAACCCGCCGAACAGCATCGCCGCGGTCGCCACCGCCGCCAGCGGCACGCGCCCCGTAATCCCCCACGCCGCCGCGAAGGTCGGCGCGGCCAGCAAGACCGTGATCGCGTCGTGCGTGCGTCCCGAAGGCATAAAGGCAGAGGTTAGATGTCAGATGTCAGATGTTAGCGTCTGTCTTTCACTAACATCTAACATCTAACATCTGACCTCTACTTTTAGCATGCGCCCGCGGGGCGAGGCAAAAGTCTCGCCGTTTGCGCGGCGGCGGCGGCGCACGCTACACTGTGCGCTCTTTGGCGGACGTTTAGTGATGGGTAAACGGGGACGGGCACAGAGTTGGGCGGAGTACGCGGCGACGCGCGGGTTGCTGGGCGCGCTGGGCGCGCTGCCGCGCCCCGCGGCCGTGGCGGCGGGGCGCGCGCTCGGCCGCCTCGCCTACCACGTCGGCGCGGGGCTGCGACGCACGGGCCAGATCAACCTGCGCCTCGCCTATCCAGAGGCGGACGAGCGCGAGCGCAAGCGCCTGCTGCTGGGTTGTTACGACAGCCTGGGGCGGACGCTCGGCGAGTTCAGCCAGTTCCCGCGCGCGACGCGCGAGAGCCTGCGCCGGCTCATAGACTACGACCCGGTCGGCCTCCAGCACCTGCGCGCCGCCGAGGCCTCGGGCCGCGGCGTCATCTTCCTGACCGGGCACATCGGCGTGTGGGAACTCCTCAGCTTCGGCTGGTCGGCGCTCGAATACCCGATCAACTTCATCGTCCGCCCGCTCGACAACCCGCGCGTCGAAGAGCTGATCGAAAGCTACCGCACGCGCTTCGGCAACAACGCCATCAGCAAGACGGCCGCCGCGCGTCAGGCCCTGCGCGTCCTGCGGTCGGGCGGCACGCTCGGCATCCTCGCAGACCTCAACACGCAGGCCAAAGAGGGCGTCTTCGTGCCCTTCTTCGGCCACCTCGCCTGCACGACGACGGGCGCGGCCCTGCTCGCGCTGCGCGCCGACGCCGTCGTCATTCCGACCTGTGCCGTCTGGGACAGGCAAAAGGGGCGCTACTTCTTCCACGGCGAGCCGCCCGTCGAACTCGTCCGCACCGGCGACGAGCGGCACGACATAGAGTTGAACACGGCCAACTTCGCCGCCGCCCTCGAACGCATGATCCGCGCCTACCCGGATCAGTGGCTCTGGATACACAAACGCTGGCACACGCGCCCCGCCGGCGAACCCAGCCCATACTCGCGCCATCTAAAAAACACCGACGCGCCACATTTCTCGCTCGCGCCGGCCAAAGACGAACTGTCGGGTCGCCGCTTGTAAAAAATTTTCGCCCGTAAGTGACTGTTATTTAGTCGTTTAGAGGTGTGTTGCGGAAATGTGGAGAAAATTTGTAATTTTATGCTTGACAAGTCACGGGGAGTTGGTGTAATTTCACACACGTTGATACGCAATCAACTTCATAACGTTCTTTGCACGGGGTTTGGACGTTGCAGGTGGGGCTTCTGGGCTGGCCGGGGCTTAAGGTTTTAACGGTTTCGAGCAGCTAGCAATTTTATCTCGCCCGTACCAACGCACCGCCTGTAAAGCCGGGTCGCACGTAAGTGGCGATCTCCAGCGCATGTCAACGCCACCCTGAATCTCCGAGCCTGCCCAAAAGTTTTAAGCCTCGCCAGTCCCCCAAAGCTGGCGAGGCTCCTTTCTTTTCCGCTCCTTATTTTCCGCCGCAAATAATTCGCAAGCGAAGTAGTCCGACGCCATGTCGGCGCGGTCATGCGCGCTCACATCGCCAGCCCGCCGTCCACCTGTATGACTTGGCCCGTGATGTAGCGCGCGGCGGGCGAGAGCAGGAAGCAGGCGATCTCGGCCACCTCTGCGGGTTCGGCGAAGCGCCCCAGCGGAATCTGTGCGAGCAGCTTGGCGCGGTACGCCTCGTCTAGCGCGCCCGACATCTCCGTGGCGACCAAGCCGAGCGCGAGCGCGTTGACCGTCACCTTGCGGCTCGCCACCTCCTTGGCGAGCGCCTTGGTCAGACCGAACAGCCCGGCCTTCGACGCCGAGTAGTTCGACTGCCCGGCCATGCCGACCACGCCGCTGATCGAGGAGACGTTCAGGACGGAGCCGCCCTCCTCCTGCCGGAGCATGACGCGCAGGGCGGCGCGGGCGAAGTTCCAGGGGCCTTTCAGGTTCGTGTCGAGCACGGCGTCCCAGTCGGTCTCTTTCATGCGCAGGATCAGGTTGTCGCGCGTGATGCCTGCGTTGTTGACGAGGAAGTCTATGCGCCCGAAGGCGTCCTTCGCCTGCTTGCACATCTCGGCGGCCGCCTCTGTCTGCGCCACGTCGCACTGGGCGGCGAGCACGCCGACGCCCAGTGCGGCCAACTCCTCTTTCAACTTCTCTGCGGCCTCGGCGCTCTGCGCGTAGTTGAACGCGACCGAAGCGCCGCGCCGCGCCAACTCCAGGGCGATGGCGCGGCCGATGCCGCGCGTCGCGCCGGTCACGATGGCGGCGCGGCCCGAAAAGGGTTTCGTCGTGTCAGTCAAGGTGGTGCTGTGCTCCCGCTAATGGTGTCTCGCGCCGGCGGCGCGCTAGGAAGTCGCGTCCAGCAGTTCGGCGCTCTCTTCGGGCGGAAACTCGACGCGGTCGTAGACCTCGCTTAAGCGCACCTCACAGTCAACGCTCGGCAGGCGCAGTTTCTCCGTCAAGCCGCGGACGAACGCGTGCAGCCAGCGGCCGTCGGCCTGCCGCTCTAGGTGTTCGAGCAGCGGCATGTCTTGCGAAACCAGGACGTAGTCGGTCAGCGTCTCGACGGCGGAACAGTAGCGCATGAACTTCTTCCCGCGGTCGTAACGCTCGGTCGAAGGCGAGAGGACTTCAAAGATCACCCTGGGGTTGAGCAGCACGTCGCGCTGCCGGTCGTGGAAGAGCGGCTCGCCGCAGACGACGGTCAGATCGGGGTACGCGAACAGCCCCGCCTCGCTCGTGCGCACCTTCATGTTGGGCGAGAGCGCCTGACAAGGTTTGCCCTTCAACCGCGTGCTCAGCTCGCGGGCGAGGTTGATGCAAATCTGGCTGTGAGCCAGGCTCTCGCCGGCCATCTCGTAGATCAGCCCGTCGAGATATTCGTGGCGCGTCTCCGCCTGTCGCTCAAGTGCTAAATACTCGGCCGGCGTGTGGCGGACGATTTTCTGTGGCAGGCTCATGGCGTTTCCGACCTAATAGCGTTGGCCCCGGCGGAACGAAAGGCAGGCGCTTGACAGCCTCGCGCGGCGTCGGCTAGGTTGCCTTTTTCGTCACGGCTTGTGGGCGACGACTAGATACCACACGTTAAAGGACGGCGGCAAATGCCTGAACTGGACAAGGACGGCGGCCAATGCTCGATCTGAACTACGTCCGCGAACACTTCGACGAAGTCCGCGCGGCCCTCGACGCGCGCGGCTTCCCCGCGGGCGCGCTCGACGACTTCGCGCGCCTCGACGCCGAGCGCCGCCGCGTCATCTCGGAGTCCGACCGTCTGAACGCCGAGCGCAACGCGGCGAGCCAGGAGATCGGCGCGCTGATGAAGGCGGGGCGGCGCGAGGACGCGGACGCGCGCCGCGCGGCGGTCGGCGAGTTGAAGGAGCGCATCGCGGCCCTGGATCGCGCGCGCGACGAGGCGGAGGCGCGTATGCGCGAGTTGCTCTCGACCATCCCGAACGTGCCCGCGGCTTCCGTGCCCGTGGGCGCGGACGAGACGGCGAACGCGGAGGTGCGGCGCTGGGGCCGCGCGCCGCAGTTCGACTTCGAGCCGCAGGATCACGTTGACATCGGCACGCGGCTCGGCATCCTCGATCTGGAACGCGCCGCCAAGATCGCCAGCGCGCGCTTCGCCATCCTGCGCGGCGCGGGCGCACGGCTTGAGCGCGCGCTCATCAACTTCATGCTCGACGTACACACTACGGAGCACGGGTACGAGGAGACGCTGCCGCCCTTCATCGTCAACGCCGGCTCGCTCTTCGGCACGGCGCAGTTGCCGAAGTTCGAGGCCGATCTGTTCAAGCTGCGCGACGAGCGCGAGCTTTATCTCATCCCGACCGCCGAAGTGCCGGTCACGAACATCTACCGCGAGGAGATTCTGACGGAGGCGCAGTTGCCCGCCAAGTTCGTCGCCTACACGCCCTGCTTCCGTTCGGAGGCGGGCAGCTACGGGCGCGACACGCGCGGCGTCATCCGCCAGCACCAGTTCGACAAGGTCGAGTTGGTCAAGCTCGCGCGCCCCGAAGACTCGGAGGCGGAACTGGAATCGCTGACGCGCGACGCCGAGACGATCTTGCAGAAACTCGGTCTCCACTACCGCGTCGTGACGCTCTCGACCGGCGACATGGGCTTCGCCGCGGCGAAGACCTACGACATAGAGGTATGGCTGCCGTCGCAGAACACGTTCCGCGAAATCTCTTCGTGCTCGAACTTCGGGGCGTTCCAGGCGCGGCGCGCGCAGATACGCTTCCGCCGCGCCGCGGGCGGCAAGCCCGAATACGTCCACACGCTCAACGGGTCGGGTCTCGCCGTCGGGCGCACCTGGCTCGCCCTACTGGAAAACTACCAGCAGGCGGACGGCTCGGTCGTCATCCCCGAAGCCCTGCGCCCGTACATGGGAGGAATGGAGAAGATAGAAATAAGAAAGCAGTAGTATTTAACATTAAAGATGAATGAGAGGTGAGTTATGAAACTTAGATGGACATGCGAAAAGTGCGGTTCCACGTATGTTGTATCATCGTTTGACAAACCCAATTATGAAAATCACATTTGCCCCAGTGAGCGGAACCACGACAACGATCCCGTGAGGCCGGAATTAACTCACCATATACCGTCCCGCAGACGGGGAGATATGTGTAGTCAATGTGGGGGCATGAACCCAGATTGTAAATATTGCGGCGGAATTGGCCGATTTACTTGATCTCAATGTCGAACGGCAGCATGGCCATGATCTCGCCGCGCTGCATCCGGTCGAGGAGGGCGGCGTAGCGGAGCGTGCGGCGCACGTCCGCGGGCAGGGCGGCGAGGGCGGCGCGCTGCTGCGCCGCGGCGGCGCGGGCGCTCGCGCTCTCGTCGTCGTCTGTGTCGAAGAACGAGCCGAGGAAGGTGCGCGGCGTGGGCAGGACGACGAGGCGCGCGCCCTTGTCCGCCGGGATGTGCGCCAGTTCCTTCGCCACCTCGACCGCCCGCTCCATGCCGCCGAACTCGTCCACCAGCCCCTTGTCCTTCGCCTGCGCGCCCGACCAGACGCGCCCCTGCGCGATGGAGTCCACGTACTCCCGATCCTTCTTGCGCCCCTCGGCCACCTTCGGCACGAAGTCGTCCCAGTAGAAGCGGTTCAGCATCTCCTCGAACTTCTTGCGCTCGTCGCCGCTGAACTTCTCCGTCTCGCGGAAGATGCCGGCGTTCTTGCCGCGCGTGACGTACTCGTTGTTGACGCCGATCCAGTCGTAGAAGCCTTTGAGCACGGGCTTGCCGGCGAAGACGCCGATGGAGCCGGTCAGCGTCGAAGGCTCTGCGACGATGCGGTGCGCGCCCGTCGAGATGTAGTAGCCGCCCGACGCGGCCAGGTCGCTCATCGAGACGACGACCGGCTTCTTCTGCTTCGCCGCTTCGACCGCGTGCCAGATGATGTCGGAGGCGTAACTCGTGCCGCCGGGGCTGTCCACGCGCAGGATGATGGCCTTGATGCTCTCGTCGTCGCGCGCGTCGTTCAAGGCCTTGGCCACCGTGTCGGAGCCGGCCAAGCGCTCGCCCCAAGGCCCCGCGCCCTCGTTCGACTGCCCGGAAGTGATCGCGCCGGAGGCGTAGATGACGGCGATCTTCTCGCCCTTGTTCAAGCCCAGCGATTCGGGCGAGACGCGCTTGTAGTCCGACGCCTTGACCGTGCGCAGCTTGTCGTCCGCCTTGTAGCCGAGCCGCTTCTTCAAGTCGTCCTCGACCTGATCGCGGTACTTCGCCTCGTCAATCAAACCGAGTTGCTGCGCGTCGCCCGCGCGGATGGGCGCGTTGTCGATCATGGCGCGCACCTCGTCCGGCGTCTTGTGCCGGGCCGCGGCAATCGCGCCGACGTAGCGCGCGAACACGTCGTCGAGGATCGCGTCGAGCACCTCGCGGTGCGGCTTCGTCATCTGCTTCTCGGTGTACTGTTCGGGCGCGTTCTTGTACTTGCCGATCTGGTAGAAGTCCGGGTAGACGCCCAGCTTGTCGAGCGCGCCGCGCAGAGACATCACGTCGGCCGCCAGCCCCGTGATGAACAGGTCGCCGATGGGCGCGACGTAGACGCGCTCGCAAGCGGTGGCGATGTAATACTCCTTGTTCGTGCCGTACTCCATGTAGGCGTAGGCGGGCTTGCCGGAGGTGCGGAAGTTGGCGATGGCGTCGCGCAGTTCGTCCGCCTTGGCCCAGCCGGCGGTCGTCAAATCTATGTCGAGCAGGAGGGCGCTGACGCGCTTGTCGGCCTTGGCCTTCTTGATCTGCGCGAGCAGGCTCGCGAGCGAGTTGTCGTCGCGCCCGAAGAAGCGGCTGGCGAACGGATCGTCGGGCGCGTAGTCGGGCAGCGACCCGCTCACCTTCAGGACGAGCACGCTGTTCGCCGCCACGTCCGGCTCGCGCTCGCGCAGCGACCAGATGAGCAGACCGAAGAACAGCCCGACGACGACGACGACCGCCACCAGGATCGAGGCGACGACGAGAACGACTTTCGCGGTGCGTGAAATAGCCATGACCTTTGAACTCTTAATGAAAACAGAAAATAAACGCCGCCTCTCGCGGCGCAGTAGTCGCGCACTGTTACGCGCGCCGACGCGCAAAAGTTTACGCGCCCAAGCACAGCGCGCAGGTTTACGCGCGTGCTGCTTGGGCGCGTCGGCTCACTGCGCGGCGGCGTCTTTGGCGATCCAGCCGCCGCCCAACACTTCGTCGCCGCGGTAGAAGACCGTCGCCTGACCGGGCGTGATCGCGCGCTGCGGTTCATCGAAGATGACGCGGGCGCGTGCGTCGGTGAGCGGCTCGACGGTCGCGGGCGCGGCCTCGTGGCGGTAGCGCACGCGCACCTCCGCGCGCACGGGCGCGCGCGGTTCGTCGAACGCGATCCAGTTGACGCCCGCAGCCGTGAACTCGCGCCGCAGCAACTCTTCATCCGCGCCGACGACGACGCGGTTGCGCCGCGCGTCGATCTGCACGACGTAGAGCGGGCGCTCGTTCGTCACGCCCAGCCCGCGCCGCTGCCCGACCGTGTAGCGATGCACGCCCGCGTGTTCGCCCACGCGCTCGCCGCGCGTGTTGACGATCTCGCCCGGCGGCGGCGCGGCCGCAGTCCGCCCTTCGGCCGCGAGGTAACGATCAATGAAGCCGGCGTAGTCGCCGTCGGGCACGAAACAAATTTCCTGCGACTCGGCCTTCTCGGCCACGGCGAGGCCCGCGGCCCGCGCGGCGGCGCGCGCGTCCGCCTTCGCCATGTCGCCCAAGGGGAAGAGCGAGCGCGACAGTTGCTCCTGCGTCAACTCCCAGAGGAAGTAAGACTGATCCTTGCGCGCGTCGCGCCCGCGCAACAGGCGGTAACGACCCGTCGCCGCGTCGAACTCGACGCGCGCGTAGTGCCCGGTCGCCACCTTCTCGCACCCCAGGCTCAGCGCCAGCCGGTCGAGCGCGGCGAACTTCAGACGGCTGTTGCACGCGACGCACGGGATCGGCGTCTCCCCATCTAGATAACTCTCGACGAACGGCGCGACCACGTCGCGCTCGAACTCGCGCTCAAGATTCAGGACGTAGAAAGGGAAGCCCAACTCGGCGGCCACGCGGCGCGCGTCGTACACGTCGTCGAGCGAACAGCAGCGCGAGGGCAGCGGCTCGCCGTCGGCGTCCACGCTCAAGCCGCGCCGCTGATTCCACAACTGCATCGTGAAGCCGACCAACTCGTGCCCCTGCTCCTGCAACAGCGCCGCCGCCGCCGAAGAATCCACGCCCCCGCTCATTGCCACCGCGATCTTCATGACAGTTTCGATATCGGAATTTTAGATTTTAGATTTTCGATTGACTGAATAATCTAAAATCGAAAATCAAAAATCAAAAATCCTCCTTCCTCTTTCGCCGCCCGCACGGATGAAAAATTCGGCGGGTCGGCAACAGTTAAGGATACCTGAAGCGGCGGGAAACGTCAGCCGCGCGCGCGGCAGACGCCGGGCACAAAAGAGCCGGAAGCCGGCAGACTCAGTGCGTAAACTCTGAGTCTGCCGGCTTCCGGCTGTAGTTGCGGCGGCGGGCCGGGGCGGCTTCGCGCCGCTCGGCTTTCGCCTGTCGTCGTTGCTACTCGACGGCGATGCTGATGTCGTCGGTCGGCGGCGCGGGCGGCGGCACGTCGCCCTGGACGACGACGGGCGTCGGGCCGTCGTTGACGGCGCTGATGTCGTTGCTGGGCGCGCTGCCGAAGCTGAACGTGGCGGCCAGGATGAATGAGGCGATTGCCATGGTGATGGGTTCCATAATGTCTCCTTGTTTTCTGTCCTCTGAAATTGTTTTGTCCGCCCCGCCGTCGCGCGACTTTCTCGTAAACCGCGTTACCGCCGAAGCTCAATGAGCGTAATGGCAACGGGCGTGCCGCTGCTGCCGCCGCCACTTTCACCACCTGGCGCGACCGATTCACACCACCGACGCGATACCGGCTTCGCACCCGCGCCGCGGCCGGCGCTCCGCGCGCGACGTGTCGCCCCGCCAACGCGCCCGAACTGTGCGGCCGAGCGCAGGCTTTACGCGGGTCTACGCGGTAGGTGCGAAGCTAGTAACACGTGCTAAGCAAGTAGCGGCGGCGCGGGCTTTGCCCAACGGAACGGTTTTAGGGTCGTTCCGTTGGGCAGACTTTTGTTCTGTTGGGCAAGATGGCTTGCGAATAATTTGCAAAGGAAGGGCCGCCACGCCCGCCCAAGACGCAGCGGCCCCTACGCGGCACAGCCTTGCGGGGCATCAAGACGTGCCAGCGAAAAGCTGATTGATGGCCGGGATGAGGCGGGCCACGTCGCCCGGCTTGCGTAGGAACACATTAACCCCGGCTTGATAAGCCTCTGCCGCGCACTCGGTAGCCGAGAACATGATGATCGGCAGTTCGGCGCGGGACTTGAGCGACCGCGCGTAGCGCACGACCTCTAGCCCGTTGACGTGCGGCAAGTGGTTATCGGTAATCAAGAGGTCATAGCGTGCGCCGCTGGCGATGCGGGTCAGGGCCGCCGCCCCGTCGAAGCACGACACGACCCGCCAGCCTTCGGCCTCTAAGGCGTCTCTGACGGTATCGGCCACAAGCCTGTGGTCTTCCACGTAAAGGATCGTGAGGTTCATCTGTGGTATTCTCGCGCGCGGTCTAGTCTTTGAAAATCGGCAACGGGTCGGATGCGCTGCTCAACCCTCAACGAGAGTGATGAGCATCGCCGTTGAGTCTGAAAGGATTCTCACGGCGAACAGGTTGCGCGGGCGCATCCTACTATCAGTTGATAGTAAAGGCAAGGGCGGAGTGCTGTCAGGGGGTGACACCTGATGGCGCGGCGTCCGGCCCCGAAGCGTTTAGGGGAAAAACTCTTACAAATCAGGACGGCTTTAGGGTTGAGCCAGACGGGTATCGTGAAGAGTCTTGACTATGAAGAGTCGCCGCTTCACCCTGCGCAAATCTCCAACTTCGAGCAGGGCAAACGAGAGCCGCCCTTACAACTCTTATTGGCTTATGCGCGGCTGGCGAACATACCGCTAGAGATTTTAGCGGACGACAAGCTAAACCTACCCGCGAAGCTGCCAGCTAAGCCGCAGCACGCCCGCCGCTGATTCAATCGGAGGTATAATGCGCTAACAACTTTCGGCTCGCCTTACGCCCGTGAGCGGATAGCTACCGCTGGCGTGCGGACAGGCTGCGAATCTCTGACGCGGCGGGCGGGCCGAATACCTTTCAGGGAAATGGCCACAGGGAGGCCACAATGTTAGACAACGAAGCGCGAACGGCATTAGCGACAGAACTACTCAACGAAATATTCACAAGATGGGCGGCAAGCGGCAAACCGTGGCAACTTTTCCACGAGGTTTTTATAGCTAAAGATGCTCCGCCTATAGCAGTTTACGCAAACAGGAGTACCGAGGGTTATGGTGACTTCGCCTGTCAGTATTGGCCGCTTGCGCCGGTAGAAAAGATTATTACGAGTTGCGAGCAAATCTTTGATAGCGTCATCTTTGAAGCGCAATTTAAAGATGAGACGGAAGTCATAAGCTTTAGCGAGACGGAATGGGAACCCGGTTTTCGTGAAAGAGCTATCAGGGAGATGGCCAGTTTCGCCACCCATGCATTCATTCTAGGCATGAGGTCTCGAATTATTGATGCCGTGCAGGAAAGCTTTGAAGATTCCCTCTTTCTCGCTGAAGCCGGACTTACCAATGATATAGCTGTAGACAATGATGCAGACACAGGGGCGAAGCTTGGTGCTGATGTTCGACCTTTACTAGATCAAATGGCAGACAAGGCCGCAAAAAGAAGACGAGAGACGCTTGTCGGGCTGTTAGGTGCGCTACCTAGAATAATAACGAAAGGACGTAGCGGGCGGCCCCGTGGAACCACAAAATCAGCAGAGATGAGACAGCAGGAGAAAGAAGAATTTGTAGCCCAAATAGAGGTAGCGGTGCGGACATTGGCACTTGCAGCCTCTAAGTTGCCATCAAAAACAGCCGTCGCAAGAGAGTTAAGGATGGGCGGGGTTAATCCGAGTAAAGGGAATGATACAAGCCTACAGACATTCAATAACAGACTAAACCGTTATGGGATTGACTATGATCAGATTGTTTTTAAGGTTATGCGTGACTTACCGCTAAACAAATAATTCGATGGCGGAATTATCTGTTCAGCTTCTAAACAAATAATTCTGAGACAGAATTATTTGTTTAGAAAGTAATCCCGGCTTTAGGGTTATTCAGTTTAATTCAGGCGGGGGAACCTGCCCTAAAATGCCGTTATCAGCGATGTGCTGATAACGGCATTTGGTTTTGGAGGTGAAAAAGGAAAGGGTCTGGCGGCAACCAGACCCAACTTAGAACGCTATTCACTGGCGACTTGGCAGAGTGGCTTATTGTACCGGTCTTAGAAACCGGCGGGGACGTGACGCTAGCAGGCCCACGCGCCCCCATCCGTTCGAATCGGATAGTCGCCGCCATCCGATTTAGAAGACTAACGCATTGTGGCGTCGCCCTCTATGTGTGTTTATAGCATGGTCATGCGGCAGAGTCTAGGAACTTCTCGGACTCACCACAGAGGCACAGAGCACACGGAGGAAGCACGGAGGCTTGAATGGCGTTCAGGCCGCCGTGCCATCTCTGTGTGCTCTGTGCCTCTGTGGTGAGCGGCCCGGCATAACTCACAACCCAAACTGCACCACCACCGCGGCGCGGCCTCGGCTCGACAGCCCCGCTTTGAACTTTGCCGCGCGCACTTTAAACTTGGCCCATGCCCGAACGAGCCATCGAGGAGTACACAATCGCGGCGGAGCCTTACTACCTCGCGGTCGCGCGCGAGGTCGAGTTGTTCGAGGCGGCGCACGCGGCGCGCCTGCCCGTCATGCTCAAAGGGCCGACGGGCTGCGGCAAGACGCGCTTCGTCGAGCACATGGCCTGGCGGCTGGGGCGGCCGCTCATCACCGTCGCCTGCCACGAAGACCTGTCCGCGACCGATCTCGTCGGGCGCTTCCTCCTCGAAGGCGAGGAGACGATCTGGCACGACGGGCCGCTCACGGCCGCCGTGCGCCACGGCGCGATCTGCTACCTGGACGAAGTGGTCGAAGCGCGCAAGGACACGGTCGTCATTATCCACCCGCTCACGGACGACCGGCGGCGCTTGCCCATCGAGAAGCGCGGCACGATCCTCGACGCGCCGCCCGACTTCATGCTCGTCGTCTCCTACAACCCCGGCTATCAATCAATCCTGAAAGACCTGAAGCAGTCCACACGCCAACGCTTCGTCGCGTTGGAGTTCGACTACCCGCCGCCCGAACTCGAAGCCGAGATCGTCGCGCGCGAGGGCGGCGTGGACGTACAAACCGCGCGCGACCTCGTCGTCATCGGGCAGAAGGTGCGCAACCTGCGCGGGCACGGGCTTGAGGAAGGCGTCTCGACGCGCCTCCTCATCTACGCGGCGCAACTGGCCGCCCGCGGCATCCCCCCGACCGCCGCCGCCGAAGTCGCCCTCTGCGCCCCCATCACCGACGACCGCGACCTGCAACGCAGCATCCGCGAAATCGTCACGACGGTTATATGATTCGCAACGAGCAAGAACTGAAAACAACGCAAGGGCGTATCGCTTACTTCACCGATCTGTTAGCGCAACTGCGCGTCACCGCCTCGCCCGAAGAGTTCCCAGCCGTGGCGAGCGGTTATCGCGCGGAGGTGGCGCGGATGCAGCAGGAAGTAGTCGAATATTTATCACGTATTCCATCAAGCTCGATCAAACACTGGGACTGTTAGGAGCGACCGATGAAACGTAAAGCTTCCGCCGTGTGGCAGGGCGGGTTGAAGGACGGGAAGGGGACGATCTCGACCGACAGCGGCGTGCTCAGCGAGACGCAGTATTCGTTCAGCACGCGCTTTGAAGACGGCATCGGCACGAACCCCGAAGAGTTGATCGCGGCGGCGCACGCGGGCTGCTTCTCGATGGCGCTCTCGGGCCAACTCGGCAACGCCGGCCTGACCGCCGAGAGCATCAACACGACCGCGACCGTTACGTTGGAGAAGACCGACGCCGGCTTCACCATCACGAAGGTGCATCTGGACGTGACGGCGCGCATCCCCGGCGCGGAGCAGGCGGCGTTCGAGACCGCGGCGCACAACGCCAAGGCTGGCTGCCCCATCTCGCGCCTGCTCAAAGCCGAGATCACGATGGACGCGAAGCTCGAAAGCTGAAACGTCGGAGGCGACCGAAGGACACATGAGCGAGACGTTAGCCGCACACTACCTGGCCGACGCGCTGAAGGTCTTCCGCACTTACAAGAGTCTGGGCGAGAAGGCCATCGCGCAGGTGCGCGACGAGGAGTTGTTCGTCCGGCTCGACCCGGAGGCGAACAGCATCGCGCTCGTCGTCAAACACCTGTGGGGCAACATGCGTTCGCGCTGGACGGATTTTCTGACGACCGACGGCGAGAAGCCCGACCGCCACCGCGACGCGGAGTTCGAGCAGACGGAAGAACTCACGCGCGCCGACGTGGAGCGCTGGTGGGCGGAAGGCTGGGCGCTCGTCTTCGCCGCGGTCGAGCCGCTGACGCCCGCGGACGTGGAGCGCACCGTGCTCATCCGCGGCGAGCCGCACACGGTCATGCAGGCCGTCAACCGGCAGCTCGCGCACTACGCGCACCACGTCGGTCAGATCGTCCTGCTCGCCAAGCACTTCAGATCGGCCGAGTGGCAGTCGCTCAGCATCCCGCGCGGCCAGTCCGAAGCCTTCACGCAACGGATGCGAAGCAGCAAGTGATTAACTACCTTTGCGTCCTTCGCGGCCTTCTCTGCGTCCTTTGCGGTTAAGTCCGAGAGCTTTAACCGCGAAGGAACGCAAAGGGGTGAGAGCTTACGCGATGAGCGAGCGGGAACGTAAGGCGGGCGCGCTGGCGCAAGTCCCGGCGGATCGCGCGCGGGCCGCGCTCGAAGCGAGCACGGCGCTGGCGGCGGTGAGCCTGCGCGCGAGCCGCGAGTTCTTGCGCGCCGCGCCCTCGGCCGCGCGCGTGCTCGCCGCCGACGAGTTGCGCGCGTGGGGCGAGTTGGGCCGCCGGCTGGCGATGGCCGACGCGCCCTCGGCCGTCGCCTTCTTCGCCGCGGGCGTCGCAGACCTGCGCGCCGTCCCCGTCGAAGCGCGCGCGCTCCTCTTCCAAATCTGCACCCGCCAGATGGCGCTCTCGACCGCGACCGCGTTGGAGACCTTCCGCCGCGCGCCCGCCGTCGCGGCGGCCGTCAACGACGACGAACTCGCCGCCGCCGTCTTCGCCGTCGCCAACGAGATCGCGCGCCGCTCCGCCACGCACAGCGCCGACTTCCTCGCCGCCACGCCGCGCGTCTGCGCGCACTTCGACACCTTCGGCGCGGAGCGCAAAGACGTGGCGGCGCGGGCCGCGCGCCTCGCCGAGTTGTGCGCCGCGCGCGCGGGCGGCGTCGCGGCCGAGTTGTGGGCGGGGCTGCCCGCGGCGACCGAAGGCTTGAGCGCCGACGAGGCGCGCGCGCTGCTGGCGCAGACCGAAAGCTTCCTCGAACGCGGCGGCGCGGCCGCGCTGCACGTACTACAGGCGGGCGGCGCGGTCTTGCGTTTCGCGCCCGCGCTCTTCCCCGACTGGCACGCGCTCTTGCACACGGTCGCGGCGCAGGGCAACGCCGGTCTGGTCGCGCTCGCGCGCACGAGTCCCGCGCTGCTGCGCGCCCTGGCCGCGCCGCACACGGAGCACGCGCGCGTCGTCGCGCTCGCGCGCCGCGTGCTGGCGGCCGCGCACGCGGTCGCGCACGTGGACGCCGAGGCCGCCATCGCCTGCCTGCGCTCCGCGCCGCTCGCCTTGCGCACGACGACCGTCGAGCAGTTCGAGCGTTGGGCGCGCGAGGGCTTGCAGACGGCGCGCGCCGACGCACGCGCGCGGCGCAGCTACTACGCGCTGGAAACCAAGCAGAGCAACGAGGCGCTCAAGCGCGGCGGCGCGGGGCTGCCGCTCGAAGAGGTCGCGCCGACGCTGCGGCTCTACGTCGAGGGCTTGACGGGGCGCGCGTGCGAGGTCGGCTCGCTCGCGGCCGTGCCCGCAGAGGCGCGCATCGGCGACGGGCGCACGATCCACCTGCCCGCTTCGGTCGCCGAGTTCCCCGACGACGAACGCAACTTCCGCCTCTACAAAGTGCTCGCCGCGCACGCCGCCGGCCAGATCGAGTTCGGCACTTACGCACGCGCGGGCGACGACAACGCGCCCGAACTCGCGCGCGATCTGCGCGCGGCTTACGCCGCCATCGCGGAGTTCTACGCGCCCGAAAACGTGGACGCGCGCGACGCGTTCGCGCTCGACGGTTACATCAACGACATCCGGCGCGGCGAGCGCGCCCTCGCGCCCGAAGAGGAAGAGCGACTGGCTCGCGCGCGTCGTCGTACTATGCCTGCGGCCGCGGATTATCGCGCGGTGCTCGCGCTCTTCCCGCTCGCGCCGCTCGCCACGCGCATCTTCGGCACGCTTGAGAACGGCCGCATTGATCGTCGCCTGCGCCACGCGTACCGCGGTCTCGCGCGCGACCTCGATCTCGTCCGCGCGCATCTGCGCGAGCGCCGTCCGCGCGTCGCCACAATGCCCGTCGCGCTCGTGCCCCTCGAGTTGTTGTTCCAGATCACGCTCTGCGGCGGCGCGCTCGAAGACGCGCGCGCCTTCTACGGCCAGATCGTCTCCGAGCTTGAAGCAATCGTCGCCGACTACCTCAGCGCGCCCGCCGCCACGGTCGCCGACACGCTCATGGCCACGGCGCGCGTCTACACGCTCTTCCAGTCGGTCGTGCCCGAAGAGGCCGAGCAGCAGGAGCAGCGGGCGGAGGACGCGGGCGCGGGCGAAGACCAGCAAGAACAACAGGGCGACGACGGGCTGCCCGGCGAAACGGCGGCCGAAGAGGACGCGCAACGCGCGCCCGAGTCCACGCGCGACGCGCGCGAGCTGTTCAGCGCGTGGGCGCGCGCCGACGCGCAGGAGGGCGAGGCGGACGACCTCACCGGCGCGGAGCGTTGGACGCATACCGAATTGCCCGAACAGGCGTTGGAGCCGGGCGAGGTCGCTTACGCTTACGACGAGTGGGATCGTGATTTGGCGGACACGCGCGTCGGCTGGTGTCGCGTCGTCGAGAAGCAGGTCAAGCGCGGCGACCGCTCGTTCGTCGAGCTGACGCGCACGCGCTACCGCGGCGTCATCTCCTCGATCCGCCACCAGTTCCAACTGCTCAAGCCCGAAAGCCTCGTCCGCATCAAGAACGAGTTGGACGGCGACGACTACAACCTCGACGCCGTCATCGAGTACGTCGCCGACCGCCGCGCCGACGGGCAGCAGTCCGAGCGGCTCTACGTCAAGCGCCTGCGGCGCGAGCGCGACGTGGCCGTCTCGTTCCTGCTCGATCAGTCTTCGTCCACGGCGCGCACCATCGGCCGCCACCCGTTGCAGCCGTACACGCATCCGGGTCGGCGCATCATCGAGATCGAAAAGGAGGGCTTAGTGCTGATGAGCGAGGCGCTCGAAGCCGTGGGCGACGCCTACGCCATCTACGGCTTCACGAGCGAGGGCCGGCGCAACGTGAAGTTTTACGTCGTCAAAGATTTCGCGGAGCGCTACACGGAGGAGATCGAGCGCCGCATCGGCGGTATCAACTACCAGCACAACACGCGGCTCGGCGCGGCCGTGCGCCACGCCGCCGCGCGCCTCATGCGCCAGGACGCGCGCACCCGCCTGCTCATCGTCCTCTCCGACGGGCGGCCTTACGACCACGACTACGGCGACGCCCGCTACGCCCGCGAAGACACCCGCGAGGCTTTGCGCCAGGCGCGCCTCGACGGCATCACGCCCTTCTGCATCACCATCGACCGCGACTCCGAAGCCGAACTCCGCGACCTCTACGGCGAAGTCGGCTACACCATCATCGATGACGTGCTCTCCCTGCCCGAACGCCTGCCCGCGATCTACCGCCGGCTGACGACCTAGAGCCTGCGGCGCGCCCGCGTTGCCCCGCGGCGCGCGGATCGGTTTATACTGTCGGCCGTTATGAGTCTGCCACTGACCACCGTGCCGCTCACCACCGACGATGCAGGCGTGATGCGCGTCGCCGACACGCGCATCTCACTCGATTCAGTCGTCTTCGCTTTCAAAGACGGCGCGACGCCGGAGGAGATTGTGCAGCAGTATCCGGCGCTGAACCTGACGGACGTCTACGCGGTCGTCAGTTATTACCTGCAACACCCCGCCGCAGTGGAAGACTATCTCGCGCGGCGACACACCGAGCGACAGGCGTTGCGCCAAGAGCTTGAAGCGCGCTTCGACCCGCGCGGCGTCCGCGCGCGCCTGCTCGCGCGGCAGCGGCCCGACGAAACTTAAATCATGCTCCGCGATTAAATCATACTCCGGTTGGCGGCCGACGAAGACTTTAATAACCGGATTCTGCGTGGACTGTTCCGCCGCCGGCCGGCGCTCGACATCGTGCGCGTTCAGGACGCTGGTCTGGGCAGCAGGGCCGATCTTGAAGTGCTGGCGTGGGCGGCCGCCGAGGGGCGCGTTCTACTCACGCATGACATCACGACCATGAAGCGCCACGCCGAGGCGCGCAGCGCCGCCGGCCTGCCGATGCCCGACGTCTTCGAGGTCGCGCAGGACGTGCCCGTCGGTCAGGCCATCTAAGAGGTACTCCTGCTCGCCGAGTGCAGCCTTGAGGGTGAGTGGGAAGGTCAGGTTAGATTCCTCCCCCTCCGATAATCTATTGAAGACTGACTACGTGATCGTTTGCGGTTATCTGTCTCGGAGGAAAGATCAACACAGAGGCACAGAGGGCCACAGAGGGCACAGAGTTTTTGCTGTGAACTCTGTGTGACCTCCGTGCCCTCTGTGTTTCAACCGGCCGCGCGCTGCGGCCGGGTGGGGTGAGGTTAAGGCTGCTCGTCTCTGTCCGGCTCGATGTACGCGCCGTAGGTGAGGAGGAGCTTTAAGACCTCTTCGTGCTCGGCGGCCTTGGCGAGGCTGGCGGCCGTGTCGCCGTCGTGGTCGCGGCGGTTCATGTCCGCGCCGGCGGCGAGCAGGGCGCGGACGTTCTCCAGTTCGCCGACCGTGGCCGCGAGCATGAGCGCCGTCTGCCCGTCGTGGTTGCGCGCGTCCACGCGCGCGCCGGCCTCCGTGAGCGCGCGCACCGTCTCGGCGTTGCCCCAGCGCGCCGCGTACATGAGCGCCGTCTCGCCGTCCTTGTCTTTCGCGTTCACGCGCGCGCCGGCCCCCGTGAGCGTATGCACCAACTCCGGCGTGGCCTTGGGGCCGAGCAGCATCAGCGCCGTCTGTCCGTACTCGTTGCGCCGGTTCGCGTCGGCGCGCGCGCCGACGAGCAGGCGCACGAGTTCGAGGTTGTCGGCCGAGACCGCCTCCATCAGCGCGGTCTTGTCCACCAGCTTGTCGCGGACGTTCACGTCCGCGCCGACCGCGAGCAATCCACGCACCGCGAGCAGGTCGCCCTTGTACGCCGCCAAGACCAGCGGCTCCTCCGGCTCGGAGATGACGACCACGCCCATCTCCACGACCTCGCCGATCTGAAGCGAAATCGTCAACGGCTGCCGGCCCGCGCCGGCTTCGGCCGCGCGCACCTCCATGCGCTTGAAGCCGGAGGCGTCGATCTGGAGGTTGTACTTGCCGGCGGCCAAGCCCGCGAACGTGAAGCCGCCGCCGTCGTCGGTCGTGGCGGTGCGGGTCGCGCCGCTCTGCGGCTCAACGAGCGTGACGGTGACGTTGGGTATGAGCGCGCCCGCTGGGTCGGTCACCGTGCCGGCGAGTGTGTCGCCGCCGTTGGCCGAGTAGGGCCACGGGACGGGCGCGGGCGTTTGTGTCTGTTCGGTTGTCGTGGCGGCGGCCGGCTCGTCCGCGGCCGGCGTCTGTGCGACGGCGGCGGCGGCGAGACTGAGCGCGGCCGAGAAAGCGCCGGCCGCCAGGCGCGAGGCGCGGCGCACGCCCCTGTTGATCTGGACGAGCGGCGTGCGCGTGGCGGGCGTGCCGTCGGGGCGACGTTCGTAGCGGACGCAGATGCGCCCGCGGGCGCGCGCGACGACCTTCAGCGCCTCCGGGCGCGTCATGCCCGCGAGGTTGTGGACGTGTAGCGCGCAGTGTTCGCAGAAGCGCACGCGCTCGTTGCCGCGCATCGCGGCCCAGTCGGCCGCGCAAGGGCGTGCGACCGTCAGGCGGTCGAGGAGAGTGGCTCGGTTCATGGGCATCCTCCGTTCTCAGGCGCGGGCCGCGGGCGCGTCGGCGAGACGCAAGTCTCCCTGGGCCTGCGCACAGAGGCCCGCGGCCGGGACGTTCTAACTGTCGTTGGCAGGCTCGGCCGCGCGTTAAGTGTCGCACGCGCGTGCGGGGAGACGTGCGCCCGGTCGGGGGCCGACCGAGGAGCCTGTGGCTTTGCGTGTGAGACGGCGGGTGCGCGCCGCCGCGTTGTCCGGCGCGCGCCGTTGACCCGCACTATTCTTCAGACGCAGAATCGCAGCACTTGTTCCCGAAGGCGAGGTGACGGCGGCGATGCAGAGCGAGTGGCCCGATCATCTGCCGGTCGTGCAGGTGCGCGTGGCGCGCCCGACCGACAGACTGGAAGAGGTGGTGCGGTTCTACCGCGACGCGCTAGGGTTGAAACAGATCGGCGCGTTCAGCGGGCACGCCGGCTACGACGGCGTGATGCTGGGGCTGCCCGGCCGCGGCTATCATTTGGAGTTCACGCGGCACGAAGCGGGCAGCCCGTGCCCCGCGCCGTCGCGCGACAACCTGCTGGTGCTCTACGTCGCGGACAAGCCGGCGCTCGACAAAATGGTGGCGCGGCTGCGCGCGCACGGGCACGAGCCGGTCGCGCCGGAGAACCCTTACTGGGCGGGGCAGGGCGTCACGTTCGCCGACCCAGACGGCTGGCGCGTCGTGCTGATGAACACGGCGGGCATCTGAGCAGTGGTCGGTGGTCGGTGGTCAGTGGTCAGTTGAAAAGCTGTCCGTGGTCAGTGGTCAGTTGTCCGTCGTGTGCCGGTGCGTCAGCCGCCGAGCGAGTGTTTGAGGGCTTCGATGGCGACGGGCGTGCCGATCTTGACGGCTATGTCGAGCGCCCACTTGCCGGCGGTGCTCAGGTATTCGAGCGCCTTCGAGCCGTCGCCTTTTTTGGCCTCGGCCTCGGCGGCGGCCACGGCCCCGACCGCCACGTCGTGCTCAGGCTCGGTGGCCTGGCGCTTGAGTTCCGCGCGCAGTTGCGCCAGCTCGCCGGCGAGCGCCGCCAGATCGAGTTCGGGCGGCGCGCCCTGCGCCTGGTTGACGGTCGTGTGCGTCATGCGCACGTTGCGCCCGACGCCGACGCCCTGACCGACGTTGTAAGTATCACCCTCTTTCGGCATCACTCTTTCTCCTTCTGCGGTTGCTCAGGCGCGGCCGCGGGGCCGCCCTGCTGGTTGACGGTCGTGTTTGTCATCTGGACGTTGCGGCCGACCGCGACCGCCTGCCCGACGTTGTACGTGTCGCCGACGCGGTAGATGCGCAAGCCCCGGACGGAGAAGCCGACGCCCGCGAAGGTGAACAGCAGCGACGAGGCGAAGATCGTGTTGCGCGTGAGCAGCGGCTCGCGCACCTGCACTTCGAGGCTGTTGCGCGACCAGACCTTCTCCGCCTCCTTCGCCGCGCGCGCCGCGCCCGACTCGCGCGGCACGCCCTTCACCCACAACTCAAGATTGAAGGTCTGCGTGCCGCTGCGTTTCGGCGTGACGTTCCAACTCCACTCGACCTGCTCGGCGTCGAGCGACTGATACTGCTCGCGTTCACAGCCGTCACACTCGAAGCCCGACGAGCGCAGCCGCACGTCCGCCCGCACCTCGTAATCGGGGCCGTACTTCTCCTTCAGCAGTTTCAGACTGCCGCGCACTTGCAACGGCGCGACCAGCGTGCCCGATTTATCAACGGCCTCGACCCGCTCCGTCGCGCGGTTGTAGCGGACGACGACCGAGAAGGAGCGCTGCACCTCGACGCGCGGCGACCACTTCACCTCGATCCACTCCTTCTCCGCGGGCGGGCGCGGCTCATCGCTTTTCTGCGCGTTCGTGTCAGGCTCAACCCCCGTCGTGGCCGCGACGGGCCGGGCGACTTGCGGCGGCGGCGCTGGCTGTGCCGGCGGGCTTTCCCGTCGGGCGCGGCGCGGCGGCGGGGCGTCCGAAAATAATTTGGGCAAAATCTGAATCTCGTGCGGCGGGCACGGCTGACCGGCGACCGCCTGGTAAGTCAGCTTGTTGGCGCAGTAGCGTTGCAGCCCGCCGACGCTGACCGTCACGAGGAACTCCGTCCCCGCCGGGACTGTGCTCGTGTCAACGGTCGCTTCGGGCGTGCCCTGCCCGGCGCTGATCGTCCCGTGCGTCGTCTGCCAGTGATAGGACTGCGCCGGCGCGGCGGCGAAGGAACTTACGTCGGCCGCGAAGGTCTGCCGGCCGCCTTCGCTCGCGTCCGGCTCACACACGCGCTTGAGCGTGAGGCAGGGCGTGCAGAAGTTAGTGACCCGCACCTGTCTCGTGTTGACGCTGGCGCAGTCGCAGCCGTCGTCGGCGTGCGCGACGACGGTGTAGATGCCGGGGCGGAGTTTCACCGCGGACAAGTCCCAGATACGCTCCGCGCCGACGCCGACGACCCGACCGCCGTTAGTCCAGAAGTCGAAGGCCGGGATGCTGCCGTAGCTGCCGGTCGCCACGCGCGCGTTGAGCGGCAACTGCGTCATGTCGTTCTGCGGGTCGGCAGGGTTGTAGGGGCAGATGTTGATGGCTGCGTGCACGTCCGGCTCGGTGATATCGGTGGCGTAAGCGATTGGCTCGCTCACGTCCGGGCACTTGCGGTTGAGCGAGACTTTCGGCACGTGCCGCGCCGGCGCGACGGCGGCGACCGGCTGCGCGCACGCGGCCAACGGCAACGGCCGCGCCGTCCGCCCGGCGTAGGGCGGCTCCGCGCCGGGCGGGACGATCCAGAATTCCAGCAGCGGGTCGCCGGCCTGAAGGACGCGGCCGCCGTTCATCAACACGATCCGGCCGGCCTCTACGCCTTCGAGTTTGACCATGTACTTCCTGGCGAGGCTGGCCCGCGCGAGCGTCTCCTCGTCGGGACACTCAGCGCCCTGGGCGCGGGCGACGATGTAGAGCTGCGCCCCGTCCTCGGCCTTAAACTCCGCGACGTACTCTTTAAGCTTGACGCCCCTGAGTAAAGCCCTGGCCTCGGCGTTCAGCCAGCGCGGCAGTGCGAGGCGCACCGCGTGCGCGGCGGTCGCCGGGCAGACGGCGTCGAGGCGGCCGATCTCGACGGAGGCCGTGACGGATTTTTCCAGCGCCGCGGCGGTGGCGACGTTAATGGTCGGCGTGCCCTGCCCGCCGACGATCACGCCGCCCGACACACGCCAGTCGTAAGTCAGTCCGGGCGGCGTCGTGTCGCCCGCCACGCGCGCGTTGAACGTGACGGTCGCGCCGACCGGCGCGGTCACGTTCGGACTACTCACCGTCACCGCCGGGCACAGCGCCAGCGTCGGCGTCGGGGTGGGCGACGGCAGCAGCGCGAGGTCTTGCCCCGGCCGGATTTCGGCGCGGTAGGGCGGTCGCCACCCGCGCCACTCGACGCCCGCGTAGTCGTCCGCCGGGTTGACGACGACGACCACCGGCGGCGACATCTGCCGCACGCCGGTCTCGTAAGTGGCGACCGCCGTCAGGCTGTACGCGCCCGGCTCCTGCGGCCGCCAGGTCAGCTCATACGGCGGGCCGTTCAGCCCGCCGATCAAGGTCAGCGGGCGCGGCACGTCCAGTTTCGACAAGCTCCGGCAGCGGCTCGCGCCTGAGTACGCGCCGGTCGGCTCGTAGTAGAACTCCAACAGGCTGAGGCCGGCGGCGGGGCGCGCTTCGGCCTTGAGCGCGACGGCGGCAGGCGCGGTGTAGGTCGCGACCATCGCGGGCGCGACGAGGCGCACGTCCGGCGGCGGGGCGAAGACGGGCGCGGGCGTTTGTGGGCGCGCATTGAGCGGCGTTGAGTTGGACGGCGACGAGTTGAGCGCCGACGTGTCGCGTGCGGGCGGCGTGGCCGCGGCGTCGGGCGTGGGCGCGGGCGTGGCGGCGGGCGCGGCGTCGGGCTGCGGCGTTGCCGTCGGCAGTTCTTCCGGCGCGAGGGCGACGAGGGGCGGGCGCGGGCGCGTGCTGTTGTAGACGAACCCGGCGACGCCGAGCAGGCAGCAGAGAGCGCCGATGATGAGGGATGCGGGCCGTAGCATCGCTTTCTCCGGCGCGGCGGGCCGCCCTCGCGGGGGCGACGCGCGCCCCAACTCGATGCGCCAGGTTGTTAAGCCGCGCCACGCCGCTTAAGGTCGGGGCCTGTGGGCGTCTGCTGTCGGGGTTTGCGCCTGAGCGGCGGCGACTAAAAAGGGCGTTGCGCCGACCCGTAGCCGGCCGGCACGTGAACGGGGCTTCTGCGTGCGCGCGACAGACAATAGTCCCGGCGCAAAGCCCTGTCAAACTTTTCGCGCGGTTGAGCGCCCCGGCCGCTTCGGTTATATTGAACCGCAAAGCTCGCGGAGGGGTAGCCTAATGGTAAGGCAGTAGTCTTGAAAACTACCGCGCTCACGCGCTTGCAGGTTCGAGTCCTGTCCCCTCCGTCAGAGAGTTTCCCCGGACTTAAAAGCAGCCGCCCCCGTCGCCGCACGCGGGCGGCGCGTGTGTTTTGCGGCAAGGAGACGTGATGTTTGTGAGCGGGGCAGTGGCGGGGGGGGCGCGGGTGTTGGGCGGCGCGCTGTGGTGGCAGGGCGGCGTGCTGGGCCGGCTCAAGGAGTATTTCTGGTTCGTCACGCGCCGGGTCGAGGTCGGCAACTTCAGCCTGTCGCTGGCGACGCTGCTCGTCGCCTTCGTCCTCCTGCTGGCGGCCTACGTCGTCTCGCGCACGCTGCGCGCCTTCCTCGCGCCGCGCCTCGCCGCGCACACCTACCTCGACCCCGGCGTGCAGTACACCATCCTGCGCCTCACCCACTACGCGCTCATGACGGCGGGCGTGCTGAGCGCGATTAAGATCGGCGTCGGCGCGGACTTCACCTCGCTCGCGGTCGTCTTCACGGCGCTCTCGGTCGGCATCGGCTTCGGCTTGCAGTTCATCGCGGGCGACATCGCCGCCGGCTTCATCCTGCTCTTCGAGCGCCCGGTCAGGCTCGGCGACTTCGTCAGCGTCACGGGCGCGGACAACAAGATCGTCGAGGGGCGCGTCCACGCCATTAACCTGCGCACCACGGTCGTCGTCACCAACGACCGCATCTCGGTCATCGTGCCCAACTCGAAGCTCGTCAACCAGAACCTGCTCAACTGGTCTTACTTCGACCGCCGCACGCGCATCTCCGTCCCGCTGGGCGTCGCGTCGGAGGCCGACCCCGAACTGGTCACGCGGACCCTGTTGCGCGCCGCCGAGGGCATCGAGCACGTGCTCCCGGAGCCGAAGCCGTCCGTGCAGTTCCTCGGCTTCGGCCGCTTCACGCTCGACTTCCGCCTGCTCGTCTGGACGGATCGCCCGCGCCGCTACCAGCAGATCAAGAGCCAGATCAACTACCGCATCTGGCAGCTCTGCAAAGAGGTCGGGATCGAAATCCCCAACCCGCAGCGCGACCTGACGCTGCGCGGCGGCGCGCTCGACGTGCGCGTCCGCGACGGGCAAGACGCCAACGACGAGACGGCAGCGGACGAGCCGGCGCACGCCGCGCGCTGACCGAGCGCCACGGACAAAATTCACCACGAAGACACGAAACGCACGGACGTTTTTATCTCCGTGTCTTCGTGTTTTTCTTAAGCACTCTCAGGCTCAGATGTGTTAACGTTCGCGGGCCGCGCGGCGTCTACAGCACCGGACGCGTTTTGCCCCTCTCCCGCCAAGGCGAACGCGCCCCGCTTTCCCGTCCGCCACGACACCGCCTTCGCGGAGGTCAGCCATGCGATACCTGCTCTGTCTCTTACTCCTGCTCCCACTCGTCGCCGTCGCGCCGCCCCTGCGCCGCGCCGCCTCGCAGACGCGCCCGCGCACGGTGACGGACGCGAAAGCGCCGGACGCGAAAACGTCGGCCGCGAAAACTTCGGATGAGATCATTAAGGTGGACGCCGACCTGGTCGTCCTCGACGCGCTGGTCATGCAGCGCGAGACGGGGCGCGTGGTCGGCGGGCTGGCGAAAGAGGATTTCGTGCTCGAAGAGGACGGGCAGCGCCAGCAGATCACGCACTTCAGTCAGGACAAGCTGCCGCTCTCCGTGCTCCTGCTCATAGACCGCGGCGGCTGCCTCGACCCGTTCGGCACGCAGGTGCGCCAGGCCGCGCGCAACGCCCTCGCGCAGCTCAAGCCGGCGGACGAGGTGGCCGTCATGGCCTACCACGAGAGCGTCAACCTGCTGCAAGGCTTCACCGGCGACCGCGCGGCCGTCGCCGACGCCATTGAGCGCGTGCCCGGACACGACGAGGAGGCCGACCACTGTCTGAACCGCGCGCTCTCCGAGGCCGCCACCTACATGATCCGCGCCGGCAACCCGACGGGCCGCCGCGTCATCGTCGTCATCACCGGCGTGACCAGCAACTTCGACTGCAAGGGGCCGTCGGGCGGCGAGGTCTTGCGCGACATCCTCGAATCGGGCAGCGTCGTCTGCGGCGTCATCCCGCGGAGCGCGGGGCAGAAGTTGGAGGACGGCGTGACCAAGGTGGCGACGGGCGTCGGCGGGCTGTTCCTGCACACGCTCAGTCTGGGCAAACTGGCGGAGGAGACGGGCGGCGAAGTCTTAGGCGACAAGCCGGAGCGCCTCGAACACGTCTTCGGCACGCTCGTCGAACACCTGCGCACGCGCTACAGCATGGGCTTCGTGCCCGCCAACAAAAAGCACGACGGCACGCGGCGCAAGCTCAAGCTCCAACTCGCCCGCAAGGACGCCAAAAAACTCGTCGTCAAAACCCGCCGCAGCTACATCGCGCCGAGAGTTTGAACAACTCCCTTTTGCGACCTTTGCGGCCCGCTTCGCGGCCTTTGCGGTTAGAGCTTTAAGACTTAACCGCTAGCCGTGCGCGGCCGCGGCCTTCGCGGGCTTGTCGAGGATGCGTTCGAGGACGGCGGCGAAGCGCGCGCGGACGTTGGCGCGCCCGTGCGCGGCGAGGACGTGTTCGCGCCCCGCCAGGCTTAGCTGTTGCCACAGCGCCTCGTCGGTGAGGAGTCGTTCGATCCCGCGGGCGAACCGCGCGGCGTCGTCGGCGACGAGCACATGGCGACCGGCTTCGAGGTTCAGCCCTTCGACGCCGATGCTCGTCGAGACGGCGGGCGTGCCCGCCATCAAAGACTGCATCAGCTTGCGCTTCGTGCCCGCGCCGTAACGCAGCGGCGTGACGGAGAGGCGGACGCTGTGCAGGTACGGCCGCACGCTCGGAACCCACCCGATCAGGTGCACGTTCTTCAGGCAGCCGTAATCAATCCGCGCCTCGCTGACGCCGTTGCCCACGACGTAGACGGGGTGCTCGGCCAACAACTCCGGCGCGACGCGCGGCAGTATCTCCCGGCACAGCCACTCGACCGCCTGCACGTTGGGCGCGTGGCGGAAGTTGCCGACGAACAGCAGCCCCGCGCGCCCGGCGAACGGCAGCGGCCCCGCCGGCAGGTCTTCCGTGTCGGGCACGGCGTGGGCCAACTCCGCGTCGCCCACGAAGTCGTTGATCAGCTCGGCCTCCTTCTGCGAGACGGTCAACACGGCGTCGGCCGCGGCGTAGGTGTTCAGCTCGCGGATCAACTCGTGGGCGTACTGCGGGTCGAGCCGGCCCGCCGTCTCGCCCGACTCGCAGAAGGCGCGGCGCGACTTGCGCAGGAAGTGCAGATCGACCGAGTCCACGACCACCTTCGTCGCGGGCGCGAGCGCGGGCACGACCGGCAGGTACGACTCGGCCTGCTCCCAGAAAGCCACGAGCAGCAGATCGAAGTGGCCCGTGGCGACGAGCGCCTCCGGGTTGACGACGCTCGCGCGCCCGCCCGCCCACGGGTTGCGCGCGGCGTAGGTGGCGACGCCCAACTGTTGCAGCGCGCGCGCGTAACGCTCGCCCTCCGTGCCGTCGTGCGCGGCGAAGCTCACGGCCCAGCCGGTCTCGCGCAGGAACTCGATCAGGTGGAAGAGGCGGCGCGCGCCGCCCTCGCGGTCGAACGCCGGCAGGTGCGGCGCGCACACCAGCGCGCGGCGCGGGCGCGCGCCGTCCGCCGCCGCCGGCGGGGCCGCGAGCGCGTGCAGCGTGTTGAAGTTGTACTGGGCCGGCGCGACGGGTTGCCGCCGCAGCGCGTCGCGCCACTTGGCGACGAACTTCGCGCGGTTCAACTCCTGGTAACGTTTGACGCCGCCGCGCGCGTCCGTGCCCGACGACACGCCCTCGAAGTGTATGACGACGCTCTCCGGCTGGTAGTAGACCTTGCGCCCGGCCGCGCGTACGCCGAAGCAGTAGTCCGTGTCCTCGTAGTAGGCGGGCGCGAAGCGCGCGTCGAAGCCGCCTAGCTCGCGGAAGAGCGCGCGCGGCGTCGCCAGCAGCGCGCCGGAGCAGTAGTCTACCGCGCGCACGTAGCTGTAGAGCGCGGCGTCGGGCGTGCGGTCGTCGCGCCCGAAGTTGCAGCCCGTCCCGTCTGCGAAGATGACGCCGCCCGCCTCTTGCAGCGTGCCGTCCGGGTACAGGAGCTTGCCGCCGACCGCGCCCGCGTCCGCGTGCTCGCGCAAGACGCGCAGGAGCGGCGGCAGCCAGTCGGCTTGCGGCAGCGTGTCGTTGTTGAGGAAGACGAGCACGTCGCCGCGCGCCGCGGCCGCGCCCGCGTTACAACTGGCGATGAACCCCTGGTTGCGTTCCTGACGCAGCACGCGTATGCGCGCGTCCGCGTGCGCCCAGCGGGCGAGCGCCGTCGGCGTCTCGTCGGTCGAGGCGTCGTCCACCACGATGATCTCGCCGCGGAAGTTGGGCGGCATCGTCTCGACGACGCGCGCCAGGCATTGCTCCGTGTACTCGACCTTGTTGTAGACCGGGATGATGACAGAGACGCTGGGCGGGAGTGTCGCGCCGTCGGGCGTCTCCATCCACTCCGCTTCCAGGCGGACGCGTGCGGACTGTTGACCCGCGGCGGCCGGCGCGTGCCCGTTGCCCGCGCCGTGCGCCTGCACGACCGCCGCGGCGGCGACGCGGCGCGCCTCCGCCAGTTGGCGCGGCTCGCCGGCCGGCACGACCACGATGTCCACCGTCCGGCTCAGGTACGGCAGCCCTTGCCGGCCGTTGACCGGCGGCGAGAAGACGGCCAACTCCGGCAGCGCCGCCGCCAGGTTCAGCCCCGTGTGCCAGTCCAGGATCGCGGGCGCGCTCTCCGTCCGGCTCCTGAACTCGTCCACGAGCGTCTCCAACTGCCGGTAGTAACTCGCGTCGTGACCGTTCGCGTGCGCCTGCTGCGCCGCGGCGGCCGGGGCGTGCGCGGCGCGCGCGTCGCCGTTCGCGTTGGCGGGCCGCAGGAGCGTCTTGGGCGGGCTGACGACGACGAGGCGCGTGTAGATGTGTACGTGCCCGAGCGCGTCGTAGGCGCGCACGACGAGCGCGCGCTCGCCCGTCGTGTTCGCCTTGAGCGGGACGACCTCACTGAAACCGCACTCGGCGCGCGCCAGCGCCGGATAGGCGGCGGCCACGTCGGCGCGCTTGAGTCCGTAGTTGAGTCGGCCCAGGTAGCGGTCGTCTAAGAACGCTTCGACGCGCACGACCGGCGCGGCGGCGGAGAAGACCCAGCCCTCGATGCGCAGCTCGCCGACGACGCTGGCGGCCTCGGTCGGCGTCTCGACGCGGCCGTAAAAGACGGGGCGCACGGGCAGGCGCGCGCGGCGGCCGAGCTGGACGGCGTACTGCCGCCAGCGGCGCGGCCAGTCGCGCAGCCGGCGCAGGCGCGACGCGAGCCGCCAGGTGCGCGAGGTGTAGACCCACTCAAGCGCCTCGTCCTTCTTATCCAACTCCGCGCGCAGGTTCAGCAACAGCCCCGTCTGCTGTTCCGCCTGCGCCTCGCGTTCGCCGAGCCGCGCTTCGTAATCGGCGCGCGCGGCCGCCAGTTCTTCCGTGAGCCGCGCGAGCCGGGTCTCGTCGGCGGCGCGCGGCTGCGCCGCCGCTTCTTCCGCGCGCGCGCACAACTCCGCGGGCGCGGCCTGCGTGCGGCTGAGGGCCTGCGCGCACGTCGGGTCGAGCGCCAGTCGGCGCAACGCCTCGGCGAGCAGTTCGGCCGCGCCGTCGGGCAGTTGGAAGACGAGCTCGCCCTCCGCCTGCGCCGCGTCCTGATTTTCGACCACCACCGAGACTCTCATGCGCCACTTCTTTCATGAACGGGCCGCGGGCAGCGTCAGCCTACCTGTTGCCGGGGTGCTCTTAAGCGGCGGGGGCGCAGCCATGCGAGAGGCACGCCGCGTGCGGGGAACGGCGTGACGGGGTTTAGATGCGATGACCTGGCAGAGCAGTATACAACATACAGAAAAATGGGCGAAAACCCAAACCCGGCGCGGGGGCCGCGAAGGTAGTTAAGAGACTTGCCGGTTTCGCCTTTCGCGGCGTTCTCTGGTACGCTTGGGTGGCCGGCTGAATGAATGGTCACTCAGCGCCAGGGCGGCCCGCGCGCCGGGCCGCGAGAGCTTCAAGCGAAACGGAGTGTCGCCCGTAAAACCCCCGATGCGTTCCGCCCGTTCCCTGCCCGCGCCGCCGCGCGCCGCCGTCGCCGACAAGCGCGAGGCGATCCTGCGCGCCGCCATCCGCATCTTCGCCCGCGACGGCTACTTCAACGCCAAGGTCGCGGACGTGGCCCGCGCCGCCGGCGTCGCCGACGGCACGGTCTACCTCTACTTCAAGAGCAAGGAAGAACTGCTCCACTCGATCTTCGACCGCAGCGTCAGCGCCGCCATCGCCGACGCGCGCCGTGAGCTTGAGGCCGTCACCGATCCGCGCGACAAGCTGCGCCGCATCGCGCGCCTGCACCTCGAACGGCTCGGCGCGGATCGCGAGCTGGCCATCGTCTTCCAGGTCGAGCTGCGCGGCTCGACGAAGTTCATGGCGGAGTTCTCCGCCGCCGGGCTGGCCGAGTACCTGCGGCTCATCCGCGAGGCGTTCGAGGCGGGGCAGCGCGCGGGCCTCTTCCGCCCCGGCTTGAACGCGAAGGTCGTGGCCAAAGTCCTGTTCGGCGCGCTCGACGAGATGGCGACCAACTGGATTCTCTCGCCGCGCCGCTATAAGCTCGCGCCCATGGCCGACGAGGTGCTCGACATCTTCCTCCACGGGGTGAGCGTGTGATGAACGCCGAGACGCAGACGCAGACCACGACGGCGACCGCAGACGCGGCCCCCTACACGCCGCCCCCGCCCCCGCCGCGCACGCCCCTGACGCCCGACGAGCCGACGACGCTCGCCGCCGTCTTCCAGCGGACGGCGCGCGTCCACCCGCGCCCCGATGCGCTCAACTACAAACGCGACGGCCGCTGGCACGCCGTCTCGTCCGACGAGTTGCTCGCGCGCGCACGCGCCATCGCCGCCGGCCTCTACGCGCTGGGTCTCAGGCGCGGCGACCGCGCGGCCATCATCGCCGACAGTTGCCCCGAATGGGTCTTGACCGACGCCGGCTGCCAGCTCGCGGGCGTCGCCGACGTGCCCATCTACCCGACGCTCGCGCCGCCGCAGGTGCGCTACATCCTCGACGACTCCGGCGCGCGCCTGCTCTTCGTCCGCGACCGCGCCACCTACGAGCGCATCGCCGAGGCCGTCCGCGACAGCGCGACGCTCACGCAGGTCGTCTTCTTCACGGAGGACGGCGCGCGCGACGCGGGCGCGCTCACGCTCGCCGAAGTCGAGGCGCGCGGGCGCGACTTCGAGCGCGCGCACCCCGATCTGCTCGCAGAGGTCGAGCGCGAGATACGACCCGACGATCTGGCCACGATCATCTACACGTCGGGCACGACGGGCGAGCCGAAGGGCGTCATGCTGACGCAGGCGAACCTGGTCTCGAACCTGATCGACTGCGCGGGCCACCTTGAGTTCGGCATGCGCGACACGGTGCTCTCGGTGCTGCCGCTCTCGCACGTCTTCGAGCGCACGGGGATGTACATGTACCTGCACCACGGCATGACGGTCTACTTCGCCGAGTCCATAGACAAGATCGGCGAGAATATGCGCGAGGTGCGACCCACGGTCGTCTTGTGCGTGCCGCGTCTGTTCGAGAAGATTTACGGGCGCATCAAGGAGCGCGCGGCGAAGGCGGGCCAGCAGCAGGCGGCGATCCTGGCGTGGGCGGTCGAGGTCGGCAAGGAGTGGGCCAGGCACAGGAGCGCGCGCCAGCGCGTGCCGTGGCTGCTCGGCGTGAAGCACAAGCTGGCCGACCGGCTCGTCTTCCGCAAGTGGCGCGCGGGCATGGGCGGGCGCATACGCGTCTTCGTCTCCGGCGGCGCGGCCCTGCCCGAAGAGATCGGCTACATCTTCTTGGGCGCGGGGCTGCCCATCATCCAGGGCTACGGGCTGACCGAGACCTCGCCGGTCATTACGGCGGGCAGCGTCGAAGACAACCGCGTCGGCACGGTCGGGCGGCCCATCCGCTGCGTCGAGGTGCGCACGGCCGCCGACGGCGAGATCGAGACGCGCGGGCCGAACGTGATGCGCGGCTACTACAACAAGCCGGCCGAGACGCGCGCCGTCTTCACCGACGACGGCTGGTTCAAGACGGGCGACATCGGCGAGATCGACGCCGAAGGCTTCCTGCGCATCACGGATCGCAAGAAGGAGTTGTTCAAGACTTCGGGCGGCAAGTACATCGCGCCGCAGCACGTCGAGGGGCGCATCAAGCGCTCGCGCTTCGTCAACCAGGTGGTGCTCATCGGCAACATGCGCAAGTTCCCGGCGGCGCTCATCGTGCCGAACTTCGAGCAGTTGCGCGCCTACGCGCAGCACAAAGGGTTCGCGCCGGGCACGCCCGCCGAGCTGTGCCGCGACGCGCGCATCCTCGACCTGATGCAGCGCCAGGTGGACGCGCAGTGCGCCGACCTCTCCAAGTACGAGCGCGTCAAGCGCGTCGCGCTGCTCGAACGCGAGCTGACCATCGAGGGCGGGGAACTGACGCCCACGCTCAAGGTCAAGCGCCGCGTCATAGACGAGAAGTACCGCGACGTGATCGAGCGCCTCTACGCCGAAGCCGAGCAGGCGCAGGACTGAGGCGCGCCTCGCCCCGGCGTAAGCGGCCTGTGGCGGGCGGAAAAGATCAACACAGAGGCACAGAGGGCCACAGAGGACACAGTAAAAATTTCTGTGTCCTCTGTGGCCCTCTGTGCCTCTGTGTGAAACCGGCCGACCGCTTCACTCAACCGCGGAAGCAAACGTCACGCGGACGGGTTCTGGATAACGATGACGTGCGTGTGCGGGTCGGCGGGCGTCCAGCCGTTGTTGAGCATGTCGTTGAGGTAGCCCATGACGGTGTGCGCCTGGTACTCGGTGTCGGCGCGCGTCGCGGCGGTCGCGTCGTCGCTCAGGTAGGCGCGCACGTTGACGCTGTAGATATCTTCGCCGTGCTTGAGGCCGATAGCCCAGTCCGTGCCGGGGCGGCTCGTGCCGTCCGGCTGTATGAAGTGCGCCGCGAGCGCGCCCTCGACGCGCATCAGCCATTGTGCTTCGTCCGCCATCTTTAACTCCCGCGTGGTTGATTTAAGTCGAGCTTGTCAGCCCGTTAGTTCGTCGAGCAGCGCCGTCGTCCAGTCGCGCACGGCGCGGGTCAGTTCGTCCAACTGCTGATCGAAGAAGTGGCCGGCGTCGGGGATGACTTGGACGCTGACGCGCGCCGCGGCGGGCAGTTGCGCGGCGAGGGCGCGCAGGCGTTCGGGGTCGCCGAACTCGTCGTGCTCGCCGTGGACGAGCAGCAAAGGCTTGCGGCACGCGCGCAGGAACGTGAAGTCGTACATGTTGACCGGCGTGCCGACGCCGACGAGCGCCGCGACGCGTTCGTCCGTGACGCCGACCTCCAAGCCGACGCGCGCGCCGAACGAGAAGCCGGCGAGGATGAGCGGCAGGCTTGGGTAGTTCGTCGTTAAATAATCGAGACCCGCGCGCGCGTCGTCCTGCTCGCCGCGGGCGTAGTCGTGCGTGCCGGTGCTTTGGCCCGTGCCGCGGAAGTTGAGGCGGAGCGTGACCGCGCCCGCCTCGCTCAAGCCGCGGGCGGTGCGGAAGACGACCTTGTTGTGCATCGTGCCGCCGTGCAAAGGGTGTGGGTGCAGGACGAGCGCGGCGGCGCTCGGCGCGGCGCTCGGCGCTTTGATGATCGCTTCGAGCCGCCCGTGCGGCGCGTCGAGGAACAGGTTGCCGGCCGGGTACACCGCCCTTTCCGAAGCCTCCACAAGCGCGTTGGCGCGAAAGTTATTCCGTTAGTCGCCAGACTAGCAGACGCGGCCGCGGCGGGCAAAGACACGGGCGCGGGGTACAAGTTTGTCTCCGTGCCAACTCTGTGCCCTCTGTGTCTGCGGTGGTGAATGCTACTTAAACCAGATTCACCACCGCAGACACAGAGGGCACAGAGGTGGCACGGAGGGTTGAGCGATTTAGGCCGCTATCTTGACTTGCCCGAAGCGCCCGCGTTAGCTTTCCCGTGGTAGCGACTCCCCGAAGCAGCACTGTCCGTGGATCGATGAAGGCCGCGCCGGGCGCGCGGCCGCGCACAGCCCACCGCCAGCCGCACGCCGCGTGCGCGCGGCGTCTCGGTCGTTCCCAGAGGGTTAACAAGTCATGTTGCGCGTCCTCCGTCAATCCGCCCTGCTCAACTACTGCGCGGGCCTCGTCGTGCTCTGCGCCGTGCTGCTGTTTTTGTGGCCCGGCCTGGTGCAGAACCTGTTCGCCTCCGACGGGTTCATGACGCACTTCCACTGCTACGCGCAGCTCGGCCCGCTCGTCGCCCTGCACTACTACTCCGACCTGCTCATCGGTCTCTCTTACGTCGCCATCTCCTTCACGCTCACCTACCTCGTCTACCGCGCCCGGCGCGACATCCCGTTCCACCGGGTCTTCCTCGCCTTCGGCCTCTTCATCATCGCCTGCGGCGGCACGCACTTCATGGAGGTCTGGACGACCTACCACGAGCCGGTCTACTGGCTCGCCGGCTACGTCAAACTGATCACGGCGGTCGCCTCCGTCTCGACGGCCGTCGTCTTGTGGCCGCTCGTGCCGCGCACGCTCGCGCTCGTGCGCGCCGCGAAACTTTCGGACGAGCGCCGCGCGCGGTTGGAGAAGGCCAACGCGGAACTGTCTGCGCTCTACGAGCGCGTCAAGGAGTTGGACGAACTGAAGACGCAGTTCTTCGCCAACGTCTCGCACGAGTTGCGCACGCCCCTGACGCTCATCCTCGGCCCCGCCGCGCGCCTGCTCGCCGCGCCCGACCTGCCGACGGCCGCGCGCCGCGACGCCGAGACCGTCGAGCGCAACACGCGCGCCCTGCTCAAGCAGGTCAACGACCTGCTCGACATCGCCAAGCTCGAAGCCGGCCGCATGGCGGTCAACTACGCGCAGACCGATCTCGCGCGGCTCGTGCGCCTGACCGGCGGTTACTTCGAGTCGTTCGCGCTTGAGCGCGGCATCAAGTTCGAGGTGGACGCGCCAACGGCGCTCCCCGCCGAAGCCGACGCCGACAAGCTGCAACGCGTGCTCCTGAACCTGCTCGCCAACGCCTTCAAGTTCACGCCCGACGGCGGCACGGTGCGCTGCGCGTTGCGCCCCGACGCGACGGGCCGGCGCGTCTTGATCGAGGTGCGCGACAGCGGCGTCGGCGTCGCGCCGGAGTTGCGCGCGAGCGTCTTCGAGCGTTACCGGCAGGGCGAGACGACGCCGACGCGGCGGCACGGCGGGACGGGTCTCGGCCTCGCCATCGTCAAAGAGTTCGTCGAACTGCACGGCGGCACGGTCAGCCTGGCGGACGCGCCCGAAGGCGGCGCACTCTTCCGCGTCGAACTGCCCCTGCACGCGCCCGCCGGCAGCACCGTCCAACTACTGCCCGCCGAACCCACGCCCGAAGCAGCCCACGAAACCCTCGGCATCCTCGAAACCGAACAACGCGCCGCCCCGCCGATCACGGCCACGCCTGATCGCGCGTCATCAACCGAAGACGCACCATCAGCAGACGAAGCCGCGCCGTCTTCATCAGCAACGCCTTCGTCAGCCACGTCCTCATCAGCAACATCTTCATCAGCAATACCGTCATCATCATCAACGCCGTCGGCGGCGGCGCAGGAGACGCCCGTCATCCGGCTGGCGCTCGCGCCGCTCGTGCTCGTCATCGAGGACAACGCCGAGATGAGCCGCTTCATCGCCGAGACGCTCGCGCCCGCCTACCGCGTCGCGCAGGCCTACGACGGCCGCGAAGGCTTGCGCCAGGCGGCGGCGCTGCGCCCCGACCTCATCCTCTGCGACGTGATGCTGCCCGGCCTCGGCGGCGAGCAACTCGTCGCCGACCTGCGCCGCCAGGACGCGCTCGCGCACGTCCCCATCCTAATGCTCACGGCCAAGGCCGACGAGGCCCTGCGCGTCCGCCTGCTGCGCGCGGGCGCGCAGGACTACCTGACCAAGCCGTTCGTCGGCGACGAGCTGCGCCTGCGCGTCGCCAACCTGATCGCCGCCAAGCGCGAGCGCGAGGCGTTGGAGGAAGACCTCACGGGCCTCGCGCGCGAAGTCAGTCAGCGCCGCTCCGAAGTGGCCACGACCGCCGCCGCCTTGCGCGAGACGAACGAGACCTTGCAGGCCATCATTCAAGCCTCGCCGCTCGCCATCGTCGTGCTCGACCCGACGGGCGTCGTGAAGCTGTGGAACTCCGCGGCCGAGCGCATCTACGGCTGGCGCGAGCAGGAGGTCTTGAACCGCCCGCTGCCCTCCGTGCCGCCGGAGTACGAGGCGGAGATGCGCCGCAACCACGCGGCGGGCCTCGCCGGGCAGAGCTTCACCAACCTCGAAACCACGCGCCTGCGCAAAGACGGCACGCAGATGAAAGTCAGCATCTCGACCGCGCCGTTGCGCAACGCCGCGGGCCAGGCGACCGGCGTCGTCGCGCTCGTCGCCGACATCACCGCCCGCAAGCGCGCAGAGGCCGCCCAGGTCTTCCTCGCCGACGCCACCACCGCGCTCGCCGCCACGCTCGACTACGAGCAGACCTTAGACATCCTCGCGCGCCTGTGCGTGCCCGCGCTCGCCGACTTCTGCCTCGTGGACATGCGCGACGACGCGACGGGCGCGCTCCGGCGCATGGTCGTGGCGCACAGCGACCCCGCACGCGCCGCCGCCTGGCGCGCGATGCAAGACCGCTGGCCGCTCGACATGGCGGCCGACTACACGATCCCGCAGGTCATACGCACGGGCCGCGCCGCCGTCTACGGCGAGCCGAACGAGGCCGCCCTGCGCGCCACGCTCGCCGACGAGGCGCAGATACAAGCGCTGCTCTCGTTCGACCTGAAAGGCTCGATCATCGTGCCGCTCACGGCGCGCGGGCGCACCTTCGGCGCGCTCACGTTCCTCTCGGCCGAGTCGGGCCGGCGCTACGACGAGCAAGACCTCGCGCTCGCCGAAGAACTGGCCCGCCGCGCCGCCCTGGCCGTGGACAACGCGCGCCTCTACCGCCGCGCGCAGGAGGCCAACCGCGCCAAGGACGAATTCCTCGCCACGCTCTCGCACGAGCTGCGCACGCCTTTGACGCCCATCATCGGCTGGGTACATATGCTGAGCGCAGGGTCGGCGCAGGGCGACGAACTGCGCCGCGGCCTCGACGTGATCGACAAGAACGCACAGGCGCTCTCGCGCCTCATCAACGACCTGCTCGACATGTCGGCAATCCTGAACGGCAAGATGCGGATCGACCGTCTGCCCGTCACCGTCAGGCACGTCTTGCACGAGGCGGTCGAGACCGTCCGCCCGGAGGCGGCGCGCCGCCGGATCGAGATCGAGCTGACGGCGGACGGCGACGGCGGCGCGGGACCGCTCGTCGCGGGCGACCGCACGCGGCTCGGTCAGGTCTTCTGGAATCTCATCAGCAACGCCGTCAAGTTCTCGCACGAGGGCGGGCGCGTCCGCGTCCGCTGCGCGGCGTCGGACGGCGAGGTGCGCGTCGAAGTCGAAGACGAAGGCGTCGGCATCGCGCCCGAATTCCTGCCGCACGTCTTCGAGCGCTTCCGCCAGGCCGACATGTCCACGACGAAGGCGCACGCCGGCTTGGGGATCGGCCTCGCCCTCGTCAAGAGCTTCGTCGAAGCGCACGGCGGCGCGGTGCGCGCCTCAAGCGCCGGCCCCGCGCGCGGCAGCCGCTTCACCGTCACCCTCCCGCGCCTGACATTGGGCGCGCCCGTGCCGCCCGCGTCGGGCGACGTGACGGCGGAGTCTGCGCCGGATCAATCGACGGCCGGCGCTGGCGCGCCGCGGCTGCTGTTGGTCGAAGACGCGGCGGACACGCTTGAGTTGTTGCGCGTGCTGTTCGCGGGGCGGGGCTACCGGGTCGCGGCGTGCGCCTCGGCGGCGGCGGCGCTCGAAGTTGCCGCGCGCGAGACCTTTGATATAATCGTCTCCGACATCGGTCTTCCACACATTGACGGCTACGCGCTGCTGGCGCGCCTGCGCGCCGAGCACCCGGCCCTCAGCGCCGCGCCGGCCGTGGCCCTGACCGGCTACGCGACGCCGCAGGACGCCGCCGCGGCCCGCGCCGCCGGCTTCGCCGACCACGTCGCCAAGCCCGTCGATCCGGCCGTGCTGCTCCGCGCGGTCGAACGACTGCTGGCCCGACGGGAAGATTGATTCATTGATTCATCTGTTCATTGACTCATCGGTTCATTGGTTCGTTGATCCGTTTACTCATTGAGGCAATGAACCGATGAACCGATGAATTAATTCCAGGTTCGTCCCTCGGTCGTTAGGAGACGCCGTACCGATGCTTGCCCCGCAAACGTTTGCGCCGGCCCCTGCCCCGCCGCGCGCACACTGCTCGACCGCCGGTTACCCGTTCGGGCCGCCGCCCGGCCCCGCGGCGGGGCCGGGCGAACCGTCCGCCACGCCGCGCGCCAAGCCCCGCGCGCTCGTCGTGGACGACGCCCCGGACGTGACCGAGATGATCGCCGTGCTGCTCCAACACGCCGGCTACGACGCCGCGGTCGCCTACTCCGGCCCCGAGGCGCTCGCCGCCGCCCGCGCCGAGCGGTTCGACGCGCTCATCTCCGACATCGGCATGCCGGGGATGAACGGCTACGAGTTGGCCCGACAGGTGCGCCGGCTGCCCGGCTACGAGCGCGTGCCCATGATCGCCGTCACGGGCTTTACCATGTACGACGACCGCGAGCGCGCGCTCGCCTCCGGCTTCGACGCGTTTCTCACTAAACCCCTCAGCCCGGCAGACCTCCTCACGCTCCTGAACGGTCTGCGCGGCTGAAGCTCTGACGAACAGGCACGCGCGCGCTGTTAAGGCCCCGGCCCGCGCCGCCACGATTTGAGGCGCACATGCAGGGCATCGCCGCGACCACGACGCACGACACCATCCTCATCGTCAACGACACGCCGGATCAACTGGCGCTCGCCGCCGCCGTGCTCCGGCAGGCCGGCTACGGCGTGCTCGAAGCCGCGGACGGGCGCGAGGCGCTCGCCGTCGCGCGCCGCGAGCACCCGGCGCTCATCATCAGCGACGTGGTCATGCCCTACGGCGACGGCATCGAGCTGTGCCGCGCCGTGCGCGCCGACGAGCGCCTGGGGCGCACGCCCATCCTGCTCGTCAGCGGCCACCGCAAGGACGCCGAGAGCGTCGTCGAAGCGTTAGACGCCGGCTGCGACGAGTACCTCGAAGCGCCTTACGAGCCGATGCGCCTGGTCGCGCAGGTCGCGCGCCTGCTTGAGCGCGCGCGCCTCGAAGGCCACTACCGCGACCTGGTCGAGCAGACCAGCGACATCATCTACACGTTCGACCTCGCGGGCCGGCTCACCAGCATCAACGCCGCCGGCTGCCGCTTCGCCGGTCGCCCGCGCGCCGAGTTGTTGCAGCAACACGTCGGCGAGGTCTTGGGTCTCGCCGACCCGCACGGCCGGATCGCGGCGGCCGTCGAACGCCTCCGCGCCGAGGGCGCGCGCAGCGAGCAGGCGAAGGGGACGGACTCGACGGGGCGCGTGCGCTGGCTCGAATTCAACCAGTCGCTCATCTGCGACCGCGCGGGCGTGCCGCTGGGCGTGCGCGGCAGCGCGCGCGACATCACCGCGCACCGCGAGATGGTCGCCGCCCTGCGCCGCAGCGAGGAGCGCTACCGCACGCTCATCGAGAGCGCCAACGACGCCATCTACACGCTCGACCTCGCGGGGCGTTACACCTCGCTCAACCGCGCGGGCGAGCGCCTGACCGGCTACACGCGCGCCGAGTTGTGCCGACTGACCTGGCGCGAGCTGGTCGCGCCCGGCTACGTCGAGTTGACCGAGACCATGATCGCGCGCAAGCTCGCGGGCGAAGAGGAGATCACTTTTTACGAGCTTGAGATCATCGCCAAGGACGGCCGCCAAGTGCCGCTCGAAGTGAGCACGCAGCTCGTGCGCGAGGGCGACCGCGCGGTCGGCATCCTCGGCATCGCGCGCGACATCACGGAGCGCCGCCGCGCCGAGACCGAGCGCCGCGCCATGCTCGAACAGCAGGCCGAGCTTGAGAAGATGCGCAGCCTGGGCCAGCTCTCGGCCGGCGTCGCGCACAACTTCAACAACGCGCTCGCGGCCGTGCTGGGCCGCACGCAACTGCTCCTGCGCGTCGTCACCGACGAGAAGCAGCGGCGCAGCCTGCAAGTGATCGAGACGGCGGCGCTCGACGCCGCCGAGATCGTGCGCCGCATCCAGACCTTCGCGCGCAGCACGCCGCCCGCGCGCTTCCAGCCCGTCTCGCTCGCACAGCTCATCGCCGACGCGATCCAGTTGACGCGCACGCGCTGGGAGGACGACGCGCGCGCGCAAGGCGTGCGCTACGAGGTGCGGCTCGTCGCCGACGGCGCGGGCGCTGATCTGGTCGCGGCGAGCGCGTCGGAGTTGCGCGAGGTGTTCGTCAACCTGATCCTGAACGCGCTCGAAGCGATGCCGCGCGGCGGCGCGGTCGAGTGCCGCGCGCGGGCCGAGGGCGACTGGCTCGTGGCCGAGATCGCCGACACGGGGCCGGGCATCCCTGTGGAGTTGCGCGGGCGCATCTTCGAGCCGTTCTTCACGACGAAGGGGCCGCAAGGATCGGGTCTCGGCCTCGCCGTCAGCTACGGCATCATCAAGCGGCACGGCGGGCTGATCGAGGTGGCGAGCGGGCCGGGCGCGGGCACGACCTTCACGCTGCGCTTCCCCGCGCGCCGCCCGGAGGACGACGCCACGGCCGCGGCCGCGCGCCGCGCCTTGCCGCAGGCGCGCGTGCTCGTCGTGGACGACGAGGCGCACGTGCGCGAGGTACTGTTGGACATGCTGGAAACCTTGGGCCAGCGCGTGACGGCCGTGAGCAGCGTCGCCGAGGCCCGCGCCGCGCTCGCCGCCGGGGACTTCGATCTGATCATCACCGACTACGCGATGCCGGACACGGACGGGCTGACGCTCGCGGCCGAGGCGCGCGCCGCCGACCCGCGCCGCCCCGTCGCGCTCACGACCGGCTACGGCGCGGCCGGCGCGGCCGAGCCGCTCCGCACCGGTCTCGTCCAGGCCGTTCTCGGCAAGCCCTTCCAACTCGCCGAAGTCGAAGCCGCCCTGCGCCAACTGCTCAACGCCGACGCGCTCAACGCGGAACGCTGAACGCGGCGCGCGCCGCCGCAGAAGGACAGACGAACCGTCGACCCTTCCACATTCATCATTGCGCCGTCCGCGTTCATCTTTTTCTTCCGCGGCGCGCTGCTATACAATCCGGCATTAAGAGACGAGGCGCGGATGGAACATGTGAGCGAGACGGAAGGGGCAGTCGTGCCGCACCCGCGTAGTGCGGCGGACGCGCGGGCGGACGAGACGCGCGGGCGCGTGCGCGCGGCGGCGGCCGCGCGCTACGTCTACCTGCTGACGGGCGTGGTGCTGATCGGCGCGGCGTTCTGGTGGTTGCAGTTCTCGACCGCGGCGGTCTGCTGCGGCGACCTCGACGGCTACTACCACATCCGCTGGAGTCAACTGCTCTGGCAGGGCATCAAGGCGGGCCAGTTCCCGCCGCGCTTCATGTGGCTGCCGCTCACCACCCTGAACCCGCGCGACTACGTGGATCACCACCTGCTCTTCCACGTCCTGCAAATCCCGTTTACGTGGACGCCCGACCTGCGCCTCGGCGCGAAACTCTCGGCGACAATCTTCGGCGCGCTCGCCGTCTGCGCCTGCTACTGGCTCACGTTCCGCTACCGTCTGCGCTACCCGTTCGTCTGGCTCTTCGCCCTGCTCGGCGCGTCCGCGCCGTTCCTCTACCGGATGAACATGACGAAGGCGATGAGCGTCTCGCTCGTGCTGCTCGTCGTCGGCATCCACCTGCTGTTCCAGCGCCGCTACGTCTGGCTGCTGCCGCTCGCCTTCGTCTTCACCGAGACCTACGACATGTTCGTGCTGCTGGCGCTCGCGGCCGGCATCTGGTTCTGCGTCGAGGCTTGGAGCGAGCGCCACTTCTCCGCGATGGCGATGGCGAAGCTCGTCGGCTTCACCGGCTTAGGGATCGTGCTCGGTCTCGTCGTCAACCCGTACTTCCCGCACAACGTCCGGCTGCTCTACGAGCACGCGCTGATGAAGGTCACGGCGTCGGGCTTCAAGGTCGCGGTCGGCAACGAGTGGTATCCGTACGACACGTGGGACTTCTTCCGCAACTCGACGGTCGCCTGCGCCGCGATGATCGTGGGCTACGTCGCCTTCAACTGGGAGGAGCGCAAGCGGGCCGCGCGCCCGCTCTTCTTCCTCTTGTTCACGACCGTGCTGCTCGTCGTCCACGCGCGCTGGCGGCGCTTCGCCGAGTACTGGCCGCCGTTCGCCGTCCTGTTCGCCGCCTTCGCCGTGCAGGCGGCCATCGAGCGCGCCCGCGCGCGCCGCGAGCGCGCGGGCCAACTGCCCGCCGAGGTGCACGCGGAACTCGCGCCCTACTTCGACGCGCACGCGCCGGCCGAGGAGCAGGCGGCCGCGGCGCGGCGCGAGCAGTGGGGCCTCGTCGCGGCCACGGTCGCCGCCGTCGTGCTCGGCACTTCGATGGTCTTCACCGTCTACGCGGAGCGCAGAGAGATCAGGGAGAGCGCGCCGCCCGAAGCGTACCGGCGCGGCGCGGAGTGGCTGCGCGCGCACGTCCCCGCGGGCGAGGTCGTCTTCAACACCGACTGGGACGACTTCCCGAAACTGTTCTACTACGACCCGACGCACGCCTACGTGTCGGGTCTCGACCCGACTTACCTCTACGACGCGAACGCCGATCTCTCCCAACTCTACGAGCGCATCACGCTCGGCAAAGAGAAAGACCCCGGCCCGCTCATCCGCGAGCGCTTCGGCGCGCGCTACGTCTTCACCGACAACGACGACGTACACGACGCCTTCTACAACGCCGCGCTCGACAGCGGCTGGTTTGAAGAGGTCTACACGGACGACGACTGCACCATCCTGCGCATCCGCGACGAGAAGGGCGAGCCGCCGCCCGCCGCGGACGACGGCGACGACGGCGGCGCGCCGCCCGACGAGAACACGAACGGAGAGGGCGGCGACGACGAGCCGAACACGAACGAGACGCACGACCTGCGCCCGCGCACGGGCGCGCAGGTCGCCAGCCTTACGTTACGAGGGGAGGGCGACGGGCGGTGAGAAGGATTTGGCAGGCGGCGTTGGCGGCGCTGCTCGGCGCTTCTTTGGGCGCGACGCTCGCGGGCTGCAACCGCGCGCAGCCGAAGCCGCCGGAGCGCGTCCGCACCGAGTTCGAGCGCGACATGCTGACGGTCAAGAACGGCGGCTTCGGGCACATGTACGTCTTCACGCGCAAGGACGGGCAGCCCATGCAGGCGGACGACAAGGCGTTCCTCAAGGCGCACCCGCCCGACGACGTGAACTCGATGTGGCTGTTGACCGACGGCGAGCGGCGCGTCATCCTCGGCACGAACGCCGACCTAACGCCCGACAACAAGATCGCCCTCGCCACCCGCTTCAAGGCCGAGGACTACACCGGCTGGTATCCGCCGCGCTGAACCGGCTCAAGGTGCGCGGGCGAGGAACACGTCCCACGCCCAGCGGCCGGCCCGTGCGTGCCGCGCGTCGTCCACCTTCGCCCGGTAGCGGAACTGGTTGCCGTAAGCGTCCGCGCGCCGGCTCTCGTGATAGTCGAGGTGGACGGCCGCCGCGTCCAACGCTGACAAAGACCGTAGCTCGCTCGCCTGCGAGACGCCGTCGTGGTTCGCGTCCTGCCAGAGCCGCAGGGCGCTGAAGATCGCGTCGCGCGCGTCAATCTGCCCGTCGCCGTTGCCGCCCTGCGCGGGCTGGTCGTAGACGGCCAGCGCGCGGAAGCCGTTCGGCGCGGCCGACGCGGGCTGCGGCGTGAAGTTGCCGAACAGCTCGCGGCCGTCGTCTATCATCCCGTTGCCGTTGCGGTCGAGCGCGAGCCAGGCGTCGTCCGCGCCGGCCGCCGTCCAGGCCCATTGCTCGCGCAGCCCCGTGCCCCTGAGATCGAAGGCGACGCCGTGCGCCGCGTCGGTCAGCGCGAAGCCGTCGCCGTTGACATCCACGAGGACGGGCGAGCCGCCCTTGGCCTGGCACTGGCAGATGTCGGGATGCCAAAGTTGATCCGGGTCGCAGTCGTCCGGCGTGTGGCCGTTGAGGCAGACGCAGTCGCCGTAGATCGGCTCGCGGATGTAATACCTCTGGTTCGGGCAGGGCGGCTGCGGGGTCGGCGAGGGCTGACAGCCCGGCTTGAGATGACAGGCCGGCTCGGCGCAGTCGGTGGCGTTATCGCAGTCGTTGTCAACGTGGTCGTAGCACTGCGCCTCGTCCGCGCCCTCGTCCTGGCCGGGGTTGACGTTGTAGCCCGTCTCGGGGCTGTCGTCGCAATCGTCGCCGCCGCAACTCGCCGCGTAGTAGCCGTCGCCGTCTCTGTCTTCGGTGCAGCAGGAATCAAGGAAGAAG
>DASVPY010000106.1:0-8003 GCA_036389395.1 Pyrinomonadaceae bacterium
CCAGAAGCCAGGAGCCAGGAGCCAGAAGTTAAGAGCCGGCGGCCGCCGCTCGAAGCAAGAAGCCGGCGGACAGAAGCCGGGCGCAAGTCGCCAAGCGTCGAACGCCCGCAGTCGCGCTGCGAGCGGTCTGCGTCTTCATTCTGGCTTCTGACTCCTGACTCCTGTCTTCTTCTTTTCATTCGTACCTCAGCGCGACCATCGGATCGACTCTGGTCGCGCGGCGCGCAGGAATCAGACAGGCGACGAGGGCGACGGCGGCCAGGAGCAGGGCCACGCCGAAGTAGGTCAGCGGGTCGAGCGCGCTGACGCCGAAGAGCAGGCTCGCCATGAGCCGCGCGCCCAGGAGCGCGGCGACGAGACCGAGCGCGGCCCCCGTGCCGACGAGCACCATGCCCTGCCCGACGACGAGCCGCAGGATGTCTCCGCGCTGCGCGCCCAAGGCGAGGCGGATGCCGAGTTCGTGCGTGCGGCGCGTGACCGAGTAGGCCATCACCCCGTAGATGCCGAGCGCGGCGAGCACCAGGGCGAGCGCGGCGAACGTGCCGAGCAGCAGCATGTTGAAGCGGCGGCGCGCGACCGACTGCGCGAGCAGTTGCGTGACGGGGCGCACGTTGTAGACCGGCTGCTCCGCGTTCACCTCGCGGATCGCGGCGCGCACGCTCGTTGCGACGCCCGCCGGATCGGCGGCCGTCGTGCGCGTCACAATCGAGAGGCGCGCGGGCGGCAGTTGTTGAAAGGGCACGTACATCTCGGGCGTGACGGGCTGGTCGAGACCGGCGTGGCGCACGTCGCCGACCACGCCCACGATCTCGCGCGGCGCGGCGTGGTCGTCCTCGCCGTCGTCGAGCGCGAGCCGCCGCCCCGTCGGGTTCTCGCCGGGGAAGAAGCGGCGCGCGAACGTCTCGTTGATGACGACGACGGGCGGCGCTTTATCAGTGTCGCGTTCGTTGAAGGCGCGCCCCTGCTTGACGGGGATCGCCATCGTGCGGAAGTAGTCGGGGCTGATGACGCGGAAGTCGGCCGCCGGCTCTTCGCCGCGCGGGTACGTCTGCCCCTCGACCCTGAAGCTGTACGACTCGAAGTTGCCGCCGAGCGGCAAAGGGCTGACCGCGCCCACGGCCTCGACGCCGGGCAACTGCCCGACGCGCTGCAAGACCTGTTGGAAGAAGACCGCGCGCTGCGCCGGCTCTGCGAACTGCTTGCCGCGCGCCAGCACGTCCGCCGCCAGCACGCGCTCCGGGCGGAAGCCCGGATCAACTTTCAGCAGCCGCCAGAAGCTTTGCAGCAACAGCCCCGCGCCGACGAGCAGCACGAGCGAGAGCGCGACCTCCGAGACGACCAACGCGCCGCGCAGGCGGTTGTGCCGCAACCCTTCCGTGCCGCCGCGCCCGCCCTCTTTGAGCGCGTCGTTGAAGTCGGTCTTCGACGCCTGCCAGGCCGGGGCGAGACCGAAGACGACGCCCGTCAGGAGCGCGACGCCGCAGGTGAAGGCGAGCACCACGGGGTCGAGCTTCACATCATGCAGGCGCGGGATGTCGGCCGGCGCGGCGGCGATGAGCAGGTCGAGACCCCACAGCGCGAGCAACAGACCCAACGCGCCGCCCGCCAGCGCCAGCAGCAAGCTCTCGACCAACAGTTGGCCGACGATGCGCCCGCGCGACGCGCCCAAAGCGGTGCGTACCGCGATCTCCTTCTGCCGCGCCGCCGCGCGCGCGAGCAACAGGTTCGCCACGTTCGCGCACGCGATCAAAAGCACGAAGGCGACCGCGCCCAACAGCACGTAGAGCGCCGGGCGCACGTCGCCCACTAAATCTTCGTGCAACGGCTTGAGCACGAAGCCGAGCGCGGTGTTGCTGTCGGGGTACGCGGCGGCGAGTTGCGTGGCGACGCGCGTCGTCTCGGCCTGCGCCTGCTGCAACGTGAGACCCGCGCGCAGACGCGCGACGACCGAGAGGAAGACGGCCCCGCGCTGGTTGAAGTTGTCCGGCGAGACGCTCTGCGCCAGCGGCATGTAATACTCGACCCGCTGCTCGCCGACCGGGTACTTGAAGCCCTCCGGCATGACGCCGAGCACGGTCGCCGGCCCCGACGTGAGCGTAATCGCCTGCCCCACGATCTTCGGGTCGGCGTTGAACCGCTGCCGCCACAGTGCGTCGCTTAAGACGATGACGCGCTCGCGGCCCTGCTTGTCTTCTTCCGTCGTGAAGACGCGCCCCAGCGCCGCGCGCGCGCCGAGCAGCGGGAACAGATCGGCCGACACGACGAGACCGCGCAACTGCTCCGGCCCCTCGCTGCCCACGAGGAACGCGCTCGCGCGCGAGTAGGCGGCCACGCCCTCGAAGAGTTGCCGCTGCGCGCGCAAGTCCTGGAAGTTCGGGTACGAGAAGGCCTCGCCGAGCGTGCCGTCGCGCTCGTCGCGGCTGTGCAGGCCGACGAGCCGCGCCGGCTCGGCGAACGGCAGCGGCTGCAACAGCACCTTGTGCACCACCGAGAAGATGGCCGTGTTCGCCCCGATGCCCAGCGCGAGGGCCGCCACCGCCACCAGCGTAAAGCCCGGCGTCTTCATCAACATCCGCACGCCGAAGCGCACGTCCTGCCACAACGTGTTCATGACAAATCTCCGGTAGGCCAGGAGTCAGAAGTCAGAAGCCAGCAGCCAGAAGTTAAGAGCGGGCCACCGGAAGAAGCCGGAGGGCAGAAGCCGGAAGAAGAAGCCGGGCGGCGCGCGTCCGCAGTCGTGCTCCGGTCGGTCTGCGTCTTCATTCTGACTCCTGACTCCTGACTCCTGTCTTCTGCTTTATTCGTAGCGCAGCGCGACCAGCGGATCGACTTTCGTGGCGCGCCGCGCCGGCAGGAGGCAGGCGAGGAGCGCGACCAAGGCGAGCAGCAGGGCGACGCCGCCGTAGGTGACGGGGTCGGCCGCGCTGACGCCGTAGAGCAGGCTCTTCATCACGCGCGTCAAGAGCAGCGCGCCCACCAGGCCGAGGCCGACGCCCACGAGCGTCAGGCGCATACCTTGTCCGACGATCAGGCGCAGCACGTCGCGCCGGGCCGCGCCCAGGGCCATGCGCACGCCGATCTCGTGCGTCCGCTGCGTCACGCTGTAGGCCATGACGCCGTAGAGGCCGAGCGCCGCGAGCGCGAGCGCCGCCGCCGCGAAGACCGCGAGCAGCCAGGTGGCGAACTTCTGCGGCGCGACCGACGCCGCCACGATGCGCGCCATCGGCTGCACCTCGGAGACCGGCTGATCCTTGTCCAGCTCGCGCACCGCGTTGCGCAGCGCGCCCGTGAGCGCCGCGGGGTCGCCGGCCGTGCGCGCCACGAGGAGCATGCTGCGGTTGAACTGCGCGTCGGGCACGTTCGGCAGTTGGAAGTACGGGCGGTAGAGTTCGACGCGCCCCTCCTCGTCCGGCCCGTAGTGCTTGACGTGGCGGACGACGCCGACGATCTGCATCCACGGGAACGGCGACGCCGCGCCGCCCAGCTTGATGCGCTTGCCGAGCGGGTCGGCGTTGGCGAAGAAGCGCCCCGCCATCTGCTCGTCAATGATCGCCACGGGCTGCGTGTCCGTCCGATCCTGGTCGGTGAAGTAGCGCCCCTTGACGAGCGGTATCTCCATCGCGCGGAAGTAGTCGGGGCTGCACGTCAGGTTGACGGCGACGACCGTGTCCTTCAGGTTCGTGATCTCTTGGCCTTCGACCGTTACGCCCGACTCGATGCCGCCGTTCATCGGCAGCCCGCGCGTGAGCGCCGCCGTCTGCACGCCGGGCAGGTGCTCGACGCGCTGCAAGAGCGCGCGGTAGAAGTTCTCGATCTGCCCGTTCTCCTTGTAGCGCGCTTCGGGCAGCGGCACGCGCATCGTCAACACGCCGTCGGGGTTGAAGCCGATGTCGGCGCGCTGCAAGTTCAGGAAACTCTTCATCAGCAGCCCCGCGCTGACGAGCAGCAGCAGCGAGAGCGCGACCTCGGAGACGACCAGGACGCTGCGCACCCAGTTGCGGTGCGCGCCGCCCGTCGCGCTGCGCCCGCCCTCTTTCAGCGCCTCGTTCAAGTTGGCCTTCGAGACCTGGATCGCGGGCGCGAGACCGAAGAGCAGCCCCGTCAAGATCGACACGCCGAGCGTGAAGATGAGCACGCGCGTGTCCAGACCGATGTTCATCACGAGCAGGCGCGGGATGTCTTCGGGCAAGACGGCGAGGAGCGCGTCCACGCCCCACAGCGCGAAGAGCAGGCCGAGCACGCCGCCCGCCACCGAGAGCAGCACGCTCTCGGTCAGCAGTTGCCGGATGATGCGCCAGCGGCCCGCGCCCAAAGCGGTGCGCACGGCGATCTCTTTGCTGCGCGTCGCGGCGCGCGCGAGCAATAGATTCGCCACGTTCGCGCACGCGATCAAAAGCACGAACCCGACCGCGCCCAGCAGGACGAGCAGCGCGGCGCGTATGTCCTGCGTCGCGCGGTTCTGGAGCGTCGTGAGCGTGTAGCGGTTGCCCTCGTTCGTCTTCGGGTACTGCGCCGCGAGCCGCGCCGTGATCGTGTCCATCTCGGCGCGCGCCTGTTCGACCGTGACGCCCGGCCGCAGCAGCCCGATCAGGTAGATGCCCGGATGGCTGTCGCGATCCTGCATCCGGTCGGCGTGCAGGCCGAGCGGCGCGAACACGTCCACCTGCGCCTGCCACTCGAAGGTCTGCGGCAAGACGCCCAAGACCGTGTAGCTCTCGTTGTTGAGCGTGACGGGCTGGCCGACGACCGCGGGGTTGCCGCCGAAGCGGCGTTGCCAGAAGCCGTAGCTGACGAGGACGGTGCGCTGCGCGCCGGGCTTGTCCTCTTCGGCCGTGAAGTTGCGCCCGACGGCGGGCGCGACGCCCAGGGCCGGGAAGAAGTTCCACGACACCTCGCGCGCCGACAGTTGCTCCGGCTCGCCCGCGCCCGTCAGCGTGAAGCCCGCCGAGCGGAACGCGGCCAACTGCTCGAAGCCCGTGCCCTGATCGCGCCAGTCCTGATAGTTCGGGTACGAGACCGACATGTTCGGCACTTGCTGGCTCCACTCGGAGAGGAAGACCAGCCGCTCGGCGGTCGGGTACGGCAGGGGCCTGAGCAGCACGCCGTTGACGACCGAGAAGATGGCGCTGTTCGCGCCGATCCCTAAAGCCAGCGCCAGGATCGTCACGAGCGTAAAGCCCGGACTCTTCCACAGCACCCGCACCCCAAACCTTATGTCCTGCCAAAGAGTACCCATAATCAACCTCCGGGAAATTCAGGAGCCAGGAGTCAGGAGCCAGAAGCCAGAAGGAAGGCGCAGAACGGCTGACTTCCCGACGGCCGACTTCTGACGCCCTAGTTCTTTCTTCCGGCTTCTGACTCCTGACTCCTGCCTTCTTCTTTTCATTCATACCTCATGGCGACGAGCGGATCGACGCGCGTGGCGCGGCGCGCGGGGATGAGACACGCGGCGAGCGCGACGAGGCTCAGCAGCAGCGCGACGCCGACGAAGGTCGCCGGGTCGGTCGGCGTCACGTCGTAGAGCATCCCGGCGAGCACGCGCGTGAGCGCCCAGGCCGCGGCCAGCCCCAGCCCGACGCCCGCCAGGATCAGGCGCATCCCCTGCCCGACGATCAGGCGCAGCACGTCGCGCGCCTGCGCGCCCAACGCCATGCGCACGCCGATCTCGTGCGTCCGCTGCGCGACCGTGTAGGTCGTGACGCCGAAGATGCCGACCGACGCGAGCGCGAGCGCGACCGCGGCGAACAGCCCCGTCAGCAACAACTGGAAGCGGCGGCGCGCGACCGACTCGGCGAGCAACCGCGTCAGCGGCGTGACGGCCGGCACGTACTGCTCCCTGTCCACCTCGCGCACGGCGTCGCGCACCGCCGCGCCGAGACCGGGCGCGTCCGCCGCCGCCGCGCGCACGACCAAGTCCATGTAAGCCGCCGGCTCCTGCGCGAACGGGACGTAGTACTCGGAGCCGCCCGGCTCGGTCAGGCTCTCGTGGCGCACGTCGCCCACGACGCCGACGATCTCGCGCCAAGGCTGCTGGCCTTCGGACGGGTCGCGCTCGATCATGATGCGCTGGCCCAACGGGTCCTGGTTCGGGAAGAAGCGGCGCGCGAACCAGTCGTTGACGATGATGACGGGCGGCGCTTTGGCCGCGTCCTGTGCGGTGAAGGCCCGCCCGCGCAGCACGGGGATGCGCAGCGCGCGGAAGTAGTCGGCGCTGATCGCGCGGTAGTTGGCCGAAGGCTTGTCGGCGGGCGCGGGCACGGGGCGGCCGCCGATGACGAAGGTGTTGGCCGAGCTGGAGCCGCTGAGCGGCAGCGGGTCGATCAGGGCCGCCGCCTCGACGCCCGGCACGGCCGCGACGCGCGCGACGATCTGCTCGAACGCCTGTCGCTGCGCGTCCTCGTTCGGGTACTTCGTCCGCGCGAGCGAGATGCCGGTCGTCAACACGTTCTGCGGCTCGAAGCCGGGGTTGACTTCGCGCAGGCGCATGAAGCTCCGGCCGAGCAGCCCCGCGCCGACGAGGAGCACGAGCGAGAGCGCGACTTCGGTGACGACGAGCAGCCCGCGCGTGCGCCCACGCGCCGCGCCGCCGGTCGCGCCGCGCGTCCCTTCCTTGAGCGCCGCCTGCACGTCCACCTTCGTCGCCTGCAACGCGGGCGCGAGGCCGAAGAGCAACCCCGTCAGCACGCACACGCCGGCCGTGAACAGGAGCACGTTCGTGTCCAGCCCCACGTCCTTGAGCCGCGGGATGTCGAGCGGGCTGGCCGCCACCAGCAGGTCAACGCCCCACAGCGCGAGCAGCAGCCCCAGCACGCCGCCGACCACCGACAGCAGCACGCTCTCGGTCAACAACTGCCGGACGACGCGCCCGCGCGACGCGCCCAAAGCCGTGCGCACCGCGATCTCTTTGTAGCGCCCGGCGGCGCGCGCCAGCAGCAGGTTGGCGACGTTCGCGCACGCGATCAAGAGCACGAAGCCGACCGCGCCGAGCAGCACGAGCAGGCTGCTCCGCACGCCGCCCACGACCTCTTCGTAGAGCGGCACGAGCCGCGCGCCGAGGCGGAAGCCTTCGTCCGGGTACTGCTGTTCGAGCCGCGCGCCGATGGCCCGCATCTCGGCCTCGGCCTGCCCGGCCGCGACGCCCGGCTTCAAGCGCGCGACGACGCGCAGCGAGTAGCTGCCGCGACGCGTCGTGCGCTCGCCGAGCGCTACGGCGAGCGGGCGCAGGAACTCGGTCTTCTGCGCCGGCACGGGGAAGCGGAAGCCCGGCGGCAGCACGCCGACGACGGTCGCGCCCGCGCTCCCCAAACGAATCTGCCGCCCGACGATCCGCGGGTCGGCGTTGAAACGGCGCTGCCACAAGTCGTAGCCCAGCACGACCGTGGGGGCCGCGCCCGCCCTGTCCTCCTCGTTCGTGAAGGCGCGCCCCAGATGGGGCCGCACGCGCAGCAGCGGGAACAGATCGGCCGAGACGCTCGCGCCCCGGATCGGCTCCGGCTCGCCCGTGTCGTTCCACAGCAGCGTGCCACCCTGGTTGTAGGCCGCGACCCCTTCGAGCGTCTGCGTCTGCGCGCGCCAGTCCGCGAAGTCCGGGTACGAGACGACGGTGTGGTGCTCCAAGCTCGCCTTCTCGCCCCACGGCACGACGAGCCGCTCCGGCTCGCTGTACGGCAGCGGGCGCAGCACCACGGCGTTCACCACCGAGAAGATGGCCGTGTTCGCGCCGATGCCCAAAGCGAGCGTCAACACCGCGACCGCCGTAAAACCCGGACTCTTCCGCAGCGTCCGCAGCCCGTACCGCACGTCCTGCCCGAATGTACTCATCGAACTTCCCCCATGTCAGGAGTCAGCAGCCAGGAGTCAGCAGCCAGAAGTTAAGGCTCAGAAGCCAGAAGCCAGGAGCCAGGAGCCAGAAGTTAAGAGCCGGCGGCCGCCGCTCGAAGCAAGAAGCCGGCGGACAGAAGCCGGGCGCAAGTCGCCAAGCGTCGAACGCCCGCAGTCGCGCT
>DASVPY010000107.1:0-39917 GCA_036389395.1 Pyrinomonadaceae bacterium
CCAGAAGCCAGGAGCCAGGAGCCAGAAGTTAAGAGCCGGCGGCCGCCGCTCGAAGCAAGAAGCCGGCGGACAGAAGCCGGGCGCAAGTCGCCAAGCGTCGAACGCCCGCAGTCGCGCTGCGAGCGGTCTGCGTCTTCATTCCGGCTCCTGACTCCTGACTCCTGTCTTCTTCTTTTCATTCGTACCTCAGCGCGACCATCGGATCGACTCTGGTCGCGCGGCGCGCCGGCAGGTAGCAGGCGAGGAGGGCGACCGCCGTCAGCAGCAGCGCGATCAGGGTGAACGTCAGCGGGTCGGCGGGCTGCACGCCGAACAGTTGATTGCGCAGCAGGCGCGTCAGCGCGAACGCGCCCGCGAGACCGAGACCGACGCCCGCGAGCGCGAGCCGCATCCCCTTGCCGATGACCAGCCGCAGCACGTCCGCCGTCTGCGCGCCCAACGCCATGCGCACGCCGATCTCCGGCGTGTGCTGCACGACGAAGAACGAGAGCACGCCGTAGATGCCCAGCGCCGCCAGCAGCAGCGCCAGCACGGCGAAGGCGGCCAGCAGCACCATGCCCAAGCGGCGCTGCGCCGTCTCGCGGCTCAAGACCTCGCTCATCGTGCGGACGTTGGCGAGCGGTTGGTACGCGTCCACCTCATGCACCGCGTTGCGGACGGCGGCGACGAGCGCGACGGGATCGCCCGCCGTGCGCACGACCAGATCGCGCGGCGGGAACATCCCCCCGTAAGGCTCCGTCTGCCGGTAGGGCACGTACATCTCGGCCTTGACCGGCGCGTCCGCGCCCATCTGCCGCACGTCCGCCACCACGCCGACAATCGTCAGCCAAGGGTTCTTCGGCGGCTGCCCGGTCTGCTCGCCGACCTTGAACCGCTTGCCCAACGCGCTCTCGCCCGGCCAGTAAGCGCGCGCCATCGTCTCGTTGATGACGGCGACCGGCACGGCGCGCTCGTCGTCGCGCTCGTCGAAGCCGCGCCCTTCGCGCAGCGCGAGACCGATGGCGCGGAAGTAGTCGGCGCTGACCTGGCGGTGGTTGGCGTTCCAGGCGGCGTTCGGATCGGCCTCGCGGCCTTCGAGCACGAGGCCGTTCGCGCCGCCCTTCTGCAAGAGCGGCGCGGCGGTCGTGTACCCGGCCGCCACGACGCCCGGCAGGTGCGCGACGCGCGCGAGCACCTGATCGAAGAAGGCGACGCGCTGCGCGTGCGTGCGGTAGCGCTCGCCCATCAGTTGCGTGCGCGCCGTCAGGACGTGTTCGGGGCGCAGGTCTGCGTACTGCCCGCGCAGCTTGTAGAGCGTCTGGAGCAACAGCCCCGCGCCGATGAGCAGCACGAGCGCGAGCGCGACCTGCGCGACGACGAACGCGCCCCGCAGACGCCGCTGCGCCATGCCGAAGACGCCGCGCCCGCCGCCCTGCTTGAGCGCCTCGTTCAGCTCCGTGCGGGCCGCGGCCAGCGCGGGCGCGAGACCGAAGATGACGCCCGCGACGAGCGAGACGGCGAGCGTGAAGCCGAGCACCGGCAGGTCGAGCTTGAGCGTGGTCGCGGCGCGCAAGCCCGGCGGGATCATCTGTTGCAGGAAGGAGAACGTCCACAGGGCGAGGAGCGCGCCGCCCGTACCGCCCAGCACGCCGAGCAGCACGCTCTCGGTCAGCAGTTGGCGCACGATGCGCCAGCGCGACGCGCCGAGGGCAGCGCGCACGGCGATCTCGCGCTGCCGCGCCGCCGCGCGCGACAGCAGCACGCCCGCCACGTTCGCGCACGCGATCAAAAGCACGAGCGCGACGGCGACCAGCAAGACCGTGAACGGGCGGCGCACGTCGCCCGCCAGTTGTTCGTGCAGCGGGATGACGTTGGCGCTCACGCCCATCGCGTCGTCGGGGTAGGCGGCGGCGACGCGCTGCATGAGCGCCTGCACGTCCGCGTTCGCCTGCGCGACCGTGACGCCCGGCTTGAGGCGCGCGAGCACTTCGAGGTAGTGCAGCCCGCGGCGGGCGAGTTGTTCGGGCGTGAAGGCGACGGGCGTCCACAGTTGCACGTCCGGGCGCTCGAACTGGAAATCGGCCGGCATGACGCCGACGACCGTGTGCGGCTCGCCGTTGAGCAGGACGTTGCGGCCGAGGACTGCCGCGTCGCCGCCGTAGCGGCTCTGCCAGAAGCCGTGACTGAGGACGACGACCTTCGCCGCGTCGGGTCTGTCCTCTTCGGTCGTGAAGACGCGCCCCAGCGCCGCGCGCGCGCCGAGCAGCGGGAAGAAGTTCGCCGTCACGCCGAAGCCGAAGACGCGCTCCGGCTCGCCGTCGCCCGTCAGGTTGTAGACGCGCTGATCAATCGCGGCCATGTCGGCGAACGACTGGCTCTGCGTCTTCCAGTCGGCGTAGTTGGCGGGCGCGGGCGTCTCGCGCTCAGCCCCGATGGCCCGCTCCTCCTCCCAGACCATCACCAACTGCTCCGGCTCCGGGTAGTTCAGCGGCCGCAGCAACACGGCGCGCACCAGGCTGAAGATGGCCGTGTTCGCGCCGATCCCTAACGCCAGCGTCAAGACCGTCACCGCCGTGAAGCCCGGCCGCTGCCACAGCACCCGCGCCCCGTAACGCACGTCCGGCCAGAGTGTGCCCATGATGAACCTCCGCGGAGACAGTAGTCAGTAGCCAGAAGTCAGAAGCCGGAAGTTAAGAGCCGGCGGCCGACAGCCGACAGACAGAAGCCGAAAGCAAGAAGTCGGGCGTCGAGCGCCCGCGGTCGTGCTTCGCGTGGCCTGCATCTTCATTCCGGCTTCTGACTCCTGACGCCCGTCTTCTTCTTTTCACTCGTACCTCAACGCGACCATCGGATCGACTTTCGTCGCGCGGCGCGCGGGGATGTAACAGGCCAGGAGCGCGACCGCGCCGAGTAGTAGTGCGCCCGCGGCGAAGGCGAGCGGATCGGTGGCGCTGACCTCGTAGAGCAGGCTCGCCAGCAGGCGCGTCAGCGCGAGCGCCGCGAAGAGGCCGACGCCGATGCCGGCGAGCGTCAGGCGCAAGCCCTGACCCAAGACGAGCCGCAGCACGTCGCCCGTCTGCGCGCCCAAGGCCATGCGCACGCCGATCTCGTGCGTGCGCTGCGTGACGTAGTAGGCGGTCACGCCGTAGATGCCGATGACGGCCAAGAGCAGCGCGACGCCCGCGAACGCGCTCAGGAGCAGCATCGAGGCGCGGCGCTGCGCGGCCGAGGCGGCGGCCACTTCCGCCATCGTCTTGACGTTGTAGACGGGGAAGGTCTTGTCGAACGCGCGCACCTCGTTGCGCGCGGCGGCGGCGAGCGCCGCGGGGTCGCCCTGCGCGCGCACGACGAGCGTCAGGCTGCCCCACGTCGCGTCCTGCGCGTAAGGCACGTACATCTGCGCGCCCGCGGGCGTGTCGAGCGCGGGGCGCGTGTCGCCGACCACGCCCACCACCTCGCGCGCGAACTTCTCGTCGCGCCAGATCGTGATCCGCTTGCCCACGGGACTCTCGCCGGGCCAGAACTTGCGCGCCATCGTCTCGTTGACGAGGACGACCATCGGCGCTTGCGCCGTGTCCTGCTCGTTGAAGCCGCGCCCGGCGAGCACGGGGATTTCGAGCGCGCGGAAGTAGCCTGGCGTCGCCACGTAGTAGGCGGCGTTGGCGGACTCTTCGGGCGTCATCGGCCGGCCTTCGCGGATGAAGGAGCGGCCGACGCTGAACGTGTCGCCGCCGAGCGGCATGGTCAGCACAGCGCCCGCCGCCGTCACGCCGGGCAGAGCGGCGACGCGCTCGCAGACCTGGCGGTAGAGTTGCGCGCGCGGCTCGCCCTGCGCGTACTTGCCGGGCGGGAGCGACAGGCGCATCGTCAGGACGCCGTCGGGGTTGAAGCCGGGGCGCGTCTCGCGCAGGCGCACGAAGCTGCGCACGAGGAGGCCTGCGCCCGCCAGCAGCATGAACGAGAGCGCGATCTCGGCCGTCATCAGCAGGGCGCGCACGCGGTTGCGCCGCGCGCTCTCCGCGCCGCCGCGCCCGCCCTCTTTGAGCGCGTCGTTCAGATCGAGCCGCGACGCTTGCAGCGCCGGCACGAGACCGAAGACGAGGCCCGTCAGGACGGTGACGGCGCAGGTGAAGACGAAGACGCGCGCGTCCGGTCTGATCTCTTCAAAGCGCGGACTGCCCGCCGGGCTGACGGCGACGAGCAGGTCGGTCAGCCACACGCTCAGCAGCAGCCCCAGCGCGCCGCCCACGACCGACAAGAGCAAGCTCTCCGTCAACAACTGCCTGACGACGCGCCCGCGACTCGCACCCAGGGCCGTGCGCACCGCCAACTCGCGCTGCCGCGCCGTCGCCCGCGCGAGCAGCAGGTTCGCCACGTTCGCGCACGCGATCAAGAGCACCAGCCCGACCGCGCCCAACAGCACCAGCAGGCTCGCGCGCACCGAGCCGACCAGACTCTCGCGCAGGTTCGTCAACTGCACGCCCCAGCCCGTGTTCGTCTCGCGGAAACTCTGCGCGAGCCGTGCGTTGATCGTGTCGAGCTGTGATTGCGCCTGCGCGATGGTCGCACCCGGCTTGAGGCGGCCGACGACTTGCAGGTAGCGGTTATCGCGCCGCTCGGCCGCCGCGTCGAGTTGCAGCGGCGTCCACAGTTCCGACTGCGCGGGGAAGTCGAAGCCCGGCGGCATGACGCCGACGACCGCAGTGCTCTTGCCGCCGAGCATGACGCGCCCGCCCACGGCGTTCGGGTCGCCGCCGAAGCGCCGCTGCCACAAGCCGTAGCTTAAGACGACGACCGGCTCGTGGCCCGGCGTTTGATCTTCGGCGTTGAGCGCGCGCCCGCGCAGGGGCGCGACGCCGACGAGCGGGAAGAAGTCTTCGGTCACGCCCGCGGCGCGCACGCGCTCGCCCTCGTCGCCGCTGACGAGCAGCGCGCCGCCGGTGACGAACCCGGCCAGTTGCGCGAACGCATCGTTCTGCCCGCGCCAGTCGGCGAAGTCGGGCACGGACATGTTGCTATCGTTGATGCCCGCCCCCTGGTTGACGCCCGCGAAGGCGACGAGCCGCTCCGAGTCCGGGTAGGGCAGCGGGCGCAGCAAGACCGAGTTGACGACCGAGAAGATGGCCGTGTTCGCGCCCACGCCCAACGCCAGCGCCACGACCGCCACCAGCGTGAAGCCCGGACTCTTCCACAGCGTCCGCACCCCGTAGCGCAAGTCCTGCCAGAGTGTCTGCATCGAGAACCTCCGCGGAGCTAGAAGTCTTCAGAAGTCAGAAGCCAGAAGCCGGAAGCCAGAAGTTAAGAGCCGGCCGCCAACCCCGGAGAACAGAAGCCGGAAGAGAGGCCGTGATCAAGTTGTTATTCTGGCGGCCTGCATCTTCCTTCTGGCTTCCGGCTCCTGACTCCTGACTTCTTCTTTTCACTCCTGCCTCAGCGCGATCATCGGCTCAACCTTCGTGGCACGGCGCGCGGGCACGAGGCAGGCGGCGAGCGCGACGGCGAGCAGCAGGAGCGCGCCGCCCGCGTAGGTCAGCGGGTCGGTCGGGCGCACGCCGTAGAGCAGGCTCGCCAGCACGCGCGTCAGCGCGTACGCGCCGAGCAATCCGAGACCGACGCCCGCGAGCGCGAGGCGCAAGCCTTGTCCCAGGACGAGCCGCAGCACGTCGCCCGTCTGCGCGCCGAGTGCCACGCGCACGCCCAACTCGTGCGTGCGCTGCGCGACCGTGTAGCTCGTCACGCCGTAGATGCCGACGCCCGCGAGCGCGAGCGCGAGCGCGGCGAACAGACCGAGCAGCGCGGCGTTGAACTTGCGCGGCCCGGCCTCGCGCCCGTACAACTCCGCGAGCGACGCCACCTCTCTGAGCGGCAGGTCGGGGTCGAGCGCGTGGACTTCGCGCGCGACGGCCGCGGTCAACCCTTGCGTGCTCGCGCCCGCCGCGGGACGCAGGCTCAGCTTGACGGCGCGCACGTTCGCCCGGCAGAGCGGCGTGTAGATGCGTATGCGCCCCGGCACTTCGCTGGCGAAGTCGCGCACGTTGCCGACCACGCCGATGATCTCGTGCGGCGTGCGGCTGTCGTACTTGATGTGCTTGCCGAGTGCGTCGCCGCCGGGCCAGAAGCGGCGCGCGAGGTTCTCGTCCACCAGCACGACGGGGCGGCCTTCGCGCACCTCTTCGGGCGTGAACGTGCGCCCGCGCAGGACGGGCACGCGCATCACGTCGAAGTAGCGCTCGCTGACGATAGACCAGTCCACGTTGATCTCTTCGCCGGGCTTGACGGGCGCGTGCCCTTCGACGGCGATGTCGCTCTGCCACGCGCCGAAGCCCGGCAGCGTGTTCGACACGGTCGCCGCCCCGACGCCCGGCAGCGCGGCGACGCGCGCCAGCAACTCCGTGTGGAAGCGGTTGACCTGCTCCTTCTCCTCGTAGCCCTGGCGCGGCAGCGCGAGCGCCACGGTCAAGACGCCCTCCGGCTCGAAGCCCGGCTTGGCTTCGAGCAGCCGCACGAGACTCTTGCCGAGCAGCCCCGCGCCGACCAGCAGCACGAGCGCGAGCGCGATCTCCGTGCCGACCAGCAGACCGCGCAAACGCCCGCCCGCGCCGCCCGCGCTCGTCGTCGCCTTGAGCACGTCGGCGAGGTTCGCGCGCGCGGAAGTCCACGCGGGCGCGAGGCCGAAGACGACGCCCGTCAGCAGCGAGAGCGCGAGGGTGAACCAGAGCACGCGCTGATCAAGATTGATCGTGGCCGCGCGCGGGATGCCGGCCGGCTCGGCCGCGCGCAGCAGGTCAACGCCCCACAGCGCCAGCAACAGACCCAACGCGCCGCCCAAGGCCGCCAGCAACAAGCTCTCGACCAACAACTGCCGCATCAAACGCCAACGCGACGCGCCCAGAGCCGCGCGCACGGCCAGCTCGCGCCGCCGCACCGTCGCGCGTGCGAGCAACAAGTTGGCCACGTTGGCGCACGCGATCAGAAGCACCAGCGCGACCGCGCCCGTGAGCAGCAAGAGCGCGCGGCGCGACTCGCCGACCTCTGCCTCGTAGAGCGACACGACGCGGATCGTGTGCCCCGCGTTCGTCCAGGCGTACTCGCGCACGAGGTCGGCCTTGACCGCGGCCATGTCCGCCCGCGCCTGCTCAATCGTGACGCCGGGCTTGAGCCGGCCTAAGACCGTGCCCGCGACGCGCACGTCGCGCTGCATCCAGTTGTCCTGCCCCGTCCACTGTCCCATCAAGACCCACAGCGGCGGGTCTTCCGGCGGCCGGAACTCGCGCGGCATGACGCCGACGACGGTGAACGGCTCGTGGTCGAGCGTGACGCGCCGGCCCAGGACGGCCGGGTCGCCGCCGAAGTGCGTCCGCCAGAAGGCGTAGCTGATGACGGTGACGCGCTCCGCGCCGGGCTTGTCTTCGTCAGGCAGGAATGAGCGACCCAGGAGGGGGCGGACGCCCAGCACGTCGAAATACTCGGCCGAGACCATCCACGAGACGAGGCTTTCGGGCGGCCCGTCGCCGGTCAGCGTGAGATACCAGCCGCGCGTGGTCGAGACGGCCGAGAAGCTGTGGTTGCGCTTGCGCCAGTCGAGGAAGTTGGGGTAGGAGACGTGGCGGCTCTGCACGTCGCCGTCTTCGTAGAGCGAGACGAGCTGTTCGGGCTGCGGGTACGGCAGCGGGCGCAAGAGCACCGCGTTGACCACCGAGAAGATGGCCGTGTTCGCGCCGATCCCTAGCGCGAGCGTCAAGACCGCCACGGCGGCGAAGCCCGGACTCTTGCGCAGCGCGCGCGCCGCGTAACGCACGTCTTGCCAGAGTGTGCCCATAAAGACAGAAGCCAGAAGCCAGAAGCCGGGAGTCAGAAGTTAAGAGCCGGAAGCCGGGAGCCAGTAACCGGAAGCAGGAAGCCGCGACTCTCGGGCCAAGAGTCAGGCGGTCTGCGTCTTCATTCTGGCTTCTGTCTTCTGGCTTCTGACTCCTTACTTTTCACTCGTACCTCAGCGCCACCATCGGATCGACCTTCGTCGCGCGGCGCGCGGGGACGTAACAGGCCAGGAGCGCGACCAAGGCGAGCAGGAGCGAGATGGCGACGTAGGTCGTGGCGTCGGTTGCGCTGACGCCGTAGAGCAGGCTCGCCATCGTGCGCGTGACCGCGAGCGCGCCGGCCAGGCCGAGCACGACGCCTAAGAGGATCAGGCGCAGGCCCTGCCCGATGATCAGGCGGAACACGTCGCGCGGCTGCGCGCCCAAGGCCATGCGGATGCCTAGCTCGTGCGTGCGCAGCGTGACCGAGTAGGCGATGACCGCGTAGAGGCCGACGGCCGCGAGCGCGAGCGCGATGAGCGCGAAGCCCGCGAACATGATGGCCGAGACCCGCTGCGGGGACATAGACTCGGCGAAGACCTGCGCCATCGTCCGCACGTTGTAGACGGGCTGATCCTTGTCGAGCGCCAGCACCTCGCGGCGCACGGCCGCGGCGAGCGCCGCCGGCTCGGTCGCCGAGCGCACCGCCAGCGTCACCTCGCGGTACGGGTGCTGCGCGTGCGGCACGTAGACGGCGGGCCGGAGGCGGTCGTCGCGCACCTCGTCAATGAAAGCCTTGTAGCGCACGTCGCCGACGACGCCGACGATCTCAAGCGGCGTGTCGCCGAGGAGGACGTGCCGCCCCAGGGGTTCCTGATCGGGGAAGTAGCGGCGCGCGAGCCGCTCGCTGATGATGACGACGTTCGGCGCGTCCCGCGCGTCGCGCGCGTCGAAGTTGCGCCCCTTCAAGAGCGGGATGCGGAGCGCGCCGAGCAGGCCCGGCGTGACGACGCGGAAGTCGGCCAGAGGGGCCTCGCCCGGCGCGGCCGGCGGCTGCCCCGCGACGTTGAAGAACACGCTGTCGTCGTGCAGTGTGAGCGGCGCTACGTTCACCAGCCCCGCGCCCTCGACGCCCGGCAGGCGGTTCACGCGTTCGAGCAACTGCTCGTAGAACTGCGCGACCTGCGGCTGCTCTTTGTACTTGCGGTAGGGCAGCGTCAACTCCATCGTGAGCACGTCGCGCGCGTCGAAGCCGGGGCGCACGTCGAGCATACGCATGAAGCTGCGCACCATCAGCCCCGCGCCCGCCAAGAGGATGAGCGAGAGCGCGACTTCGGCGACGACCAGGATGCTGCGCGCGCGGCCGCGCCCGCCTTCGGTCGCGGAGCGCCCGCCTTCCTTCAAGGCTTCGTTCAGGTTCGTCCGCGTCGCCAGCAGCGCGGGCGTCAGCCCGAAGACGACGCCGGTGGCGAACGAGACGCCGAGCGTGAAGAGGAAGACGCGCCAGTCTATGCCGAGGTTGCGCCAGCCGCTCACGTAGCGCGTGAAGTTCGCCGGCACGCTCGCCGCGAGCGCGTCCACCGCCCAGACCGACAGGAGCAAGCCGAGCAGACCGCCCGCCAGCGCCAGCAGCACGCTCTCGGTCAACAACTGCCGGACGACGCGCCAGCGGCCCGCGCCCAGCGCGAGCCGCACGGCGATCTCGCGCTGCCGCGCCGCCGCCCGCATCAGTTGCAGGTTGGCGACGTTGGCGCACGCCACCAGCAGCACGAACAGCACCGCGCCCAGCATGATCAGCAGATAGGGCCGCGGGCCGCGCACGTAAGCCGCGCGCAGGTCTTCCACGATGAACGAGCGGCGCGCGTTCGTCTCCGGGTACTGCTCGGCGAGCCGGCCCGCGAGCGCGTCCAGTTCACTCTGCGCCGTGGCCGCGGTCGCGCCGGGCTTCAGGCGCGCGATGACTTTGAGGAAGTGCGCGCCGCGGTGCGACACGTCTTCGGGCGTGACGATGAGCGGCGACCAGACCTGCACGCCGCCCTGCGGGAAGTCGAAGGTCGGCGGCATGACGCCGACGACCGTGAACTGGCGCTCGTTGATGCGCACGTTGCGCCCGACGAGACCCGCGTCCGCGTTGAAGCGCCGCCGCCACAGGCCGTCGCTGATGATGACGACCGGCGCAGCGCCCGCCTGTTCCTCTTCGGGCCGGAAGGCGCGCCCCAGGCGGGGCTGCACCTTGAGCACGTCGAAGAACTGCGGCGAGACGATGACGCCTTCGAGCCGTTCGGGCTGCTCGCCTTCGCTCAGGTTGGCCGACCAACTGGTGAAGGCCGCCGCCGACTCGACGGCCGAAGCCTGCGCGCGCACGTCTAAGAAGTTGGCGAGCGCGAAGCCGTCGCGGCTGTCGCCGCTCTGGGCGCGCGTCTCCCAGACGGCGACCAACTGCTCCATCTCGGGGAACGTGAAGGGGCGCAGGAGCAGCGCGTTGATCGTGCTGAACATGGTCGTGTTCGCGCCGATGCCGAGCGCGAGCGCGAGCACGGCCACCGCCGTGTAGCCGGGACTCTTCCACATCATGCGCAGGCCGTAGCGCAGGTCTTGCCACAGGGTCGCCATCCGTAACTTCCTTACTGGGCTGCCACGCCGGCCGCGGTCTCTTCAGGCGCGACGACGCTGCCGACCTCTTCCTTGACGACGCGCCCGTCGAAGAGGTGGATCGTGCGGTCGGCGTAGCGCGCGTAGCGCGGGTCGTGCGTGACCATGCAGATGGTCGCGCCGCCCTGGTGCAGTTCGCGCAGCAGTTCCATCACGGCCTCGCCGTTCTTCGAGTCGAGGTTGCCCGTCGGCTCGTCGGCGAGCAGGATGAGGGGCTGCCCGGCGACGGCGCGGGCCACCGCCACGCGCTGCTGCTGACCGCCCGAAAGCTGGCTCGGCAGGTGCTTGGCGCGGTGCGCCATGCCGACGCGCTCAAGGGCCGCCGTCACGCGCTCCTTGCGGTCGGCGGCGGAGATGCCGCGGTAGGTGAGCGGCAGCTCGACGTTCTCGTAGACGTTCAGATCGCCGATCAGGTTGAAGCTCTGGAAGATGAAGCCGACCTCGCGGTTGCGGATGCGCGCGCGCTCCGAGGCGGAGAGTTCTTCGACGGGGCGGTTGTTGAGCCAGTAGCGCCCTTCGGTCGGCGTGTCGAGCAGGCCGAGGATGGAGAGCAGCGTGGACTTGCCGCACCCGGAAGGGCCGGTGATCGAGACGTACTCGCCCGGCTCGATCCGCAGGTGCGTGCCGGCGAGCGCGTGCGTCTCCACCTCGTCCGTGTAGAAGACCTTCTTCACGTCTTCGAGGCGCAGTAGGGGTTGAACGTTAGCGGTCATTCGGAGTCTCCTAAAGAGCTGTTATTGGCTAGTCGTTAGTTGTTAGTTGTTCTTCTCACCGCGGCCGCGCGGTCAGACCGAACGTGCGGCGTGCGTCAGGAGAACAACTAACAACTGACAGCTAACCGTTAACGGTTGTTCAGTTCAGCCGTATCCGGTCGAAGGCGTCCCACTGCGAGGTGTCCGAGAGGATCACCGTGTCGCCTTCCTGCAAGCCTTCGACGATCTCGACGGTGTTGACGGAACTGCGGCCGAGCTTGACCTGCACGCGCACGGCCTCGCGCCCGCCCGGCTCCAGCTTGAACATGCCGATGGTCGCGCCCGTCTGCCCGAAGGCGGGGCGGCCGACGTAGAGCACGTTGTCGAGCCGCTCCAGCTCGACCGTGCCGTCCACGCTCAGGTCGGGGCGCGCGCCCTGCGGCAGCGCGCCGTCTAAGGCCACGTCCACCGTGACCGTGCCGTTCTGCGCCGACGGGTCTATGCGGCTGACGTGACCGGGGATGATGCCGTTGCGCGTGTCAACCTCGGCCTTCTGCCCGATGGTGATGTCCTTGGCCTGCGTCTCGGCGATCTTGAGTTGCGCCTTCAGGTGTTGCGGCTCGACGACGCGCGCCAGGTTCGTGCCCGGCTGAATCTGCTGCCCGACCTCGACCAGCTTCTCCTGCAACACGCCCTCCGTGCCCGCGCGCACGCTCAGCGTCGCCACCTGCTCGTGCTTGAGTTTCAACAGGGCTTGCAGTTGCGAGATGCGCGCCTGCTGCGAAGCCACCTGCGCCGACGCCGACTTGCTCAGGCCCTCAAGGCGCTGCTGCTCGATGCGGTAGCGGTTCGCCAACTCGCCGGCGCGCACGCGCGAGAGCTTCAGGTTGAGCGCGGGGATGAGACCCTGCTTGGCGAGTTCCTCGTCGGTGTCCATCTGCAACTGCGCCTGCTGGTACTCGGCGTGCACCTGCGCGGTCGCGGACTGCTGCGTCATGCGCTCGCTCTCAAGCCGCGCGCGCAGGTTGTTCAGATCGGCCTCGGCGGCGCGCAACTGGTACTCGGTGTCAATCGCCGACTGCTGCAACTCCGGGTTGCTCAACTCGATGAGCACCGTGCCGGTGGAGACGGGCGTGCCCGGCTCGACGAGCACGCGCTCGACGCGCCCCTGCGTGGCGGCGGCGATGACGCGCGTCGCTTCGGGCACGAGCGTGCCGAGGCCCCGCACCTGCCGCAGCATCGGCCCGCGCTTGACCGTGTCGCGCCACAGCGGCCCGCCCTCGACGCTCGGCGCGGCCGGCTTGAGGCGTGCGACGCCGATGGTGACGAGGGCCACGACCGCGACCGCCGCGACCCCGTAGAGGGCCAACTTCATCTGGCGCTTGCGCGCCGACTTCTTCCGCGGAATATCAACCATGATCTAACTGCGAACTTCCCTTCCCGCCGGCTGGCGAACCGCCCCACTTGGGCGACTCGCGTGCCAACCCGCGGGCCGCGCATTTCCCGCCATTTCCGCCCGCCCCCAGCCCCGCCGTCGCACGCGCGGAACTCACGGATTGCGGATTTGGGACTTTCCGATTGCGGATTGCGGATTGCGGATTGCGGATTAGAAAACAGAGGATTTCATCCGCGCCGTTGATCTTTCAATCCGCAATCCGCAATCGGTACAATCCGCAATCAGTTCTCTTTCTCGATCCAGCCGTCCACGATCTGGACGACGCGGCGGCCGTAGGCGGCGTTCTGCTCGGAGTGCGTGACCTGGATGATGGTCGTGCCCTCTTCGTTGAGCCGCTTGAACAGTTCCATGATCTCGCGCCCCTGGGTCGAGTGCAGGTTGCCGGTCGGCTCGTCCGCGAGGATCAGTTTCGGGTTCGTGATGACGGCGCGCGCCACCGCCACCAACTGCTGCTGCCCGCCCGAAAGCTGGTTCGGGTAGAGGTCTTTCTTGCCGACGATATGGAAGCGGTCGAGCACGTCGGCGACGGTCGCCTGCCGCTCCGACTTCTTCATGTCCTTGTAGGAGAGCGGCAGGTCGAGGTTCTCGGCCACGGTCAGGTGGTCGAGCAGGTGGTAGCTCTGGAAGACGAAGCCGATGTGCTGCTTGTGCAGCTCGTTGCGCCGCTTCTTGTCGAGCTTGTGCACGGGCTGATCCCAGAAGTAGTACTCGCCCGACCAAGCGCTGTCGAACATGCCGAGGATCGCCAGCAGCGTGGACTTGCCCGCGCCCGACGGCCCCATGATCGAGATGAACTCGCCCGCCTGCACGTCCAGGTTGACGCGGCGCAGCACGTAGGTCTTCGTCGGCCCCTGCTCGAAAAACTTTTCGACGTTTCGTAAGCTGATCATGACAGGTTGTATGTGTTAAGCGCCGGGCGCTCTCACGGTGCTGCAAGCTTCTCACGCGCCCGCGCGCCTCCCCCGCGCGCAGACGACGACCGGGCTTAAAAGGTGGGCGCGGCGACTCTTTGAAATCGGCGTGCCAGCCATGTTTCGCGCGCAAACGGCGCGCAAACGACGGGCGCGAAGGCGTCGGCGCGCAACGCCCGTCCCATTTCCGGGACGGCGCGTGTCGAAACTGAGACACGTGCGGCGCGGCTGCCGCTCGTCACGGCAAGCGCGCCGCTTGACACTTCGACAAGCCGCGCGGCCCCGCGCGGTGTTATCATTGGCCCATGCTCCCCTTGCGCCGACTCGCCGGTTGGCTCTCCATCTTCGGCTGCTTCACGCTGGTCGGGCTGATGTTCGCCGGCCAGTGGTACGTCGGCTACACGGCGAACGGCTACCCGATCACCTGGACGCAAGTCTTGACGTGGGCGCTGACGGAGTGGTGGCTCTGGGCTTTGCTCGCGCCCTTCATCCTCTGGTGCGCGCACCAGTTCTACATCGACCGCCAGAACCGCCGCCGCACCATCCCCGTCCACCTCGCACTCGGCATCGGCTTCTCCTTCGCCCACATCGTCCTGCACGCCGCCGCCGAGCAGTGGACGCCCTGGGCCTGGGCCCCGGACGAGCAGATGTCTTTCAGCACGTCGTTCTACCACCTGCTGACCAAGAAGTTTCACCTGAACCTGCTGACCTACTTCGTCATCGTCGGCGTCAGCCACGCGCTCGAATACTACCGCCGCTACCAGGAGCGCGAGCGCACGGCCGCGCAGCTCGAAGCGCAACTCAGCCGCGCGCAGTTGCAGGCCCTCAAGATGCAACTGCACCCGCACTTCCTCTTCAACACGCTGAACACCATCTCGGCGCTCATCCACCGCGACCCGCGCGCCGCCGACCGCATGGTCGCGCGCCTCGGCGATCTGCTGCGCCTGACGCTCGACAACTCCGGCGTCGAAGAGGTGACGTTGAAAGAGGAGCTTGAGTTTCTGGAAAAGTATCTTGAGATCGAGCGGACGCGCTTCCACGACCGCCTGAGCGTGCGCCTACAGGTTGACCCGGCGAGCCTGGACGCGCGTCTGCCGAACCTGCTCTTGCAACCGCTCGTCGAGAACGCCATCAAGCACGGCATCAGCGCGCGCCCCGGCGCGGGTCACATAGAGATCAGCGCGCAGCGCGACAACGGCAGCCTGCAACTGGCCGTGCGCGACGACGGCACGGGGCTGCCCGCCGACTGGCAGACCACGGGCCAACTCGGCGTCGGTCTCGCCAACACGCGCGCGCGCCTCGCGCAGCTCTACGGCGCGCAGCACGTCTTCACGCTCGCCAACGTGCCCGGCGGCGGGCTGGAAGTCGCCATCACGATCCCGTTCCGCCCCGCGCACGACGCGGCGCTGGAATTAAAAGGATGAGAAGTCAGCAGTCAGAAGCCAGAAGCCAGAAGGAAGAGCGGGCCTTTCTACTTCCGACTCCTGACTACCGAACGCCTAAACTCTTGGCTCCTAACTTCTGACTCTGACTGCTGGCTCCTGACTGCTGACTTTTATGCCCCGACTCCGCGCCCTGATCGTTGACGACGAGCCGTTCGCGCGCGAGCGCGTGCGCCGTTTGCTCGCCGCCGACGAGGAGATCGAGATCGTCGGCGAGTGCGCCGACGGCTTGGCGGCCGTGCGCGCCGTCGCCGAGTACGCGCCCGACCTGCTCTTCCTCGACATACAGATGCCGGGCAAGGACGGCTTCGCCGTGCTCGAAGAGTTGGGCCGCGCGCGCGCGCCCGTCGTCATCTTCCTCACCGCCTACGACCAGTACGCCGTCCGCGCCTTCGAGGCCTGCGCGCTCGACTACCTCTTGAAGCCGTTCGACGAGGAGCGGTTCGAGCGGGCGCTGGCGCGCGCCAAGGCGCAACTGCGCCGGGCGGACGGCGGCGAAGCGGCCGAGCCGACCGCCGCGCTGATGGAGCCAGCGTCGTCGGCGCGCGGCCCCGCGCCGCTCGAACGCGTGGTCGTCAAGACGGGCGGGCGCATCTTCTTCCTGAAGACTTCCGAAGTGGATTGGATCGAGGCTTACGGCAACTACGTCCGGCTGCACACGGGCGCGACCGCCTACCTGCTGCGCGAGCCGCTGAGCAGCCTCGAAGCGCAGGTCGATCCGCGCCGCTTCCTGCGCATCCACCGCTCGGCGCTCGTCAACGTCGAGCGCATACGCGAGATGCAGCCCATGTTCCACGGGCAGTACATCGTCATCCTCCACGACGGCACGCGCCTCACCCTCAGCCGCCGCTACCGCAGCAAGCTCCAGAAGTCGCTCGGCAAGGCTTTCTGAGAGTAACTCGTGGTCGCGTGTAACGTGCGGCCGGGTTAACACAGAGGGCACAGAGAAAAGCCGCAGAGGGCACAGTTAAAAAACTCTGTGTCCTGCGGTGGCACTCTGTGCCTCTGTGTTGATCTTTCCCGCCCGTCACATTCAACTGCACGTCGCCGTTCGCACCCCGCCGCGGGCCGTTCGCCCCACGCAGCGGGCTGCTCGTCACATTTAAGTTCCCGCCCCCGCGCCCGGCTCGTACAGTACAAGTCAGCCTGCGTCGGGCCACTTCTGAACGGACATGCAAGAGCGACCGAGCCGCGGGCGCGCCTGTGCCGCCGGGGCACACGCCGCCGCAAGCTGAGCAGTTGTTCATCGCACGCGCCGCCCGACCCAACGGGGTCGCCCCGCGCGTTCGCCTACTTAGAGCCACACCTTTATGAAGAGACTCCTCCTGCTGTCCGTCATCGTCTGCCTCGGCGGCGTCGCCGCCCGAGGTCAACAGCCCATGTCCTGGGCCGGCACGCCCGAACTCGCGGCCTCGGCCGCGCCGACCGCGACGCCGCCCGCGCCCGCCGCCGCCGCGCACGACCCCGCGCGCGCCGACCCCAAGCCCGCCGCCGCCGCCAAGACCGACCCCGCCGCGAAGAAGACCGAGCCGGCCAAAACGGACGCGCCCGCGACAACTAAAGCCGAGCCGGCGCAGGACGCCGTGCCGGCCGCGGCCCTGCGCGGCGCGCTCGCGCTCGCGCCCGAAAAGGCCCGCCCCGTCCGCCTCGCGCGCTTCGAGAAGCCGCCCACGATTGACGGCAAACTCGGCGCGGGCGAGTGGGCGCAGGCCGCCGTCTTCCAAAACTTCTTCCAGAACTACCCCGGCGACAACACCAAGCCCTCGCTGCCGACCGAGGTCTTCATGGCCTACGACGCGCGCACGCTCTACATCGCCTTCCACGCCTTCGACGAGCCGGGCAAGGTGCGCGCCACCGTCGCCAAGCGCGACGACGTGCTCAACGCCGAGGACAGCGTCCGCGTCCTCTTAGACACGTTCAACGATCAGCGCAAGGCCTACGTGCTCTGCTTCAACCCGTTCGGCGTCCAGCAGGACGGCATCCGCACCGAAGGCATGGGCGTGGACTTCAGCGTGGACATCGTCATGGAGTCGAAGGGCACGCTGACCGACGACGGCTACGTCGTCGAGGTGGCGATCCCGTTCAAGTCTCTGCGCTACGAGGCGGGCAAGGACAAGCAGTGGGGCATCCAAATCTTCCGCATCATCCAGCGCCTCAACGGCGAGCAGGATTCGTGGATGCCGATCTCGCGCGACGTGAACGGGCTGCTCAACCAGGCCGGCCACATCACGGGACTGGAAGGCATCTCGACCGAGCGCACGCTCGAACTGATCCCCAGCCTGACCGTCTCCGAGACGGGCAAGCGCCTGCCGCACTTCGACCCCGTGAAGAACGATCCCGGCCGCATGGTCAACCAGCCCGTCGGCTTCGACCCCGGTCTGACCGCGAAGTTCGGCGTCACGCCGACCTCCACCATCAACCTCGCCATTAACCCCGACTTCGCGCAGGTCGAGGCGGACGCCACCGTCGTCACGACCAACCAGCGCTTCCCCATCTTCTTCCAGGAGAAGCGCCCCTTCTTCCTCGAAGGCATAGACATCTTCCAACTGCCCCTGAACGTCATCCACACGCGCACCATCGTCGACCCGGACGTGGCCGTGAAGTACGCCGGCAAGTCGGGGCGCAACACGTTCGGCTTGATGCTCGCCTCCGACAACGGCCCCGGCAACTTCGTCGGCGACGAGCGGCTCGACTCGTTCAACCGCCCGCTCGTGGACAAGAACTCGCTGGTCGGCGTGCTGCGCCTCAAGCGCGACATCGGCAAGGAGAGCAGCGTCGGCATCGTGGCCACCAGCTACAACTTCATCGAACGGCACAACACCATCGGCGGCGTGGACGGGCGCTTCAAGCTCGACCCGCAGACCACCTTCACCTTCCACCTCGTCGGCACGACCTCGCGCGCCTACTTCCGCGATCCCAAGCTCGACACCAAGACCGACTGCGCCGGCCTCGCGGGGCGCGAGCTGACCTTCTGCCAACGCCGCCAGGTCTACCGCACCGGCAACGGCCTCGGCTACTACGCGCAGTACCAGAAGGCGGGCCGCCACCTCTTCCTCCAGGCGCTCGGCTTCGGGCGCACGCGCGACTTCCGCGCCGACGTGGGCTTCACGCGCCGCACCGACACCAACAGCGATCAGTTCTACGTCGAGTGGAACTCGGATCAGAAGCAGAAGGCGCGGCTCGTCTCCTGGAACATCGGCAGCGCCAGCCAGATTCAGTACGACTGGCGCGGGCGCATCCAGGGCTGGAACGCCGGCTCGCGCGCCTTCTTCAACTTCCAGCGCCAGTCCTTCGTCGGCTTCGGCTTCGACAACTACTTCGAGAAGGCCTACGAGGAGGAGTTCGGCAAGCAGCGCACCGCCACGCACGGCGGCGCGTTCTTCGGCGCGCCCACGCGCGCGTCGAGCAACAAGTCAATCTTCTTCGGCGGCGGCACGACGCCGAGCAAGAAGTACTCCGCCTCGCTCTTCGCCAACCTCAACTTCGGCCCGCTCGACTACGACTTCGGCGGCGGCGGCAAGTTCCCGCGCGTCAGCCCGGCGGCGCTCGCCCAGCGCCAGGCCGTCGCGGCCGGCCTCTGCGACGTGCCCGAGGGCGAACCCGTGCCGGCGGTCTGCCTGACGCCCGCGCTCGATCCGGGCGCGGGGCGCGGCCTCGACCTCAACGCCACGTTCACCTACCAGCCGACCGACGAGTTGCGCATGTCGCTCGACTACACGAAGTCGCGCCTGCGCCGCTACGACACGGGGCTGCTGGCCTTCGACGACAACATCTACGTCTTCCGCGCGACCTACCAGTTCACGCGCTTCACCTTCGCGCGCGCGCGCGTGGACTACGACACGCTCGCCGCCAACGTCCGCGGGCAGTTCCTCGTCGGCTGGACGCCGAACCCCGGCACGGCCTTCTACGTCGGCTACAACGACGACCTGAACCGCAACGGCTTCAACCCCTACACCGGCGACCTCGAACCCGGCTTCCGCCGCAACGGCCGCACCTTCTTCATCAAGATGTCCTACCTCTTCCAGAAGAGCTTCTGAGGGAAGGCAGGAGGCGGACAGAAGAAGCCAGAAGCCAGAAGCCAGGATGAAAGGCCGGCCTGAACAATAGGCCGGCCTTTCTGCTTCCGCGACCACTACGATCTTCCTTCTGGCTTCTGGCTTCTGGCTTCTGCCTCCTGGTTCTGCCTCCTGCCTGCTGCTCTTGACAACCCCGTATTTGTAACTATAATAGTTACGAATGCGACAGCCGAGACAAGCGGGGGGCGGGGTCTGATGCCGGGCGGGAGCAGCCGTTTCGCCGTCGCCATCCACGTGCTGACGCTGCTGGCGCGCGCGGGCGGCGACGCGCCGGTCAAGTCCGACCGCGTGGCGGCGAGCGTCAACACCAACCCGGTCGTCATCCGCCGCATCCTGTGCGCGCTGGCGGCCGCCGAGTTGGTCACGTCGCAGTCGGGCGCGGCGGGCGGCTCGCGGCTCGCGCGCCGGCCCGAGCGGATCACCCTGCGCGACGTGTACCGCGCCATCGAGGGCGGCGACGCCTTCCGTCTGCACCGGCGGCGGCCCGACCGGCGCTGCGTCGTCGGCGCGAACATCGAAGGGGTCTTGGGCGGCGTGCTCGACGAGACGAACGCCGCCGTCGAGCGCGCGCTGGCGCGCACGACCATCGCCGACATCGTCACGCGCTTGCAGCCCTGCGCGCCGCCCGCGCGAGCCAGCGCCCGCGCGGCGACACGCGCCAAAGGCTGAGCGCCGCCGCGCGAGGGATTTAAGCCATGCTCCACGAAGCAACAAACGAGACGACGGTGACACCGGCGGGCGCGCGCGGCGCGCTCGACTTTCTGGCGGGCGAAAACCTGACCGAGCCGGCGAACGGGACGACGCCAAGCGGCGCGGCCACAAACGTGCCCGACGACGACGAACTGCTCGACGCCTACTCGCGCGCGGTCGTCAACGCGGCGGAGCGCGTCAGCCCGTCGGTGGTCAACATCGAAGTGCGGCAGCAGGTGCGCGGGCGGCGCGGCGCGCGCGAGGCGCAGGCGGGCGGCTCCGGGTTCGTCTTCACGCCCGACGGCTTCATCCTGACGAACAGCCACGTCGTCCACGGCGCGAGCCGGATCGACGTGACGCTCGCCGACGGGCGGCGCTGCACCGCGCAGTTGATCGGCGACGACCCGGACACCGATCTGGCGGTCGTGCGCGTCAACGCGCCGCACGTCGCGCCCGCGCAGTTGGGCAGCGCCCAGCGGATACGCGTCGGCCAGTTGGTCGTCGCCATCGGCAACCCTTACGGCTTCCAATGCACGGTGACGGCGGGCGTGGTGAGCGCGCTGGGGCGTTCTTTGCGCGCGCAGTCGGGCCGCCTGATGGACGACGTGATCCAGACGGACGCGGCGTTGAATCCGGGCAACTCGGGCGGGCCGCTGGTGACGGCGCGGGGCCTGGTTGTGGGCGTCAACACGGCCATCATCCGCCCGGCGCAGGGCATCTGCTTCGCCACCTCGATTGACACGGCGCAGTTCGTCGCCGGGCGCTTGATCCGCGACGGGCGCGTGCGCCGCAGCTACATCGGCGTGGCCGGCCAGAACGTGCCGCTGCCGCGCCGGCTCGTGCGCCACTACGGGCTGCCGGTCGAGAGCGGCATCCTCGTCGTCTCGTTCGAGCCGGACAGCCCGGCGGCGCGCGGCGGCTTGCAGCCCGGCGACATCATCGTCGGCTTCGACGAACGGCCCGTCGCCGGCATAGACGATCTGCACCGGCAGTTGACCGAAGAACAGGTCGGGCGCACCGCGCGGCTCACGGTCATACGGCGCACGGAGCAGTTAACGCTCGCGGTCAGCCCGCAGGAGAAGGCGGCGTGACGAGCACGGTTCAGGTTTCCTAGACGATCATCTTCCAAGGAGAGCAATCATGAGTGAGAACGTGAAAACAGTCAGCGACGGCAGCTTCGAGGCGGACGTGCTTAGCGCCGATCAGCCCGTGCTCGTAGATTTTTGGGCCGAGTGGTGCGCGCCGTGCCGGATGCTCGCGCCGACGGTGGACGCCGTGGCCGAGAAGTACGCCGGGCAGGCCCAGGTCGTCAAGCTCAACGTGGACGAGAACCCGACCGTGTCGCAGAAGTACGGCATCAAGGGCATCCCGACGCTGATCCTGTTCAAGGGCGGCAAGGAGGAGGAGCGCATCGTCGGGACCACCTCCAAGGACGCCATCTCGCGGCTCATAGACAAGCACCTGAAGGTCGCCGCCTAAGAAGCCGTGACTTTCTTTGCGTTCTTTGCGGCCCTCTTCGCGCTCTTTGCGGTTAGGTCTTAAAACCTTTAACCGCAAAGGACGCAAAGGGCTGAGCCTGATCATCGAGGTGCAGGGATGACGAACGACGAGGCGTTGCGCGCGCGCCGGACTGAGGCGTGAGATGGACGTGACGTTCAAGCCGGCGACGCCCGCCGACCTCGATCTCTTGATCGAGATGATGCGCGGGCTTTACGAGCACGACCGCTCGCCGTTTGACGAAGCGGGCGCGCGGCGCGGCACGCTCGAACTGCTCGGCGACGAAAGCTTGGGCCGCGTGTTGCTCATCAACAGCGGCGGCGAGCCGGCGGGCTACGTCGTCCTGACCTACGGCTTCAGCATAGAGTTTCACGGGCGCGCCGCGCTGGTTGACGAACTGTTCGTGCGGCCGGAGTTTCGCGGGTGGGGTCTGGGGCGGCGGGCGCTTGAGTTCGTCGCCGCCGAGTGCCGCGCGCGCGGCATACGCGCCGTCCACCTCGTCGTCGATCACGCCAACGCCCGCGCCCAGGCGGTCTACCGCGCCTTCGGCTTCGCCACACACGAACGCCACGTCATGACCAAGTGGCTCGACGCGACGGACTGAAAAGTAGTTCAGTCGGTGGTGCGTGTGGCGTGCGGCCGATCTCACACAGAGGACACAGAGTAAGCACAGAGGCCACAGAGGTCTTTAACTGTGGCCTCTGTGCTTACTCTGTGTCCTCTGTGTTGATCTGATCTTTCGCTACACTCAACCCGACCCGAAGCTCAGAAGTTGAACCGGACGCCCGTCTCGACGCGGCGACCGGGGAGCGCCGCGACGGGCTGGCCGAAGAAGGGCGACGTGAGCACGCCCGTGTAGTTGACCGGGTTCGTGTGGTTCAGCAGGTTCGAGACCTGCGCGTAGAACTCCATGTTCCAGCGATGCTGCTGCCCGCCCGGCAGCCCCGACACGCTGCCGCCGCTGCCGTCAATCCGCACCGCCACCATGCGCGGCCCGCCGCCCCCGGCCGCCGCGCGCGGCTTGCCCCAGCCCGTGCGCCAGCTCAAACGCGTGCTCAGGTTCCACTGCGCCGCGCCGCGCGCGCTGTTGCGCGTGACGCCCGCGGGCCGGTCGTTGCTGTCCGTGTCGCCGTTGTCATCGCCGCCGGTCGTGATGGTGTAAGGCGTCGCGGACAGGACGTTGAAGAAGTTGGCGACGCGGAAGCCGGCCCACAGTCGCGTGTCGTACATGGCGAAGAAGCGGTGGCGTATGTCGTTGGCGGCGGGGCCGCGCTCGCCGCGCAGGTCGTAGTTGTCGGCCGGCAGCGCGAACGCGCCGTCCGCGTCGTTCGTCGTCTTCGCCAGCGTGTAGTTGACGAACCAGAACGCGCGCCCGCCCAAGCGGCTCATGCCGGGGCCGAGACCGACGTTCCACTCGTGCCGCGTCGAGGTCGCCGACGACTCGACCTGTATGACGTTGCCCGACGCCGGCTCGGGCCGACCCAAACCGGGCACGGGCGCGTTGACGTTGCGCCCGCGCAGCAGGTGCACGCCGCGCCGGTAGCGGTACTCGGACATCAGGCGGAAGCGGCCCAACAGCTCTTGCTCCAAGCCGGCGGAAGCCTGCGCGACGTAAGGCTGACTGAGGTCGGGCGCGACGCGGTAGCGCGTGGCGGGGAGTACGAGGGCGCTCCCCGACGCGAACGGATCGGGGAAGCCGGGGTCGCGTATGACGGTCTCGCGCTGGCGCGTGCCGCCGACGCGCAGGGTCTGCTCGTAGGCGTCCGCGTCGAACCAGTCGAAGAAGAGACCCGCGCCGCCGCGCAAGGTCGTGCGCCCGTTCTTGAAGGGCGACCAGGCGAGGCCTGCGCGGGGTGCGAAGTTGTCGCGGTCGCGCAGGTGGTTCTGCCACTCGTAGCGCACGCCGCCGCTCAGGGTCAGGTTCTTGCGCGCGCGCCAGTCGTCCTGCCAGTACGCGCCGAACTGGTACTGCGTGTGAGCGACCGTCGAGTCGCCGCTGCGCTGCGTGTAGGTGGTCGGGCGGCGCGCGTTGAAGGCGGCGAGGCTGGCGAAGGTGAACGTGCCGTTCGCGTTGCGGTCGTCGCGGCTGCGGTAGCGGCCGACTTCGCCGAGGAGACCCGCGCGCATCGTGTGCTGCTTGTGCGCGAAATCAATGTTGTCGCCCAACTCGTACTCGCTGACCCGCCGCCGGCTGTCCAGCCCCGCGCCGCCGCGCGTGAAAGCATTCAAGACTTGAACGGCGGGCGCATCGCTCGCGGAGTTGAGTTCGACCGACTGCCAGCGCGCCTGGAAGCGAACTTCGTTGACGAGCTTCTCATGCAACGTGCCGGAGTCAACGGCGCGGACGAGGTGCTCGACGGTGTCGCTCGTGTAGGCGCGGTCGAAGAGGCTGAAGTCGCCGACGCCGAGGTTGTCCTGGCGGACGGCGTTGCGCTGGTACTCTGTGTTGAGCGTGTGCGTCTTGGTGAGCGCGTGCTCGACGCGCGCCTGTAGGTTGAGCGTGCGCGCGGGGCGGCGCGCGACGGCGTTGAACGGGCCGTCGGGCAGCGCCGCCAGGATCGTCTTCGAGTCGTAAGCGGTGTTGCTGTCGCCGCTCACGAACAGCGACGTGCGGTTGCGCCACAGCGGCAGCTCGAAGCTGAAGTTGACGCGGCGCGACTGTTCGGGCGCGCGGCGCGGCGCGAACGCGGGCCGCGCGGAGAGCGCCTCGTCGCGGAAGCCGAAGCCTAAGCTTGCGTGGAACAGATCAGTGCCCGGCTTGGTCAGGATGTCTACGCCGCGGAAGCCCTCTTCGTGAAACTCTGCGGCGTAAGGGTTGCGCTGGAACCTGATCTGGCGAATCTGCGACTTGGGCGGCAGCCGCCCGCCGCGGAAGCCGTTGACGCGGATGGTCGCGCCGGGGCCGGCCATCTGCTGTAAGACTTGCTCCATCTCGTCGGGGTCGTCGGGCAGTTGCTCGATCTGCTCCGGCGTGAGCACGTTGCTGAAGGCGTCGCCGCGCGGGTCGGTCTTGCTCTCGCGCTTGTCGGGCGCGACGCTGACCTCCTCGTTCACGTTGGCGACTTCGAGGCGCACGTCGCGGCTGTTCGCGCCGCCGCGCAGGTTCACGTCCGCGACCGCCTGCGGCTCGAAGCCCGCGGCCGCGACGCGCAGCACGCAGCGCCCCGGCGCGAGCCGCGCGAAGCTCGCCACGCCGCGCTCGTCCGTCACGGTCGTCTGCGCCGCCGCGCCCTCACCTTGCGATAACTCGACCCGCGCGCCCACGATGACCGCGCCGCTCGGATCGTAGACCGTCACGCGCAAGCTCACGTCCGCCGCCGCGCGGCGCTGCGCGCGCACGCCCTGCGCGCACGGCAACAGCGCGAGCAGCCCGCACAGTACGAAAGAGATGATCTGTTTGCTCGGCATGATTGCGCCTCGGGTGTGCGTGTGACTCACGGCCGGGAGCGCGGTCGCGCCCCCGGTCGTGCCGTCGCGTCCGCGTCTACTTGCCCTTCTTCTGGAACTTGTCGGGCTTGAACTGCGGGTTGACCTTGATGGTCTTCAGCTCCCACTCCTCGCTGACCTCGCCGTCGCGGGCGAAGGTCAACTGGTGCGGGAACATGATGCCGTCCTCGGCGCGGTAGTCGCCGAAGTGGACTTCCGTTTCGCGCTCGCGCATCTCGGGCGGGGGTATGTCGGCGGGCGTGCGGGCCTCGCGCGGCTCGCTCGCGCCGCCCGCGGGCGGCGGCCCCGAACGCATCTCCATGCGCATGACCGGCTCTGTGCTGCGGTAGGTGAGCATGAGCGGGCGGTGCGTCTGCTTGTCGAGGAAGAGGCGCGCGTTGAAGCCGTGCGCGCCCTTGCAGTCGAGCACGTCGGCGCGGCCGTCCTCGGCCTCCGCCTCGCCCACGTAAGCCCACTCGACCCCTTCGGCGGTCGGCGCGCTCAAGAGGAACGCGAGCGTGTAGCGCGCGATCTCGGCGCGGACGCGCTGCGCGCCGTCCTGCGCGCCGGGCGCGCCCGCGGTTGCAACTTGGGGCCGGCGGATGACGAGCATCCCGCCGCCGTCCGTGCGCACGTCCGACCAGGGCTGCGCGCCGTCGAAGCCAACCAGCTCCGTGATCGAGCCGCCCATCGGCGTGTCCAGCTCGTTCGTGCGGACGTACTTGTCGGGCAGCGCGAAGGCCAGCTCCACGTCGCCGGTCAACTGCGGCGGCGCTTCGCCCGCGCCGTGCATGATGGTCGCGCCGGCGGGCGCAGGCGCGCCGGCCGTCTGCATCCGCATGGCCATGACGCGGCGGAACTTGCCCGCCACCATCAAGCCCTGCACGTTCTTCAGCCGCTCCTCGCCGCCGAGCGCGGCGCGCGCCGCGCCCAACAGCCCCTGCACGCGCGCCACGTCCGCGCCCGTCTGCGCCACCACCGCGTGCAACAGAATCACCAACAGGCTCCCGCCCAGCAAAGACCGCTTCAATCTGCCCATGTCTCTCGTCTCCCTTTTCAATGCTGTCTCGACCGCTCTCTTTTCAACCCTCTCCGTCCAACCACACCCCAACCCTTCACGCCCCGCATCATCGCGCACCCGCGCCCGCCCGTGGTTAAGCCCACGCAAAGAGTTTGTTAAGGATGTAAAATCTGGCGGCTTTGTAAGACGTATCTGCTGCCCGTGACGGTTAACGGGCGCAAGCTCGTGCTGCGCGGACGTGGCGCGGTTGGAGTGTGAGCTAGAGGCGCAGGCGCGGGCGGCTGGCGAGCCGGCTGCGACCGTGTAGCCGAGTGCAGCGCCGCCGCGGGTAGCTCGGGGGCTATCCGCGGCGGCGCTTAATTATGCCAAAACGATAATACGACAGGGCGACTGTCAGGCTGTCGTATAATGCTGGTGAAACTTATGGACGCGACCGACCGCCGATACTTCAACCGCTGGCTTAGGGCTTTGGGTAAGAATAAGCCGGCCGGACTGTGGCAAAGATTCTTGTTGCTGCCGGAGTTGCCGCCGCTCAATTTCTCCAACGAAGTCTCGGCCGTGTACTCGGCCGCCATCGAAGGGAACACCGTTGATCTAAACAGCTACATGCGCTCGAAGACGAGGGGTCAGCGCGCGGGCTTCAAAGAGAAAGAGTTTGCTGAGATCGAAGCCTTAGTTGGCGCGTACAAGTATGCCCAGCGTTATGCCCTCAACGAAGAGAACCTGTTAGCGGCGCACAGCATTCTTAGCACGCCTTTGCTACCCAAGTCCGGCCGCGGTAGATACCGCAGGCAGCCGATGGCGGTTTACAGCCGGCACGGAATTGAGTACGTGGCCGTCGAGCCGGAGTTCGTGCCCGAGAAGATGGGGGAGCTACTTGATGAAGTTCGGGAGCTAAGGCGGGCCCCGCTAGACGCGGCCGAAGTGTTTTACCACGCCGCGCTGATTCACCTGGTTTTCGTTCACATTCACCCGTTTGCGGACGGCAACGGGCGGGCGGCGCGCTTGTTGGAGAAGTGGTTTTTAGCGTCGCATCTCGGCCGCGAAGCTTGGCACATCCCTTCCGAGTGGTATTACAAACAGAACCGGGGCACGTACTACCGCACGATAAAGATCGGGGTGGATTACTACTCGCTCGACTATGACCGATGTATACCTTTTCTCACCCTGTTGGTTAAGGCGCTCGTTCCCTGACCATGCGCACACCAGCGCGCGAGCTACCACGCAGCCGCGCCCGGCGGTGCGGGCGGAGCGAGCGCGACCTTGGGCCGCGTTCACTGTTCTGAATCAGAGCCGAGCTTACTTTTCTGAATCGGGATCAGTAGTGGGTGCGCGAGGCTCCGAGCTGGTCGAGGCTTAAGGTGTTGGCGCACGCGCCGCGGGTGAAGTATGCGCCCGACTTCATGAGCAGCTTGACGATTTCGGTGGCACCTTTATTCAGTGCCCAGATCAGGGCTGTCTCGCCGGTGTTGTTCTTCCGGTACACGTCTGCGCCGTAGGCCAGGAGCAGGCGTGCGACTTCGACGTGCCAGTAGGCGGCGGCGCGCATTAACGGCGTCCAGCCCTCGCGGTCTTGGGCGTTCACCGCCGCCCCGTGCTCAAGCAGCAAATGGGCGATGGCGGCGTGCCCGGCTTCGGCCGCGAGCATCAGCGGGGTCACCCAGTAATTAGGCGTCGGCTCGGTGATGACTGCGGTGGCGTTTACGTCCGCGCCTTCGGCTAACAGGCGGCGCACCGCCCCGGCATCGCCCACCGCCGCCGCTTTATGCAGGCTGGTCCCGACGGCGTCGCGTTTAACTCTGGTCGTGTCGGCGAGACGCGCCGATTGGCCGGCAGACGGACTGGACGTTCGGCCGCCGGTGGTCGTCGTCAGCGGGATGCCCCAGGCCCACAGCCTGCCCACGCCCATGAATGACAACTCGTACACGTCCATAATGCGCCTCCCGCGCTGATGTATCCCTGCCAGTGGAAGATGGAGCGAAAGAGCTGCGGATATTACCTGCGCGGGAAATTTTTATTGGGCGCGCGCGCGAGTCCGGGCCGTCACCGCCAGACAGAAACCGACGAGCATCGCGCAGCGCGACGGCACACACTGGGCGGACGCCCGGTCGGATCAGGACGACGACGAATACCCCGCGCCGCCGCCGAAACCGTCCGAGAAATAGCCGCCCGACTACAGTGCGCGAGCGCCGCTGCGCGTAGCTCGTGAGCTACGCGCGGCGATGTAATTGTCTTACGTGCTTTAGTTGCTCGCTGCGGCCGTGGTCGCCGCCGGCAGGTAGCGGCGCAGGATGGCGCGCAGTTCTTCGGGGTCAACCGGCTTGGCGAGGAATTCGTTGCAGCCGGCGGCGCGCGCCGAGTCCTGGTTGTACTGCGTGTTGTCGCCCGAACACGCCACGATGGGCACGTCGCGGAAGGCGGGCTGCGCGCGGAGCGCGCGCGTCGCGCTGATGCCGTCGGCGAACGGCATCTTGATGTCCAGCAGGATGAAGTCGGGGCGCTCGCGCGGCCAGCTCGATGGCCTGCGCCCCGCTCGCCGCTTCCAGCACGCGGTAGCCCTCCTTGACGAACCAGCGCGCGAACGCCTCGCGCACTTCTTCGAGGTTGTCAACCACTAATACGGTGTGAGGCGTTGCATCCGGTGTCGCTCTGTTGTCGCCCATCTCTGCCGACCTCCTTCCGTCCGGTTCGCAGTTCCGCCGCGTATTGCAGAAGCGCCGGACTCGGTCTGAGTCCGGCGCTTCCCGTCTGCCCTCAAACTGTGGGGCGCTGCCGATTCGGGCGTCATGTTACCAGCCCGGCCGGCGACAATAGTTGCAGCCTTGTTACATCGGAATGACAATGAGCCGAGGCGGCGGGTTGAGTGATTTATCGGGCGTGCTTTTAGACGCGGAAAATAACTGCCGCCCGGTTTATCTCGATGAAAGAGAAATGGTCAAAACCGGCCGCGAGGCTTTCCAGGTTGGCCACTAACAGCGACTCCAACTCCGAGTTTCGGATGTTCCCGGTTGAAATCAACAGCAGTTTGGGAGGTCTTCGGTGCAGATGAAAGGAATTTACGAAATCAGCATCTTTCGTTACGACGACGTAGCCTTCGCGCACGGCCAACTCGTTAATGATAGCGTCAGGCGTGCAATTACCTAGCGGCAAGTCGAGCGTATGGATTGCTTCGTGCCCTGCCGCCCGTAAGCTGGAAACCAAACGGCGCGGAAGCTGTGCGTCAACGAGGGCCTTCATGTCACCGGCTCAAGGCGCTTGACCTGGCTCAAACGCGCGGCGAAGGCAAGGGCGGCTAAAATATCTTCGCGCTCAAGGTCTTCATAATCAGCCAGAATTTCTTCATTCGTCATACCCGAGCTAAGCAACTCAAGAATAATCTCGACGGGGTAACGCAGCCCGCGGATACACGGTTTGCCGTGGCAGATACCGGGGTCGGTCGTAATCCGTTCGGCAAGATTCATAAAGGCCTCCGGCCGAAATCATACCACACGGAGATCATCCTCTTTTAAATCTCAACTGGCAGGCAGGCATGAGTGGTTTCGATGGCGGGCATTAGGACAATTAGTTAGCCGCGGGCGCGGTCTTGGGGTAGACTGCGCAGCTTCGGACGCTCGGGCCGCGGCCGGAGTAGTTCAACTGTCTAACCCCCGGAAGGAGATCGCACCCCCGTCATGTCAGTCGAAACCAGAGAGTACCCGCAGGACTTGATCGCGCGCCGCGCCTACGAGCTGTACCAGCAGCGCAACGGCGACGGCGGGAGCGCCCTCGGCGATTGGTTGCAGGCCGAGCAGGAAGTGCTCGCGGCCCGCGCCGCGGCGGCGCAAGCGGCCGAGCCGGCCGCGAGGAAGCCGCGCAAGGCCGCGGCGAAGCCCGCCGCGCCCCGCAGCCGCGCCAAAAAGCCGGCAGCCGAATAACGACCGCGCCAGCGCGGCCCTCTTTGCGTACCTTTGCGGCTCTCTTTGCGATCTTTGCGGTTAAGGCCGGAAAACTTTAACCGCAAAGGCCGCGAAGAAGAGCCGCGAAGGTACGCAAAGAGGGACTCTTCCAATCACTGCTTCGCGGCCGCTCGTCACGCGGGCGGGCGCGCTCGTCACTTTTCTGCATCTTTCCGCCCGCTGATACGTCTTATGCTGCGAGACGCGAAACGCAGCGTCACGCCACTTAATCAGCCGTAGACGCGCCCACATCATCCGGGCGGAAAGGATTCAACATGACACAGACACTCAAGCGCGCGGCCGTCGCCCTCGCGCTCTGCGCCCTGCTCGGCGGTTCCGTCCTGGCCGACACCAAGAGCAAGAACGTGCGTTTCGACGAAGACCTGTCGGTCGGCGGCACGCTCGTCAAGAAGGGCAGCTACAAGGTCTCGTTCGACGATCAGACGGGCGAACTGACAGTCAGCCGCGGCAGCAAGGTCGTCGCCACGGCCAAGGCCAAGCTCGAAGAGATCAAGAACACGGTCGGGCGCAGCGCCGACTACAAGACGCGCCGCACCGACGAGGCCGCGCCGCTCACGCTCACCAGCATCAAGCTCGGCGACGCCTACGCCGTCATCGGCGACGCCGCCGCGGGCGCGTCCAGCAGCAACGCGCAGTAACACGGACGACGGCGCAGACGCCGCGCTAACGCTCAAGCAGGTCGCCGACAACTTATCAACCAGCACTCCGGCACGAAGGCCGGCGCGTCACAGTCTGTACGCGCCGGCCTTCGTTCATGCGTGCCCGATGTTAAGGATGTAAAATCTGCGCCGCGCCGCCCCACGCGCCGCGCCGGCTGTGCTACAGTGCGGCCGTGCGCGGTCTCTCTCACTTGCGCGGCCCACGTTTCGTGCTGCTCGTCGCGGCGGCGCTCGCCGTGCTGCTCGCGCTGCTGGCCACGCTGCAATACCGCTGGCTCGGTCAGGTCAGCGCCGGCGAGCGCGAGCGTATGCAGACGACCCTGCGCGCCGCCACCGCACGCTTCACGCAGGACTTCGACCGCGAACTCGGCCGCGTCTACTTCAGCTTCCAACTCGACGAGCAGGCCGGGCGCGCGCTCGACGCGGCCGAGTTCGCCGCGCGCTACCGCCGCTGGCAGGAGACCGCGCCCGCGCCGCGCCTCGTCCGCGCCGTCTACCTCGTCGAGCGCGCGCCGACGGGCGGCGCGAACGAAGCGCAGCAGCTCTACCGCTTCGACCCCGCGGCGCAGACGCTCGCGCCCGCCCAGTGGCCGGCGGAGCTTGCGCCCTTGCAGGCGCGTTTCGCGCGCAAGTACGTGGTCGTCACCGCGGGCCGCACGCCCGAACAGTTCACGCCTGAACAGCTCGCGCCCGTGCCGCCGCTCGCGGGCGACGTGCCCGCCGTCGTCATCCCCGTCACGACGACGCAGCCGCTTCACCTGCCCGCAGACGATCAGCCCGTCATGCTCAAGACCTGGCTCGCGCCCGCCAGCCACGTCGTCGTCGTCCTCGATCTCGACTACATACGCGCCGAACTGCTGCCCACGCTCGCGCGCCGCTACTTCGCCACCGGCGGTGCGACGCTCGACTACAACCTGACCGTCACGACGCGCACGGAACCGCCGCGCGTCGTCTACCAGTCCGACCCGCACGCGAACGCCGCCGCGCCCGGCGACGCCAGCGCCGGCCTCTTCAACGTCCGCTTCGACGAGATGGACGTGTTCATGCCCGCCGGTATGCCGCCCGTCGCAGCCGACGCCCAACCGAAAGTGAGCGGCACACAACCGGCGGAGACGAAGGCGACGGACGAGCGCCCCAGCATCACTTCCATCCGCGTCTTCCAGCGCACGCAGCGCCGGCCCGCGCCGGGCGCGACGATGCACGTCCGGCTCAACGGCGAAGACGAGGGCGACTGGCAACTCGCCGTCGCGCACCCCGCCGGCTCGCTCGACGCGGCCGTGACGCGCGCGCGCCGCCGCAGCCTCGCCGTCAGCTTCGGCGTGCTCCTGCTGCTCGCCGCCTCCGTCGCGCTGCTCGTCGGCTCGACGCACCGCGCGCAGGCTTTGGCGCGGCAGCAGATGGAGTTCGTCGCGGGCGTCACGCACGAGTTGCGCACGCCGCTCGCCGTCATCTGCTCGGCGGGCGAGAACCTGGCCGACGGCGTCATCTTCGACCGCCAACAGGTGCGCCGCTACGGGCAAGTGATCCGCGGCGAAGGCCGGCGGCTCGCCGAGATGGTCGAACAGGTGTTGGAGTTCGCGGGCGCACAACGCGCGCGCCGCAAGTTCGAGCCGCGCCCGCTCGCCGTCGCACACTTCGTCGCCGCCACCCTCGCCGCCTGGCAGGCCGCGCAGGACACGACGCCGCACGTCGAACAGGACACGGCGACTTCTCTACCACCCGTCCTGGCGGACGAGCCGGCGCTCAGACGCGCGCTGCAAAACCTCTTGAGCAACGCCCTCAAGTACGGCGGCGCGGAACCCTGGCTGCGCGTCTCGACGCGCGCGACCGAGACGCCGCGCTGGCGCGAAGTACAGATCACTGTCGAAGACCGCGGCCTGGGCATCGAGCCGGCCGAGTTGCCGCACATCTTCGAGCCGTTCTACCGCGGGCGCGAGGTGCGCGCCGCGCAGATTCACGGCAACGGCCTGGGTCTCAGTCTCGTGAAGGACATCGTCGAGGCGCACGGCGGGCGCGTCACCGTCCGGAGCACGCGCGGACGCGGCAGCGCCTTCACCATCCACCTGCCCGCCCTCGCCGCAGCCGCGCCGACAGACGACGCCGCGCCGAACGACGACGCGCGTAGGCGCACTCCGGCCGAGTCTCCCATCGAGGAGCACGCGCGGGTATGAGCCGGCGGATTCTGCTCGTGGAGGACGAGCCGGGGCTGTTGATGACGCTGACCGACCGCCTGCGCGTCGAAGGCTACGCGGTCGAGACGGCGACCGACGGCGAATCGGGTCTCGCCCGCGCCGCCGCCGAACAGTTCGACCTCCTGATCCTCGACGTGATGCTCCCGCGCAAGAACGGCTTCGACGTGTGCCGCGACCTGCGCCAGCGCGGCCTCGCCACGCCCGTCCTCATGCTCACCGCCCGCGGGCAGGTCGTGGACAAAGTGGTCGGCCTCAAGATCGGCGCGGACGATTACGTCACCAAGCCCTTCGAGATGCTCGAACTGCTCGCGCGCATCGAGGCGCTCTTGCGCCGCGCGCCGGCCGCGCCCGCCGCCGCCGACGCGCCGGCCGTCTACCAGTTCGGCCCCGTGCGCGCAGACTTCCGCCGCGCCGAGGTCACGCGCGACGGCGCGCGCGTCGAACTCTCCGCCCGCGAATTCAAACTGCTCCAATACCTCGTCGCCCACCGCGGCGCGACCATCTCCCGCGACGAACTGCTCAACGAAGTCTGGGGCTACGACGCCATGCCCTCCACCCGCACCGTGGACGTACACGTCGCCTGGCTCCGCCAGAAACTCGAACCCAACCCCCACTACCCCCAATTCATCCTCACCGTCCACGGCCTCGGCTACAAATTCGTCGGCTGACCGCAAGGCACTCACACCACTGACAGTTAAGTTATACCGCCGCGTGCGGCATAGCATTTTAAATTGCCGTGCGATGCTGCGCCATGCGATATAATCAGCAGCTAGGCATTCTGTCTTTCGGCTACGGTGAACTATATGAAACAGCAATTTACAGTCTATTTCGACACAAAATTCTACGTTACATTATGTCGGGCTGAAGAGTCCTTAGGGACTCAAACAATTGACGCTCTTAACGCTCTAAACATACGCCATGTTCTTTCAGATGTGATCATACGTGAGTTGCTAACAAGCAGAGATAGAACTGATCTTGATGAGGTGTTAGTCAGGCGTGTGCGCCAATTCAGCTTAAGTCCGTATGGCACAAGGAAGGGTCTAATATGGGAGGTCTTATTATTATCGGGGCAGGATCGAATTGATGTTGCTAATCGCTTGCGTGATCTTCACGACATGATGGCCGAGGCTACAAGCTTCTCGATAATGGCTCGACGAGAAACAAACGAAGAACAAGCTTCTAAAAGGAGCGTCTAATTGCCGTTATCAGAAAGAGTGAACTCCTAACTTGAGAGGTGAAGTTATGGCGACGGAAAGCGTCACCCTTGAGCTTGACGCGGAAGCGGCGCGGGCTTTCAGGTCGGTCTCAGCCGGTGAGCGGGAAAAGCTCCAAGTGCTACTCGGCATCTGGCTGAAGGAATACGCCAGAGCCGACAGCAAGTCTTTGCGCGCGACGATGGACGAGATCGGCGAGAGCGCGCGAAGGCGGGGGCTGACGCCGGAGCTTTTAGCGTCGGCGCTTGAGGAAGAATGACTTGCGCGTCGTCTTCGATACGAACGTGATCGTCAGCGCCGTTTTGCTGGCCGGCTCAGTGCCCAGACAAGCTTTCGACAAGGCGCTCGATGAAGGGACGCTGTTGCTCTCCGCGCCCGTGTTGCTCGAACTGGCCGAAGTCCTCAGCCGCAAGAAGCTCAACAAGTATTTGCTCGAAGAGGAGCGGATGCGCTTCCTCGTCGCGCTGCTCAAAGAGGCCGAACTGGTCGAAGTGACGGAAGAGGTAACGGGCTGCCGCGACGCCAAAGACGATAAGTTTCTTGCGCTGGCGGTTTGCGGTCGGGCTGACTTCATCGTCAGCGGCGACGACGATTTACTCGTACTCAACCCGTTTCGCGGCATAGCGATCCTCACGCCCAGAGAATTCCTGAGTAACAAAGCATAAGCGACGACGCTAAGCAGCTCACCGCGGCGGCCCGGCGGGGGCGGAGTTGTAGCGCAGCCGTGGGGCTGCTCCGCGTGTGCCGGGGCCGCCGCGGTGATGTGTGCGCGGCGCTGGTCGTCGGGCCGCGCTTATTTCGTCGTCAGCACTTCGCGGAAGAACTCGACGGCGCGCGGGTCACCGCTCTCACCTAACAGGCGTATGGCCTGTTTGCGCACCTGCGGGTTGGCGTGGGTGCGGGCGATGCGGATGAGCAGGGGCACGGCCTCGTCGGCCGGGCGCTCCGAGATGGCGCGGACGGCCTGCATCTGCACTTCCGCGTTGCCGTCGGCGCTCTCGGCCGTCTGTTGCAGGAACTCCAGGGCGCGGCGGCCGGCGCGCTCGCCGAGCAGGCGTATGGCCTGGCGGCGCAAGTCCGTGCTCTCGTCGGCGCGCGCCACGGCGAAGAGTTTCTCCTCGGCGCGCTGGCTCTTGGTCTCGGCGAGCGTTTGCAGGACGGCGCGGCGCACGTCCGCGGCGCGCTCGCCGTCGTAGAGCGCGATGAGATCGCCGACCGCGGCCTCGCCGCGCTCGCCCAGTTGGCGGATGGCGTTGCGCCGCATGTCGGGGCTGGCGTCCGTGCGCGCGATCTCAAGTATGCGGGCCTGCGCGCGCGGGCTGCCCGTCTCGCCGAGCGCGTGCAGCACGGCGCGCTTCACGTCCGAGTCGGTCTCGCCCGCGTAGAGTTTCATCAACTCGTCCAACGCCATCTCGCCGAACTCGCCGAGTTGGTGGACGGCGGCGCGGCGCGTGTCGCGGTCTGCGTCCGTCTTGGCCGCGCGCAGGACGAAGGCGAACGCGGCCGCGCGATCCTGGTTGTCCGCGGCGGCGTGGACGAGGCTGCGGCGCACGTCCTTGTCCGTGACGGATTGATAGAGACTCTGCACGGCGGCGAGTGCGGCGGCGTCGCGGCTCGCGCCGACGGCGTGCGCCGCCTGCCGGCGCAGTTGCCTGTCCTCGGTCTCGTTGCGCACGATGTCGGCCAAGAACTGCTGCTCGCCGCCGGCCTGGCCGAGCCAGTAGACGGCCGCGGCGCGCACGCGCTGGTTGGGCGACGAGCGGACGTAAGCCTTGAGTGCGGGCGCGACGCGCGCGTCGTCGTGCAGGGCGAGCGCGAGCACGGCGCGCTCGGCGAGCAGGCCGGCGGGCGCGGCGTCGGCCAGGCCGCGCAGGTAGTTGAGGCTCTCTTCGTTGTTCGCGCGGCCGAGCCAGTAGACGGGGTAGCCGCCGTACTCGCGCTTGCGTTCGAGGTTGTAGACCTCAAGCCGCGTCACCTGGTCGCTGCCCGCGCCGCGCAGGACGAAGACGGCCAGGTCGCGCGTCTCGACGGTCAGCCCGCCCGCGGTCGTGCCGTAGAAGACGGTCGTGTCGCCCCAGGTGTTCATCGAGCCGTGGAACTCGCGCACGGTCGGATCGACGGCGACGCCGGGGCGCACGTCGAAGGAGTAGGCCGACCAGTAAGGCGTCTGCCGCCCGCGCGCGCGCTGCGCCGCGGCGGCGAGCCGCGCCGCCAAGTCCGCGCCCTCGACCGCCGTGAAGCTCTGTATGGTCGCGGCGGGCGACTGGCGCTCGTTGGTCTGATCGGCCGCGGACGAGGCGTTCGTGTCGGCCGCGGCGTTCGGCTCTGTGTTGCTCGCGGCGACCGTCGTTACGGTCTTCGTCGTGGCGGCGGTCGCGGCGCGGTCGGCGCGCGCGCAGGCCGTGACGGCGAGCGCGAGTGCGAGCAGGAGTGCGTGGCTGAAGCTCACGCGGCGTGCGTGGCTAGAGCTTGCGTGGCGTGCGTGGTTGAGGTTCGTGTGTCTCATCTTCTGTGTCTTCCCTTCCCGCCGCGGCGCGGCTACTTGAGCAAGTCCTCAAGGAACTTGAGCGCCTCCGGGTCTTTGCTCTCGCCGAGCAGGCGCACGGCCAGCTTGCGCAGCTCGACGTTCTGATCCGAGCGCGCGATCTGCATCAGCTTGCGCAAGGCCGGCTTCTGCTTCGAGTCGCCGAAGGCGCGCAGGAGCGACCCGCGCACCTGCACGTTCTGCTCGCCGTCGTACATCGAGATCAACTCGTTGACGGTCTCGGCGTCGTCGCGGTCGCCGAGCCGGCGGATGGCGTAGAGGCGCACCTCGGCGGGTTCGCCCGTGCGCGCGATCTCGGAGAGCTTCGCGCGGGCGCGCGGGTCTTTCATGTCGGCGTAGGCGCGGATGAGACCCAGACGTATGTTCTGATCCGTCTCGGTCGCGTAGAGCTGCAAGAGGTCTTCGACGGCGGTCGCGCCGCGGTCGGCCAGGCGGCGGATGGCTTCGACGCGCAACTCCGTCGTTTCGCCGCGACGCGCCACTTCGAGCAGCTTGGCGCGGGCGCGCGGGTCGTCGCGGTCGGCGAGCGAGCGGAGGATTTGCGCGCGGATTTCGGGCGTGCGGTCGGCGTCGTAGAGGCGGATCAACTCGTCGAGCGCGGCCGGGCCTTCGCGGTCGGCGAGGAAGCGGATCGCGTACTGGCGCACCGACAGGTCGTCGCCCGCGCGCGCCGCGGCCGTCAGCTTCTCGACGGCGCGCGGGTTGCGCATGTCGGCGTAGGCGCGGAGGATTTGGACGCGCACGTCCTTCGTCCGATCCGCCTCGTAGAGTTGCGCGAGCGCGTCGAGCGTCGCGTCCGAAGGCTGTTCGCCGAGGCGGCGGATGGCGGTCAGCCGCAGCTTGAGATCGGACTGCGGGTTGCGCGCGATGTCGAGCAGGATGGGCGTGGCGCGCGGGCCGCCGCGCGCGCCGAGCAGAGCGACGGCCGCAGACTTCAAGGCCGGGCTGGCGGTCGAGCCGGGCTTGAGTATCTCGCCGACGTAGGCGTAGGCGCGCTCCTCGTCGGCCTCGAAGAGACTTTGCAGGGCGAGGATTTTGATCTCGTCGTTGTCGCGGTCGAGCGCCTGCTTGATCGCGTCCTGGTAGCCGAGTTCGACGAGCATCGCCTCGGCCTCGCGCCGCCAGGTGGAGCCGGGGTAGTTGCGGATCAGGCTGAGCAGGGGCTTGGCGGCGCTCTCCTTGTCGCCCTGGCGCTTGCGCGCGTAGGCGAGCCAGTAGAGCGCGGCGTCCACGTCCTTGTCGCCGGGGTAGGTGCGGACGAAGGCGCTGAAGCGGTCGGCGGCCTGCGCCCAGTTCCCGGCCTCGATCTGGTCGCGCCCCTCGCGGAACAGTTTCATCGCGGGCGTGTCGGCCTTCGTGCCCTGCACGTAGCGGTTGAGTTTTTGTACGTCCTGCTCGTCGTGTGCGGCGGCGCGGCGCGCGGGCGCGAGCACAGTGCAACAGACGACGAGCAGGAGGAGCAGCGCGCGGCGCGCGGCGGGTCGGCGGTTTTTTAAGCGCATGATGACAGACATGATGTTTCGACTTCCGTTCTGACTTGGGATTAAGCGTTACTCGCTACAGGGGCGACGCGCGCGCTCGGGCCAAGACGCGCGCCGCCGAAAACTTTTGTTTCAGTCGTCGTAGGCGCGCGCCAACGTCGCCGAGTTGACCTGCAAGAGCGCGACGAGGTTCTTGCGCTGCATACGGGCCTGGATGGCGCGCACGTCCGCGGCGGGCGCGGCCGCGGGCAGGTTGGCGATGTCGAGCAGGATCGGCTCAAGGCTGTCGAGCAGATCGGACAACTGGACGTTGCCGGCGGCTTCGGCCTCGCGGCGCAAGACCATGTTCTGGTAGAGCAACTGGCGCGCGCGGCGGCGCTCGTAAGCGAGATCGGCCGCGCCCCGTTCGTCGAGCCGCGCGTTGCGGAAGGCGCGCAGCAACAACTCGGACTGCTCGACGTGGCTCACCGTCAAAGTCTCCGCGTCGGCGGGCCGGACGCGCGCGCCTGCTTCTGACGCGGGCGCGCTCGCGTTCACGAACTGCGGCACTGAGCCGCGCTCCGGCGGCGGCAACAACTCAGGCGCGACCACGCGCCGCGCGTTCAAGCTCCGCGCCGTGTTGCCCCGCGTCGCGTTGGCGACCGCGCTCGCCGCGCGCTCACGTTGCGCCCCGCGCTCGACGTTGCCGGCGGCGGCCGTCGCTCGTTCGACGACTGGCGGCGTGGCTAAGTTCGCGTTCGACTCCGCGTGCGACTCTGCGTTCGCACGGGCCAGTTGGTCGTTCTGCGGCGTGACTGCTTTAACCGCGGGCGGCGCTTCGGGCGTCGGCGTCTGGGCGACGGACTGCGGGCCGCGCGCGGCGTTCTTGTAGACGACGAAGGCGACGGCGCAGGCGACGAGCAGCAGCGCGAGCGCGCCCGCGAACGCGGGACTGAAGCGCGGCGGCGTGAGCGCGTCCGCCAGGCGTGCGCGCCAACCGCGCACACCGCCCGCGCCGACTTGACCGGCCGGCGCGGCCGCCCGACCGGCGGCGAGCACTTCGGCGAGCGCGCGGCGCGAGGCCAGCGGGTCGAGCGTCGCCGTGTAGGCGCTCAACTCGTGGCGCAGGCTCAGGAAGTCGGCGTGCGCCTGCCGGCACTCGGCGCACACGCCCAGGTGGCGCTCGACCGCGCCGGCCTCGCCCGGCGACAACTCGCCGTCAACCAGCAACGACACCCTCTCTATCAGTTCGCAACTCATAACTTGCCCTTGGACATCTGCTAAACTTTGCGTCCCTCAGTGCGCGCCCGCGCCGGCCGCCGCGCCCGTGCGTCGCGCCCAGCGTTCGCGCAGGGCCGTGCGCGCGCGGAACACGTCCGTCTTGACCTTGCTCTCCGAGACGTTCAAGACCGCCGCGATCTCGCGGTAGCTCAACTGCTCCTGCTCGCGCAAGAGCAGGGCCGCGCGCTGGTCTTCCGGTAATCCTTGCAACATACTCAAGACCAACTCCTGCCGCTCCTGCGTCTCGTACTCCTCTTCGGGCGTGCGCGTGCGCGGGCGCACCGCCTCGACGACGCGATCAAAGAGCCTGTGGCGCACAGCCCCGCGCCGGAACTCGTTGATGGCGAGGTTGCGCGCGACACGGTAGAGCCAGAAGCGGGCCTCGCCCGCCGGGATCGTGCCCCACGCGGTGCGGTGCAGTTGGAGGAAACTCTCCTGCGCCAAGTCCTGCGCCACGGCGGCGCGCCCGCCCAGCAGGCATTCCAGAAACCGGCACAGGCTCGGATAAACTTCCTCGAACAGCATGGTGAACTCTGCGTCTTCGCTCGCCATAAGCTGCGCTACACTAGCAAAAACACCCGGCCGCACCGAAAGTTACAGAGATTTTCCCGCGCCGCCCCCGCCCCACGGCGCGGGCTTCCGGCCACGCATCGCGGCGTTCCGGCCATCGGGCGCGGGGTTCCGTCCGTCGGGCGCGGCGGCCCGGCCACGGGGCGCGGGCTTTCGGCCATTGGGCGCGGGAAACCTGCCAGGCACGGGGGTTACGCCGCCACGCGCCGCGGCAGATGCGCCGCGCGTGCGCCGAGGCGCACCGGGAAGGTAGCCAGGGGCCAGCGAGCGTGAGCGAGCGCCGCCCCTGGAACAGCAGCAATCATGTATCCGCGCCCTGAAGGGGCGCGCGGACGCGACGCCGGCCGCCCCCGCGCCCCTTCAGGGCGCGACAATTATTCGGGTATTGGCCCAGGGGCGGCG
>DASVPY010000108.1:0-61520 GCA_036389395.1 Pyrinomonadaceae bacterium
CGGCCCCTGCCGTCTTCGCGGCGGGGCGGCTCGGGGATAAGCGGTTCGATAACCGCCCATTGCTCATCAGTTAGTTCTTCGCCTCGTCGGTTCGCCATGCCTGAGCGTAGCACGACGAGGTATTTATGAGACTGTTTCTAGTAATTTCGAGGAAGGTACGTGCGCCACTCACTACTGGTTGAAAATCTACACCTTCATTTAATTTGCTCAAGCTAAGCATCCAAGCAATTGCTCTGAAGTACAAGCCATGAACGTAAACATCACGATCTGAAGCAAGATTAAAGCTGTCAGAAAGCGGTTTAACTTTATTCACCATAAAATCGGTGACGGTTAGCACATCCTTATGACACCTCGCGGCAAAAGCCTGACTCTCCTGAAAGTTCATGATCTCCTCAAAACAATATTACTTGTGCCTTCACCCAAAGCGAAGCTGTCTAACGCATAGTAGACCGCTACGTTCGGTCTAACGTCGCCCGAGGGTATGTTAGACCGAACGTAGCGGTCTAATCCGCGCCTGCGCGCGGCCTTTAACGTGACCGCCGGTCTAACGCCGCGCCGGCCGGCTCTGGCCGCCGCAGCTTCCGATCAGACTCGCCGCCGGCCGCTGGCGCGGGGATGCTAGGCGAGGGCGCAGCGCGCGTCAATGGTGCGGCGCGCTTGACCGCGGCGCGTGCGCGGCGTTAAACCTGTGGGGCGTTAACGGCGACGCGAAAGACGATGAGCGACGAACCGACAGGCTTGGACGTGGGGGCGAGCGCGCGCGATGCGGCGGCGACGGCGCTCGACGTGTTGGCGATCTTCTCGCACCCGGACGACGCGGAGTTGACGGCGGCGGGGACGCTGCTGAAGCTGAAGGCTCTGGGCTACAGGACGGGCGTGCTGGACGTGACGCGCGGGGAGATGGGGTCGCGCGGCACGCCCGAGGAGCGCGCGCTGGAGGCGCAGGCGGCGGCGCGGCTGTTGGGCCTGGACGTGCGGCTCAACTTGGGCCAGCCGGACGGGCACGTGGCGGTGACGGTGGAGGCGAAGACGGCGCTGGTGCGCGTGCTGCGCGCGCACAGGCCGCGCGTGCTGTTCACGGCGCACTGGGACGACCCGCACCCGGATCACGCCGCCACCGCGCGGCTCGTGCGCGAGGCGGCGCGGCTCGCCAGTATGCGCCGCTACGACGAGGCGGCCGGGCGCGCGCCAGTGCCGATGCCGATGATCGCGCACGCGGTCTACTCGCGGCGCGTCGTGCCGTCGTTCGTCGTGGACATCTCGGAGTTCCTCGCGGGGAAGATGGCGTCCGTCCGGGCGCACGCGTCGCAGTTCTACCGCGAGGGCGCGCAAGAGCCGGAGACGCGCATCAGCGGGCACGGCTTCCTCGAGCAGATCGAGACGCGCGCGCGCTACTACGGCTCGCTCATCGGCACGGCGGCCGGCGAACCCTTCTACGTCCACGAAACCCTCAACGTGGATGACCCGGTCGCCCTGCTCACACGCCCGATGAATATTTATTCTTGAGTCTGCGGTTAAGGCTTTGGTCTTAAGCCTGCTTCGCCTCCGTCTGTTTGGCGGCGAACTTCTCGGCCCAGCGCACGCGCCCCGTGATCTGCATGACGACGAAGAGCGTCAGGATCGAGCCGATGGTGACGGCGAGACCCGTGAAGCCCTTGAAGAAGAAGGCGTAGGAGAAGAGCACGAGGTAGATGAACTGCGCCGCCGCCGCCTCGCGCGTCGCGAAGCGCACGCCCAGCACCAGCCGCAGGTAACTCACGACCAAAATGATCGAGACGACCGACGAGACGGCGAACGCCGTGTGGATCGAGACGTGATCCACCAGGTAGGCGAGCAGCAGGTGGAACGAAAAGAAGGCCGCCGCCAGGAAGAAGTAGTTCATCGGGTGCAGTTCCAGCCCGCGCATCGTCGTGATGATGAACATGAGGAAGAAGAAGAAGAAGAGCGAGACGGGCGCGAACAGGCTGATGCGCCCGGCGAGCGGCCCCGGTTGCAGCTTCTCCGGCATCTGCACGCCGATCTGGTAGCCGGTCACGAGGTTCTTGTAGCCCCACGTCAACTCCCACCCGCCGTCGGTCTCGCGCTTCTCGGTCGGCGAGAGCGTGTCTGGGAAGTCCACGTCCTTGAAGTTGGTCGTCAGGCGCAACTCGAAGTCGCGCACCTGCGCCACCTCGCCGCCGAAGCTGTAGCGCCACTCGGTCAACCCCTGCGAGCGGTAGGCGACTTTGAGCGTGGCGGTCTGCCCCGGCGCGACCTTGGCCTTGCCCGTGGTCGAGCGCGGCCCGTTCGTGAGCGCGAGTGATTGGCCGTCCACGGTGCATTGCAGGTCGTCGTAGATGGCGCGCTCGGCGGGGAAGTTGAGCGTGAAGCTGACCTCGTCGCGGTCGGTCGTGTTGCGGAAGGTGTACGTGCCCGCGAAGTCCACCTTGTAGGTGCTGTACCAGAGCAGCCCCTTCTGGCGGTGCGCCAGATCGAGCGCGACCTGGACGCGGCTGGCTTCCAGGGGCAGCGGCACGGTCTTCTGTTGGGTCGTGATCACGGGGCGGCCGTTCTCTAACGTCTGGACGCGCTCCGGCACTTCGACGTTGGCGGCGGGCGGCGTCTGCGTCTGCGGCGCGCCCCAGTTGGCGACGACGTGATCGGCGAGCGCGCCGTCGGAGGCGTAGGTGCGCTGGAAGATGGTCGCGCCCAGGATGAGCCACGCGACGGTGGCGCAGACGAAGATGACGGCGATGGCGATGATGCGTTTCAACATGACGAGTTCGTGTCCCTCCGACGACGTTCAAAGTCCGGCCCGCCAGATTAAACACCCGCCCGCGCCCCCCGGCAAGCGCGCGCGCCCCCGCCCGCCCCCCGTGGCTACCCACAGGGGGAAAAGCAGTGACGAGTGACGAGTTAAAGAACTTGTCTCTGCTTTGTCACTTGTCACTCGTCACTGCTTTTCAACCATTGACTTCCGCGCCGATGGTACATATGCTCGGCGCGCTAACAGGTCGTTGGCCTCACGCAGAGAACAGGGGCGGGCACGTTCGGCTGTCGGGGCGCAAGCGGTTGCGCGGGCCGCGCCGGGCCGGTTGGCGGATGCCGGAGTCGGGCCGTCGCCGTGGGCGGCGGGCGAGGAGGCTCACATGCGAAACCTGAACGGAGGCGGCGCGTCGGTCGCGGCGGCGCTCGTGGCTTGCTCTTTGTTCGTCGCCGCGCTGCCGGCGGTCAGGGCGGACAGCGCGGACAAAGGCGCGCTGGCTTTGCCGACGTTGAGCGGCGACGCGCCGCTGCGGGCGGCGCAGGCGGGGCCGCGCGTCGGCGTGCCGATCCCGCCTATCGGCGGCGGCGGGGGCGGCGGGGCGAAGGTTGACGCCAAGTCCATAGCTAAGAACGGCCCGCAGTTCTTAGTCGAGGCGATGCGCCGCTTCAGCGTACGCGGGCTGTTCAAGCGCGGCTGGCCCGTGGTCTTTGAATACGCGTTGGAGGCGAACAGCACCGCCGAAGTAACCATCGGCCGGGAAGGGGAGAAACAGGGCCGCCGCTTCCGCCTCTTCCCGACCGACGGTCAGCGGCGCGAGATCAAGATACCGCTCACGAAGGAGCTGGGCGAGTTGTTCGACCAGAAGCCGCAGGTCGGGACGCTCAGCATCAACGCGCTTAAGAACGGCCCCGAGCCGCGACAGCCCGCGGAGTTCGTCCTCTACGGGCTGGGCGTGGGCGACCGCGCGGTCGGGTCGCTGCTGATCGATCAGTTCCAATTCGACCCCAGCCCGATCCACCCGAAGCTCAAGGAGCAGGCCACTTACAGGTTTCGCTCGCTCGGTGATTTCGACGACGCCAGCGTCGAGATCATCCGGCCCGTGTTCCCGAAGGAAGGGCCGAGTCACGAGCTTGTCGCCGAGCGACCGATCAAAGGCGGCCTCCGCAAAGGGCAGGCCTACGCCGACGCGTGGGACGGCAGGGACGACAAGGGCAAGGTCGCGCCGGGGCGTTATAAGTTTCGCGTGCGGGTGTGGATCAGGCTGCACGGGGACGAGGGCGGCGAGTGGTCGTTCCGCTACGCGGATCAGAGCGTCCGGGTCGAGTGAGGCCCGCCGCGCACGCGGGGAGGAGGACGCATGGCTGTCAACATACTGACGGGTCTCGGCCGGCGGCGGCTCGTGCTCGCGGGCGGCGCGCTGTCGGTCTTGGCCGGCGTCATCATCGCGGAGTACAAGCTGATCAACCGCCCGCGCGTCCTGGGGCTGGAGACGACGGGGCAGTTCGCCCCGGCCACCGTCAACCTCGCCGCGGAGGAGTTGGTCGTCGAGGGGCCGTTAGTGCGCGCGCCGGAGTGGCTGTTGCTCTCTTACGACGGCCGGGCGACCGAGACTGTGAACGTCTACTTCGACCGCGCGCGCCTGGCCGGCGAGACCGTCGAGGAGTACGCGGAGCGCGGCCTCAGCCCGCCCGCGGCGCTCGCCCCGATTGACTATCAGTTCGATCCGGGCGCGCCCGCCGCCAGCGGCGAGCCGTGCCACACGCGCGTCGAGGTGCGCGCCGACGGGGCGCTGCCCGCCGCGCTGCACCTCTTCCAAGGCGGCACGCCCGGCCGTAACAGCTACCGCGAGCTGTGGCTGCGCGCGACCGGCGCAGACCTCAAGACACGTATAGACACCGCCGACGCGCCGGGCGCGTCGGCGCGCGCGCCCGGCTGCCGGAAGCTGCTTAAGGTCGGCGATTGGCAGCAGTCGGTCGCGGCGGAGTCGGTGCTGGCGGTCGTGCCGGCCGACGCCGAGTTTCGCCTGCGCTTCCTGCCCCTGAAGACGGACGCGAACGCCTGGGCCGAGGCGGAGAACTTTTTCGACTTAGGGATCGAGCAGGTGCGTGGGGACGATCCGCCCCCGTTCCAGGCGCGCGCCGTGAGCGTCAGGCGGCGGCAAGGCGGCGTTGACCTCCTGCGCGCCGAGAGCGCGCCCGGCGACCCGCCGCTCACCGTCCAAAGCCTGCGGGTCGGGTCGGATCAACTTCAGGTCAGCGTCGGCGGGCGCGGCTTCGTGCAGCGGGACGGCGACTACTACAAGGTCAACCTCCTCGAGCCGCTCTACACCACGACGTTCGGCCAACTGCTGCTCGCGCTCCAAGGCGCGCTGGTGGCGTGGGTGCTCCGCACACTCGGCAAGAAGTCGCCCGCCGACGCGGCTGAGTAGCCGCCCGCCTGACGCTGCCGCCGATCTTATTTCGTCAACACGGCGCGGGCGACGGCGAGGGTGGCGACGGCGCGCGGGCTTTCGCCGTTGAAGGAGCGGGCCAACTCGACGGCGCGCTCCATGTCAGCGCGCGCGAGTTGGGTGAAGATGTCGGTCAGGTCGAAGCTGTCGCTGGTGGTCGAAGAGACCGAGCCGAAGCCTTTGCCGCGGAACTGCGAGACGATGCGCCCGTCCTCGCCGCTGAAGTCGCTGAGCGCGTTGACCGTCTTGACCAACTCCGGCAGTAGTTCCCAGACGCGCCCGCGATCAAGCTCGAAGGTGCGCGAGAGGACGGCCAGCAGTGCGCGCGCGCGGTCGGGGTCTTGCCCGTCCATGCGGCGCACGACCGCGCCCGCGTCGTCCAGGGCTTCGAGCGCGCGGACGCGATCCTTCTGCATGAGCAGCCGGGCCGCGTCCGTGTAGCCGTAGACGCGCTGCAAAGGCGTCAGATCGCCGTCCTTGGCGAGCCGCAGCATCTCGTCTGTGTCCTTCTTCTCGGAGGCGTGGCGCAGCGTCTCGAAGTCGAGGTGCGCGCGCAACTGGCGGCGCACGTCCGGGTCTTCGATCTTGTCGGCGAACGAACGCGCGCGCGCCGCGTCGCCCTTGCGCGCGGCGGTGAAGGCGGCCTGGACGTAAATCTGATCGCGCTCGTCCGTGGTCTGCACGCGCGGCAGACGATCAAGTGCGTCCTGCACCATGTCGCGCGCCGGCTCGTCCGCGGGGCGCAGACCTTCGGTCAACATCGGGTCGCGGCCCGTGCGCCAGGGTTCGGGCGCGTCGGGCGTGAGCGCGGCCAACTGCGTGCGCAGCAGCGGCGCGCGTTCGGGCGCGTGCTGCTCGAAGAGCGGCAGCAGGCGCGCGATGACGAAATACGTGCCGCCGCGGCCAGCCGTCGTCTGATCCTGTTCGGGCGGGGGCAGCGGGCGCAGGAGCACTTGCGCGGCGACGCCGAAGAAGGCCGCGCGCAGATCGGCGGGGACTTCCGCGGCCGCCGCGGGCGGCGTCCACGACTCCGAACCCCAGCCGCCGCCGCGCTCGGCCGTGATGAAGATGGACGGCGAGAAAAGATAAGAGGAGAAGTAAGAGATCGTGTTGGCGTCGGCTTCGGGGTCGTTGGCGGCGCGCAGGAGCAAGCCGCGGAAGACGGCGTCGGCGTCCGTCGGCGCGGCGGCGCGCAGGGCGACGAGGAACTTGAGGGCCTGCGTGGTGACGCGTTCGAGCGCGGGCAGGGCGAACTGCTTGGCGCGCTCCACGTCGCCGCTGGCGAGCAACTGGCGCGCGAGGTCGAGCCGCTGCGCCTCGACGGGCGTCAGCTCGTTCGTGCGACGCGGCTTCGGCTGCCCGGCGTTGGCGGCCGTCTCGGCGCGCGCCGTTTCGTCCTGCTGCTTCTTCGTCTCGTCGAGTTTGGCGAGCAGTTCTTCGCCGAGCGCGCGGTCGCGCTTGGCGGCGAGGCGCAGGACTTCGGCGCGCAGGCGCGGGGAGCCGGAGAGGACGACCGCGCCCTTCTCGGACATCTGGCGCTGGCGCTCCTCCTCCTCCTTGCGTTCCGACTCGCGGTCGGCCACCTCGGCGGCGTCCCACGCGCGGCGGAACAGGTTGCGGGCGCGCTCGCGCTCAACGTCCCACAGGGCGTCGGCGGCGCGCGCCTGCACGCGCGCGCGCAAGGCCTCGTCGTGGAAGCCGCGCGCCTCGTCGGCGAGCGAGGTGACGAGCGCGATGGCGGTCGTGCGGCGCGTCTCGGCGAGCGGGTCGGCGGCCGCGGCCGCGCGCGCGGGCGCGGGCGGCTTGGTCTTGGTCTTCGCGGCCGTGGGCGTCGGCGTCTGCGCGCAGAGCGGCGCGCAGAGCGACAGGCAGAACAAGAGCACGGCGGGGCGCGTGTGACGGTACATGAAAGACTGGCTCCTAAAGACGAGTTCGGGCCGACGTTAACCAGATCGATTTGCAGTTGAGTGTAGCGCGCTCAGTTCAACACAGAGTTAGCACAGAGTTAGCACAGAGGACACAGTTTAAAACCTCTGTGGACGCTGCGTCTCCTCTGTGTACTCTGTGTTAGATCGGCCGCACGTTAAGCTGAAGCGCAAGCTGCTCTAGCAACGTCCGCGTTAACTCTTCGGCTTCGGCTTCTCTGTGAGCACGGCGCGGGCGATGGCGAGCGTGGCGTTGGCGCGCGGGGCCTCGCCGCTGAAGGCGCGGGCCAGTTCGACGGCGCGCTGCATGTCGTCCTGCGCCAGCGTCGTGAAGACGCCGGACAGGTCGAGCGACGCCGCGCCGAAGTTGAGCGTCGAGCGGCTGTTCTTGGTCTGCACGCGCACGGCCAGCCCGCCGTCCGAGCCGGTGAAGTCGGGCGCGGCGTTCGCCGCCTTCACGGCCTCGCTCATCAACTCCCAGGCGCGGTTGTGATCCAGTTTGTAGAACTGCGTGGCGATGGCGACGAGGCTGCGCGCGCGGTCGGGGTCGTCGGCGTCAATGCGGCGCGCGGCCGTGACGGCCGATTCGAGCGACTCAAGCGCGCGCGCCCGATCCTCGGTCTGTAACAGGCGCGCGGCCTCGCTCAAGCCCCAGGCGCGCTGCACGTTGGTGATCGCGGTGGACTGCGCGAGGCGCAACGCCTCGGCGGCGTCCTTCTTCTGCACCGCCTGGTTGAGGGCGGCGAAGTCCACGAAGGCGCGCACCTGTTGGCGCAGTTCGGGGTCGCTGATCTTGTCCACGAAGTCGCGCGCGCGCGGGTCGTTGTTGCGCTGGGCGTTGAGCGCGGCGCTCATGTAAAGCTGGTCGCGCTGTTCGGGCGTCTGCGCGCGCGGCAGGCGGTCGAGCACTTCCTGCACGGGGTCGCCGCGCTCGGCCTCGCTCGTCAGCCCGCGCGTCAGCCCGCGATCCAGATCGGCGCGCGTGTCGTTCGACACGTCGGGCGTGAGCGCCGCCAACTGCGTGCGCAGCAGCGGCGCGCGTTCGGGCGCGTGCTGCTCGACGAAGGGCAGCAGGCGCGCGATGACGAAGTACGTGCCGGCCCGGCCCGCCGTCGTGCGATCCTGCTCGACGGGCGCGAGCGGGCGCGCGAGCACGGCGGCGGCCGCCTGCGCGAAGGCCTGCTGGACGGCCGCGGGCATGTCCGTGGGCGGGTGTATGTCGCGGCGGCGCTGGCTGATCGACTGCCCGCCGTCGGGCAGGACGGTCATGTACATGCCCGGCGTCAGCACGTAGGACGAGAGCAAGAGCACTGTGTTGGCGTCCGCGTCCGGGTCTGTGACCGTGCGGCCGAGCAGCGCGAGGTAACGCTGGTCGGCCGGCTCAGGACTCTTCTCGCGCAGGACGACGAGGAACTCGACGGCGAGTTGATAAGGCCGCGCGAGCGCCGGGTCGGCGAACTGGAGCGCGCGCTCGATGTCGCCGTCGTTGACGAAGTCCATGGCGAGCGAGAGGCGGCGGGCCAGTTCGGGCGGCGTCTCGTAAGGATCGCGGCGGGGCGCGGCCGGTGTTGCGTCGGCGGCGGGCGAAGCGGCGGCGGGCGCGGCGGCAGGCGCGGCGGAGGCGGCCGCGGCCGCGCTCGTCAGGTTCGCGTCCTCCTGCTTCTTGGCGTCGTCGAGACGCGCGAGCAACTCTTCGCCGAGCGCGCGGTCGCGCTTGGCGGCGAGGCGCAGGACTTCGGCGCGCATGTTCGGGCGGTTGAGCCGCGCGGCGAGACCCGGCTCGCTGCCCTGCACCTGCCGCGCCGTCTGGCGCTGGCGCAGACTCTCCTGATCGGCCACCTCGGCCGCGTCCCACGCGCGGCGGAACAAGGTCTTGGCGCGCTCTGTGTCCGCGCCCCAGAGCGTGTCTGCGGCCTGCGCCTGGACGCGCGCGCGCAGAGTGTCGTCGCGGTAGCCGCGCGCCTCGTCGGCGAGCGCGTTGATGAGCGTCAGGGCTTGGGCGCGGCGCTCGGCGGCGAGCGGGTCGGCCGCGCCGCGCGCCGAGGCGTCGGCGGGCTTCTTCGGCTTCGCCGGGGCTTGGGCGTAACTGCCGGGGGCGAGCGTCAACAAACAGAGTGCGACCGCAAGGGCGCGGGCAGGCTGCGACATAATGTTCACTCCTCTGGGGCGGCGCGGCCATCATGCGCCGTGATGAGACTACTGCTGCCACTTAAACGCGCGTGCGGGAAGGTGGTTTCAAAAAGTTGGGTAGTGGGATAAATCTGTGTTGCTATTTCTTAGGAAGTTTGAAGTAATAAAGATAGTGTGCCTTGTCTGGCTCAGGACGTATGACGGCGACTAGCTCCCATCCTTCATTGCCGTAACCCTGCAACTCCTCGGCGAATAGCCATCTATCGAACATTTCCAAGAGGTATTCCCACTTCTGCATAAGGTTTCCCTTTCAACCTGACAGCTAACAAGTCTTGCACCGTCCCCTGCTTCCATGGCCGGCGTGCAGCGTAAGGTCTAAGGTTAGTGCCGCGGTAGAAGTTGTAGTAGGCGAAATGCAGGGCTGACGCCGAGACTTCAGCGCGCGGGCGTGTTGACGACCTGATTCTAAGCCCTTGTTAAAGAGCTGAGCGATTCATACGGCGACGACTTCGAGTTCGGGATCGACTTCCTGGCGGAGCATGCCTTCGATGGCCATGAGCGTGCCGGTGATGGAGCTGGGGCAACTGCCGCACGCGCCCTGGTAGCGGATCGAGAGCGTGTTGTCCTGTAGGCTCAGGACTTCGAGCCAGCCGCCGTCGCCCGCGAGCGCCGGGCGGATGCGCTCGTCCAGTATCTCGTTGATGCGGACGAGGCGCGGGTCGCCGCTCATGACCGCGCCGAGTGCGTCGCCGGGGCCCGCAGCGCCGGCCGCCGCCGCGGCCGCCAGGGCCGAGCCGCCCGGCGCGGCCGCGGCCGCGCGGATGGGCACGGCGAGGCGCGGCAGCAGGTCGTCCCAGTCCGCCTCGTCGGTCTTCTCGACCGTGATCATGTTGCCCATGTAGAAGACCGAGACGACCTCGCCCACGTCGAACAGCGAGCGGGCGAGCGCGTCGTCCGCGGCCTCGGCCGCCGAGCGGTACTGGCGGGCCGCGCCGTTCGTCACCGGCTCCTTGAGGACAAACTTGACGGCGTTCGGGTTGGGCGTCTCTTCGATGTTATCAATCTTCGGCATCGTATCAGTCCCTCTCAATAATTGCTGCGCCGTCATTATAACTTGAAGGCGGCGCGAACCGAACCGGCCCGGCGGGGGCATCTTTGTGGCTTAATTCACCGAACGGGCGGCGGCGTGTACTAAATCGTTGCCTGTTGTTGCGCACGTGTGCCGACGGCGCGGGCGCGCCACGAAAATTTAACATCGCGCGGGCCGGCAATTCATTGTCAAACGCCGCCGACGGGACTATCATGCACCCATCTCGCTTGTCCCCCTTCCAACAGGTGAGACAAGTTGAGAACGAGAGGCAGACAGTAGCGAGGGCTGTCTGCCTCTCGGCCTATTCAGTCGGAGTTCAAGGTTCAAAGTTCAACGTTCAAGGTTCAAGCCGTGTGCTAACCTTGAACCTTGAACGTTGAACCTTGAACTTTTCCACCGCTATGAACATCGGCATCACGGTCTACGCGTCTTACGGCGGGAGCGGCATCGTCGGCTCGGAACTGGGCAAGGAGTTGGCGCAGCGCGGGCACACGGTACACTTCATCGCGTCGGCGCTGCCCACGCGGCTCACGGAGTTGAGCGAGCGCGTGCGCTTCCACGAGGTCGAGATGATGTCGTACCCGCTCTTCGAGCATCAGCCCTACACGCTCGCGCTGGCGACGAAGATGGCCACCGTGGCCGAAGCCGAGCGGCTCGACCTGCTCCACGTCCACTACGCCATCCCGCACTCGATCAGCGCCATCCTCGCGCGCGAGTCCTTGAAGCCCGCGCGCCGCCTGCCCGTCATCACCACGCTGCACGGCACGGACATCACGCTCGTCGGCGCGGATCGTTCGTACCTGCCGATCACGCGCTACGGCATCGCGCAGTCCGACGGCGTCACCGCCATCTCCGACTACCTCAAGCGCGCCACGTCCGAGACCTTCGGCCTCGACGCCGTGACCGTCATCCCGAACTTCGTCTGCGCCACGGACTACCAGCGCCGCCCCGTGCCGGACTTGCGCCGCCGGCTCGCGCCCGGCGACGAACCGCTGCTCGCGCACGTCTCGAACTTCCGCCCCGTCAAGCGCCCCGTGGACTGCGTCGAAGTCTTGGCGCGCGTGCGCCGCCGGGGCGTGAACGCGCGGCTCGTGATGGTCGGCGACGGGAGCGAGCGCGGGCGCGCAGAGCACCGCGCGCGCGGCCTCGACGTGGCGGCGTACTGCGCCTTCGTCGGCAAGCAGCCGCGCATCGCCGACTACCTGTCGGCGGCCGACGTGCTGCTGCTCCCGTCCGAGCAGGAGTCGTTCGGTCTCGCCGCGCTCGAAGCGATGGCGTGCGAAGTGCCGGTCGTCGCCTCGCGCGTCGGCGGCGTGCCCGAAGTCGTGACCGACGGCGAGACGGGCTACCTGAGCGACGTGGGCGACGTGGACAAGATGGCGGCCGACGCCGCGCGCCTGCTCGCCGACGAGGAGTTGCGCCGCGCGACGGGCCGCCGCGCGCGCCAGTCGGCCGTGGCGCGCTACAGCACCGATCTCATCATCCCCCGCTACGTCGAATTCTATGAGCGCGTCCTCGCCGAGTCGCGCGGTTGAGGCGGACGCTTCTGCGGCCGCCGAGAAACCGCTCCGCTACATCATCCAGAACCTTGAGCGCGCCTACGGCGTGCCGGCGAACCGCTGGGCCGGCACAGACCCGCTCGACATGCTCGTCGGCGTGATACTCTCGCAGGCGACGAGCGACACCAACAGCCGCCGCACCTTCGCCGCCCTCAAGCGCCGCTGCCCCACTTGGGCCGACGCCCTGCGCGCGCGCACGGCGACCATCGCCGCGACGATCAAAGAGGGCGGTCTCGCCAACCAGAAGGCGCGCGTCATCAAAGACCTCTTGCGCCAGATCAAGGCCGAGCGCGGCACGCTCGACCTCTCGTTCCTGCACGACCTGCCGCCGGCCGAAGCCGTCGCCTACCTCTCACAGTTCCGCGGCATCGGGCCGAAGACCGTCGCCTGCACGCTCCTCTTCGCCTGCGGGCAAGAGGTCTTCCCGCTCGACACGCACATCTTCCGCGTCCTGCGCCGCGTCGGCCTCATCCCGCAACGCTCGTCGGACACGCGCGCGCACGAACTGATGAACCGCCTCGTCCCCGCCGGCAAACACTACTCCTTCCACGTCAACCTCATCCGCCACGGCCGCGCCCTCTGCCGCCCGCGCGACCCACTCTGCACCCGCTGCCCCATCGTCGAATACTGCGACTACGGCCAGACGCAAATTTAAGCGCGCAAAACCTCTACGCATCTAAACGGTAGACGATGATGTCGAGGTGATAGGTGGTTGCGAACGTTTCCGCCCACACGGTCTCTTCCTCAGGTTCCAGGGATAACCTTTGCGAAGCCAGAACCTGCCAGGGGCCGGCGACCGAAGAACGCTCAGTCCGGCGCTCGTCTAGCTCATCTTCAAATGAACCTACTTTATTCTCCTGCGAGAACGAGACGCGCACGAGCAGGTGTTCGGTCCCGACGCCTGACTCCGCACGCGTCGGCGGATCGACGGAAGGCCTTGCGAGGGTCTCGTCTTGCTCGGTAAGTTCCCTCCGCGCGTCCATGAGCTGGACTCCGATCTGCACCTCCGGCGCTCCGGTCTCGTTGTGCTTCTGCCAGGCCATAATCTCCGGCGTGCCTTCGCCCGCTCGCCTCTCTACACTGTAGCCCAGCCCCTGCAAGATCGTGGCGAGCACCTCAAGCAGCCTGTCTTCGTTAAGGCACTCCCTGGCACGGCCCGCCGACGTGTTTGCTCCCAGCAACGTCCGGATGTGCCTCGCAACGGCCGCCGCGAACCAATCCGAATCGCCCAGGAGGTCGCGGCGCAACCCCGTCGCAAAGACATAAGGGTACGTCTCCTCCGCTTGCTGTTCCGGCAGCGGGCCCAACAGGCGACGACTTACCTGGACTGTGTCACCCGCCTGCGGATCACGCATCGTCAGCGTGAGCGGCGGACTAAATGAACTGGCCCGCTTGACCACCGCGTCGTGGCGGAGATAGGCGAGCGATAGTTCTAATTGATCGTTCGGCTCCCATGAAAGGGTACAAACTCCCAGCCCAGTTTTTGCGCCCAAGTGTAGCGCGATGGTTTGCTGCCCGGCCCCGATGCGACTGACCGTCTGGGCGGGCGCGCTGCTGCCGCGGTAGTTAACCAGGGTGCGACCGACCTGCGCTAGCTGCGCGTGTTGCGTGGACAAGGTCACGAGCCATTTCAGGAATTCCGCTTCCGCGCGCGAAGAGAGCAAGCCCGAGCCGCCCTGGGCGTGGTGATGGAACGACGTGTATACGACGCGCCCTTGGCCGACGCTGAAGCCGACGGCCAGCGGTCGCCGCTGCCGATCCCACAGATACACCTCGGCGGTGCGCGGGAATTTGGCAATCGAATGCCAGCCGTCTAAGTCAAAGTTGATCGCGATGCTGCTGCCGATCAGGTGCGCGAGATAAGGGTTGGTCACGGCGGCGCGGGTTGTGCCCGACCCGCCGCCGGATGTTTTGAACACAGTCAGGCGGCCGAAAGCTGCCTGGACAATGCTGCTCGCCCAGTCGGAGGCATAGAGCGCCCCGCCATTTATCACGAATCCGCGCACGGCCGCGGCAATGTCCGGGTCGGCCGTTGGGAACGTCCGATGACAATTTAAGAACAGGTGCCGAAACTGCTTCAGGAAGGCGGGGTCTTTAAGAAAGTGGATTTCGGCCGGCAGTAATTGCCGCGTGTTCGCCAGCCGCCCGCCCAGTTGGTGCAAGACCGCATTAACGTCGTCATAATCAGGCGGTGAGATCAAGATGGCGGGTGGTCTCATTAGCAGCTACCTCCGGTCGCGTGGCTAAGCCGCGATAGTTTGGCGGGCAGCCGGCGGGGTTCATCCAGGCCGGGAAGGACGTGGATGCGCTCTGCCGGGCGTAGCCGTCTGGCAGCGGACGAGCGCGGCCGCGAGCTTAGTTCAGCAGCCAGTGAATAAATGTTTTCCAACTGCTCTGAATTGTGTCGGCGATACCGCCGACGACAAAGACGCGCGGGTGTTTTACGATCAGGACTGAAGACTCGCTCGAAGTCGCCACATAGACGCGGGCCTGCTCGCCGTCAAACTCCGCCTCCGCCGCCAGATTAGCCAGCGATGTAACTTCAAGCGGTGAGTTCTCGAACAGGAGTAAAGGTTGCGTGACGATCTGCTGGGCGAATTCAAGCTGCGCGAAGGCCCGATCTTCGCGCAACGCCCCCGCCGTCAGCGGCACACACAACTCGCGCAGCCTGTCCGGCGGTAAGCGGCCATCGGCACTAAGCAGCAACGCGATGGCGAACTGTAGCGCGGCGGGCGAAATCTCGACCAGTTGAAAGTTGCCGCGCCGGAAACGGCCGAGCGCTTCATCCTCTTCAGAAAAGAGATTGGGGATGCTGACGAAGCACCAGTCCCGGCCGCTGTCCGTGTCAACGACCAGCGTTTGGTAGTAGCGTCGTAAGCTCATAAGCAGAGTGCCCTCAGGGGCGGGAGTTTTGCCGGCGCGCGGCCGACCTACAACTAAAGAGCTGGCGCAGGCGCATCAGCGCCGCCGCTGCTCATTAGCCTGCCGCAAATACTCTCCGGCACCGCCGAAATATATGTAGGCGGCCACCGCGAAACCGAACATCACCAACTGCGCGACAACCCAGCCGTTCGGGAACCACACGGCCGGTTCGGCGGCAGCGCCTTTATTACCGCCTTCACCAGCCAGGAGCACGAAGACGAGTACCAGAAAAGAAGGCACGAAACCGAGCATGAGGATGAGCACCGTCACGAAGACGGGCTTGATCGGATTTTTAGGGGCTTGGCCGGACATAAGACCCAAAAGGAACTTGACGATGGTTTGTCCGAACAGAAGCGTGGCGGCAAAGGCCCATTCCGTGAGCGAGAAAAATGCGTGGGCCCGTCCCTGCCGGATCATCACGAAGATATAAACAATGAAAGGGAAGAAGACGAAGATCAGCTCCATGATCAGCGCCAACCAGATCGACGACGTTGAGACGGCCGGGGCGCTCTCGTTTACTTGCTCGGCGGGTGGCTGATTCGGTAATGGGCGTTGCTGTTCAGACATGAGGCTCGCTAAACCAGTGTGAAGTCTCAGAGCGAACGGGAGCTAAGCATCTTGATTACCTTACCCGTCAGGGCGTCGAGTCGGAAGATAGCGCGGGCAATTTATGCCCGGCCGCATTGGTTTGTCAACGCCGAGGCGAAACCCTACTTGCGGCAACCTTGAGCTGACCGCGCCAGATTCCTTACGGCGCGAATCGTAACGATGATAGAATCCGCCGCGCGCCGCGCTGGCGGCGACGGCCGAGGCCGAGTGAAGCGGCAGAGACTAAACCGGAGAGTGAGCGAAGATGCGATGCAGCAATTGTGGCAGTGAACTGCGACCCGGCACGAGGTTCTGTACGACGTGCGGCACGCTGGCGGCGCAGCCCGCGGCGCAGCCCACCGCGCCCACGCCCGCGGCGCAGCCGACCGTCTCGTTCGGCGACGCGCCCCGCGCGCAGATGGCGGGCGCGTCCATGGGCGCGCCGCGCAAGACCGGCGGCGGCTGCGGCAAGGTGCTGCTCGTCCTGGGCGTCGTCGGTCTCTTCGTCGTCGGCGGTCTCGCCGTCGCCGGCTACTTCGGCTTCCGCTACGCGCGCGAGAAGATCAAATCGTCCGAGGCCTACGCCGTCGCCATCGCGGCGCTCAAGGCGAACCCGGAGGCCGCCCAGCGGCTCGGCACGATCAAGGAGACCGGCTTCCCCATCGGCTCGTTCAAGGAGGACGCCGACGGCACGGGCGCGGCCGCCTACACGGTCTCGGTCACCGGCACGAAGGCGAGCGGCAACTACGTCGTCGCCCTGCGCCGCGAGCACAGCAAGTGGCAACTCGTCACGGGCCGGCTCACGCTCAACGACGGCGACACCATCGTCATCAAGGGCAACGAAGAGGAAGAGGCGAACGACGACGAGAGCGGCGCTGAGGGCGACGACGGAGAAGCGCCGCCCGTGCCGGGCAAGCCGGGCGCGCCCCCCGCGCCGGGGCAGCCCGTCTCACAAGGCGTCCTGAACGGCAAGGCCATCAGCAAGCCCGCGCCCGCCTACCCGCCCCTGGCGAAGACGGCCAAGGCTTCGGGCACGGTGGTGGTGCAGGTGTTGGTGGACGAGGCGGGGCGGGTCACGTCGGCGCAGGCCGTCTCCGGTCATCCTCTGTTGCAGGCGGCCGCGGTCGCCGCCGCCAAGCAGGCGCGCTTCTCGCCCACGCTCATCGGCGGCAAGCCCGTCAAGGTGCGCGGCGTGCTCACCTACAACTTCGTCGCCGAGTAACGACGCGCGCGCGGAAGGGAAGAGGGCGAGACGGTGCGTGCGCCGTCTCGCCCTTCGACGCTCATGGCTTATCTCGTGGACGGCAACAACGTGATGGCGCAGCGCGTCGGCTGGCACAGGGACAAGCCGGGCGCGCGGCGCGGGCTGCTGGCGGAGCTGGCGCGCTTCGCGCGGGCGAAGCGCGCACGCGTCACGGTCGTCTTCGACGGCGCGCCCGACGAGTTCTTCCCAGACGGCGCGAGCTACCAGGGCGTGCGCGTCCACTACGCCGCGCGCGGCTCGAACGCGGACGAGCGCATCAAGGCGCTCGCCGAAGAAGCGCGCGAGCGGCGCACGCTGCGCGTCGTCACCTCCGACCGCGCGCTGGCCGCTTACGTCCGCCGCTGCGGCGTCGAGGTCATGCCCGCGGGCGAGTTCCGCCACTTGATGGCCGAGACCGAAGCCGCCGCCGCGCCCGCCGAGACCGAGCACGAGCCTGCGGCCGACGAGGCCCACTGGCTCCGCTACTTCGGCGTCGCGCCCGAAGACGACGAGTGAGAGGCGTGTGTGCCTTGCAGTTGCTTGTAGCGGGAGATCAATTCAACACAGAGTACACAGAGGTCACACAGAGTTCACAGAGCTTTACTGTGTCCTCTGTGCTTTCTCTGTGCCCTCTGTGTTAACCCGGCCCCGCGCCTCACTCAACCGCCGACTATTTGGCCGGCTGGGCGACGAGGGCGAGGCGGTCGCCTCTGGGGCTGAGGGCGAGGCGTGTGATGTTCGTCAAGCCGGCGGCGGTGAAGTCGGCCGCCTCGCGCCAGTCCGGGGCGCGGGCCGGGTCGAGGCGGTAGAGCTTCGCGCCGCGCGCCATGAGCAGCGAGCCGTCGGGCAGCCACGTCAGGTCTTCGCTGCCGGGTAGGGTCTGCGTGAGCGTCGTCGTCTTGTGCGCCGCCACGTCCACGAGCTTGATGACCCAGTTGTCGGGCGTGACCTTGTGGACGAAGCTGAAGACCTGACCGCGCCCCGGCACGCGTTGGAGCGAGCGCCCGATGTTGACGTGGAGCGTGCTGACCTCGACGGCCTGCGGGCGGTCTTTGGCGAGCGTGACGAGCTGCAAGGTGTGCGGCTGGTGCGTCGCCTCTTCGCCGAGGACGAAGAGGGCGAGCGTGCGCGCGTCGAGCCACAGGTGATAGCCGACCGGCTTGACGTTTTCGAGCGTGAGCGCGGCCGCGCCGCCCGCGAGCGGGAACTGCCAGAGCCTTTGCGTCTTGTCCGCCTCGACGCGCACGACCGAGAAGGTCTTGCCCGCGGGCATGACGGTCGGCGAGTATTCGCTCTCCGGCGTCGCGGTCAGTTGCGTGTGCGCGCCGGTCTGCAAGTCGTAGCGGTAGATGTCCGTCTGCCGGCCGTCGCGCTGCGAGGTGTAGAGCAGGCTCTGCCCGTCGGGCAGGAAGCTCGGCTGGTTGTCGTAGCCGGCGCGGCTCGTGATGTTGACGGGCCGGCCGAACGCGAGCGCGCCCGCGCGGTTCGTCAACTCGACGACGAAGATGTCAACGTCCGGGATCGGCGCGGGCGTCGGCGACGCCTGCGGGACGGGCGACGCAGCGGACGTTGGCGGAGCAGGGGACGCAGACGTTGCCGGCTGCTGTTGCGTCGGCGTCTGCGCGCGGGCCGCGGGCGCGAGACACGCGCAGGCGAGCAGCGCGCACGCGAAGAGTCGTCCGCTCATTAAGCGGCCGCGCATCGCGTGGGTTCGGGGCCGGTGTTTATGCGACGCGCTCGACATCGAAGATCAGTTTCTCGCCCGCGAGCGGGTGGTTGGCGTCGAGGGTGACGTGCGTGTCGGTCACTTCCGTGATGGTGACGGGAATCTGCTGCCCGTCGGCGACGTGCATGATTAGGTTCATGCCGGCTTCGGGCTGCGTCTCGCCGAGGTTGATGCCCTCGCGCGGCACTTGGTTGACGAGTTGCTCCATGCGCTCGCCGTAGGCGTCCGCGGCCTCGATCTCGATGGTCTTGCGCTCCCCGACCGCCATGCCGCGCACGCCCTCGTCGAAGCCCGGAATGACCTGCCCCGCGCCCACCTGAAACTCCAGCGGCTCGCCGCCCGCCGACGAGTCGAACGTCTCGCCGCTCTCAAGCCGCCCAGTGTAATGCACGCGCACCGTGTCGCCGTTCCGCGCCCCGTCTGGCATAATACCTGCACCCCGTTGTTTGGATTTGCGGGCAGCATCGCACACCCGACGGCGAAAAGCCAGCGCCGCCCGCGAACCCGGAACCGCGGGCCGGCCCCGGCGTGAAAGAGACCGGCGCGCGCCCCGACGCGCCCGCGAAAAGAGACGGACGGCGCGCCGCAACGCGCCCGCGCGGCGTCCGCATCCAAGCCCCGACCGCGACTGTGAACCGGGCCGTTTTGCCCCTTTGGAGACTTAAGTACATGAAGCTTTTGCCCTCACGCCTGCCCGCCTGCGGCGTCGCGCTCGCGCTCTGCGCCGCCTCCTTCGCGCAAGCACCCACGCCCGCGCCGGTCGTGGACGAAGAGGACGTGGTGCGCATCACCGCCAACCTCGTGCAGCTCGACGCCGTCGTCACAGACAAGAGCGGCAAGCAGGTGACAGACCTGCGCGCCGAAGACTTCGAGGTCTTCGAGGACGGCAAGCCGCAGCCGATCACGAACCTGAGCTACGTCTCGCTCGACGCGCGCGCGCCGACGCGCCCCACGGTCAACGCCGCCGCGCCCGCGTCGCCGGCCGCGCCGGCAGCGCCCGCGCCTGCCGCGCCGCCCGCGCTCCGCCCCGGTCAGGTGCATCGCACCCTCGCGCTCGTCATAGACGATCTCGGTCTCTCGTTCGAGAGCATGGCGCAGGTGCGCGCCGCGCTGCGCAAGTACGTGGACGAACAGATGCAGCCCAACGATCTGGTCGCCATCATCCGCACGAGCGCCGGCATGGGCGCGCTGCAACAGTTCACCAACGACAAGCGCATCCTCTACGCGGCCATCGAGCGCATCAAGTGGTATCCCTTGGGGCGCGGCGGCGTCAGCGCCTTCGCGCCCGTCGCGCCCGACCCCGTCGCCGAGGCCAACCAGATGGCCGGCGTCATGCGCACGCTCAGCGGGCGCGACTCTCTGCCGACCGCGCCCGGCGTCGATCAGACGCGCGCGACGACCGACCCTTTGCGCGAAGTCGGCAACGACATCGAGGCCTACCGCGAAGAGATTTTTTCGGTCGGCACGCTCGGCGCGCTCAACTACGTGGTCAAGGGCTTACGCGAACTGCCCGGCCGCAAGTCTGCGATCCTCTTCTCGGACGGCATCTCGATCCTGAAGCGCGACGCCAAGAGCGAGCGCGTGCTCGAATCCATGCGCCGGCTCGTTGACTTAGCCAACCGCGCCTCGGTCGTCATCTACACGATGGACGCGCGCGGCCTCTCGACGCTCACGCCCACGGCGCAGGACAACTTCCAGGGGCGCAGCGGCCAAGAGATACGCAAGGCGATTGACGACCGCACGGCCGGCTACTTCGAGTCGAAGAACGGCCTCAACTACCTCGCGCGCCAGACCGGCGGCATCTTCTTCGAGAACGACAACAACCTCGCGGGCGGCGTGCGCCGCGCGCTCGACGATCAGCGCGGCTTCTACCTCGTCGGCTACCGCCCAGACCCTTCGACCTTCGACGCCACCACGGGCCGCCGCAGCTTCCATCAAGTAGACGTGCGCGTCCGCCGCCCCGGTCTCAGCGTGCGCACGCGCAACGGCTTCTACGGCTTCACGGACGAAGAGGCGAAGCCCGCGCGCGCCGGGCGCGAGCAGCAACTCTACGGCGCGCTCAGCTCGCCCTTCGCCGCGGGCACGGTCGGCCTGCGTCTCACCTCGCTCTACGGGCACGACGCGCAGACCGGCGCGTTCCTACGCTCGCTGCTCTACGTGGACGGGCACGACCTGACGTTCCAACAACAGCCCGACGGCACGTACCGCTCGGAACTCGACATGCTCGCGCTCACCTTCGGCGACACGGGTCGAGCGCTCGACGAGTACAACGCGACGCTCACCTGGACGGGCGACGCGCGCGCGCACCAGAACGTCCTGCGCGGCGGGCTGGTCTACGTCGTTAACGTGCCCGTGAAAAAACCGGGGCCGTACCAACTGCGCGTGGCCGTGCGCGACGCGGCGACCGAGCACGTCGGCTCCGCCAACCAGTTCGTCGAAGTGCCGGACTTGACGGAAGGTCGCCTCACGCTCTCCGGGCTGGTGCTGAGCGGCACGGACGAGGCGCAAGCGGCCGGGCAGACGGTCGCGGCCAAAGACGAGCACGCTGCTGGTGGTCAAGCGCCCGCCGCCGGTGCGCAACTGCCCGCGGGCGTGCCGCCGCCGCCCGAAGCGACCGAGCTGCAAGCCGGCCCCGCCTTGCGGCGCTTGCGCCCCGGCATGGCGCTCTACTACAACTTCGCCGTCTACAACGCGCAAGGCGACGCCGGCCACCCGCCGCAGCTCTCGATGCAGGCGCGTCTCTACCGCGACGGCCAGCTCGTCTACACGGGCCAGCCCCTCAGCGTGGACACGACGGGCCAAACGGACGCGAAGCACCTGCTCGCTGGCGGGCGCATGAAGCTCGGCGCGAACGCCGCGCCCGGCGCATACGTCCTCCAAATCGCCGTCACCGACGCACGCGCGCGCGACCGCAAGCACGCCACCGCCGCCCAGTGGCTCGACTTCGAGATCGCGCGCTAGTACGCCCACTCTCTTTGCGTCCTTCGCGGCCCGCTCTGCGCCCTTTGCGGTTAAGGCCGAAAACCTTTAACCGCAAAGGCCGCGAAGGAGGGCCGCGAGGGGACGCAAAGGGGTTCTTCGAGGAAGCCCATGCGTCTATCTCCTCTGTGCACCCTCGCCCTCGTCGCCGCGCTCGCCGCGCCCGCGTTCACGCAACAACCGACGCCCGCGCCCGACGAAGATGTCGTCCGCATCACGACGAACCTCGTGCAGCTCGACGCCGTGGTGACGGACAAGAACGGCCGCCAAGTCACCGATCTGCGCGCCGAAGAGTTCGAGGTCTTCGAGGACGGCAAGCCGCAGCCCGTCACGCACTTCGCCTACGTCAGCACCGCGAGCGCGCCGCCCGCGCCGCCGCCCTCGCTCGCCGCGCCCGGCAGAGAGAGCGCCCCGCCGCCCGCGCCGCTCAAGCGCGAGCAGGTGCGCCGCAGCATCGCGCTCGTCGTGGACGACCTCGGCATGGCGCACGCCAACATGGTGCCCGTGCGCGCGGCCCTGCGGCGCTTCGTGGACGAGCAGATGCAGCCCGGCGACCTCGTCGCCATCGTCCGCCTCGCGGGCGACGTGGGCGCGCTGCAACAGTTCACCAACGACAAGCGCCTGCTGCGCGCCGCCATCGAGCGCATCCGCTGGGTGCAGTTCACGCCCTGCGATCAGCCCGACTGCAAGACGCCCATCCTCAGCTTCATCGTGCGCGGCATGAGCGGGCTGCCCGGCCGCCGCTCGCTCGTCCTCTTCACCGACAACCTGCCGCTCAGCCAGGAGCCGTCCGAGATTGGCGGCCGGCCCAACGAGAACCCGGCGACCGTGGCGACGCTCGCGGGCATGTCCGATCCGTCGCGGGACAACTACGCCTACCTCAACTTCGCCTCCGCGCTCAGGCGGCTGGTCGAACTCGCCGTCCGCACGTCGGTCGTCGTCTACGCCGTGGACACGCGCGGGCTGCCCATCCTGACGCCGACTGTGCTCGACGGCAACGTCGTCGGTCGCCGCTCGCCGCAGGCGTTGCTCAACGTGCTGAGCGCGCGCAGCGCCGCCGTCATCAGCGGGCGCGAGGGCGCGCAGTTGCTCGCGCGCCAGACCGGCGGCTTCCTCATCCGCAACACCAACGACATCACGGGCGGGCTGCGGCAAGTCATGGAGGCGCAACGCGGCTACTACCTGCTCGGCTACAACCCGAGCGGCGACACCTTCGACCGCCGCTTCCACCAGCTCAAGGTGCGCGTCAAGCGCGGCGGGCTGACCGTGCATACGCGCGAGGGCTTCTACGGCTACGCGGACGAGGCGGCGCGCCCCGCCGCGCCCGGCGCGCGCGACCAACTGACCGCCGCGCTCACGTCGCCCTTCGGCGGCGGCGACGTGGAGGTGCGCCTCACCACGCTCTTCAGCCACGAGCCGACGGCCGGGTCGTTCCTGCGCGCGCTGCTGCACGTGGACGCGCGCGCGCTCACCTTCAGCGACGAGCCGGGCGGCTGGCATAAGGCGGTCGTGGACGTGAGCGGCATCCTCTTCGGCAACAACGGCCAGGTCGTCAACGAGGAGCGGCAGACGCACACGCTCACCCTGTCGGCCGAGACCTACGAACGCTTCCTGCGCGACGGCTTCGTCTACCGCTTCGACCTGCCGGTCAAGCGCCCCGGCGCGTACCAGTTCCGCGTCGCCGTGCGCGACGCGGCCACCGCGCGCGTCGGCGCGGCCGGGCAGTTCGTCGAAGTGCCCAACCTCGGCGCGGGCCGCCTCGCCCTCTCCGGTCTCATCGTCAGGGGCGACAAGCCGGACGCGGCCGCGAGCGCCGCGCCAGTGCAAGCGAATGGCGGACAGGCACAGGCGGCCGACGACCCGCAGGCCGGCCCCGCCCTGCGGCGCTTACGCCCCGGCATGACGCTCGCCTACAGCTTCATCGTCTTCAACGCGCAACTCGACAAGGCGACGAACGGCCCGCGCCTGCGCGCCCGCGCGCGCCTCTTCCGCGACGGCGAACAGGTCTTCGCCAGCGACGAGCGCCCGCTCGAAGAGTTGCGGCAGGTCGCGCCCGCCGAGTTTGGCTACACGGGCCGGCTCGCGCTCGGCGGCGCGCTCCCGCCCGGCCCCTACCTGCTCCAAATCGCCGTCACCGACACGCTCGCCCACGACAAGCAGCGCGCCACCGCCGAGCAGTGGCTCGACTTCGAGATTGTTGGAAAGCCGTGACAGGTGACAGGTGACAGGTGACAGGAGGAGCGATTTGCTGTTAGCTTTTCTCTTGTCACCTGTCACCTGTCACCTGTCACGGTGCTTATGCTCTCTATCGTCGTCGGCACGGCCGGGCACATCGATCACGGGAAGACCGCGCTCGTGCGCGCGCTGACCGGCGTGGACGCGGATCGCCTGCCGGAAGAGAAGCGGCGCGGCATCACGATTGACCTCGGCTTCGCCGAACTGGACTTGGGCGACGTGCGCGTCGGGTTCGTGGACGTGCCGGGGCACGAGCGTTTCGTCAAGAACATGTTGGCGGGCGCGCACGGCCTCGACGCCGTCGCGCTCGTCATCGCGGCGGACGAGGGCGTCATGCCGCAGACGCGCGAGCACTTCGAGATCGTGCGCCTGCTCGGCGTGCGCGCCGGCCTCGTCGCCCTCACGAAGATTGACCTGGTGGACGAAGAACTGCTCGAACTGGTGCGCGCCGAGGTCGCGGAGTTGTGCGCCGGCTCGTTCCTCGAAGCCGCGCCGGTCGTGGCGGTGAGCGCGCGCACCGGCGCGGGTCTCGAAGAGTTGCGCGCGCGGCTGCGGGCCGTGGCCGAGGCCGCGCCCGCGCGCGTCGGCGAGACGGTCGCACGGCTGCCCGTGGATCGCGCCTTCACGATGCGCGGCTTCGGCGCGGTCGTGACGGGCACGCTCGGCGCGGGCGAGATCGCGTCGGGCGAAGAGTTGGAGTTGTTGCCCTTGGGCGCGCGCGTGCGCGTGCGGGGCTTGCAAGTCCACGGGCGCGCGGTCGAGCGCGCCGCCGCGGGACAGCGCACGGCCGTCAACTTAAGCGGCGTGGACGCCGCGCAGATCGAGCGCGGGATGGTGCTCGCGCCCGCCGCGCGCCTGCGCCCGACGCAGATCATCGGCGCGCGGCTCGAAGTGCTCGGAGACGCGCCGCGCCCCTTGCGTTCGCGCGCGCGCGTGCGCGTCCACCTCGGCGCGGCCGAAGTGCTGGCGCGCGTCGCGGTGCTGGCCGAGGGCGGCGAACTCGCGCCGGGCGCGAGCGGCTTCGCACAACTGCGGCTCGAAGCGCCGACGGTCGCGCTGCCGGGCGACCGCTTCATCGTCCGCTCCTACTCGCCGCCGCACACCATCGCGGGCGGGCAGGTGCTCGACGCCTTCGCCGCCAAGCACCGCGGGCGCGCGCGCGCGGCGGCGCGCGCGCGGCTGGCGGAACTGACCGACGCGGACGCGGCGACGCGCCTCGCACTCTTCGTGGCGGCCGCGGGCGCGCGCGGTCTCGACCGCGCCGAGCTCGCGGCGCGCACGGGCTGGCGCGACGAAGTGTTGACGGCCGCCGCCGCGGCAGCGCAAGCGCGCGGTCTCGTCGTCGAAGCCGAGGGGACGTTCGTGGGGCGCGAGGCGTTCGCGGGTCTCCTACGCGCGGCGCAAGCGGAGGTCGAGGCGCACCACCGGCGCGAGCCTTTGCAGCGCGGGCTGTTGCGCGAGACGTTGCGCGAGCGGGTCTTCGCGCACGCGCCGGCCGAGGTCTTCCGCGCCGCGCTCGCCGCGGCCGAGTCGGCGGGCGCGCTCGTCGCCGAGCGCGACGTGGTACGCGCCGCCGCGCACACGCTCGAACTCGCGCCGGCCGACCAGGCACTGCGCGACCGGCTCGAAGCCGTCTACGCCGCCGCGCGGCTCGAAGCGCCGACCTTCGACGAGGCGCTCGCGCGCGCCGCCGCCGCGCCCGTCGCGCGCGAGCACGGGCGCAAAATCCTCCAACTGCTCCTGGACGCGGGCGCGCTCGTGCGCGTCAACAACGACCTGCTCGTGCACCGCGCCGCGCTCGAACAGTTGATCGCAGACCTGCGCGCCTACGCCGCCCGCCACGAACCCGACCGCCTGCTCGACGTGGCCGCCTTCAAGGAACTGGCGGGCGTCTCGCGCAAGTACGCCATCCCGCTGCTCGAATACCTCGACCGCGCGCGCGTCACCCGCCGCGCGGGCGACCGGCGGCAGGTGTTGTGAAGACCTGTTAGCCGTTAGCTGTTAGCCGTTAGCTGAAAAACCTTGGGTTGTAGCGGGTCGGAAAGTTTCCGGCGGGCCGCGACCCGAAGTTTTAGCTAACAGCTAAAAGCTAACGGCTATTAGCTAAAAGCTTCTTGCGTTCGCGCGCGGAGCAGCGGTAACATAGCGCGCGTCAACGCCTGATCCTGGAGACCGGTGCCACTGTCCCCGACGGGGGGCTGGTCGTGCGAACCAGAGTGACTTTCTGACAGTCCGTTATCTTACGCCCGTTCGGGCGTGTCTCGTCTCGTCTGAGGCGTGGATTGAAACGAAGGGAGACTCAACATGAATCGCATGCTGGATGTGGTTTACTGGGTGGTGGGCATTCTGTGCAGCCTGGGCGCGCTCTACTTCTTCGTCAACTTCCTGCAATCGAAGGGGCCGGAGGGCAACAAGTCGTACCTGTGGTACGCCATCGGGCTGGCGGTCGTGGCCTGCATCTGCGCGCTGCTCTACTTCCTGCGTCACGTCAACAAGGAAGAGGAGATACACATCACGCAGTAGCGGGCGGGCGGCGCGCCCGGTCTGAGGAAGGGGGCCGCGCGGCGCGCGGGCCGGTCGCGGCGCGCCGCCCGGCGTAAGGAGTAAACGCGGACGCCGTTCGCGCGAGGGGGCACATCTGCCACGGGGCGCGGGCGGCGTTTTGTCTGCCCCGACGCGCGCCACTTACCGAGACGCGCCGCGCGGCGCTTGAAGAGGAGGGAAGAGCAACCCGATGCCGTTCGTCTGGCCGGCACTGGCCCAGTCCGTGCCGCGTTTCCCCGGTGCTTACGCCGTCATGTTCGGCGTGCTGTTCCTGTTGGGCCTCGTCGGCTGGCTGGTCGCCGCCGTGCTGGGCTTCACGCGCGCGCGCGCCTTCGGCCCCTCGACGCGCTGGTTCGCTTTGGCCGCCGTCTGCCTGCTCGTCTTCCACCTCTACCTCCTGCTCTTCGCCTTCCTCGGCACGACCGAGAGGGACATGGACAAACTGCTCAGCATCGGCTCGTTCATCTCCCTGTTCCCCGCGCTGGGCGCTCTGTGCGCCATCCTCGGCTTCGTCCGGCTGACCGCCGACCCGCGCCGCTGAGCGGCCCGCCCGACCGGAAAACCCCCTTGCGAGTCCTTTACGCTTCCAAAGAGTTCGTGCTTTACGTCGCGCTCGCCGCGGTCGTCGCCGCGGCCATCTGCCTGACGGTGCGCGCGCCCGCGGCCGTGCGCGCCACGCCGCCCGCCGGCTTCGTCGCGACCAACGGCACGCGCTTCATCGCCGAGGGGCGCGCCTTCCGCTTCGTCGGCGCGAACGTCGCCGTCATGTACAAGGACGAGGATCGCGCGGCGATGCCGGAGACGTTAAGACAGGCGGCGCTGCACGGCGTCAAGGTCGTGCGCGTGTGGGCGTCGGGCGAGGGGACGGAGGAGACGGGCGTGCTCGCGGTCGGCGGCGACCGCGCGGACTGGCCGCGCCGGCATCCGTTCCGCCGCGCGCCCGACGACTGGAACGAGGAGGCGTTCGTCCACCTCGATCACGTCTTGGCCGAGGCGCGCAAGCAGAACCTGCGCGTGCAGTTGACGCTCGTCAACTGGTGGCGCGACACGGGCGGCGTCACGCAGTACCTGCGCTGGGCCGGCGTCAACGACGCGGCCGACGTGCGCTACAAGTTCGGCGTCAACCCGGAGCGCGCGATGCTCTTCTACACGAACGAGGAGGCGCGCCGGCTCTACCGCGCGCACGTCGCGCGCGTCGTCGGCCGGCGCAACACCGTGACCGGCGTGCTCTACAAAGACGACCCGACGATCTTCGGCTACGAGCTGATGAACGAGGCGCAGGCGCTCACGGGGCGCGAGGGCGAGCGGCGCGCTTGGGTCGCGGAGATGAGCGCCTACGTCAAGTCGCTCGACCCGTTCCACCTCGTCACGCCGGGCGCGTGGGGCTACCGCAACGCCTACGAGCGGCGCGACTGGCTCGCGCTCCACAGCCTGCCCGCCGTGGACTACTGCGACGTGCATAACTACCCGCGCGACGATCTCGACACCTTCGTGGATTCGCCCGACGCCCTGCGCGAGTTCATCGAGAATCGCGTCGCGGCCGCCGCGTCGATCAACAAGCCGCTCGTCGTGGGCGAGTTCGGCATGAGTCCCGACGGCTACAAGGGCGTCGCACAGGCCGCCTGGTTTCGCGGCTACTTCGAGGCGGCGGCGCGCGCGGGCGCGGGCGGCGCGCTGTTCTGGATACTCACGCCCGACCCGCAGCGCGGCTACGGCGTCACCTACGCCGCGGCGCGCGACGAGACGGTGCTGGCCGAGTTGCCGCGCGCCGCCACGCTCTTCGACTCGCTGCGCGCCGTGCCGCCGCCGCGCACGTTGCTGATGGCCGGCCAACACCTCGTACCGCGCCAGTTCGCCTTCGCGCGCGCGCCCGCCGACACCTCCGCGCAGCCGCGCCTGTCGGCGACGCCGGAGAACGCACTGCTCTACCGCTTCGCGCCGGAGCAGGCGACCGCCGGGCGCTTCGAGAAGCTGGACGGCGGCGACGGCTACGTCTGGGGCGCGGGCGTCGGCTCGTTCGAGTACACCGTGCCGGCGCGCGCGGATCGGCGGCGCGTCGGCGAACTGGTCGTGCGCGCGCACCTGCAACCCGTCCTGCCGCACGACGGCGACGACCGCGTGCAGGAGACGCGCGTCACCCTCTTCGTCAACGGCACGGACTGCGGCGCGCGCCTCGTCAACGTCGAGCACGAGCCGAACATCGCCATCGCCGAGTGGCGCGTGCGCGCCTGGCGGCCGCGCTACCACGCCTGGCGCGGGCACGCCCTCACCGTCCGCTTTGAAGTCGAAGTTGACGCCGACCGGCCCTTCGGCATCAACATCTCGAACTTCCCCGAATGGTTCAAAGCGGGCGACACGAAGCCGGTCGAAGTTGAAGTGAGACGGGAAGTGAAGTGATTGCGGATTGCGGATTGCGGAATGGGGGATTGAGTCGTTAGTTCATTCGTTCATTGATCCAATGAGTCAATGAAGGAATGAATCAATTTCCTCTAATCCGCAATCCGCAATTCTTACCTGAGTAGTCGCGCCGCCTCGCGGGCGTAGTAGGTGAGGATGAAGTCCGCGCCGGCGCGGCGGATGCAGGTGAGCGTCTCCATCATCACGCGCTGCTCGTCGATCCAGCCCTTGGCGGCGGCCGCCTTGATCATCGCGTACTCGCCGGAGACGTGGTAGGCGGCCGTCGGCAGGTCGAAGCGCTCGCGCACGGCGCGCAGGATGTCGAGGTAGCAGGTCGCCGGCTTGACCATGAGCATGTCCGCGCCCTCCATCACGTCCAACTCCGCCTCGCGCATGGCCTCGCGGGCGTTGGCGGCGTCCATCTGGTAGGCGCGGCGGTCGCCGAAGGCCGGCGCGCTGTCGGCCGCCTCGCGGAACGGGCCGTAGAAGCCGGACGCGTACTTGACCGCGTAGGACAGGATCGCCACCTGGTCGAAGCCGGCCTCGTCCAAGCCCGCGCGGATCGCGCCGACCTGCCCGTCCATCATCGCCGACGGCGCGACGATGTCCGCGCCCGCCTCGGCCTGGCTGACGGCGGTGCGCGCGATCAACTCCAGCGACTCGTCGTTCAAGACCTCGCCCTCGCGCACCACGCCGCAGTGCCCGTGCGCCGTGTACTCGCACAGACAGGTGTCGGCGATGACGAGCATGTCGGGCGCGGCTTTGCGCACGGCGCGTATGGCCTGCTGCACGATGCCGTCGCGGGCGTACGCGCCGGTCGCCGTCTCGTCTTTCGCCGCGGGCAGGCCGAAGAGGATGACGGCGGGGACGCCGAGGTCGAAGGCGGCCGCGGCGTCGCGCGCGATCTCGTCCACGGAGAGGTTATGCACGCCGGGCATGGAGGGCACTTCGCGGCGCACGCCCTGGCCGGGGCAGGCGAACAGCGGCAGCACCAAATCCTCGCGCCCGAGCCGCGCCTCGCGCACCAGCGCCCGCACGCGCTCGCGCCGCAGCCGCCGCGGTCGTTGAATCAACTCAGCCATCACAAGCCCCCTCCGCCGCACCGAATTTCGAGCCGCCCGATCATACGCACGCACGCCCCGCCCGCGCAAATCCGCCCGCTCTACGCCCAATCCGCTCGCTTGCTTTTTCACAGTCCAGCACTTAAATTTGACCCGCCAGTGGCGGGGTAGCTCAGACGGTTAGAGCGTAGGATTCATAACCCTAAGGTCGCGGGTTCGATCCCCGCCCCCGCTATCAGGTCAAGCAGATAGCAGCAGCGAGGCAAATAGAATTTCGCTGCTGCTATCTGCTTTACGAGTGAAGTGCGCACGACGGCCTAGCCGTGACGCTCATCCCAATGCCGCTTGCGGTGGCAATTCGAGCAGAGCACCCGACACTTGGCGATTTCGCTTTGCAGCAACCTCATGCTCATATAGTCTTTTATCCTGCCAATGGAGAATTTTTTCTCACTAGGGTCTTTATGATGAAAGTCCAGACACGCGGGATGGTTTTCGCCACAATCCTCGCACCGTAAGGACTGCTTGTATTCCTTCAGCCAGGCCTTAATCTTTTTATCTCTGTTCCTGACATATGCAATATGAGTGGCTTTGTTGTTTTGATACCACTTGCGCATGTACTCTTGTTGGTACGCGCGCCTTTTCTCTTTGTCCTTTAGCGGCACGGACTCATTTTACGTCAGGTAGGTTCCAGAAATGAGCGAGGTCGTCCTTGCGTACAAGTAAATAATTTGCTCCCGCGCCCATCATGTTGTAGCGCGGATGTGAGCGATGGAAAGACCTTCGTTCAAGAAAGCCTCGGCGGCGACGTTGGACGAGCGGCTGGAAGAGTTCTTCATCCGGCAGTTCGGTTACGCCGCGCCGATCAGGGACGACCCGGCCGGGCAGCCCGGCGCGGCGCGCTACTGGCGCATGGTCTGCCCGCGGCCGGACGCGCGGCCGTTCGCCGTCGCCTATCAGGCGGGGCTGGTGAAGATGAGCCGGCAGGACGTGGCGCGGCTCTACGGCGAGCGGGTCGTGCCGCACCGCGACGGCAGACCGGGCGGGCGCGCGCCCGCCCTCTACGCGTTCACGGACGGGGCGCGGTTCGTCTTCTTCAGCGCCGACCCGGCCCGCAACCGCGACGACCGTTTCGATCTCTCTGAAGAGACGTGGGCGTTCGAGGGCGTGCGCGCGCAGGTCTCGGCGTTGCGTTACGGCAACTTGATCTTCCGGCGCGGGCGCGGGCGGCTGACGCCGCAGGTCGAGTTCCTGTTCGACTCTTCGCACCTCTCGGCGGACGGTCAGTTCAGGCGTTACGTGCGCGCCGCGCGCCGCGCGTTGATGCAAGAGATAGTCGCGGACGAGGGCGCGCTCGCCGCGTTGCTCTATCAACTGTTGGAGACGCCCGCGGCGCGCGCGGGCCGAGCCGCGACTCTTTATGCCGACAAGAAAAGTGCGCGCGCACGCGGCGACCGCTACGCCCTCAAGCAGCCGCTCGGACGGTTGCACCTGGAACTGAAGGCGCGGCTCGGCGACGCGTTGGCGGCGGTCGCGGACGCGCTCCTGCTGCGCTACGTCGTCGCGCGCTTCCTCGAAGCCTACTACCCGGAGGCGGCGCGTCGCGCCGCCGAGTGTGTGCGTGCGGCGCAGCTCGATCAGGCGGAGTTGGCGCTGGCGCGTTTGTTCACACGCGCGCCCGGCGGCGATTTCCACCTGGCTGATCTGCACGAAGCGGCGCGGGCGCTTGAGACGGCGCTGCCCGCGCGCCGGCAGTTCCAATGCGATGACTTCCGGCAGTTCCGCTATGAGGACTTGCGGCCGAAGACGTTGCAGGACTGCTACGAGGACTCGCTCGCGCACGTCGCGCGGGTCGCTTACGACGCCGACGCCGGCCGGCTCCGCGTCGAGGTCGGCGCGTGCAACCGGCGGCGCAAGGAGCTGGGCGCGTACTACACGAACGAGCGCCTCTGCCGCTTCATGGTCGAGCGCACGGTCAAGCCGATCTTCAAAGAGCGGCTCGAACGTCTGCGCGCGGCCGCAGAGCGAGGCGACGCGGCCGAAGCGCGCGCCGCCTTCGAGGCCGTGATGAACTTCTCGGTCTGCGACCCGACGATGGGCAGCGCCCCGTTCCTGCGCTCCGCGTTCGACTACCTCGTCGAGTCTACGAACTACGCGCGGCTGCGCCGCCACGTCGCCGCGCTGAAGCGGCGACACCCAGCGCTCCACGATGAGATCGTCGCTGAGTATAACTTCCTCGGCGCGCGTGCCGGGCGCTCGCGGGCGGGTGGCATCGGCGGCTGGGAGTGGCACGTGCTGCGACGCGTGCTCTACGGCGTGGACGTAGACCTCAAGGCCGTCCGCGTCGCGTGTCAGACGTTCGCGCTCGCGCCGCTCTGTCATCTCAAACACGCCGAGCGCTTCCCGTCCTACTTCAACGTCAACCTGAAGCACGGCAACGCGCTCATCTCGCCGACCCGTCCGTCAGACCGCGCGCGCCTCGCCGCCGAGCACGGCGCGCAACTCGCGGAACTGATCCGCTTGCGACGGCGCGCGCAGAGCCTGCCGAACACGGAGGCGGCTTACGCCGAGCTGGTCGAGTTGTGCCGCGCGGCGGAACGCGTGCGCCGGCCCGTCTTGACAAAGCTCGTGGCGGAGCGCGTCCGCCCGGTGCTGAAGGAATGCACCGACGAACTGCGCCCGTTCAGTTGGGAGCTTGAGTTCCCCGAAGTCTTCTTCCACGCCGACGGGATGGCGAAAGCGAGCGCGGGCTTCGACGTGGTGCTCGGCAACCCGCCGTGGGAGGCGATCAAGTTCAACGACAACGAATTCCTACGCTCGATTAATGACGACGGACAGCCGCGCTCGATCAATAACGGATCGCCGCGCCCGACCGCCGCGGGCGATAGCGCGCGCGTCCCGGCGTTGTGCGCGGGGAGCGATGCGTTGGCGCGCGCCTACGAGCACTACCGCGAGTTGATCGCGCGTTGGCAGGCGTGGGTCAAGGCGGGCGGGCAGTACGAGCATCAGCGGGGCGGGCGCGACCGCAACAAGTGGCGGCTGGCGACCGAGGTCGCGTGGAAGCTGACGCGCCCGCGCGGCGCGCTGAGCCTCGTCGTGCCCGGCGGCATCATCGCCGACGAGGGCGGCTACGCGCTCAAGCGCTGGCTGCTCGCCGAAGGCGCGGCGCACACGTTCGTCTCCTTCGCCGAGGCGAACGACGTGTTCCCCGGCGCGCAAGCGTTCACCGTGATCGGCTTCCGCAAGGGGCGCGCGACGCGCGCCGTGCGCCATCTCGAAGGTCTCGACAGCGGCGCGCAGCTCGCGTCGCCGCCTTACGCGCCGTCGGCGTTGGCGTTGGCGACGGTCGAGAAGATGAGTCCCGACGCGCTCGCCATCCCCTGCGTGCGCGACGAGTTGGACGCTTCGATCTTGGAAAAACTCTACCGCCACCCTTTGATCGTGGACGCGTCGGCGGCGTGGCACGCGCGCACGGTCTCTTACGATTATCACATGGGCAACGACCGCCGCTTCTTCGACGCGGGCGGGCGCGTCCCGCTGCTCGAAGGCAAGAGTGTGGGACAGTACGAGGTCGCCGCGCTCGGCGACGTGTCGAAGCGCGTGCCCGCGCGCCGGCAGTGTGAGCCGGGCGGGCAGTACCGCGTCGCCTGCGCCGACGTGGCGGGGACGCTCTTGCAGCGGCGCATGTCTTGTTGCGTCCTGCCGCACGGCTACGCGACGGGCGACCACCTGAACTGCCTGCTCGTCGCGGGCGGCGACGCCGAGCGGCTCTTCCTGGTCGGCCACCTGAACAGTCTCGTCGTCGAGTGGCGCATCAGGCAACTGGCGCGCAGCAACCACGTCAAGAAGTTCGTGCTCGCGCAACTGCCCGCGCCGCGCCCGCCGCGGGCGGACGTTGAACGCGTCGCCGCGCTCGTCGCGGCGCTCGTCACGACGGACGCGCGCTTCGGCGACCTGCGTCCGCACTTGAACGGCACGCCGCCCGCCGTCTGTGCGGCCGCGCGCCGAGACCTCAAGTGCCGCGTGGACGCCGAAGTGGCGCGCCTCTTCGGGCTGACCGGACGGGAACTCGAACGCGTCCTCGCCGCCTTCGCCAAAGTGCCCGCCGCCACCAAAGACCTCGTGCGCGCGCACTTCAAAAAGAACTAAGAGCCACGCGGTCAACATCCTTTGCGGTTAAACGCCCGGAACTTAACCGCAAAGGACGCGAAGACGCCGCAAAGGGCCGCAAAGGGGTTGAGCGTGAGCGCCGGCCGGCACTTTCTAAAGAAATTCTTAGGAAAAAGGCGAAAGTGGGTGCAACAGTCGGCGCGGGTGAGACATCAAAATCGGGCTTCTGCACGCCCGCCAGCCGGCGGGCTACGTGGATCAAGGGGCGTTTCGTGGATCACAGGGGGACGTGCGGCGCGTCACGTTCTTTGACCTGGGATTTTATCTATCTTTATAATGTGCCTTCTTTTCTGCTCTGGCCCACACCGACAATGGTTCCGCAGCAGCAAGTCGAAGGCCGTTTGCGTGTGCTGCCTTAGGTGTCGTGGGCGATAGCTCAGAGCCGGCGCAGTCTCACACAAGCCAAGCATTCTTTCGTGCCGGTCGCCTCGTTTAACAGCGGGCTTACGCGCGCGCACGCGCGACTTTAGAGCCTTAAGTGTGCAGGCTGCGGCGGAGACCCACATGACGAGTCTGTTCCATTCCAAGCGTTCGTTGCGCCGTACGGGCCTGCTCCTGCTCGGCTGTCTGCTCTCGGCCGCCCTCGGCCCCTTCGCCCTGCGCTCGGCCCGCGCCGTGGACGGCACGCCGGCCGCGCCCGCCGCGTCGCCCAAGGCGGCCGCCGAGTTCGTGCCCGGCGAGTTGCTCGTGCGCTTCCGCGCCGACGCCGGCCCCGCCAAGTACGCGCAGCGCGCCAACGTGGCCCTGCGCACCGACGCGGGCGAGATACAGGCCACGGTCGAGCGCGTCACGAACACGGAGATGGTTGACGGCCTCCGGCTCGCGCGCGTCGCGCCCGCCGACACCGAGGCCGCGCTCGAAGCCTTCCGCCGCAACCCCGACGTGCTCTACGCCGAGCCGAACTTCGTCTGGCGCAAGCAGGCGCTCCCCAACGATCCCCGCTTCGCCGAGATGCCGGGCTTGCGCAACACCTCCTATCCCAACGCCGACATTGACGCCGAGCAGGCCTGGGACATCACCACCGGCAGCCGCAACGTCGTCGTCGGCGTCGTGGACGAAGGCATAGACATCAGCCACCCCGATCTGCGCGACAACGTCTGGACGAACCCCGGCGAAGTCGCCGGCAACGGCGTTGACGATGACGGCGACGGTCTCGTTGACGACGTACACGGCTGGGACTTCTTCCACAACGACGCTTCGGTCTACGACGGCCCCGGCACGACGCCCGACGGCTTTCCCGTTGACGGGCACGGCACGCACGTCGCCGGCACTATCGGCGCGACCGGCAACAACGGCGTCGGCGTCACCGGCGTCAACTGGCAGGTCACGCTGCTGCCCTTGAAGTTCCTCGGGCCCGACGGCGGCTCGACCGCCGACGCCATCCGCGCCTACGACTACGCGCGCACCTTGCGGCAGATGTGGGAGCAGACGGGCGGCACGCGCGGCGCGAACATACGCGTCCTGAACAACTCCTACGGCGGGCGCGGGCGCTCGCAGGCCGCGCTCGACGCCATCCGCGCGCTCGGCGACGCGGGCGTCCTCTTCGTCGCCGCCGCCGGCAACGAGGCGCGCGACAACGACCGCTTCCCCACCTACCCGGCCAGCTACGCCGCGCCCAACCTGATCACGGTCGGCTCGGCCGACTACACGGGGCTGCCCTCATCGCAGTTCAGCAACTACGGCCAGCGCACCGTGGACATCATCGCGCCGGGCGAGAACATCCTGAGCACGACGCCGGGCAACACTTACGATTTCTACTACGGCACTTCGATGGCCTCGCCGCACGTCGCGGGCGCGGCGGCGCTCGTCTGCGCCGCGCACCCGGACATCTCCGTCCGCCGCCTGCGCGCGGCGGTCGTCTACGGCGGCGCGCCCGGCATCCTCCAGCTCAACACGTCGAACCGCCGCGTCAACGCGCGCGGCGCGCTCGACGACGCGGCCGAGACCGACACGACCGCGCCCGCGGCGGTCGGCAACCTGCACGTCGTCAACCAGGACATACAGCGTTACACCTTGCAGTGGACTGCGCCCGGCGACGACGGCGCGGCGGGCGGCAACGTCGCCGTCTACGAGGTGCGCTACTCGGACACGCCCCTGACCGCGCCCGCGCAGTTCGAGCAGTCCCTTCGGCTGCTCGCGCCGGCCGCGGCCGCGCCCGGCTCGACGCAGACGGTCGTCGTCGCCGTGCCGTTCCGCCACGCGACCGGCTACATCGGCGTGCGCGCCGTGGACAACGCCGGCAACGCCGGCCCCGTCACGAGTCTCCCCGTCAACGCCGACGTGGCCGTGGCCGATCCTTACGTCGTCTCGACCGGCAGCAGCGAGCCGCTCAGCACCGGCGGCACGGCCTTGGGCCTGCGCGGCGACGACACGTATCTGACTTATCAACTCCCGTTCGACTTCAACTTCTTCGGCGTGACGCGCCGCGGCGTCGTCGTCTCGACCAACGGCGCGCTCCACTTCAACGCGCCCTCGCAGTTGCCGAGCGGCGACCCGGACGTGGACGTGAGCGGCACGGACTACCTGCCCGGCCGCACCGTCATCGCCGGGCTGTGGGACGACCTGCGGACTGACCGCCGCGCGGGCGACGACGTGTACGTCGTCCAGCCCGACCCGACGCGCGTCATCTTCCGCTGGCAGGCCGTCACCTTCAACACGCCCATTGGCCCCAACACGACGCGCGGCGAGAACCCGGTCAACTTCGAGATCGAGCTGCGCCGCGACGGCACGATCATCACGCGCTACGGCGACGGCAACCACAACCTCCTGCCCGTCGTCGGCGCTTCGGGCGGCGAGGTTGACGCTTACGTCGTCGCGTCGCACACGTCCGAGTTCGCGCTCAAGGATTTGGCGAACGCACCGGCCGTGACCTTCGCGCCGCGGCGGCCGACGCCGCTGCCCAGCCCAGACCTCTACGTCGCCATCCGCGCCACGCCGGAGCAGGCGGCCAGCGGGCAGCCGCTCACCTACCAACTCACCGTCGGGCACAACACGCCGGGCCAGCAGGCCATCCAGACGACGCTCGTCAACCAACTCCCGGCCGGCGTCACCTTCGTCTCCTGCGCGACTACGCGCGGCACTTGCTCAGGCCCGCCCGTCGGCTCGACCGGCACGGTGACGGCCAACATCGGCAACGTCGGCCCGGACTACGGCGATCAGGCCTTCGTCACGATCATCGTGCAGGTCACGGCCCCGGCGGGCAGTGTGTTGACCGACACGGCCAGCGTCGCCGACTTTTGGAGCGACGCGAACCAGGCGAACAACGCGGCCACGCTCTCGACCGAGGTGCGCCCGTCCGTCTTCTTCGGCAACGTGCGCGCGCTCTCGGCCGGCGGCGGCGGCAACTTCGGCGGCGGGCACACGCTCGCCTTGAAGACCGACGGCCGCGTCTGGGCCTGGGGTCTCAACCTGTCGGGGCAGATCGGCGACGGCACGTCGAGCGCGCTGGTGGCGAACACGCCCGTCCTGGTCGTCGGCCTGAGCGGCGTCACGGCGGTGGACGCGGGCGGCACGCACTCGCTCGCACTCAAGTCGGACGGCACGGTCTGGGGCTGGGGCGACAACTACTCCGGGCAGGCCGGCGTCATTGACCAGTTCACATTCAACAAGCTGCGCCCGACGCAGGTCGGCGGGCTGGCGGGCCAGTTCACGGCCGTGTCGGCGGGCGCGAGCCACTCGCTCGCGCTCCGGTCTGACGGCACGGTCTGGGCCTGGGGGCGCGGCAACTTCGGGCAGATGGGCAACGGCACGAACCAGGAGCGCAACGCGCCCGCGCAGGTCACGGGGCTGACGAACGTCGTCGCCATCGCGGCCGGCACGGAGTCTTCGTTCGCCGTCAAAGCCGACGGCACGGTCTGGGGCTGGGGGTCGAACCAGAGCCTCGTGCTCAACCTGCCGGGCGGCACGCTCAGCAGCAACGTGCCCGTGCAGATCAGCGGCATCTCGGACGTGGCGGCCATCTCGGCCGGCGGCTGGCACGTGCTCGCGCTCAAGCGCGACGGCACGGTCTGGTCTTGGGGCGACGACATCTACGGCCAGCTCGGCAGCGGCGGCGGCAACACTTCGGGGCCGCGCCGCGTCAGCAACCTCGCCGCCGTCACGGCCATCAGCGCGGGTTATCAACACAACCTCGCGTTGAAGTCCGACGGCACGGTCTGGGCCTGGGGGCGCAACTTTGACGGCGCGCTCGGCAACGGCACGCCGGCCAACAGCAACGTGCCCGTGCAGGTCGCGGGCGTGAGCGCGGTGGGCGTCGCCGCCGGCTACAACCACAGCGGCGCGATCCTGCCCGACGGCTCGCTGCGCATGTGGGGCACGAACGCCAACGGCCAGCTCGGCGATCACACCACGGTCGCGCGCGTCGCGCCCGTCGAGGTCACAGGCTCGAACGGCGTCGCCATGCCCACGCTCTCGCCCGACGGCGGCTCGTTCACGAGCGCGCAAGGGGTCTCGTTCTACTGCGCCACGCCGGGCGCGGTCATCTACTACACGACCGACGGCTCGGAGCCGAACGACAGCTCGGCGGCCGTCTCGCCCGGCGCGACCGTCTTCTTCAACACCGCGATGACGCTGCGCGCCCGCGCCTACAAGCCGGGCTGGCCCGCGAGCGCCGTCAAGAGCGCCACCTTCGCCTTCCCCGCGGCCGCGCCGACGCCGACGCCCGTGCCCGGCGCGGCGGGGCAGCCCATCGCGTTCACGCGCGCCGCCGCCGACGGCAACGACGTGTTCATCATAAACCCGGACGGCAGCGGCGCGGTCAACCTCACGAACAGCCCCGGCGACGACCGCGCGCCCACCTGGTCGGCCGACGGGACGCGCCTCGCCTTCACCACCTTCCGCACCGGCAACGGCCTCGGGCACGTCGCCGTCGTGGACGCGAACGGCGGCAACCTGCGCGTCATCGAGCACAACTTCGGGGCCAGCGAGACCGCGCCCGTCTGGTCGCCCGACGGCGCGTCCATCGCCTACGTCAGCACCTACACGGCCACGGGCGTCGCCAACGTCGCCGTCATGAGCGCCGACGGCTCGCCGGGCCCGCGCACGAACCTGACCGGCTACGCCTACGCGCCGACCTGGTCGGCCGACAGCACGCGACTCGCCTTCGCGCTCGCCTCGTCGCAGGGGCGCAACGCGGACATCTACGTCCTCCCGGTCGCGCAACTCTTCGCCTTCCCGACGCAGTTGACGAACAACCCGGCCGACGACACCGCGCCCGCGTGGTCGCCCGACGGCACGAAGATCGCTTTCGCCAGCAACCGCGACGACGCGAGCTACGAGATTTACGTGATGAACGCGGACGGCTCGAACGTGCGCCGGCTGACCAACAGCCCCGGCGCAGACCTCGCGCCCGCCTGGTCGCCCGACGGCTCGCAGCTCATCTTCTCAAGCGCCCGCGACGGCAACGCCGAACTCTACGTGATGAACGCCGACGGCACGGGCCAGACGCGGCTGACCAACAACGCCGCCGCCGACACAGAGCCGGCCTGGCGGCGGCACGCGCCCGCGCAGGTGCAGTTCGACCGCGCCGCCTACAGCGCCGCGGAAGGCGTGGGCGCGGCCACCGTCACCGTCACGCGCACGGGCGATCTGGCGGGCAGCGTCTCGGTCAGCTACGCGACCGTGGACGACCCGGCCGAGGTCGGCTGCTTCGATCAGGCGAACAACCACGGCGCGGCCTACGCGCGCTGCGACTACGCGACCACGATTGACACGCTCACCTTCGCCGCGGGCGAGACCTCGAAGACGTTCACCATCCCGCTCTTCGACGACGCGCACGCAGAGGGCGACGAGACCGTGCAGCTCGCGCTCGCGAACGCGGTCGGCGCGAGCCTCGGCGTGCGCAACGCCACGCTCACCATCACGGACAACGACGGCGGCGGCGCGGCCGTCAACCCGATCCTCTCCTCGCCCTTCTTCGTCCGCCAACACTACCTCGACTTCCTCTCGCGCGAGCCGGAGCCGGACGGGTTAGCGGCCTGGCTGCGCGTCCTGAACAACTGTTCGGACGTGAACAACAACCCGGCGTGTGATCGCCTGACGGTCTCGGCCGCGTTCTTCGGCTCGCAGGAGTTCCAACTCAAGGGCTACTTCGTCTTCCGCTTCTACCGGCTGAGCCTGGGGCGGCTGCCGACCTACGCCGAGATCGCGACCGACATGCGGCGCGTGACCGGGCAGACCGCCGAAGAGGTGACGCAGAAGCGCGCCGACTTCACCAGAGCCTGGGTGCAGCGCCCCGACTTCCGCGCGCGCTACGACGCCCTCAACGATTCCGACTTCCTCGACCGCCTGTTGGGCAACGTCGGGCTGGATCAGTTGTCGGGCACGGTGACGCGCGACACGCTCTTGAACGACTTGTTCACGGGGCGCAAGACGCGCGCCGACGTGCTGCGCGCGCTCGTCGAGCACCCGGACGTGGACGCGGCCGAGTACAACCGCGCCTTCGTCGCCATGCAGTACTACGGCTACTTGCGGCGCACGCCCGAACCCGGCGGCTACAACAACTGGCTGAACTACCTGACCAGCCACCCCGGCGACTTCCGCACGATGGTCAACGGGTTCATGAACTCCACCGAGTACAAGCTCCGCTTCGGCCAACAGTGAGGCTGTAGATGGCGGTCGTCTGATCATCTGCTGGTCGCGGGTGGCGTAAGGCCGGTTGAAACACCGAGGGCACAGGGAAAGCCACAGAGGACACAGTTTAAATTCTGTGTCCTCTGTGGCTTTCCCTGTGCCCTCGGTGTTGATCTTTTATTATGCCGTTACTCGACGCCTTCGACCAGCCCCGCGGCCGGGAGCGCCGTGACCAGCCGCGGTTCGTCGGCGTGCGCCGCGCGCGTGCGCGCGACCTGTTGGCGGCCGAGCCAGAGGCTCACGGCGAGCCAGACGGCGGCGAGCGGCGCGGCCACGAACGAGATGCCCGCCAGACTCAACCCCAGCCAGCCCAGCGCCGGGAACGACCACGCGCCGATCTGATCGCCCGCGCGGTAGATGAACGTATCTATAAAACTCTTCGCCTTGTACTTGTCCTCGCGGCTGACCACCGTGAAGAGCACCTCGCGCGCGGGGCGCGCGACGGCGAAGTTGCCCGCGCGCCGCACCGTCAGGAAGACGACCAGCAGCGCGAGCGTCGGCGTCAGACCCACGGCCGCGAAGCCGGCGAAGCTCAGCGCCGGCAGCAGCGCGAGCGTCACGCCGACGCCGAGCCGCGTCAGCAGCCGCCCCGTCAGAAATATCTGCACGATGATCGTCAGCACGTTGACCGCCAGATCGATCTGCGCGAAGAAGGCGGTGCGCGCCGCGCGGTCTGTGAAGGAGGTGGCGGCGATGTTGACCTGCTGGAAGTAGAGCAGCGTGGAGGTCAGCGCGTAGAGCAGCATGTAGGCGCAGATGCCGAGCAGGTAAGGCGAGCGCAGATCGTGTACGACGCCCGCCCAGATGCCGCCGCCGATGGGGCGCTCCTGGCTGGCCGCCGCCTGCGCGCGCGTCGCGCCCTGCGAGCCGTCGAAGGCCGCGGGCAGCCAGCGCACGCACTGCGCGCTCAGTTCCAACAACCCGGCGGCGATAAGCAACAGGTTGACCGCGCCGATGTGGCGGACGAGTGAGGCGGTCAGCGCCGCGCCCGCGCTGCCGCCGAGCGTGCCGCCGACGCTCAGGAAGCCAAACAGGCGTTTGCCCTGTTCGGTGTTGAAGGTGTCGGCCATGAAGGCCCAGAAGACCGAGACGACGAACAGGTTGAAGACGCTCGTCCAGAGGAAGAAGGCGCGCCCGACCCAGATTTGCCGGTGCGGCGCGAGCGTGAGCATGAGCAGGAAGAAGACGAGCAGGTTCGCGCCGAAGAAGCGGTAGGCGATGGGGATGAAGCGGCGGCGCGAGAACTTCGCCACGAGCGCGGCGAAGAGCGCGTTGGCCACGAGCATCGCGGCGAGCGTGCCAGTGAACATCCAGGGCAGGTTCTCGACGCCGCCGGCCACGCCCGCCTCGTCGCGGATCGGGCGGATGACGTAATAGCTGGCGAGCACGAAGAAGTAGTAGACGAAGCCCAGCGCCAGCGCCCGCACCTCGCCCGCTCGCACGTCTACCACCCTGCGCAACAGCCGCAGCGCGCCGCCCGACTGCGTGGCCCCCGCTTGTGCCCCCAGCCCCCTGTTATCCAAGCAGCCCTCTCGTCATCAATCAAGCCTCCGTGCATCCTCCGTGTCCTCTGTGTCTCGGTGGTGAATGTCCCGGGGAGCAGCATTCACCACCGCAGACACAGAGGACACAGAGGGGGCACGGAGACCGACACTAGGACGCTACTTCTTCCGCGCGTGCCAGGCGGCGAGCACTTCGGTCTCGCGTTGCGGCTTGAGGCCGGCGCGGAGTTGGGCCTGGCGGGCGGCGGGCTGCGCGTGGAACCAGTCGAGCGTGGCGCGCGCCGTCTCCGCGAGCGGGCGGAAGGTCAGCCCGCGCTCGACCGCGCGCCGGTTGCTGACGCGCGAGAAGCCCGCCTCTTCGCCGCGCGGCGGGACCCACACCGGCATGTCGCCCCACGGCGTCACCTTCTGCGCCGCGAGGAAGTCGGCGTCCACCCAGGTGAAGCGCGCGTCCGCGGTGGTCACGGCCTTGATGCCGTAGAGCATCTCGGCGATGGAGAGTTCGGCGCGCGGGCCTGTCGCGTTGAACGTGCCGGTCGCGCCCTGCTCGACCATGCGGATCGTCCACTCGGCCAGGTCGCGCGCGTCTATAAACTGCACGGGGTCGGTCGGCGCGCCCGGCGCTAAGACCTCGCCGCCGCGCTCGATGCGCACGGGCCAGTAGGTGAACCGATCCGACTCGTCGCCGGGGCCGACGATGAGGCCCGGCCGGATGACGAGCGTCTGACCCGGAAACCACTTCTCGGCCTCTTTCTCGGCGAGCGCCTTGAGCGGGCCGTAGAGGGCGAAGTTCGACGCGCGCAGCGTGTCCTGCGTCTCCTTCAACGCGTCCGCGCCTTCGTACTTCGCCAGCACGGTCGTCTCGTCCATGCCCGGCTTGCTGTTGTCGGCGTAGACCGAGATGGTCGAGATGAAGACGTAGCGCTCGGCGTTCCCCTTCAGGATTTGGGCCGCGTCGCGCACCCAGACGGGCAGCGTCGTCGGGTTGTCAATGACCACGTCCCACTGGCGACCTTTGAGCGCGTCGAGCTTGCCGTTGCGGTCGCCGATGAGTTGCTCGGCCTCTTTCGGCAACTCGCCGGGGTGCGTCCGGCCGCGGTTGAAGACCGTGACCTTGTGCCCGCGCGCGAGCGCGTAACGCACCTGGAAGGGGCCTGTGAAACCCGTGCCGCCGAGGATCAGTATGCGGAGCGGCTTGGCGGCGCGTTCGGGCGCTTCGGGCGCGCGCTGCGGCTCCTGCGCGGCGCGCTGCGCGGCCCGCGCGGACGCGCGCGACCACGGCGACAGCCCCAGACTCGTGACCCCGCCGGCCGCGGCCGACAGCTTGATGAAGTCTCGTCTACTCGTGCCCATTAAGATCGTCTCCTGCCGCGCGAAGAGGCGCGCGGGTTGTCGTGGATAAAACTGCGGCGGAGCATACGCGCGGCGCGGGCGCATAGTTTCAGCGGTGGTCAATGCCGCGGGCGATATGATTGAAAATATGAAAATCTGGATGGGGCGGAAAAGATCAACACAGAGGACACAGAGTTAGCACAGAGTTCACAGAAGCTCTTACTGTGTCCTCTGTGCTAACTCTGTGTCCTCTGTGTTGAAAACGGCCCCGCGCCGCCGAACAGGATTCGGCTATAATGCGTGCGACTAAAATTTCGGCTAGGGCGGAGACAAAAAAACTTATGCGGGCAGGCGACGGCGCGGGGCGGGAGCCGAGGGTCGTGATCGTGGGCGGCGGCTTCGGCGGGCTGTACGCGGCCAAGGCGCTGGCGAACAAGCCCGTCCACGTCGTCCTCGTGGATCGCAAGAATCACCACACGTTCCAGCCGCTACTCTACCAGGTCGCCACCTCCGTCCTCTCGCCCGGCGAGATCGCCGAGCCGCTCCGGCGCATCCTCCACCGCGCGCGCAACGTCGAGGTCATCATGGGCGAGGTCACGGGCTTCGACACGGCCGCGCGCCGCGTGCAACTCAGAGACGGCTCCGCGCTCGCCTACGACTATTTGATCGTCGCGGCCGGCGCGCGCCACTCCTACTTCGGCCACGACGATTGGGAGCGCGACGCGCCGGGTTTGAAGACCATCGAAGACTCGGTCGAGATACGCCGCCGCCTGCTGCTCGCCTTCGAGCTGGCGGAGCGCGAAGCCTACCTGACGGGCCGGCACGAGCCGCTCACGTTCGCCGTCATCGGCGGCGGGCCGACGGGCGTCGAGCTGGCCGGCGCAATCGCCGACATCGCGCGCCGCGCCTTGGCGCAAGACTATAAGGCGATTGACACGACGAAGGCGCGCGTCGTGCTCTTCGAGGGCGCGTCGCGCGTGCTGGGGATGTTCCCCGAAGCGTTGTCGCGCAAGGCCGAAAAGCAGTTGCGGGAGTTGGGCGTCGAGGTGCGCACCGACAGCCTGGTGACGGGCGTGGAGGCGCGGCGGATCAGAGTCGGCGACGAATGGCTGCCGGTGAGCGCGGTGCTGTGGGCGACGGGCGTGGCCGCCTCGCCCTTGGGCAAGGCGCTGGGCGCGGAGGTGGACAGGGCGGGGCGCGTGCTCGTCGCGCCGGACTTGAGCGTGCCGGGCCATAAAGACATCTTCGTCATCGGCGACATGGCGTCGCTTACGGACGTGGACGGCGTGCCCGTGCCGGGTTTGGGCGCGGCGGCAACGCAGGAGGGGCAACTGACAGCGGCGAACATCCAGCGCGACCTGCGCGGCGAGGCGCGCGTGCCGTTCCGCTACCGCGACAAGGGCAGCATGGCGACCATCGGGCGCAACCGCGCGGTCGCGCTCATCGGCCGGCGGCAGTTGTCGGGCTACGTGGCGTGGCTGATGTGGGCGTTCGTCCACGTCTTCCTGCTGATCGGGTTTCGCAACCGGCTCGCGGTCATGCGCGAGTGGGTCTGGGCCTACTTCACGCGCGAGCGCAGCGCGCGGCTCATCACGGGCGACACGGACGCGCCCGGCTGGAGGCCGCAACTCACGCAGCCGGCCGCCGCAACAGAGCCGACGCCCGCGCCGCAGCCCGCGCGCCAATAGCGGGAATCCCTTTGCGTTCCTTTGCAGAAGCGTACTGCCCGCCGATTAATCCTGCCGCGCCGGCACCGAATAAAAACCGCCCCGCGTGAAACCCTGCGCCGCTTGTGAGAGTATAACGCCTGCGGCCGTGCTCCGGCTTTAAGACCGAGGCCGCGCCTTACGCCGCAGTCCGAAGTTCGCACCCCGACGTTTCTTTAAGGAGCCATTCGCATGTTCAAATCGCTGACCCTCTCGGCCCTGCTGCTCGCGCTCGCGGCGCTCGCCGCCGCCCAGCCGCAGCCCGACGACCTCGCGCGCCTGCTGCGCTTCCCCGACATCAACGGCGACCAGATCGCCTTCGTCTACGCGGGCGACATCTGGACTGTCCCGGCCGCGGGCGGCACAGCCCGCCGCCTCACCTCGCACCCCGGTCTCGAACTCTTCCCCAAGTTCTCGCCCGACGGCCGCTGGCTCGCCTTCACCGGCGAGTACGACGGCACGCGCCAGGTCTTCGTCATCTCCACGCAGGGCGGCGCGCCGCGCCAGCTCACCTTCCACAACGACGTGGGCGCGCTCCCGCCGCGCGGCGGCTACGACAACCGCATGCTCGGCTGGACGCCCGACGGCAAGCACGTCCTCTTCCGCGCCAACCGCGTCCCCTACAGCGACCGCCTCGGCCGCCCCTACCTCGTGCCCGTCGAGGGCGGCACGGAGCAGCCCTTGCCGATCACGGAAGGCGGCAGCGCGAGCTACGCGCCCGACGGCGCGCGCCTCGCCTACACGCCCATCGCCAACGAGTTCCGCGGCTGGAAGCGTTACCGCGGCGGGCAGTCGCCCGACGTGTGGATTTACGATCTCAAGAGCAACACCGCCGAGCAGATCACGAACACGCGCGCGCAGGACTTAGTGCCCGTCTGGCTGGGCGACACCATCTATTACATCTCCGACCGCGACTGGACGATGAACCTGTTCGCCTACGACACGCGCAGCAAGCAAACGCGCAAGGTGACGAACCGCTCCGACTACGACGTGCTCTGGCCGAGCGGCGCGGGCGACCAACTCGTCTACGAGGCCGGCGGCTACGTCTACCGGCTCGACGCGAAGACCGGGCGCGACGAGCGCGTGCCGATCAAAGTCTACGGCGACTTCCCCGACACCGTCGCCTACTTCCGCAACGTCAAGGCCAACATAGAGACCTACGCGCTCTCGCCCACGGGCGCGCGGGCGCTGTTCGGCGCGCGCGGCGACATCTACACCGCGCCCGCCAAAGAGGGCGAGGTGCGCAACCTCACCGACTCGCAAGGCGTGCGCGAACTCGCGCCCACCTGGTCGCCCGACGGCCGCTGGGTCGCCTACCTGAGCGACCGTTCCGGCGAGTATGAGTTCTACGTCCGCCCGGCCGACGGCACGGGCGCGGAGCGGCGCGTCACGACCGACGGCGACATCTGGCGCTACCCGGCCATCTGGTCGCCCGACTCGACGATGCTCGCCTACGGCGACAAGAAGCAAAGGCTGCGCTTCGTGAACGTCACGACCGGCAAGACGACCGACGTGGATCGCGGCGCGCGCAACGACATCACGAGCTACAGTTGGTCGCCCGATAGCCGCTGGCTCGCCTACGCGAAGGCGGGCGACAACCAGTTCTCCGAAATCTGGGTCTACTCGCTGGCGAACAACCACACGCAGAAACTCACGGGCGGGATGACGAGCGACGCCGAGCCGGTCTTCGATCCGAAAGGCCGCTACCTCTACTTCCTCTCGAACCGCGACTTCAACCTGACCTTCAGCGCGTGGGAGTTCAACTACCTCTACACGAACCCGACGCGCGTCTACGTCGGCCTCCTCGCGGCGGACGGCCCGGCGCTCTTCCTGCCCGCGAGCGACGAGGAGCGCGTCAAGACGAAGGAGACGCCGCTCACCGCGCCGCCCAACCCCGCGCAGACCACGAAGCCGCAGCCCGGCGCTTCGCCCGCCGCCTCGCCCGCCGCGTCGCCCACGCCCGAACAGACGCCGCCCGCCGACGCCAAACCCGCCGACGCGAAGTCTGACGCCAAGCCGGCCGGCGCGAAGGCGGACGACAAGACGGCCGTGCCCGTCGTCAAGATCGACTTCGCCGGCTTCGCCAACCGCGTCCGCGCCATTCCGGGCCCGCCCGCCAACTACCGCCACCTCGCCGCGACCGGCGACGGCGTGCTCTACATCTCCGGCCCCGGCAAGCTCGCGCTCTACAACCTCGACGCCAAGGCCGAGCAGACGATCATCGAAGGCATACAGGATTACGACCTCTCCGCCGACGGCAAGAAGTTCGTCTTCCAGGTGCGCGACAACTACGGCACAGCGCCCGTCGCGCCGGGGCAGAAGCCCGACGCCGGACTCCTCAAGCTCGACGGCCTGACGATGAAGATCGAGCCGAAGGCCGAGTGGGCGCAGGAGTACCACGACGCCTGGCGCATCATGCGCGACTGGTTCTACGACCCGAACATGCACGGCGTGGACTGGAACGCGATCCGCGCCAAGTACGCCGCGCTCGTCCCCTACGTCGCCAACCGCGAAGACTTGAACTTCGTGCTCACCGAGATGGGGAGCGAGTTAATGGCCGGGCACATCTACGTCGAGCGCGGCGACGACCCGCCGCCCGTCACGCGCGCCAACGGCGGCCTGCTCGGCGCTGAGATCGCGCCCGACCCTTCGGGCTACTACCGCATCACGCACATCTTCCCCGGCGAGAACTGGCACGAGAGCTTCCGCTCGCCCCTGACCGAGCCGGGCGTGCGCGCCAAAGTCGGCGATCTGATCCTCGCCGTTGACGGCCGCCCGGCGCGCGGCGTGAAAAACTTCTACGAGCTACTGCAAGCTAAAGCCGACCGCGTCGTCACGCTCACGCTCAACGACCGGCCCGACCCGGCGGGCGCGCACGACGAGCGCGTGCGCCCCGTCAAGACGGAATCGAACCTGCGCTACCTCGACTGGATCGAGTCGCGCCGCGCGCTCGTCGCCAAACTTTCAGACGGGCGCATCGGCTACATCCACGCGCCGAACACGGCCGTCGAAGGCAACCGCGAGTTGTTCAAGAACTTCTACCCGCAGGCGAACAAGGACGCGCTCGTCATTGACGACCGCTACAACGGCGGCGGCTTCATCCCCGACCGCATGATCGAGTTGCTGGAACGCAAGCCGCTCAACTACTGGGTGCGCCGCGGCATCGGCGCGAACTCGACGCCCGTCTACGCCAACGCCGGGCCCAAAGCGATGCTCACGAACGGCTACGCCGGGTCGGGCGGCGACGCCTTCCCCTACTACTTCCGCGAGCGCGCGCTCGGCCGTATCTTCGGCACGACCACCTGGGGCGGTCTGATCGGCATCTCCGGCAACCCGCAACTCGCCGACGGCGGCAGCCTGAGCGCGCCGACCTTCCGCTTCCTCGACACGTCGGGGCAGTGGGCGGTCGAAGGCGTCGGCGTAGACCCGGACATTGAAGTCGTTGACCGGCCCGAAGCCCTCGCGCGCGGCGAAGACCCGACGCTCGAAGCCGCCGTCAAGTGGCTCATGGACGAGCTACGCCGCAACCCGCCCAAGCGCGTCGTTGTCCCCGCCGCACCCGTCCTGCGCCAGTGAACGCCCTCTCAGATCGTTTTTAAGTCGCCTGTAGCGGAAGATCAGATCAACACAGCGGCCAGAGGGCCACAGAGGACACAGTAAGAACTCTGTGAACTCTGTGTTGATCTTTCCTGCCGCTACACGCAACCGCACCTCTGCGCAAGTCGGTTCTCCTGCGGGCAAGACGTTCGTCGCGTGTGATATAACCCGGCCCTCTCACGGTCATGTTCGCTCGACCGCGTGGCCTCGTTAAGCGCCGTAACGTCTGCGCGCGCCGTCACAGCTTAGGAGATGACGCACATGAGGATCACGATGCTAGCTTGGCGCGCGTGCGCGCCCGCGCTGCTGGCGCTCGCCGAGTTCAGAGAGGCCGTGCGGCTCAACGGGACGTACGAGGAGGCGCGCTACAACCTCGGCGTGCTCGCGCTCGACCTCGGCGACCGGCGCGAGGCCGAGTCGCAAGCGCAACAGCTCGAACAACTCAACTCGCCTTACGCCGCGAAGCTCAGAGCCTTGCTGCCCCGGTAGCCGCCGCGCCCCTGTGTCTCACCCCGCGGCGTCTGTGTTATAAGTTGAACGCAAGCGGCCAGCCGAGATAGAGACATGGACGAAGCGGCAGTCACGAAAATTTTCGCGGCACTCAATTTCGCCGCCGACAAGCACCGGCTTCAGCGGCGCAAGGGCGGCGCGGACACGCCTTACATCAACCACCCGATCAACGTCGTCGAGCTGCTCTGGCGCGTCGGCGGCGTGCGCGACGCGGAAGTGCTCGTCGCCGGCATCCTGCACGACACGGTCGAAGACACCGACGCGACGCTCGCGGAGTTGACGACGCACTTCGGGGCGCGCGTCAGCGCGCTCGTCGCCGAAGTGTCCGACGACAAGAGCCTGCCGAAGCCGGAGCGCAAGCGGCTGCAAGTCGAGCGCGCGCCGCACCTCTCCGTGGGCGCGAAGCTGATCCGGCTGGCCGACAAGGCGTTCAACGTCTACGACGTGGCCTACACGCCGCCCACGCACTGGCCGCACCAGCGCCGCGTCGAATACCTCGCGTGGACGGAGCGCGTCGTGGCCGGGATGCGCGGCACGAACGCCGCGCTCGAAGCGCACTACGACGCCGTGCTGGCGGAGGCGCGCGCCAAGGTCGCGGCCGACGGCGCGGCGGCCGGGGCGAGCGCCGCCCCGGCGCAGGCGCTTTGACGCACGCGCGCGCTGCGACCGGACGGAGACGCTTATGGCGAAACGTAGCTACGACAAGCCGTCGCTGACCGCCGACTGCGTGGTGCTGAAGCGCGACGAGGCGACGGGCCGCTTGAGCGTCCTGCTGATCCAGCGCGCGCGCGCGCCGTTCGCCGGCCGCTGGGCGCTGCCCGGCGGCTTCGTCAACAAAGACGAGCCGCTCGACCGCGCCGCGCGCCGCGAGCTGCGCGAAGAGACGGGCTTGCGCGTCACGCGCGTCCGGCAGGTGGGCGCGTTCGGCGATCCGGGGCGCGACCCGCGCGGCTGGACGGTCTCGGTCGCCTACGTCGCGGAACTGGGCGCGGGCAAGCACCGCGTCGAGGCCGCGGACGACGCGCGCGCCGTCGGCTGGTTTCCCGTGGGCGCGCTGCCGCGCCTCGCCTTCGACCACGGCAAAATCCTGAAGCGCGCGCTCGCCGAAATAGACGGCGCGCGCGCCGCGCGGTAACGTCCGCGCGCGGCGTGACGGCGACGTGCGTGCTCGCTTAACCGTGCGCCGTCATCTTTAGTTGTTGAGTGACATGATGAACTTCGACGAAGCCCCGACGCAGGCGCGACCCGCCGGCAAGCCGCCCGAGCGCGTGCAGGTCTATCACCACCCGCGCGTGGAGAAGTCCGAGCGGCTGGCGGACGAGATCGTGCGCCACCTGCGGCGGCTCGGCGTGACGGCCGAGGCGGCGCTCTTCGGCGACGAGGCGGCGGCCGCGCGCCTCGCGGAACAGGACATGATCATCGTCAGCGGCGGCGACGGCACGATGCTGCGCAGCGGCAACATGGCCGCGCCGCACGGCGTCCCCGTCCTCGGCATCAATTTGGGCCGCCTCGGCTTCCTGCCCGAAGTGGACATGGACGACTGGAAGGGGCCGCTCGCGCGCGTGCTCGTCGGCGACTACTGGCTCGAAGAGCGGATGATGCTGCACGCCGAACACCAGCGCGGCGGGGAAGTGCTCGGCGCGTACGAGGTCTTGAACGAGACGGTCATCAACCGCGGCGGCGTCGCGCGCCCCGTCCGCCTGCGCACCTACATAGACGCGCACGAGCTGACGACCTTCGTCGCCGACGGTCTCATCGTCGCCACGGCTACGGGTTCGACCGCCTACGCGTTAGCGGCCGGCGGCCCGATCCTGCCGCCGGAGTTGAAGAACATACTGATCCTGCCCATCTCGCCGCACCTCTGTCTGGATCGCGCCATCGTGCTCGCGCAGGGCGCGACCCTGCGCATACACGTCCGCACGGAGCACTACGCGTCGCTGAACGCCGACGGCATGGTGCACATCGAGTTGCAGGACGGCGACGACATCATGGTGCGCATGAGCCAGTTCACCGCCCGCTTCGTCCGCGTGCAAGACCCGGTCTACTTCTACCGCGACCTCACCGCCCGCATGAACAAGAACCCCTCGGCCGACAAGGCCAAGTAGAAGCAGTCGGCCGCCGACAAGTCCGAGTGGCCGCGCCGCCCGCAAAACCCTTCCCGCCCACTTCGCGCCCGCGCCCGCGGCGAATAAACTGTAACCGGCGGGCGCGCGGGCGCGTCTAAACGTATGCCTTCTTGAATAGCCGCGCCCCCTCCCGAAGTGCGGCCGAGGTGGAAACTTTAATGAACACACGAAAGCTCAGAGTCATAATCATCATGCACTGCGCGCTCGCGCTCGCGGCCCTGGCGGGCGCGGCGCGGGCGCAGGAGGCCGCGCCGCTGGCGTCGCCGACCGCGCCGACCGCGGAGGAGAAGCAGGCGGCCGAGCAACAGGCCTACGCGCTGCTCGAAGACGCCATCGGCGACGCGCAGTCTCTGCGCCTGCCGGAGAACCGCGTGCGGATGCAGGCGGCCGCGGCCGATCTGCTCTGGAAGCGCGACGAGGGGCGCGCGCGCACGCTGTTCGCGAGCGCCGCGTCGAGTCTCGGCGAGTTGACGCGCCAGCCCGTCAGCAACGAGCGGCGGGGTTACGGCGAGGTCGCGCGGCTGCGTCAGGAACTCGTGCTCGCGGCCGCGCGCCACGACGCCACGCTCGCCTACCAACTCTTCCAGACGACGCGCCCGCAGACGACCGACGCCGCGCGCGGCCGGCCCGCGGACGACGAGGCGATGCTCGAACAACGTCTGCTCGCCATGATCGCCGAGACCGATCCGGCCGCCGCCTTGCGCCGGGCCGAGGAGATGCTCGACAAGGGGCAGTATTCCGCCATGCTCGGCGGCACGCTCGCGCAGTTGCAGCGCACCGACAAGACCGCGGCCGCGCGCCTGACCGAGAAGATCATCAGTCAGTTGCAGCCCGAAACCCTGCTCGCCAACCGCGAGGCCATCAACCTCGCCTTCAGCCTCCTGCGCCCCGGCGCGCAGCCCGCCGAAGGCACGCCGTCCGCGTCAGCGGCCGGCAACCAACTGCTCAACGCCACGGCCTACCGCAACCTGCTCGACGCCGTAGTCGGGGCCGCGCTCAAGACCCCGGCCGTCCAGAACGTCCAGCGCGCTCCGGTCGTGACCGGGCGCATCAACGGGCAGGGCGGCGGCCCGCGCGGCGGCGGCGGCGGCGGGCGCACGACGAACACGACCACCACGACGAGCACGACGGCCGGCGCGGCGACGGGGCAGGCGGCCGACGCGCAGGCCGAGCAGCGTAACGCACGCGCGCTGCTCGTGAGCGCGCAGACGCTGCTGCCGCAGGTCGAGCAATATCTCCCGGCGCGCGCACAGGCCCTGCGCCAGAAGTTGACCGAGGCGGGGATAGACAATAACCAGCGCGCCGTCCAGGCCCAGCAGGTGAGCATGGCCATGCAGCAGGGCACGGCCGACGGTCTGCTCGCCGCCGCGGCCAGCGCGCCGCCCGGCGTGCAGCCGCGCCTCTACCAGCAGGCGGCCTTCCGCGCCATCGCCGAAGGCAACCCGGAGCGCGCCCGCCAGATCGCCGCCGACCACCTCGACGCGGACATGCGCGCCGTCATCGCGGACGCCATCGCCGAGCAGCAGACGCTGCGCAAGGCCAAGGCCAACCAACTCGAAGACGTGCGCCAACAACTCGCGCGGCTCACGACCGAAGAGGAGCGCGTCCAACTCCTGCTGCAACTGGCCGACGCCGTGCGGCCCGACAACCCGAAACAGGCCCTTCAGTTTCTCGACGACGCGCGCGCCATGGTCGCGCACCGCGCCGCGAACTACCGGCAGCTCGAGACGCAGTTGCAGGTCGCACACGCGCTCGCCGACGTTGAGCCGACGCGCGGCTTCGAGGTGTTGGAGCAGGGCATCAACCAACTGAACGAACTGCTGCCGGCCGCGGCGCAACTCAGCGGCTTCGAGATCAACGTCTTCAAGGACGGCGAGATGACGCTGCCGGGCAACACCACGCTCAGCGTGATGGTGGCGCGTTACGGGCAGGAGTTGGCCGTGCTCGCCAAGAGCGACTTCGAGCGTGCGCGCACGACGGCCGACCGCTTCCAGTACCCGGAGGCGCGCCTCCTCGCGCGGCTCGCCATCGTCCAGGGCGTGCTCGGCGGCCGCTCCACCCTCACGCCGAACTTCAACCGGCCCAACCGCCGCGCCGGCCAAGGCCCGTTCACCATCATCCGCTAGTAACGAGCTAAACCCCTTCGCGCCCTTCGCGGCCCGCTTCGCGTACTTTGCGGTTAAAGCTTTTCGGCCTTAACCGCAAAGTACGCGAAGCGGGCCGCGAAGTTTATCCCGCCTTGACCGCGGGCGCGGCGGGGTGCGACCCTTGCACCCAACCCGTGGATAAGCAGACGGCATCCCCTTGGAGTCCCTTGCGGCTCGCGCTCTTCCGCGCGCTGTGGCTGGCGGCCGTCGCGTCGAACGTCGGCACGTGGATGCACAACGTCGGCGCGGAGTGGCTGATGACGACGCTCGCGCCGACGCCGATCCTAGTCGCGCTGATGCAGACGGCCGAGAACGCGCCGATGTTCCTGCTGGCGCTGCCCGCGGGCGCGCTCGCCGACATCATAGACCGCCGCCGCCTCCTGCTCGTCGCGCAGGGCTGGATGCTCTGCGCCGCGGTCGCCCTCGCCGGCTGCACGCTCCTCCACCTCGCCACGCCCGCCGTGCTGCTGCTGCTCACCTTCGCGCTCGGTCTGGGCACGGCCCTGAACGCGCCCGCGTGGCAGGCCATCGTGCCCGAGCTTGTGCCGCGCGAAGAGCTGCCCGCGGCCGTCTCGCTCAACAGCGTGGCCTTTAACATCGCGCGCGCGGTCGGGCCGGCCCTGGGCGGGCTGATCGTGGCGGCGGCCGGCTCGTGGGCCGTCTTCCTGTTGAACTCGCTCTCGTTCGTCGGCGTGCTGCTCGTGCTCTACCGCTGGCGCAGAGCGCCGGTCGAGAGCATCTCGCCGACCGAGCGCGTGGCGGGCGCGATGCGCGCGGGCTTGCGCTACGCGCGCCACGCGCCGGAGTTGCGCAACCTACTGGTGCGCACCGGCGTCTTCGCCACGTGCGCGAGCGCGCTGTGGGCGCTGCTGCCGCTGATGGCGCGCAGGGAGTTGGGCTTGGGCGCGGTCGGTTACGGCGTGCTGCTGGGGGGCTTGGGCGGCGGGGCGGTGCTCGGCGCGCTCGTGCTGCCGCGGGCGCGGCGCGGGCTGTCGGTGAACCTGCTGGTCGTCGTCGGCACGGTCGTCTTCGCGGGCGCGACCGCGACACTCGCCTACGTGCGCGTCTTCGGGCTGCTGGTGGGCGCGGCGGTCGCGGGCGGCGTGGCTTGGATGACGACGATGTCGAGCCTCAACATCAGCGTCCAGACGACAGTGCCGGAGTGGGTGCGCGCGCGTGCGCTCGCCTTGTACCTGCTGGTCTTCTTCGGCTCGCTGGCGGCGGGCAGCGCCGTCTGGGGCTTGGTGGCCGAGCGCGCAGGGATCACTTGGACGCTCGCGGCCGGCGCGGGCGCGCTGCTCGTCGGGTTGTTGGCGACCCCGTTCTACCCGCTGCGCGCGGGCGAAGCGTTAGACCTCAGCCCGTCGCTACACTGGACGGAGCCGACGGTGGTGTGCGAGCCGCACCCGGAGCAGGGGCCTGTCCTGGTCACGGTCGAGTACCGGATCGACCCGGCGCGCGCCGCCGAGTTTATCCGGGAGATGCAGGCCCTGGAGCGGATTCTGCGGCGCGACGGCGCGATCCGCTGGGGTCTGTTCACCGACCCGGCGCAACCGGGCCGCTACCTTGAGACCTTCCTCGTCGAGTCCTGGGCCGAACACATGCGCCAGCACGCCCGCGTCACGCGAGAAGATCAAACCGTGCAGGCCCGCGTCCGCGCCTTCCACACCGGCGACACCCCGCCCCAAGTCTCACACCTCATCGCCAAACACAACTCGCGCGCCAACAATCGCTGAGGCGCGAGCGAGCGTCGGTCTATAGGCCGGGCCAGGACCGCACCATGTTTTCAATCGCGGCTAATTGGTCTGGCGTGAGCGTGCCCGGTTTTCGGATCAATTTAGCGTGCGGGATGGTGACAAGATTTTGAGCGTCGAAAACGCCGGCACGCAGGAACCGCACCTTCATGTCAACTTCAAACCTCGAACCGCGTGCGCTTGTCGTGTGCGCGACTAGCGTGACTAAAGCTCTATCCTCGTCCGCCGCCGAAATACTCAGCACAAGACAAGGGCGGACTTTCGCCGCGTAGCCCAGATCGACGAGCCAGACCTCGCCGCGATTAGGAGCGGGCGTCTTCCGCCTCTCTGCGGTCGAGTTCCAGGAATAGTTCCTCCGCGCTCAAGGCGAGTTCTTCGTCCGAGAGGGGCGGCGTGTCGAAGTTAATCGTGCGCCGCAGGATTTCGGACGCGACCTTCTGTTTTTCGGCCTCCGGCAGTTCATCGAACGACTCGATAAGACTTTGCGCGGTCGTACTCATAACTCAGCCTCCCGCGGCTATTGAAAGATAGGTTGCGAGAAATATCAACCCCGAATTGAGATTGCGGGTTGAAAGAAAGACGCTAACGGCGAGCGCGCGCCGCGCTGACTGAGATGGGGTTGTGAGTCCGGCGCGCAGCCGCGGCACGTAGGAATGATTGCCGCGGTGCGTAGGCTTTGGCCGCGCGGCGCAGGGGGCGCGGGCGGGCGGGGCGGGTTAGGCGCGGGAGCCGGCGCGCACGTCCCAGGTGCCGAACATGGCGCGGAGCGACTGGCGGAGTTCCTCGGAGCGCTGGCGGTGCTCGCGCACCCAGCCGGCGACCGCCGCTTTCAGTTCCCGCTCCGAAGTTGCCGGCGCGGGCGCTTCGGTCTGCACCGCCGCTGCTTGCGCGGCGCGCGCCCGCTGGTCGCGCTTGATGATTCGCACTGGTCTGTTCTGTCGCATGGCGTTTTTGCCTCCAACCGTTAACGCGGGAACGGGGCGGAAAAAGGATCACAAAAGGCCGGGCACCGGGTGCGCCGGAGCCGGCGCGGTCTGGCGTGGGCCGGCGTGCGCCGCCGTAACCCTTTACGGGCTGTCGTGATCCGGCGGGGCCGGTTTTTGCGCGTTAGCCGTGTGAAGGGCAGTTCGCCTCTCCGACGAACTGATAGAGCGAAAAAGTTTCTCTTTGGAAGGGGAAGGGATGTCTATCTCGGCACTGTTTCATAAAGACGAGTCGCCGCTGGGCGGTGTCGCGCGGGTGAGCGCGCCGGAAGCGCCGGCCGCGCCGCGGCCGGACGTGACCCCGGTCGGGCCGGACGCGACCACGACGCGGCCCGACTCGACCGCGACCGAGTCGCCAGCATCGGCGCAGGGCGTGCCGCCGGGGGCCTTGGTCATGCAGTTGGCGCTGGGCTGCCTGGTCTCGCAGGCGCTTTACGTGGCGGCGCAACTGGGCGTCGCCGACCAACTCGCCGACGGGCCTGAGGACGCGGCCGTGTTGGCGGCCGCCACGGGCGCGCACGCCCCGGCGCTCTACCGCATCCTGCGCGCGCTGGCCGCCTACGGCGTCTTCGCCGAGCGCGCCGACGGCCGCTTCGAGCTGACGCCGGCCGCCGAAGTGCTGCGCGCGGCCGCGCCCGACTCAATGCGCGACGCCGCCATCTTCATGGGCGAGGACTGGCACTGGCGCGTCTGGGGCAGCACCATCTACAGCGTGCGCACGGGCCGGCCCGCCTGGGGCTACGTCCACGGCGCGGAGGTCTTCCCCTACTTCGCCGCGCACCCGGAGGCGGCCGCCGTCTTCGACCGCGCGATGACGAGCATGTCCGCGGCGGGGGCGGCGGCGGTCGTCGAGGCTTACGACTTCGCGGGCGTCGAGCGGCTGGTAGACGTGGCGGGCGGGCACGGGCGTCTGCTCACGTCGATCCTGCGCGCGCACGCGGCGCTGCGCGGCGTGCTCTTCGACCTGGGGCACGTCATCGAGCGTGCGCGCGCGGGGCTTGAGGCTGAAGGGCTGCTGGGGCGCTGCGAACTGGCGACCGGCGACTTCTTCGTGGCCGTGCCGGCGGGCGCGGACGCCTACATCATGAAGCACATCATCCACGACTGGGACGACGAGCGCGCGCTCACGATCCTGCGCAACATCCGGCGCGCGATGCGGGCGGACGGGCGCGTGCTGATCGTCGAGGCGGTCGTGGCCGCCGGCAGCGGGTTCGACTACGCGAAGGTGCTCGACATAGAGATGCTGACCTCGCCGGGCGGGCAGGAGCGCACGGCGGAAGAGTACCGCGCGTTGTGCGCGCGCGCGGGCTTGCGCGTGACGCGCATCGTGCCGACGACATCGCCGTTCAGCATCATCGAAGCGGTCGCCGCGGACTGAGCGCGGCCGAGTGTAACCAAGGGCGGGCGGCGACGGCGGGGGCGCGGTCGCCCCCTGCGATCAGTTTTTAATCGGTCGAATTTAAGCGAACTCTGCGCACGAACCTGTGAGGATAAAAGGCTCGCCGGTTGCGCGTCCGCCGCAGGACGTTGTCAGGCGGAGCACAGGCGTCACAGATCATTTTTCTTATCAATGTAGAAGTTGCGATTGACTTCAAATGTTGTGATCTCTTCGGGGAAGACAAAAGTCTGTGTGGCCTCGTTCGGCGTTATTGCGACTTCCTTGCCATTAATAGCTACGCGGATCGGCATCGCAAACCCTTTAACGACTCTCTCATAGCTGAACGATAGTGTCTTCCCATTAACCTTGTACTTTAATAACGGGATGTTTGTCGTCCGCAGGTATTGGTCAAAGACCTTACTGAGATCAATGCCGGCCTGCTTACTCATATATGATTCGATCTGTTCTGTAGAAACGGTCTGGTGCCAGAAATCGGCGTTGAGGCCGCGCAGGATGGAGAGCCATTTGGCATCGTCATTGATAATTTGGCGGATGGTGTGCAGCATGTTCCCGCCCTTGGGGTACATGTCGCCCGACCCTTCTCTGTTGGCACCGTAAGTGCCGATAATCGGCCGGTCGTTTTTGATGAGGCGGCGGTTGCCAATCATATAATCTTCCGCCTCCTTCTTACCAAAGTGGTACTCGACAAAAAGGCTTTCTGCATAATTTGCGAAGCTCTCATGAATCCACATGTCCGCCGCGTCTTTCATCGAGATGTTATTGCCAAACCATTCGTGTGCGGACTCGTGTACGATAATGAAGTCGAATTTAAAACCGACCCCGGTGCCGCTAGAGTCTCGTTGGAGAAAGCCATTCCTAAACCAGTTGCCGTAGGTAACAGAGCTTTGATGCTCCATGCCGGGATATGAAACCGCGACGAGTTTGTAACTGTCCTCGTAAAAAGGGTATTTCCCGAACCAATGCTCGAAGGCTGCCATCATGCGGCGGGCTTCTTTGAATTGCCTGAGCGCGGCATCTTTTTGGTGCGCCAGCACCCAGTAGTCCATGTCCAGCAGCCCGCCTTGGCCGCGATATTTTTCGGAGAAGTTTACGTAGTTGCCAATATTAACGTTGACGCCATAATTATTGATCGGGTTCAGGACTTCCCAGTGAAAGGTCTTTGTTTTACCGGCGACATTGTGGTCTGTTTTTCTCAGACGGCCGTTAGAGATGGCCGTTAGATTCTCCGGCACAGTCACGCTGATTCTCATCCCGCGATCAGGTTCATCAGCCCCGTGATCTTTATTCGGCCACCAGATACTCGCTCCGATGCCCTGGCAGGTGGTGACAATGAAGTGCTCTCCGAGGTCATCTCTGCCCCAAGTTATCCCGCCGACCCAGGGCGGATTCTTACTCACCACCGGGACGCCTTCGTAAAATACTTCGACCTTATCTTCCACGCCTTTGGGCGTGTCTTTCTCGAAAGTTACCCAATAGACATTGCCTTCACGCTCGAACTTGAGTTGGGCGTCACCATGCGTGACTTTCGTGATTGCAAGCGGCGGCTGCAAATCAATCTGCATTTTGTTGCCCGCTTTTAGCGTTTTGAAAGTTATCGCATTCGACCCTTTCAACCTCTTGGTCTCAGGCAAAAACTCAACCTTCAGGTGATAATGCAGCACGTCCCACCATTCGCGTTCGGGCGTGACTGAGCCGCGAAGCATTTCCTGGCGCGTAATATTCTCTGTTTGGGCAAAGAGGTAACTGGAGCCACTTTGCGCCTGTAGGAGCACTACTCCAATCGCAACTATTATTAATTTACGCATGAGCATTCACAGCCTCACAAGTTTTAGAAGCGAATTGCTTAAGCCTAACGGTGAAGCTCACCCGCTCGCCGGTGAGTTGCCACCGAGGTTCTCGATCAAGGTGACTTTTACGCTCGCAGAATGCGAAAAATCGCTCCAACAAAGGCGAGTCGGGTGGAGCGCCGAGTTAGCCAGCCGGCGGCCCGACGCGACCATCACCAGCCTCGCCGCTCAGAAGCCTGAGCACTCGCGCCCACACCTCACGTTCCGGCTCGCCCGTCACAAGTGGCTCGAACCCCAACTGCAAATACAACGGGATCGCCGCCAACGGATCGGTCTGCGTACGAAGACGAGCTTCCCTACATCCCGCTTGCCGCGCCATCGCAAGCACACCGATAACCAACGCCCGCGCCAAGCCCTCCCGACGCCGAGCCTGCTCCGTCGCAACCCAACGCACCCAACCACACTCCGGCGCGTCAGGACGCACCTGCAACGAAGCCGTCGCCACCAGCCGCCCCTCTGCCGCGACCACCAAGGTCGCCCTGACCGTCTCGTCACAGAACAGCTCACGTTCAGTACCCGCCGCATCCCAAGTTTCAGTAGGATACGCGCGGCCCAAGAGCGCCGCCAAAGCTCCAGCCTCCTCCACGTGAGCGCGCCGGACGATCAGCGGCGCAGCCAGAATCGGCAGTGCCGGAACACCAAAGAGCGTCGGCCGCCGCATCAGGACGTTGACCGGCACCGCGCGCGCATCGGATTTCTCACTCATCGGGGGTCTCCAGGAATTGCCGCGGGACCGCCTATATGTAGTGGTGTCTTGCACGGCCTGCGAAGGCATTTGCTGCATTGGAAAGCGAAATATCTATCCAGCCTGGGTCAAGTCCTAGGGCCGTTCACGGCAATTCCCAGAGAGCCTCATCGGGCTGGCTAACGCCCGCATTTGTATGTTGACTGATGTCGGCTCAAGCGGCAAGCTTGAGCTAAGACAGGATGCCGGCGAAGCTGTGCTCGAATTATGACCCAACAGAGTCAGCCGGTTAGACAAGCTCCCGGCATCCATCCGCGCAGCGCTCAGAGGTCGGACAGTATCCGAAGCCGCTTCCATCCTGAAGCTGAGCTTGTATCTGCAAGTTTGACCCGCGCCGCATCTCATTCCAGAGGAGTTGACCATGACAGAACCAGTGCTCGGCATTGACATCTCGAAACTCAAGTTCAACGCCTGTCTCATCCAGCCAAGCGGCAAACTCAAGCATAAACTCTTTCCCAACACCTTGACCGGCTTCGAGCAACTCTCGGGGTGGCTCTCCAAGCAGCGGGTCGGGAGAGTCCACGCTTGCCTCGAAGCCACGGGCACCTACGGCGAAGCACTCTCGCTCTTTCTCCATCAGGCGGGTCACACCGTGAGCGTCATCAACCCGGCAGCCATCAAAGCCTTCGCCCAGAGCCGATTGTCGCGCACCAAGACAGACCGTGTTGACGCTGAGTTGATCGCCCGCCTTTGCCTCGCGCAAGCGCCGCCTGCGTGGATGCCGCCGCCACAGGAAGTGCGGGAACTACAAGCACTCGTGCGCCGCCTTGAGTCTCTCATCGAGATGCGCGTGATGGGAGAGAATCGGCTCTCTTCGGGCATCAGCGTTGACTCAGTGCGCCGGAGGGTCGAAGAACTGCTCGCTCATCTAAATACTCAGATCAAGCGCACAGAAGAGTTGATCCGCCAACACGTCAACCAACATCCGACACTCAAACAGCAAAGCGAGTTGCTCGATCCCATTCCAGGCATCGCCGAGACCACGGCAGCGCTGTTGCTCGCAGAGATTACAGACATCAAGCAGTACCGCAGTGCGCGTCAGGTCGCCGCTTATGCGGGCCTGGTTCCGCGTGGGCGGCAATCGGGAACGAGTATCAGAGGGCGCACCAGGCTTTCAAAGCTCGGCCACGCGAGGCTGCGGCGAGCGCTCTACTTCCCGGCGATTACGGCGCTGCGGTGCAGTTCGTTCTTCCAAGCCTGGGCGAAGGGCTTGCAAGAGCGGGGCAAAAGTAAGATGAGTGTCATCTGTGCGGTGATGCGTAAGCTTGTGCATCTCGCTTATGGGGTGTTGAAGTCAGGCCAGTCATTCGATCCCGAGTGGGCAAAATCTGCTTGACAAGCAACACAGTATCTAACCGGGCGCGACGAACCGCTGATATAGCCAAGTCTTGCGGATGAAAGCAACGCTATTCGCGCTCCGGTTGAATGAGCAGTTAGGCGCGGCGTCGTGTAATTCACTCTGACGATGAAACCACCTCGAT